>JBEKIB010000071.1:0-24101 GCA_050011975.1 Terriglobales bacterium | reverse complement strand
GTCACCATGATCGTCTTCATGATGAAGACCGGCCGCAAGCTCAAAGGCCAGATCGAAGGCAAGGTCGGCTTGTTCGCCCGCGGCGACGCATGGATCGGCCTCTTCCTCTTCGTCTTTCTCATGGTGCTGCGCGAGGGCGCCGAAACCGTTCTGATCCTTTCCGCCGTCACCCTGAACTCGAGCCAGCTGATGAGCTTCATCGGCACCGTCATGGGCGTGGTCGTCGCCGTCCTGTTCGGCGTGATGTTCGTCAAGGGCAGCGTCAAAATCAATCTGCAGAAATTTTTCAAGGTCACCACCGCGATTCTTTTCCTGGTAGCCGGGCAACTTGTAATCTCGGGCCTGCACGAACTCTCCGAGAACGGCGTCCTTCCCTCTTCGCGCCAGGAGATGGCCATCATCGGCCCCATCGTGCGCAACGATTTCTTTTTCTTCGTCACCATCCTCGTGCTCGCCGCGCTCATGGTGCTGTTTGAAATGAAGAGCCGCCAGCCGGTCGAACTCCCGCCCGCCGGCGCCGCTCGCCGCAAAGCTCTCTGGACGGCCCGCCGCGAGCGCCTCTGGATGGCCTCGGTTTACATCTGCTCCTTCGCCTTCATAGTGATGATCACCGCCGGTTTCATCTATGAGAAGAGCGCCAGCGCGCTCTCGCCGGCCACGGAAGTCACTTTCGTCGACGGCAAAGTCTCCATCCCGGTGAAGGAGATTTACGACGGCGAACTGCATCGCTTCGAAGCTAAAGAAGGAGGCGTCGAAGTCCGCTTCTGGCTCTATCAGAAGCCCGACGGAAAAATTGCTACCCTCTTCGACGCCTGCGAAATTTGCGGCCCCGTCGGCTTCTACAAAAACAAACAGGGAGTGATCTGCAAAAACTGCGCCGCCCAAATGAACCCGCAGTCGATCGGCATGCCCGGCGGTTGTAATCCGATCCCGCTGAAAGCGCAGGTCACCGACGAAATGGTCATCGTTTCCGAGACCGACGTCGCGGCCGGCAGACACTACTTCGAGCAGAAATAATAAAAATGTTTCCGCGCATCGTTTACGAATCGTTTCGCCGCCAAGCGCGCCGCAAGTTGCTCGCGGGCATTGCGATCACGCTCGGCGTAGCGGTCGCCACCGCCATGATCGCCGTCGCCACCGACATCGGCGACAAGATCAATCGTGAACTGCGCAGCTACGGCGCTAATTTGGTCGTCACTCCGCAGGAAGACACACTCGACGTGGAAGTCGGCGGCGTCAACCTGAAGCCGCCTAGCGACGGCGCGTTTCTCAACGAGGCGGATCTCCCGAAAATTCGCGGCACCTTCTGGCACCACAACATCGTCGGATTCTCGCCCATGCTGCCCGTCACGGTAAAACTCGGCAGCGGCAGCGATGCAAAAGATGTCACGCTCCTCGGCACCTACTTCAGTAAGGCGCTCAGGTTCGGTAAAGAAGACTTCACCACCGGCGTGCGCATTACACACCCCTGGTGGAAAGTCTCGTGTGGGGATGGCAAACAGTCTCCAAACTGCGGGTGGCCGGATGACGATTCTGAAAATATTCTCGTAGGCGAACGCCTGGCAACGAAGCTCAACAAGCAACCTGGCGACACCCTAGATGTTGCCGGCCGTCAACTCACCATCTCCGGCATCCTCTCGACCGGCGGCGCCGAAGACGACCAGATCGTCGCGCCCCTGGCCCTCGCGCAGCAGATTCTCGGCAAACCCGGCGCCGTGCGCCGCGTCTACGTCAGCGCTCTGACCAAGCCTCCGGACGCGCTCTCCGTCCGCGATCCCAAGACGATGACTCCCGAGGTTTACGACCGCTGGTACTGCTCGCCCTACGTGGAGTCGATTGCTTACCAGTTACAGGAAGTCATTCCGCATTCGCACGCGGAGCAGATCCGCCAGGTCGCGCAAAATGAAGGCACCGTGCTCTCGCGTATCAAAGGACTCATGCTGCTGATCACTTTCGCCGCGCTTTTGGCATCCGCTCTCGCCGTGTCCGCTGCCATGGCCACGGCCATCTACGAGCGCCGCGTCGAAGTTGGCCTGATGAAAGCTCTAGGCGCCGGCGATCTCGCGGTTTCCGCCATCTTCTTTGCGGAGGCGCTGCTGCTCGCGCTCGTTGGCGGCATTGCCGGATTTGCTGCCGGAGCCCTGCTCGCCCGCCAGATCGGCCGCTCTATTTTCAACTCGCAGATTTCCATCGAGCCCGTGCTCTTTCCCATCATCATCGCCATTGCCGTCTTCGTGACTTTTGCCGGAAGCGCCGCCGCCATCCGCCGCGCCGTAAAGTTCGATCCCGTCTTCGCCCTGCGAGGTGAAGGATGACAACGACAACGACAACGGCAATGACAACGATCACCACTCCCGGCACCCTCCTTACTCCGAAGCAAGTCGCCGATCGCCGCGCTCAGTCGCCGCATACCTCCATGTTCGCGCGCATGCTTCTCCGCGCCGCTGTCCTTCGTCGCAGACGCGCTGCCTCCGCCCTGCTCGCCATGATCGTTGCCGCCGCCGTCGCCACTGCGATGATGAATCTCTACGTCGACGTGCAAGCCAAGCTCCGCACCGAGTTCCGAAATTATGGCGCCAACGTGGTCATCGTCGCCAAAGACGGCAAATCCCTGCCCGCTGACGCTCTGGCCAAAGTCGAATCCGTTCTAGGTGCAAAGGCGCTGGCCGTTCCTTTCTCTTATGCTGTCGCGCGCACCCATGACGGGCAATCCGTGGTCGTCGTCGGCACTGACTTCGCCCGCGCCCGCCAGTTGAACCACTGGTGGAAGGTGAGCCATTGGCCCGACGCGCCGAACGAAGCCCTCGTCGGCATGCGCGCCGCCACTGCCGTAAGTCCGAAGCGCCAGCCCTTTGAACTTACTTTCCAGGGCAAAGCGATCCAACTCGCTCCCAACGGAATGCTCCAGACCGGCGCCGGCGAAGACAGTCGTATTTATCTCGATCAATCTGAATTCCAGGCCTGGACCGGCATCGCGCCCTCCACCATCGAAGTTGCCGCCACCGGCACCGGCGCGGAAGTCGAAACATCGATTCGCCAGCTCGCGCAGGTTCTGCCTGCAGCCGACATTCGCCCAGTCCGCCAGATCATGGAAGGCGAAGCCAACGTGCTCAACAAAACGCGCGCCACGCTCTACGCCTCGGCCACGCTGGTCGTTCTTACTTCCGCACTCTGCGTGCTCGCCACGCTCATCGGATGGGTCTTCGACCGCCGTCGCGACTTCGCTATCATGAAAGCGCTGGGCGCGTCCGAACATCTGGTCAACGGATTCTTCGCCGCCGAAGCCGCGGCCCTGGGCGTAGTCGGCGCGATTCTCGGCTTCTTCATCGGCATCGGCGTCGCCGCCTGGATCGGACGAGTCAACTTCCACGCGCCCGTCGTGCCGCGCTTCAGCGTCTTTCCGTACGTGCTCGCCGGCAGTGTTGCCGTGGCCCTCATCTCGGCCATCCTGCCCATAGAACTGCTTCGCCGCGTGCAACCGGCGATTATTTTGAGGGGAGAGTAGAGTGATCGACTTTGAAGGGAAGACAAGTTTCGTATCAGGGTATCGCTTTAGCGATACCGAAATTTGTCGAAAAAAGACGCCCCTTTAGGGGCTGCACGCACGAGTCGTAGAAGAGGAAACACTAGCATGATCCAACTCAAGCACGTCACCAAGAGTTATCCCGCCAGAGCGGAAGAAAATAATGGCGGCCTCAGCGTCATTAAAGCACTCGACGACATTTCTCTCTCCATCGCCCCCGGCGAGTGGGTCGCGATGATGGGTCCCTCCGGCTCCGGCAAGAGCACCATGGTCAATCTCATCGGATGCCTCGACCGCCCCACCAGCGGCGAAATCTGGCTTGACGGCCAAAACGTCGCCAGCCTCAGCGCCTCCGATCTCAACCATGTCCGCGCCGAAACCATCGGCTTCGTCTTCCAGCAGTTCCACATGATCCCGTATCTCACCGCCGTCGAAAACGTCATGCTCGCCCAGTACTTTCACAGCATGACCGACGAAAAGGAAGCCCTCGAAGCTCTCGATCGCGTCGGCCTCAAAGACCGCGCCGGCCACCTGCCCTCGCAGCTTTCCGGAGGCGAGCAGCAGCGCGTTTGCATCGCCCGCGCCCTCATCAACGATCCTAAAATCGTGCTCGCCGACGAGCCCACCGGCAACCTCGACGCGGTCAACGAAGAAATCGTTCTGCGCCTGCTCCGCGAGCTTCATCAGCAGGGACGCACCATCGTCATGGTGACGCACGATCCCGTAGTAGCGCGTCTGGCCGACCGCCGCATCGAATTGCATCACGGAAAAATCGCCGCCCAGGAAGTGTTTGCCATGGCCGACGAAGAGCAGTTCGACGAAGTGCTCGAAGAATTATTTGCCCTGGAAGAGAACGGCCAAATCGCGGAGATTGGCCGGATGGAAGTCCACGGCGCTCTGCCCGTATCCCTCGCCGTGGAAAAAATGGCTGCCATGGGATTGGTAACGGCGCGTCCGCACCCGCCCGAAACGCACGATCACAAGCCCTTCGTCAATCCCTGCCACGACGCGCTGAAGCCTGCTGGCTTTTCCACGGGCGACGGCTCCGCAATCGTCGAACTCACTCCGCGCGGACACCAGCGCGCTGCCGACATCATCCGCCGCCACCGCCTCGCCGAACGCCTCTTCACCGATTCACTCGCCATGGACAGCGAAACCGAAATCGAGCAACAGGCCTGCAAGTTCGAGCACATCCTCTCGCCCGAAGCCACCGACAAAATCTGCACCTTCCTAAACCACCCGCGCACCTGCCCCCACGGCGCCCCAATTCCGCCCGGCCCCTGCTGCGGACGTCGCGCCGAACCCCGGCAAACAGCTGCTGCATTATCAGATCGACGTTAGCTTCGACTGTAGAGACGGGGCTTGCCCGTCTCAGACGCGGCAGGCCGCGTCTCTACGGGAGACGCGCCCGCTACTTCTTCCCAAAGAACTTCCCAAATCCCAACCGCACCTGCACCGTATTCACTCCTGGATTCGGCACGGTCAGCCCGGCATTAGAAATGTGCATGTAGCGGACGTCCAATGACCACGCATGCTCTCCCAAAAAATACATCCCGAACGCCGCGCCCGAAGTGAAATTTACCGTCGAAGTTCCCGCCGGCACTTCATGCGTCGTAAACAGCGTTCCTCCGTTTAACTCCAGATAAGGTGCAACATGTCCGCGTGTGGCGAAAATCCATTTCAACCCCACCGGATTCACTCCTGCTCCGTAAGCAGTGTTTGCCCGCTGGAACACAACAAACGCCGGCACCGCGTCCAGCGCAAGCTCGAAGCGTCCGTTGAGAAATCCCGGCCCGTGCGGATTCGTCAGGATCCATCCGTACCGAACTCCCGCGTTCCACACGTTCGTATCCCTGGTCCCGCCCGGAACCGAATGCCCGCCGCCCGTCCAAACTTGGAGCTCATGGCCACCCTCCTCCGGGCGATCCTGGGCGACGGCAAGAGAAGCTGCCAGAAACAGCGTCAGAAAGAAGAAGCCCCCAGGTCGAATGGATCTTGTCATAAGTATGGTCAAGGTCGAAAACGAACGATACGTGAACTGGTGCCAGGAAACAAATGCAATCTACAGTCCCAGCCCGCCATCCACCGCCAGCACCTGCCCGGTAATAAACGGCGGAGCCGCGGCGAAGAACATCACTGCGGCGGCGATGTCCGCTGCCGTCCCGTTGCGCAGCATCGGCGTCCGCTTCGCCGTCTTTTTCATGAACGCCGCCGCCGATTTTTCGCCCAAATCAATCACGCCCGGAGCCACTGCGTTCACCGCAATCTCCGGCGCCAGCGCCTTTGCCATCGCTTTGGTCAGCATGTGCACCGCCGCTTTCGACGAGCAATAGTGCACATGCGTCGCCCAAGGACGCAGCCCGCCCAGCGACCCCATATTAATGATGCGCCCTCTGCGCTTTCTCAAATACGGCAGCGCCTCACGCGACACCAGAAACGGTCCGCGCGCATTCGAAGCAAAAATCGCATCCCACTGCGCGACGGTAATCTTCTCAAACTCGACGTCCTCATAATTCGCCGCGTTATTCACCAGCACGTCGATCCCGCCCAGTTCCCTCGCCACCTCTTTCACCATTTCCCGGACGCTCTTCTCATCGGTAATATCGCACCGCACCGCCAGCGCTTCCACTCCGTGCTGCGCCAGCTCTTCCACCACCGTCCGCGCCGCGCGCGCCGACTCGTGATAAGTAATCGCCACGTCGGCGCCGTTTTCGGCTGCCGCCAAAGCAATCGCACGCCCCAGCCGTTTCGCCGCTCCCGTCACCAGCAGCGTCCTTCCAGAAAGTGTTCGTCCGTTCGTCTTCACCATAGTCATTTCGAAATTCTACGCCCGTTCGTGTCTTGGAAATCCTGCACTCAGGCTGCTAGACTCCTTCAAATGAAGAAGCCGCGCGAAGTCATCGTTTATTCCCGCAAGGGATGTCATCTCTGCGAGATCGTCAAAGAGAGCATCGTCAAGCTCCACAAGCGTGGCGGCTTCACCTGGCGTGAAATCGACGTAGACTCCGACGCTGAAATCCGCCGTCGCTATAACGACGAGGTTCCCGTGGTCTTCATCAACGGCCGCAAAGCCTTTAAGTACCACATGGACGAGCAGGAATTTCTCCGCAAACTGAGCGCTTGAGCAACGGCTCTTTTCCCGCCGCTACCATCTTGCTTTTAACTTCTGCCCTCTGGAACTACAATCACCTCGATGGCTCGCACTAAGCTGTACGCCGATCCTACCGGCCGATTTGTTCACGATATTGTCCTCGAGAGTTGCCGTAGGAACAACAGCAAGACCGCCCTGGTCGACACTTCGTGCGATCGCCGTTTCACTTTCGCCGAATATGGCAGCCTCGTCGAATCCCTTGCCCGCGGCCTCATTTCCGCCGGACTCGTTCCCGGAGAAGTGGTTGCCATCTTCCTCCCCAACTCCTGGGAATTCGCCATTACCTATCACGCGGCCACGCTTGCCGGAGGCATCCCCACACTGCTCAATCCCTCCTACCGCGAACGCGAGATCCGCTATCAACTGGAAAACTCCGGCGCCGTTTTCCTCATCACCGATGCACCGCTTCTCGGAAACGTGAACCTCGCGGGGCTGCCCGCACTGCGCCGCATCTTCACCACGCGCAGCTCCGCCCCGCACAGCGAAGACTTCGCGATTCTGCTGCGGTCAGAGTTCGGCAAAACCTCCGTCAAATTCCCCGAAGCTCGCCAGAACTCGCAAGAAACTATCGCCGCCCTGCCTTACTCCAGCGGCACCACCGGACTGCCCAAGGGCGTCATGCTCTCGCACTACAACCTGGTCGCGAATGTCTATCAGATCATCGGCCCGAATGCCGCGATTCTTACGCCCGATGACGTCATGCTCTGTTTTCTGCCTCTCTACCACATCTATGGACTTACTGTAGCTTTGACTCTTTCCCTCGCGCTCGGCTCCACGCTCGTGCTGATGCCGCGCTTCGACATGCAAAAGCTGTGCACTCTTCTGGTTCAGGAAGGCGTCACCATGATGCCCATGGTCCCGCCCGCGATTAATGCGCTCTGCCAGGCCGCCGAAGCCGGCATCTTCCCAAAGAATCACAAAGTCCGCTGGATCAAGAGCGGCGCCGCGCCGCTCGCTCCCGAACTCGCCCGTCGCCTGGCCGCCCTCACCGGCATCGTCGTCGCCCAGGGTTATGGCATGACCGAAGCCTCACCCGTCACCCACGTTGGCTACATCGCTCCCCCTGAAATGAGCCGCCCCGCCTCCATCGGACAGCCGCTGGCCCTCACCGAATGCCGCATTCTGGATGTGAACGGGAACGAAGTCGCGCCCGGCGAACCCGGCGAGCTCGTCATGCGCGGCCCGCAAATCATGCTCGGATACTGGAAAGACCCGCAAGCCACCGCCGCCGTTCTGCGCGACGGCTGGTACTTCTCCGGCGACATCGTGCGCGCCGACGCCGACGGCTTCTACTACGTCCTCGACCGCAGTAAAGAGATGATCAAGTACAAAGGATTCCCCGTCGCTCCCGCCGAAGTCGAATCGCTCTTGCTCGAACATCCCGCCGTCCGCGACTGCGGAGTGATCGCCAAACCCGATGTGGCCGCCGGCGAAATTCCCTGCGCCTTCGTCGTCCTCCGCGAGGGCTTTACGCCCTCTGACGCGTTGGACAAAGAACTCCGCGACTTCGTCGCCGACCGCCTCGCCCACCACAAGCAACCCCGCGAGATTCACTTCGTCGATGCCGTCCCGCGGACTCCATCGGGCAAGATCCTGCGCCGCGAGCTGCGGAAGGCTGTTTCTTGAACTCAGTTCGTTTCCCAAACATGCGACTGTCAGTCTAGATCCGACCCCCTGCAGTCGCCACCATGGCGCGCGTGTAAAATATTGTCACCTCATGACCCTCACGACCTTCGTCGCCAAATCCGCTTTTCGCAACAAGCGGCGCAGTCTGCTGACGGTCGCCAGCATCGCCTTTTCTCTGCTCCTGCTCTGCATCATGCTCTGCGTCTGGCGCAGCTTCTATATCGACAAGGGAGCCCCTGACTCCGCGCTTCGCATCATGACCCGGCACAAGGTCTCGCTCGCCAACTTCCTTCCTATTTACTATCGCGACAAGATCCGCGCCGTTCCTGGAGTCGTGCATGTGGTCCCCATGACCTGGTTTGGCGGCACGTATAAAGACGAAAAGCCGGAAAACTTCTTCGCTCAGTTCGCCACCGACCCCGACGAATACTTCGACGTCGCCGCCGACAAAGTCATGCCCGCCGACCAACTCGCCGCCTGGAAGCGCGACCGCGCGGGCTGCGTCGTCGACGCTGACCTTGCCAGGAAACACCACTGGAAGATCGGCGACCACATCATCCTGCAAGGCACCATCTTCCCCGCCAATCTCGACCTCACCGTGCGCGGCATCTATACCATCGATCCGCCCTCCAGTAACCTCTACTTCCACACCAAATACCTGGAAGAATCTGTCGACTGGTTCAAAGACACCGCCGGCTTTTACTTCACTCGCGTCGATACTGCTGAACACATGCCGCAAGCGGCCCACGCCATTGACGACATGTTCCACGGCAGCCCGGTGCCCACCAAGAGCGAGAGCGAACAGGCGTTCAAACTCGATTTCATCAACACTCTCGGCAGCGTCAAAGCATTCATCCTCAGCATCTGCGGAGCCGTGCTTTTCACCACGCTGCTCGTCTGCGCCAACACCATGGCCATGTCGATCCGCGAACGCACCCGCGAAGTCGCCGTCTTGCGCACCCTCGGCTTCACCCGCGGAAGCATCCTCAAATTGCTCTTAAGCGAATCGATCGCCATTTCGGTAATCGGAGGATTGATCGGCGTCGCGCTCGCGAGCGGGGCCATTCTCTTTATGGCGCAACCTGGAATCGGGCTGCCCGTCTCGATGCACATGACCGCCGCGACCGCGCTGTTCGTCATGCTGGTCGCAGCCTTTGTAGGGGTGGTCAGCGGCCTCATTCCCTCCTACCGCGCCTCGCACCTCGGCATCGTCGACGCCCTGCGCCACATCGGCTGAGGTAAGGTATTGAATCATTCCATTGATTCAATACCTAAATGATTCAATGACTAAATAACTAAATGACCCAATGACTCAATGGTTTCGGTGCTAAACTCGCTTCGCATGCGGACGGACCTCCTGCCCCTTTGCGACCAGCACTACCGCACCATGGAGCCCGCACTCGCTCCTTACAACACCGACTATTCCATCGAATTCTTTCGCTGCACTGACAAGTTCTGCCATCGCTGCTTCGGCGAGCGCATCGGCTACACCACGCCCAAGCGCGGAGAGGCCCCAGTCCTCACCCCCAACCAGCCCACCTGCGATCGCCATGGACGCCCCATGTTCATCATCAGCCTCGACCGCCAGCGCAATCACGTAACCTACGCCTGCCCCGAATCCGATTGTGGCGAACGGTTAGTGCGAACCTGACTCATATGTCCGCGCAAGCTGACTTCTGCCGTCCCTCTCACTCCCCCGCCAGCCATGCGTACTGCGCCGCCGTCAGCGGCACCACGCTCAATCGTCCCTGCCGCACCAACGGAGACTCGGCGAACAACTTGTGCGTCTTGATTTCCGCGAGCGTCCTCGCCTTCGCGATCGCCTTCCCAACCTTGATCTTCACCTTCGGAGTCTTGGGATCGCTCGCATCCACCGCCACCACCAACGCCGTTCCCACCGCGCTTTTCTCGTCGCCGGTGTGGTAAATCACCAGCCGCTCTCCCGGCTTCATCTCGCGCAGATGCTTTACCGCTGCCGGATTCGTCACCCCATCCCAAATTGTCGCCTTCTCGCGCTCAAGATCCGCGAAGGAATACACCGTCGGTTCAGTTTTCAGAAGATAGTCCATGGGCAGGTATTGTACCCAGAAAAGAATCGCGGAAGAAAGAAATCGGAAGCGGTGGAGAACCGGGCGCGCCCCGTCCGGTTGAACGGGCGAGACGCCCGTCGCTCCATCGTATGACTTATCAGGCGGCCACGGCAGCCTGTTTACGATCCGCAGCTACTTGGTCGCTTTCGTGTACACGGCGCCGTCCGGCAAGGTCGAATGAATTGCTCCCGCCTCCACCGAGAGGGTATAAGAAGCGCCCTCGTTGCTCGACCATTGCAACACGTTGAATCGCTCATCCGCACGTAAGCTTCGCACTGTTACTCCGCGAAAGGTGAGCGGAGTATTGGCCTTGCAGGTTTCAGGCTTCTCGGTAGCTTGCAGGAAATAGGCGGAGCCCGCGCCCACGACTGTCGCCATACCGCCCGGTTCCAGAAGCACTCCTGTGCGTTCATCCACCGCGATATCTCGAATGTGATGAGCTTTGGCATCTTGCAGAATTCGCGCCATAAACACCAGAGTCCGCCCCAATCGATCACGCGCGGAAAAGTGTGTGTCGGTAATCACTTCCTTCAGCAGCGGAATATCCAGGAACTGATGCACGATGGTGACGCGTGGATGAAAAGGATTAGACAGCGTCTCAGGTGATGTAAGCGCGGGGTCATCCGGAGCATCGCCCTGCGCCGAGTACACAAATTCGCCCAGAACGGCCAACCCGGCGCTCGTGCCTCCAATCGGAACATTCCGCGCGATGGCCTCATTCAGAGCCTGTTGCACGGGGGTTCCCATCCAGAAATTAATGTAGTTCGCCTGGTCGCCCCCGCCAATGAATACGGCTTCCGCGTTACGTATGGTCGCAGCCGCAAACGGATCTTCCGCAGCGGCGCGGTCCGGCATCACCAGCGTCGCGACCGAGTTCACGTGGCAGAGGCCCTGAATATAAGGGTTATAGGCATCGTCTCCGCTGGCGCGAAGGATGAGAAAGTCGCCGCCGCCGGAACGCTCGCACATCCACTGGAAGGCGCGATCGAGGTCTTTGCCTCCACCTAGCAGTGCGAATCCGCCCTGAGTCTTCGTTTGCACATCCGTCGGACTCCCCGCGCGAAAATACTTATAGTGCGGGCCGGCTGCAAACGAAGCAGACGCCAATAGCAAGACCTGTGCCAACCGTCCAGCAGGCACAAGGAGGAGCAACATGCGGAATCGGCTCATTAAAAACCTCAGCTCAATGTGAACTCTTTCCCTTACCAGATTATTTTCGCGCCCAACTGAATATGCCGCGAGCCGCCTGAACCGATGACGGGGTTGGAGGAAGCAACGTCAGGTGTGAAAATGACCAAGCCAACCGAGTATGGGCTGGACAAGTCCGTGTTCATAGTGAAGACATCGAAGTTGGCGTGATTCAGAATGTTGAAGAATTCGCCGCGGAACTGCATCCTGATCCGCTCATTCAGCTTCCAGATTTTTGAGAGTGAGAAGTCCCAGTTCGCGAACATCGGCCCGCGAAAAATATTACGATGCATGTCGCCCTGAGTTCCGGTCACAGGCGGAGTAATAACCGTGCTCCCGGAAACGAAGCAGCCGTAAGTAAGGAGTTGCTGCGCTCCGGCATTTGAAGGATCTGGGCCGCCGACCGCGTTGATGCATTGCTGGTTGCCGACCACGTTGCCGGTTACAGGATCGGTAGTGAAAGTGAAGTAAGGAATTGTCGTAGACGGAGACCAGTGAATATTGCTCGACGGGCCGGTCATGTTCCAGCGGTCGTTATACTCGCCTGTACCGCTGATGTCGTCGCCATAGTCACCGAGCGTGTAGGGTTCGCCCGCTTGCAGATTGACGATGCTGGTCGCCTGCCAGCCTTCCAGCATCTGCCACTTCGTCTTGACGGATGGCAGATCGTAAGTCACGGACAGCGTGAAGCGGTGGCGAATGTCGTAGTCGCCGTTGCCGCGCTCCTCGTTGTAGTTGGTGCTGTCCGGAGGTACGCCAGCAAGATTGCTGGTCGCAGTATCGATCGCATGTGCCCAGGTGTAGCCCGCGAGCAGGTAGAGGCCATGTGAGTAACGCTTAGTCAGTGTAACTTGCAGCGAATTATAAATAGAATCCGACCGGTTGCTGAGATAGTTGAAAAAGCCAAGCCACGGAAAACACGGTCCACCTGTACCTAGACCTCCTTCGCTTACCGGACAGTTGGTATTAAGCGGCCGCCCGTAGGCCTCGCCTCCAGGGTAAAGGTTAGCGGAGTTCACTATCTGGTCGTTGGCGTAGTTCACCTGGTTGATATCGGTGATGCTGTACAGCTTGACGCCATGATTGGCGACGTACGCGATCTGCAGCACCGTCGACTTCGTCAACTCCTGCTGCAGGTTCAAATTCCAGTTCATCACATAGGGAGTTTTCAGGTGCTGATCCACGGCGAAGACGTTGCACTGGTTGGGGTTTCCGTCCGCGTCAAACAGGCTGCACTGGTTCCCCGCAGCCGAGGGAAAAATGGGGCCCGAAGTGTTCCAGTTGATCAGCGTCGGATCACTCGATTCCCTCAGAAAGGAAGTTATTGTGCCCTTCGGCTGAATCAGATTTCCGCTCGCGTCGACGTACGGAACTCCACTCGGGTTCAGGTTGAGACCACCACCGTTGAACATGAAAGTTCGGATCGATGGTTGCTCAAAGATGATGCCGAACCCCGAACGAAACACCGTCTTGCCTTTGCCAAAAACGTCCCAAGCGATGCCCACTCGCGGAGACAGATTGTTGTAGTTGGTTGGATAGGGAGAGCCGATGCCTTGGCCTACCTGAACAATGCCCGCCTGCGATGTTGGCACATAGTTGGCCAGCAGATTACGCGAGTCCTTGATCGGATTGGTGATGTCGTAGCGCAGCCCAAGGTTCAGGGTCACGTTGGAGCGGATCCGGAAATCGTCCTGCGCGAAAAAGCCGAAGGACTTCTGGCTGACGTTCCGCGCGGGGTCGCCATAAAGTAACTCCCATCGGTGCACGTTGCCATCGATGAAGTCCGTGAGATCACTGAAATCGACGCGGCCTCTTCCCTCACCTGCGCGATAGTAATTCACGTCGCCGTAGCGGAATGATCCGCCGAAGCGGATGGAATGCTTGCCGTGGATGTAAGTGGCAGTGTCGGAAAAACTGTCCGTCTTACTAGGAGTGGTCTCCAAGGGCCAACTCGAATTGCCGCCCATGTAGTCAAATGCGTCCGTCCCTGGGTTGATGCGCGGGAAGCCGAACAGTCGGGGATCGGTCACGCCGGTGTTGAGGCCGTAAGCCAGCGGATTTACGTTGTGGTCGACCGGGAAAATGGCTTCACTAAACCGGTTGTAACTGAAGCGAATCTCGTTTGACCATGCGGAACCGAACGTGGAAGCCAGACTCACACCGAACACCTGCGTAGTCGGACTGGTGGTCGAAAGCCAATCCTGCCGCAATGGCACTGTATCTTCTTCGGTTTGATCGGTGTTCGCATAGATGAAGCGAGCGCTGAGGATGTTATGCGAGTTTAGCGTGTAGTCGGTCTTGGCGACGAGGTTGTCACCCCGGTTCTTGTTGTTGAAGTCAAAATTGATCCCGGCTGGATCGGATTGCGTTAAGGTAAATCCCGGATTCGGCAGAAACAATTTTGTCAACTGAATACTGAGCGGGTTCACGGTGCAGGTCCCGTAAGTATTCGCCAGACAATAGGCAACGTTATTGGGATTGTTGTAATACGCGATCGCGTCCGGAACGCTGTAGAGAGCTGAATTAGGACTCCCGTCGGAGTTCGCAATCCCACCTAACTGACTGGCCAACGACACGGTCACCGGGCTGTCGGTTAGTCCAGGATTGCCAACCTTGTCGCGAATGCCTTCATAATTGAAAAAGTAAAACCATTTGTCCTTCTTAATGGGGCCGCCGATCGATGCGCCGAACTCGTGCATCAAGAGCGCCGATATCGGCTCGGGAGCCGGGTCGAAATAGTTGCGGGCGTCGAAAGCAGAATTGCGGTTAAAATAGTACGCCGTGCCGTGAAGATCATTGGTGCCGGACTTGATGCCGATGTTCATGACCACGCCGGGCTTGACGCCATAATCCGCCGTCGGGCTTTCCTGGGTGTTGAATTCCTGGATCGAATCGAGCGGCAGAAAACTGGCCGGCGTGCCCTGTATGCCAGCGTCATTGACCACGGTTTCGCCGTAATACGCATCATTATCGTCAGCGCCATCAATGAAAAAGTTGTTGTCATCGGGCCGGTTTCCGTTGGAGGTGACGGAGTGAAAACCGCCGCCCGGTGTGCGCTGCACTCCGGGGTGAAGCTCGAGCAGATTCTGAAAATCACGCCCTTGCACCGGCAATTCCAAGATTGCTTTGTTCGATAGTACCCCGTTCAGTGTTGTGTTGGTCGTGTCGACTATCGCCGCTTCTGCCGTGACCACGATCGTCTCGGTTACCATGCCCGGTTGCAGCTTCAAATCGACACGCACCTCGCGCGATACTTCCAGCAGGATGGGCGTGCTCACCGTTTTCTTGAACCCGGTCGCCTCGACAGAAACCGTGTACGTGCCGGGATCGAGGTTCGGCGCCGTGTAGTCACCCGCGCTGGTTGTAACCATGGTGCGGCGCACGTCGGTTGCCTTGTTGGCAATGGTGACCTTGGCCTGCGGCACAACTGCACCAGAAGGATCGACCACTGTGCCCATGATTCTGCCTTGTGAGGTCTGCGCCCACATCCCAATCGCCAGGAAAATTAAGCCAGTGATTAATAGTGCCACGCGAATCGTTTTCATAATCTATCTCCCCGCGGGAAGCGTCTACACACTTCTCGCTGCCCCATCCCGCGCCACGCTTTGTCAGATAAAGGTACGTCAATTATTTTGCCGCTGTGCGGAGCAACGCCATACTCTAGTAACGCCTCGCACCAGTGTCAAGCACCGCCGGCAATCCGCCTTTCCCTGAACTCACGACGACGCGTGCGCTGGCTCGGCCCAAAGGTCATCTTTGTTACCGCGGACACTTCCCTTCTGCGCCAGTTTCGCCAACAATAGATGCTTATCGTGACCGAAGCCTCCATCAACCCGGGTGGGATCACCATGGCCAAGGCCATCGAGCGCTACTTTAATCTGGCGCTTTATCTGCTCGTGCTCAGTGGCTTCGGCGCTCTGGCTTCGACCGGAGGGCTGGATCTGCCGGCAGTCGTTCTGGTCGGGCTGGCGCTGGTGCTCCGCGGATACCAACTGCTCACGCGGCGTGAGTTTGTCATCCCGGAACGCTGGACTACTTTCCTGACGCTGGTTTACGTCTTCATCTACCTCGCCGACTACTTCTTTCTTTCGCGCAGCTTTCTGGCCGCAAGCGTTCACCTTGTGCTTTTCGTGATGGTCGTCCGGCTCTTCTCGTTGCAGCGCCCGCGCGACCACTACATGCTCGCCATACTTTCGTTTCTGATGGTGCTGGCCGCCGCCGTGCTCACCGTCGGCAGTGTGTTCCTGCTTTCCTTTGCCGGCTTCCTGCTGGTTGCAGTCATCACTTTTGTGCTGATGGAGATGCGGCACTCGGTCGCCACTGAGCAAACCCACGCTCAGGATCCACGCGCTGCTTCTCCAGGCATTGTTTCTCCAAGCCAGCGCATGGCCTATGGACTGCTTGCGATCGCTCCGGCGCTCATGCTGATGATCCTGGCCGGCAGTTTCCTGATCTTTTTCCTCCTTCCGCGCATTTCGTCACACTACCTGAGCGCCTACACTCCGACGAGCGATGTCGCCACCGGCTTCAGCGATCGCGTGCAACTGGGTCGCATCGGCCAGATTCAGCAGTCCACTGCCGTCGTGATGCACGTCGAGATCCAGAACGATCTGCAAGGCGTTTACGACTTGAAGTGGCGCGGCATTGCGTTGAGCAATTTTGACGGCAGAGTCTGGTCGAATGCGTTTGCGCAAAACCTGGTGCGACCGGCGGGAGATGGCAGCTATCGCCTGGCCCCTTTGGTGAACCCGCGTGGCGTGCAGGCCGTCGCGCGCCGAAACATTCATTATCGTGTCCTGATGGAGCCGCTTGGAACCAACGTCTTTTTCCTGGCAGAGAGGCCGCAGAGTCTCACGGGAGATTTCCGGCAGGTGAGCACGGACTCCGGGGGCGCTGTCTACGACCTCGATTCCGAACGTCCGATCAATCGCTACGAAGCCGAGTCGCAATTGGCCGGGACGGACAGGGACGAACTTCGTCTGGCCGCGAACACCGCGCCCGTGGGCATGAACGATTACCTGAAACTACCGCCGCTCGATGTTCGCATTGCGAAATTGGCAGAGGACATTACCGCCAAGGCTCCCAGCAACTATGACAAGGCGGTCGCATTGGAACAGTATCTATCGACCCACTTCGGATACACGCTGGAACTGCCCCGCTCTCTGCCGCAGGATCCACTCGCCAATTTCCTGTTCGAGAGGAAGAAAGGTCACTGCGAGTATTTCGCCAGTTCGATGGCGGTAATGTTGCGTTCGTTGCGCATCCCGTCGCGAATTGTGACGGGCTTCCGCGGCGGTGAATTCAATGACCTCACCGGCCAGTATGTGGTGCGATCCAGTGACGCCCATTCGTGGGTTGAAGCTTACTTTCCAGTATCCGGTTGGATCAGCTTTGACCCGACTCCGGTGGGCAGTCTGCCGGCACGCACCGGTTGGTCGCGATTGCAGCTCTATATGGATGCGGCCGCATCTTTTTGGCGCGAATGGATTATCAATTACGATGTCAGCCACCAGCGCACTTTGGGGAAGGATGCGGCCTATAGCAGCCGGCGCTTCTTTGACCAGGCTCGCCGGTGGATTGCGCGCCAGCATGGCGCCCTGCTGCGTTCGGCACGGCGCGCGCACCAGCACTTCACCACTTTTCCCATGCGATGGTTGGGCGGCCTCATCGCGTTCACGGCGGTAATGATCGCGCTGCTGAATCTCAGGCGTCTGATCGGCGGTCTGCGTGACCATAGCCTGCGGGCGCATCCCGAGCGTGCCCCGCGCGAAGCGGCCGCACTTTGGTATGACCGCATGGTGAGCCGCATGGCTCGGCTGGGCTGGCGCAAGTCGCCGTCGCAAACACCGCTGGATTTCGTCGCGGTCATTCAGGAAGCGGCACTGCAGAAGAAGGTGGCTAGGTTTACGCGCGCTTACGAATCGGCACGTTTCGGCAAGTCGGTGGACGACGCCCAAAGCCTGCCCGGCCTTTTCCAAGACATCACTGCCGCCGAAACGGCGAACTCCAACAACACGACCGACCGCGCAGCCGTCAGCTAGAAGCGGTGCGCGACCCCGAGACCCACGTAGTAGTTGTGCTGCCGGCTTCTCCCGGTATCGACATTCAGGTCGGGAGTTCCGGAGTAGAAATCGCGCGCTTCGAACCGCGCGCCCCACCGGTGCCACACCCACACATCCAATCCAGCTCCGAACTGTACTACGCCGGTATTGGTTCCGGTTGGCCCGGGATTCACGCCGTAGAAATTGAGATTCGAGGATTCCCAGAAGTGACCGTAGCCGCCGCCTACACTAACCCACGGGCTAAATGAGTCGCCGGAAAAAATATTCACGCGCAAGGATGGAGTTACGAACAGCGCCCCCATATTCTTGGGAATCTGGTCGTAGAAATAGTTCAGATTCATATGCGGGTAGATTCCTACGGGCAACTCCGCACGCAGTCCGAAAATCTTATAGGTCTTGAGCAGTCGGCTGTAATTTAATGCGAAGCTTGGAGTGTTTTCGAAATGAATCGGCAAATCCGTACTCGGCACCGTCTGGGTGCTGACGAAAGTTCGCCCTGCCGTGGCGGAAATCTCATTCACTTGCGCCAACGCGCTGGAGACGAGAACTAAGACTGGCACAATTAGAACCGCGAGACGTTTAGCCGACATCTCTCCTCCAGAGTATTGAGGGATGTAGTTTTTGTTTTAATAAGATTAGCACGGACGGCCCGGATCGGCGGAAAAGATAAGGTACCCTCTTTGGTGCTCGGCTTCCGGCGTCCGACGGGCACGGTAAGGCAATGCCGGATGTTAGAATTGTGCAGATCTGTTTCCTGCTGATCATTATCGTCATCGTCCCAGTGCCCATAAAGAAAAACATATCCGCGACTTCGGGGCCGGCTGCCCCGGCCAAGGTAGGTTTTGTGAGCCTCGGCTGCCCCAAGAACCTCGTTGATAGCGAGGTCATGATGGGCATGCTGGCGCGGGCCGGCGCCGAGCTTACTCCCAACGCGGAGGACGCCGACGTCATCGTGGTGAATACCTGCTCATTTATCGGCAGCGCGCAACAGGAGTCCATCGATACGATCCTCGAAATGGCCCGCCACAAAACCGGCGGCATGGCGGGGGGTAAGGCAAAAAGACTGGTGGTTGCCGGTTGCCTGGTCGAGCGTTTTCACGATGAGATTCGAAAAAATATTCCGGAAGTGGACGCGGTCGTTGGCACCGGCGAATTGGAGAGGATTCTGGCCGCTGCCGGAGTAGCGGAAACACCCCGCGCGCCGAGTCCCTTCAACATTCTAAGTTCAAACACGCTAACTTCGCGGCCCGAGGGCGATCATCGCCGCGAACATGGGCGCTTTGCGCGCGATTCCTGGGACGGCGCCGTCGCCGACCTGCCCAACTATCTTTACGATGACCACACGCCCCGCGTGCTGACCACGCCGGGATATTCCGCATACATCAAAATCGCCGAAGGCTGCGACCATCCCTGCAGCTTCTGCATCATCCCCCAGCTTCGGGGGCAATTCCGCTCGCGGCGTTTCGAATCCGTCATCGCGGAAGCGGAGCGGCTGGCCCAATCAGGCGTGCGCGAAATCACGCTCATCGGACAGGACACCACCTGCTTCGGCGAGGACCTTGGACTGAAGGACGGCTTGGCCCTGTTGCTGGAAAAGCTCGCGGGCGTCGATGGCCTGCAGTGGATTCGTTTTCTCTACGCTTATCCCAACAAAATTACCGGTCGACTGCTGGCGACGATCGCCGCCCACGACAATATTTGTTCGTACATTGATGTGCCCCTGCAGCACGCTTCAGCCACGGTCCTGAAGCGCATGAAGCGTGGAGGCGGCGCGGATCTGTTCTTGCGCTCCATTGAGAAAATGCGCCGAGTAATTCCGGATGTCACTCTGCGGACTTCGTTCATTGTCGGCTTCCCCGGCGAAACCGGAAAAGAATTCGAGGAGCTTTGCAGTTTCGTGAAAGAGGCTGCCTTCGACTGGATGGGCGCCTTCGGCTACTCCGACCAGGAAGGTGCGGGCGCCTTCGATCATGACCAGAAGCTCTCCCCGCGCGAAATCGAGAGCCGCCGCAAGTCGCTGATGTCGATCCAGAAGAAAATCAGCCGGGCAAAGAAGAAATCGCTGATTGGACGCGAATTCGATCTGCTGCTGGAAGGTACTTCGACGGAGTCCGACCTCCTGCTCGAAGGCCGCACCGCGATGCACGCGCCCGAGATTGACGGCAAAGTGTTCGTCAACGACTATCCCGAGGGAGACGAGCCGAAAAAGGGAGAGTTTTACCGCTGCCGCATCACGGCGGCCCACGATTATGATTTAGTGGCGGAAATCGTTTAAGGTCAGAAGTCAGAGGTGAGATTGCAGAGGTCAAGATCACCCAGAGCAAAAATGTTCTAACCTCTGCAATCTGACCTCTGACCTCTGCAATCCGACTATGCCGCGCAAACGCCCCATCAAGCTCCGCTGTCCGATCTGCAAGAAGCCGGTAAAGTCCGCCGACCCGGACTTCCCTTTTTGCAGCGAGCGCTGCCGCCTGCTCGATCTCGGCAAGTGGGCCAGCGGTGCGTACGTAATTTCGTCGCCGGTCACTGACGCCGAAGAAGCAGTGCGGCAAGACAGCCTCGACGACGAGGACGGGGACTGATGAACACTCCGCCCGAAGTCGCTGCCAAGCCCCGCGCTCCGCTGTGGGCCACGCTGGTCGCGACTTTCGTCGGAGCGGGACGCCTCAAGCCCGGTCCCGGCACATGGGGATCGTTAGCCACGGTTATTCTGTGGGCGTTGGCGAGTTCCCAGATTCCCTTCGCGAGCCGCCCCTGGGCGACCATCGTCGCCGCCGCAGCCGTCACTCTCATCGGAATTCCCGCCGCCACGCTGGCCGCGCGCGCCTCCGGCTTGAAAGACCCGCAGTTCGTCGTCATCGATGAAGTTGCGGGGCAATTGGTGACGCTCATCGCCGTTCCCCTCGGTTGGAAATCCTTTCTCGCGGGCCTTATACTCTTCCGTGTCTTCGATATTTGGAAGCCGTTTCCCATTCGACGGCTGGAGCGGCTGCCCGAGGGCACCGGCATTGTGGTGGACGACCTGGGAGCGGGACTTTATGCGCTCGCCGTCATGCATCTTCTGTTGCACTTTGGACTTCTAATGAAGTAGCACTGGGTTAATGTAAATGGTTTGGCAGAGAGCCGAGAGCCGACAGCTGCCCTCTGACTTATGAGCATCTCCGACCGCCTGCTGGGAAAAAAGAACGTCAACGGCAAACCGCACATCGAAGCGGTCGCGCCCAGTTTTGCTTTGCCCGGAGGCGAGGTTCGTATCATTGGGAAGGGCCTGCGTCCGGCCGAGCTGCGCCGCCCCAGCGTGCACTTCGGCGAGATCGAAGGCTCCGTGTTAATCAGTTCCGACGACTTCCTCGTGGCCCGCGTACCCGAGGGAGCGGCGTCGGGGCCGGTCGTTGTTAGTACGAACGGTGCGGGCACCAACGGCAATGTCAGCAATCCGCATTCTATTAAGGTTGCAGTTCCCATTGCCGACAACCTTCATCCGGTTACCAATCCAGCGCTCGATCGCGCAGGCAACATCTATGTGACGTTCTCCGGATCGCGCGGGCAAAAAGTTCCGGTGTCAATCTTCAAGATCGACACGAACCACAACGTAACGCCATTTCTCAGCGACATGATGAACGCCACCGCGATTGCCTTCGACCGCGAAGGCCAGATGTACGTTTCTTCGCGGCATGACGAGGCCGTGTACAAAGTGGCGCCGAACGGCGCCATGTCGACCTACGCCGAAGGCATGGGGATCGCGACCGGGATCGCCTTCGATGCCGCGGAGAATCTCTACGTCGGCGACCGCAGCGGAACCATTTTCAAGATCGCTCGCGACCGCCAGATCTTTGTGTTCGCCACCCTGGAGCCGAGCGTTTCCGCCTATCACATCGCCTTCGGCCCTCACGGCGATATGTTCGTCACCGGCCCCAGCACTTCCAGTTTCGACTGCGTCTACAAGGTCGACCCTCACGGAACCGTGTCCGTCTTCTACCGCGGTCTGGGTCGCCCGCAAGGCTTGGCTCTTGATGTCGAGGGCAATATCTATGTCGCCGCTTCTCTCGCCGGAAAACGCGGCATCGTGAAGATCACTCCGCAGGGCGCGGCCAACCTCGAAGTCTCCGGCCAGGGCTTGGTCGGACTGGCCTTCGCTCCGGGCAAGTCGGCCATCCTCGCCACCCACAGCGCCGTCCACCATATTTCCTGGAATATTCAGGGCATGCCGCTGCCGGCGGAGTGAGGTTGGTAATGGAGCGCCGGGCGTCCCCGCCCGGCCGGACGGGCAAGATGCCCGTCGCTCCATCGTATCAATCGTCGCGCCCTCGCCTCACTAGCCGCGGCCCGCCTTGGGCGCGAACGAGTACGGATAGGGAAACAACTTTTCTTCGTGCTTCCGCAGTTCCTGGATCCAGTCCTGAATTCCTTGTTTGGCAATCGCTGACAAAGGGTAGAACTCAAATCCAGACTTGGCGTCACTGCTGTGGCGAACCGTTGCCAGCATCTCGACCGGAACCCCTGACAATAGCAACTCAATCGCAACCGTTTCACCCACCCGCGGCGCGCCACAGACCAGCGCCGACATCCCTCGCATACTGATGTCGAGGCACATGCCGCGAGTGACGAACGGTCCAAACCGCAAGAAGCGCTCCAGCGCCACGGGGATGCCGGAAACATAGCGCGGTTCCCGGCGCCGCACGTTGTACGCGCGGGAACCGACCGACGTCCCCCGGCTGTCTACATACATAGCGCTCTCCTTACGTGACCAGAACCGCCCAGCATCGCGGACCGCTTATGATGACGGCCGCCCGCCCCAGCCCCACCCCGCCTGCAGGCTGGCGCGAATCACTCCCAGCAACTCCTCGTTATCAGCCGGCTTCTGGAAGAAAGCGACCGCGCCCGCTTCCAAAGTACGTTTTTCATTGGACTCGGGATCGCGGGCCGTGAGAACAATCACCGGGATGTCCGAAAGCGCCGGATACTGCTGCAGATTTTTCAGCACCGCAAATCCGTCGCCCGCCGGCAGCCCCAGATCCAGAATGATGAGGTGAGGACGTTCCTTCTGAGCCATGGCGATGGCCGAATAACCGTCGCAAACATTCACGGTATCGAAGTTATTGGCCCGCAGACGCAGACTCAGAGCCTGTCTGAGATCGGGATCATCATCCACGACCATAATCTTCGCTCGATTCATGGGCTGCCCGTCGCCGTAACTCTCACTTCGCATTTTGGTTCTCCTTTTCGGTGAAATTTTGTTTGCTCCAAAGACCCTGCTGAATAGCTTCGGTGACATAATCGGCAACGCCCCAGACTTGCTGTTCCAACGTCCTCGCGTCGGCAGTCGGCGGGCCAGGGATCGGCTCGGCCGCCACGCGCAAAGTGCCGCTGGCTTTCAACTGAGGCAGCGCGCCCACTTGGTCACGGATGCGATCCATCATGATGCTGACCCCCTCCATGCTGGTGCAGGCGACCACGAAAAACGTTTCGACCGCGCCACTGTTTCCCATGGGCGGTAGAACCAGATCCTTGTCCACGAAGATGCACCGGCGTAGACGCTCCAGACACCGCTGGCAGGTTTCTTTCCAGCTTCCGCGCATTGCCTTGGACCGCGGGGTCAGCTCCACCCGCACCAGCACCAGGGCATCCCGCAACCGTCCCTGGTGAGTGATCACCGGAGAAAGAAGCTTCGCCAGGGAATAGAACGGCAAGGTGAAGGAGAACGTGCTGCCGCTTCCGGGTTGGCTCGCCACCCACATCCTCCCGCCGTGGAGCGTGATAATTTCTTTGGCAATGTAGAGCCCCAGACCGAGGCCGGTCCGATTGCCGTCCACCGCATCGGGGTCCTGATAGAGGCGTTCAAAAACCTGCGGAAGCGACTCTGGAGGAATGCCACGTCCGCTGTCGCTGACCGCAAGATAGACGGCGGACGGGTCCGTCTCCACCCTCGAGGCTTTCACGATCACCGATCCATCCTGTGGCGTGAACTTGATTCCGTTGTCGATCAGGTTGATGAGGACTTCGAGCGTGCGGTCGGGATCCGCATAAACGAGAGGGATGGTCTGGTCCAATCCAACTTCGAGGCCAACGTGTTTTTCGGCGGCGGCGGGGCGCATCATCGCGACCGCCTGCTGGATCAGCTCACCGATATCGATGCAGCGCGGTTCGATGCGCAGCTTGCCGCTTTCCGCGCGGGTGGCTTCGAGCAGGTCGCGGATCATGGCGTGCAACTGATTCACGCTTTTGAGGACGGTTCTCAGATAGTCATTCTGGTCCGGCGCCAGGGGACCAGCCAACCCGTCCAAGAGCAGCGTGACGTACTGGTGAATGCAGGTCAGCGGCGTTCGCAATTCGTGCGAAACGTGAGACAGAAACTGGTTCTTGAATTCAATCTGCTGCTTGCGGGTGATTTCCAGAGAGCGCAGCAGCGCCTGCCTTTCCACCGCATAACGCAGGGCTCGCTCCAGTTGTTTGCTGGTGAT
>JBEKIB010000070.1:0-24197 GCA_050011975.1 Terriglobales bacterium | reverse complement strand
GCTCAGAGGGAGCGGCGGAGTCCGGACATACCTTATGTGCCTCGAGCACGAATAGAAGCCTGTCCGCAGCGCCGCAAAAATACCTGTGGACGGTGCGCCTGTTTTCATAGAAGGATGACAGTGTTGTTGAGTCAGAGAACCTAAAGAACCAATCTCACACTCTTCATTCGATGACCGACTCGCAGAATAAACTCGCGCCGTGCGCAAATTATGACCATGTCCTTCTCACTTAATGCGGTGCCGTTGATGCTCACCGCCTTGCCTTTGATCTTGACAACCGCTTGCGTGTTCGAATCTGCAAGGCCGGCTTGACAGACCAGTTTGGCGACACGGATACCGACCCAATTCTTGCGATCGCTAGTCGCGTCTCCGATGATCGTAATCGCTGGGCCTTGGGCTTCAGGTACCGGTCTGTCGGGAACCACGTCTGCAACACTGATCGTCTCAATCTTTATTTCGCTCGACTCGATACCATCTGGCACTCCGCCCTTCTGAAACTGCCTCGCCCAATCCTCCGCGGCTCTTGCCGCCGCTTCCGCAGAGTGAAAATCCGCCACGATCGACCGCGCCAACTCTTTCTTCAGCGCCATCGGATGCGTCTTTCCGCTCGCAGCATCCGCCTTCATCGCCGCGATCTGCTCTGTTCGCACATCCGTCAGCAGCTCGTAATAGCGCCACATCATCTCGTCGGAGATCGACATCACTTTGCCGTACATTTCGAGCGGCGGCTCGTGAATTCCAATCGCGTTCCCCAGCGACTTCGACATTTTGTTCACGCCGTCGAGCCCTTCGAGGATCGGCGTGGTCAGCACCACCTGCGACTCCTGCCCGTAGGCGCGCTGCAGCTCGCGACCCACTAGCAGATTGAATCTTTGATCCGTGCCGCCCAGTTCCACGTCGGCTTCGAGCGCGACCGAGTCATACCCCTGCGCCAGCGGATAGAGCAGCTCGTGAACGCCAATCGGCTTCTCTTCATGGAAGCGCTTGTGGAACTCCTCACGCTCCAGCATCTGTGAGACTGTGTACTTCGCCGTCAAACGTATGAAGTCCTCGGCCGAAAACTTCGAGAACCACCGGCTGTTAAAGTCCACCACCGTTTTTTCCGGGCTGAGAATCCTGAAAACCTGCGCCTTGTAGGTCTCGGCGTTCTCCGCAATCTGCTCCCGCGTCAACGGAGGCCGCGTCGCCGAGCGCCCCGTCGGATCGCCGATCATCCCGGTGAAATCACCAATCAGAAAAATGACCGTGTGTCCGAGATCCTGAAAATGTTTCAGCTTGCGCAGCAGGACGGTGTGCCCCAGGTGCAGATCGGGCGCGGTTGGATCGAAGCCCGCCTTCACGCGCAGCGGCTTACCCGAAGCGAGCGAGCGTTCGAGCTTGGCGCGCAGTTCGGATTCCTTGACGATCTCCGCCGCGCCCTTCTTGAGGTATGCCAGTTGTTCGTCGACTGGTGGAAAGTTAGCCATGTCGTAGTGATTATAGCGATCCGTGGCAGTGGAGGGCCGGACGTCCCCGCCCGGCAGACGGGCGAGACGCCCGTCGCTCCACTGATAGCAGCCCTCGGCGCTACCGCCGCCGATAAAAGCTCAGCGCCGCATCTCCCTGCACTAGCTTCCGATATCGCCGCAATTCCCCGAACGCTTCTCCCGGATCGAACCTCTTCTGATGCTCCGCGATCACCAAGCTCCGCTCGTGCAACAGTTTCGATTCCGCCAGAGCTGCCAGCGTTTTGGCGTACTCATCCTGCAGTGGGTATGGCGGGTCTAGAAAGACGAAATTGGCAACGCTCCCCGCCGCCTCCAGTTGCCGCAAGGCTTTCCCGGCGTCGACCTTCACGATCTGGAACCCGCTCGCAATCCCCAGCGACTTCAAGTTTGCGGCAATCAGTTCCGCGGCTGCTTTGGACGACTCGACAAAGTGCACCATGCGCGCACCGCGGCTCAGCGCCTCTATGCCCACCGCGCCTGTTCCCGCATACAGATCGAGCCACTTCGATTCCGCCAGTGCGGCCGGATTGCCCGCCGACAGCACGTTGAATAACGTCTCGCGCAGCCGGTCCGCCGTCGGGCGGATTTCGAGCCCGGGCAACGACCGCAACGTCCGGCGCCGGTACTGTCCCGCAATCACTCGCATAGGTTCTCTTCTGTAGAGACGGGGCTTGCCCCGTCTTCGCCGCGGGAGACGCGGCAAGCCGCACCTTCTCAGAATAGGCTTCGCGGTCCTTCCGGCCCAGCCCTTCCGATTCGCCTTTTCGCATCTCCGCGGCATCAATCGGTGTCTAAGCAGATAGAATACTGGTAGGCATATTAATGCGCAGTTGGTCCATCCCGATCGGACGTCTCTTTGGAATCGAAATTCGTATTCACTGGACTTTTGCGTTTCTGCTGGTCTTCTTATTGTTCACCGAAGTGGCCACTCAGGATGCGACCGCCGCTCTTCGGGTCCTCGGTTTATTCGGCATTGTTTTCGGTAGCGTGGTCCTGCACGAATTAGGGCACGCTCTGGTGGCCCGCGGCTCGGGCATTCCGGCGAAGGGCATCATCCTGCTGCCCATCGGCGGAATCACCATCCTGGACGAGGCGCACGCCATTCCGGACCCGGTCAACGCCTGGAACCGCGACATCCGCATCGCGGCTGCCGGACCGCTGGTGAATCTTTTCATAGCCGGTTTATCCGCCCTGGTTTTGCTCGCGGCCATACCGGGCTTTTCGCTGACCACGCGGCCGCTCCTACATTCGAGCGCCCTGTTGCGAAGCATCGTTTGGTCGAACCTTTACCTGGGCTTGTTCAATCTGCTGCCGGCTTATCCCATGGATGGCGGGCGAGTTTTGCGCGCTTTTTTTTCCCGCCGTGTCGATATGGTCAGAGCCACCCACCGCGCCGTCCGCATCGGCCACGTCTTTTCCATCCTGATGATCATGGTCGGAATGCTGATCAGCAGTCGGGCTGAGACGCGCTGGGACGGCTATTGGCTGATGATGATCGGTTTCTTTCTTTTTGCCGGTGCGCAACTCGAAGAGCGCTCGGCGGTATTTCATTCCGTTCTGCAAAGCGTCCGCCTGGAAGAAGTCATGCTCACCGACTTTGCCACTCTCTCGCCCGCCGACACTCTGGAAGACGCGCTCGAAAAAGCCGTGCACACGCTGCAGGACGATTTTCCGGTGGTGCGCGGCAGTGACATGGTTGGCGTCGTCTCCAGACAAAAGATTCTCGAAGCGCTGCGCGCCGAAGGCAACGGCTACGTGCAAGCTGTCATGAACCGCATTTTCGAAGTTGCCGCCAAGCAGGAGTCGCTCGCCTCCGCCTTCCGCAAGCTCTCCGCGCGCAATCTCAGCATCATTCCCGTCGTGGACGATCAGCATCTGGTTGGAATCGTCACCCTGCAGAACCTGATGCACTCCATGTCGCTCCTGGCAGAAAGCCGCAAATTGCGCCGGGAAGCGCTGGACTCTTAGCCGCACAACTCTCAATGCTTTCGCAACCGGCCGCTAGACACCCTTGGCGGCGGGATCCCAGATCAGTTTGTGGATTTGCAGGCTGAGGCGCACAGGAACGTTGTCGGCGAGGATCCATTCGGCGAGTTCTTGCGGGTCGAGTTGACAATGCGAAGTATCTCGCGCGCCAGAGGCAGCCTTTTCGAACGCGGGAGAAAATAAAATTGCGTGAACGCGCCCGGCCAGCCCGTGATTCAAGGTGAAGTCGCGAGCGAATTCGTAGTCGGTGCGGTCGGTCAAGACGAACTTGAGTTCATCGTGAGGCTGCAGCGACTTCAAATTCTCGAGTGCGAAGGTGTTGGGTTCGCCGGAGTGCGGACACTTCACGTCGACGATCTTGATGACTTGCTTCGGAACCCGCGCCAGGGGGCGTTCGCCGCTGGTCTCAAGCAACACCTGATAGTCGGCGTCCAGAAGCTGCTCCATCAGCGGTATGACTTCGCGCTCCTGCAACATGGGTTCGCCGCCGGTGATCTCGACCAGTCCGCCAGTCGGGCTCAGGCGGGCGACTTCGCTAAGCACTTCCTGCAGCGCCATCTTTTGCCCACCGAAGAAACTGAACTCGCTGTCGCACCAGGAGCAGCGCAGGTTGCATCCGGTCAGACGCACGAAGACGCAGGGCAGGCCGGCGTAGGTCGATTCGCCCTGGAGCGACTTGTAGATTTCGGTGACTTGAATCATTTAGTCATTGAAACATTTGGTCATTTAGTCATTGAAGTTCAAGGGCAGAGTCTTTCAATGACTCAATCACTCAATGACTAAATGATTTCATTCGCTGTATCGCGCCGTGGTCGTATCGGTCTCAAAAACGGTGACGTCTTTCACTTTCACCCTGCCACTGGTTACTTTACTCAAGGCTGTGTTGGTCTCGTCGTAGAAATATTTTGCGAGATTTTCGGCGGAGGGGTTGAGGACGGTGAAGGGCTCGATGTCGTTGATCATCTGGTGGTCGAGACGGTCAATGGCGTGCTTCATCACGTCTTTCAGGTCTTTGAAATCGAGCAGCAGGCCGGCCTTGTCGAGTTCGGCGCCGGCGAGGGTCACACGAATCTTGTAGTTGTGGCCGTGCGGTTTCTCGCACTTCCCTTTGTAGTTGCGCAGGTAGTGTCCTGCGGCGAATGTGTCTTCGACTGTGACTTCGTACATGAATCCAGCTAGCCTCGGCTGGGTTTATTGTACATTTTGAAGCCTTGTGAGACATATCACTCAAATGCCGTTCGCCCTCCCTGTTCGCACGCCTGAATTGTCCCAGGCGGCAACGGTTCGGGTGCGGATGACGAGGTAGTGGAACTGGGGTGAGCGGTCGAAGCATCCGTTGACAATGGTGCGCCGGGTCCCGGGCTGCTATTCGGATTTTGATTTTTCTTTGGGCTCTTGTGCTTACGCTGACCTTTGTCGCCATTCAGGTGAGCCATGTTGGTAGAGGCGACCTGCATGGCGTAGAGAAGGATTGAAGCTTCCTTCGTCTCGATGCGGCGATGAAGCATCATTTCGCAAACGTCTGAGATAGCCGACTGGATCGAGACGGCATCTTCGAAGACGGGCAGATAGGCATGACCGGAGGGGCTGTTGTCGATGTTGATCTTCGGCATGCCCGTGACCTTGTGATAGTGGCAGAACCTTTCACCGCGAAGAGCGGGAGATTGGCAGGGATCGCCGTTCGCCTTTCGCTGGGCACAAAGATTGTCGGAAAATTTGTCGAGAGAAGAAGACATTATGATTGCTCCTAAGGCGATGATTCGCAGATAGATGATTGCTTTTGGCGGGTAAGAAACTTGGAAATTCGTGGGGGTACCCCCCTCCCCCAAAATGAGTTAAGTTGTTAATATTAAAGTACTTATAAGTAAAGTATTCAAAAGATAGGACTTAGCTGATGATTTTTGGGGCTTGGCGCGCTCTTTCCAGGTATCGTCGCGGGCGTCGCTTGCCTTGGCAGCGTTTCATTGGGTTGTCAAGGAGCCGTAGATGCGTTTGTCTCTGGAGACGGCGCACTTCTCGACGCTGCACTGTCGAGGAATCATCGCACCGATTGTGGTGCAAGTCTGTGATGGCGGTACAGGAAAAATGTGATGAAAAGGTGGGGGCTGCCCTGGCCATCTCTGGACTGCCCCACTCAAGCCAAAACCGGGCTTGAATGGGCCACCCGCCGTGCTGAGTTCGAGCATTTGCTTCGTGAATTCTTCATCGCCACCAACGTCGGCGACTTTAGTCACTTTCCATTTGTAAGGCTCTTCGCCCTCTTTCATCTCTACTTTGTGAACCGACATTTTATCCTCGCTTACCAAGACTTCGTCGCGGCCGCCTCTGATGCCCCCTGTCTTGATTGTACCCAACGCGCATAGTGTTTCTTCAGACGCGTACGTTGTTACATCCCTTCGCGTTCTCTGCGAAAGGATTGGAGCGCGTGCGGTGCAGCTTCAGGCTTCAGGTTTACGGGTACGTGGTTATGCCGGAGCGTGTTCACCTGTTCCTCAGCCAAGCCCGCGGCGCTTGTATGAAAAGCTGGGCTTCGAGGCTACGAACGAGATGCGGTTGCGGTTCGATGCGCACTGACAGGCGCTGTCGTTAACTCTGTTTCCCACTGTCCAGCAAATCAAGGGCCAACTCCTGATAATCTGCTAACGTTCGGGCTGCTGCCCCGTCTATTTCTGTGCAAGGCTGAGGTTGGATCACTTGTAGGGGACAGAGACAGACAATGCCGGCCGATTCTTACGCAGTGGCAATTCCGGTTGGCGAGATTTCCCGTCCGAGGCGGGCGGAACACGGCAGCGGCAACCAGAACCCCACGTCATATTCGAATATGAGGGGCTCCTTGGCAGCGCAGGGCAACCGCATTGACGACACGAGCCTGATCCGGGAGGCGCAGCAGGGCAACCGCGCGGCCTTCGAAGTGTTGGTGCGTCATTACGATCAGTCGGTTCTGCGGCTGGCGCTGCACCTGACGGGATCGGAGTCGGACGCGCAGGACGTTTATCAGGAGGCCTTCCTCAAGGCCTACAAAAATCTGGGCAGCTTCCGTTTTGAGTGTTCCTTCTACACGTGGATCTACCGCATCGTCACCAATCTCTGCCTCGATCATCTGCGAAAACGGAATGTGCGCAAGGAAGAGGCTCCGGTTGCAGTGGACGCGTCGGGCGAAGAGTACAGCCGGTTGGAGCAGTTTGCGGATGCGCGCTCGGGCGCGAACCCGGAACGCGATCTGATGCGGCGGGAACTGGGGCGGAAGATCGGAGTGGCATTGTCGGGGCTGACGCCTCGCGAGCGGATGGTGTTCGAGTTGAAACACTATCACGGGCTGAAGTTGCGCACGGTGGGCGAGATGCTGAATACGACGGAAGAGACGGCGAAGAATACGTTGTTTCGCGCGACGCAAAAACTGCGGGCTGCGCTGGCGGAGATGCGATGAATTTGGAATTAGTCTCCGCGAAGGGATACGAACATGAAATGTGATTGGGTGCGACAAAACATTGTCTTTTATGTGTACAACGAGCTGGAGGACGATGCCCGGTACGAGGTAGAGCAGCATTTGGGGCGATGTCCGGCATGCGCTACCGAGTTGAAAGCGACACGCAAGTTCCACGCGACGCTTTCGGAAACGCCGGTGATGGAGCCGACTCCGAACCTGCTGACGGCATCGCGCATGCGTCTGCAGGAAGCGCTGGAAACGGCGCAGCCGGGAGGCTTCTGGCACCGGCTGATTCTTGAGCCGGGAGTGTGGCTGCGGCAGATTCGGATGGCGCCGGCGCTGGCAGCGGCGATTTTCATCGTGGGATTTGGCGGCGGCATTGGCGCGACTTACAACTTTCTTTCCGCGCGTGGCGGCCCGGTTGCAGTGACGGACCAGCCGCCCGCTCAACCGCTGGAGTCGTCTGCGATTGCGGGCATCCGGTCGGTAACGCAGGAACCGGGATCGAATCAGGTGAGCATCAAGTACGACACGGTTCTGACCCAGGAGGCGCAAGGCTCGCTGAACGACCAGCGCATCCAGCAGTTGCTGTTGTTTGCGGCGCGCAACAATTACAACTCGGGAGTGCGGATGGATTCGGTGGATGTGCTGACGCAGTCGCCCGACGATTCGCGCGTGCGAGAAGCGCTGATGTATGCCTTGCAGAACGATACCAATCCGGGTGTGCGTTTGAAGGCGCTGGATGGGCTGAGTGGCTTCGTGCGGCAGGATGCGCGAGTGCGGGATGAGGTTTTGCGGGCGCTGATCAGCGACACGAACTCCGGGGTTCGGCTGCAGGCCTTGCGACTGGTGGAGCCGATGAAAACGGACAGCAATGTGCGCTCGGTGCTGATCAAGTTGTCGCAGACGGATGAGAACGTCTCGATCCGGTCGCAGGCGCGTACGATGCTGGCGCAGATGCCGGAGATGGATTGAGAAGGAGTCGTCGGTCGTCAGTCGTTGGTCGTTGGCAAACACTTACGGCCACGACGAATCCCGAACGACTAACGACCAGCGACTAACGACTTACTAACGGAGGAGGACATTCATTGAAGCAAGCAATAAAACTCGTCGGCGTTGGAGTGTGGGTGGCTGCGCTGGCATCTCTGGCTCTGTGCCAGGAAGCTCGGGTGTATCGCGAAGGCAGCAACTGGGTCCAGGAAATGACTGGAGACCTGGGTGCGGCGAAGAATCTGCGGGTCAAGCTGGCCGCTGGTTCGGTACGGGTTCAGGGTGGATCGCAAGCGGGGATCACATACGTCATTCATCGCAAGGCTTATACATCTTCAGAACAACAGGCCCGCCACGAATTTGATTCTTACAGGATCAGCACGTCGGTCAAGGGAGACACAGCGTGGATCGTGGCCGAATCGAGCCGGCGGGATTCTAAGTGCTCCGATGATTTTGTCGTCAATGTGCCGCGGAACCTGGACTCCGCCAAGATCGAGAGCGGCGGCGGCAACGTAAACGCGACTGGGATTGCCGGACGTGTCGAGCTCGAAAGTGGTGGTGGAAATATTCACCTGGATGATATCGGCGGCGATGTGACCGGGGAAACCGGCGGGGGCACGATTGAGGTCGGCAGCGTACAAGGCAACGCGAGTCTGCAGACCGGCGGAGGAAACATTAAGATTGCGTCCGCCAAGGGCGCGATCAAGGCGGAAAGTGGAGGCGGAAACGTAATCGTTCTTTCCGGGCTGCAAGGCGCGGTGCTGGAGACGGGCGGAGGCAGTATTCGCGTGGACAAGTGCAGCGGGCCAGTGAAAGCCACCACCGGCGGCGGCAGCGTGGACCTGGGCGACATCGGAGGGCCGACGGAAATTGAAACCGGCGCGGGCAGTATTCGGTTGGCTTCCGCCAAAGGACGGGTGCAGGCTCAGACCGGCGGAGGCAGTATCCAATTGGACGGAGCGACGTCGGTGCAGGCGGAAACTTCGGCTGGGGGAATCATTGTAAAACTACTCGCTGGCGCTGACCGCGGCAGCAATTCCTCGCTTGAAACCTCGGCCGGCGACATCACCGTCTATCTTGCGAATGATCTGGCGATCTCCATTCGCGCGGAGATCGAAAGCGCCAGTGGCCACACGATCCGCAGCGACTTCTCCGATATTCATGTTTCCAGTGAAGGCGGACAGTGGGGACCGAAAACGGTGACCGCGGAGGGTCAACTTAACGGTGGCGGACCGGTGCTGAAGGTCCGGACGAGTTCTGGGAATGTTAACTTTCGCCGCGTCAGTCGTTAGGAACGGTCGCTGGTCGTTGGTCGTTGGTCGTTCGGGATGCGTTGCTGACTGCGAGAGTTTGCTAACGACTAACGACCAGCGACTAGTGATTTTATTCAGGAGGGCCTATGATCCATCGCTTTCTGGTTTGCATGTTTCTTCTCGCGCTGGTCGTTGCAGCGGTTGCCAGCGCGCAACCAGTGGAACCGAGCGTCGACTCGAAGTACGATCACACCGGCGGAAGCTGGGACTGGAACTACGGCGCCGATGAGGGTGGCGGATCGTCGTATCTTGGAGTGGACATCGCCGATGTTTCTCCGGAGCGGCTGGGAGAATTAAAGCTCAAGGAAGAGCACGGGGCGGAGGTAACGATGGTCGACCAGGACGCTCCCGCCGGAAAAGCCGGGCTGCATGAGCACGACGTCATCGTAAGCCTGAACGGGACGGCAATAGAGAGCGCTGCCCAATTGCGCCGCATGATTAAGGAAACGCCGGCGGGCCGCGTGGTGAATCTTGGCATCAGCCGCGACGGTCAACCCCTGACCATCAAGGTACAACTTGCCGACCGGCACAAGTCGATGGCATGGGAGCCGCAGGTTCACGTGGACATTCCTCGGATACCGGATATCCCCGCAATGCCGGACTTCGACATACCCGTCTCGGTGGTCGTCGTCCACTCGTCGGCGCGCAGCGGGCTGATGGTGGAAAACATTACTCCGCAACTGGGAGATTTTTTTGGCGTCAAGGGCGGCAATGGCGTGCTGGTGCGCTCGGTGGAAAAAGGCAGCCGCGGAGAAAAGGCCGGATTCCACGCCGGAGACGTGGTCGTCAAGGTCAACAACCGGCCGGTGCACGATACCTCTGACTTCACGCATGCTCTGCGGTCATCGTCGGGCAGCACGGCAGCCGTGACGGTAATGCGCGAGAAGAGAGAGCAGAATCTGACGCTCCCTCTTCCCGAGAAGAAAGATTCCGGCAGCCTGCTGGAAGACAGCTTTGACCTTCCCGATTTCACGGCGGAGACGGAACAGGCAATCAACCGCGCCGGAGATGAAATCGCCCGCATGAGTCCGGCGCTCGTGGAGAAAGTGCAGAAGACATTGTGCTGGAAAGATATAGAGAAGAGGCTGCAAGATGCGCAGCGGAAGATGCAGGATTCGCAACGGAAGATGCAGGAGCAACAGCAGAAGCTGCGCCGTGAATTATCCGGAGAGTGGGCTGAGATCTGACCTGCCAGGGTGAGCGGGCGGCAGGTTACGAAGGTCACCGGCGCTGGAATCGGAATCCGCGGTTTGCCTTAGGAATGGCCAGATTCCACAAGTGGACTACCCACTGGTTACCTGTCGCGTTGACGAAAATCCCGATAAGCTGTTGGCGCGATGGCCTTCCGCGCCCTGTTGTTTTCAAAGAGCTCCGACACGAATGCCACGATGGCGGCGGCCTGCAAGAGCGCAGCCATCCGCGCTGAAGTCTGTTCGGACATCTTTACGGCCATCGAAAAGGGAAAGACGCAAGCTTTTTCGTGCGTGATCGCGGACTGGGCTGACCAGCCGGAGGCGAGCTTCCTGTTGAAGCGTGCTCGCGAGTCCGTGCCGAACCGGGAGACGGTGGCCATCGCCATCGTCGATAACGAACCCACAGCGGCGGAAATACGCGACAGTCGGCTCGGTTTTCTGATCTACCGCCCAATTTCCCCCGAGGAAGCCAACGCGGTGCTGGCGAAAGCGTGTGAGCAGATGCATCCGACAAGTGCGGAGGATGCGGCGGAGTCGTCGGTAGAAGAAGACGATGACGCGAGCAGCGCAGGCTCGAGCACAGTTTCTGCCGGCGCCGATGGACCGGAGCACAGTCAGCAGGATCTACCAGCCAGTTCCCCAGAAGCAAATGCAGCGCATGACGGCGACAGCGGCGAGGGCGAAATTGCGACCGACGACGAAGTAGAACCTCGGGAGAGTCACCATGCGATAGGGCTTCGCGGAGTTTGTGCTGCGGTACTTGCGCTTACGGCGGTGTTTTGCCTATGGAGATCGCGCGAGGTCATCGAGTACCTGTCGCGCACGCCGGAGGGGAGATTCCGGGTTTTGCGGGAATCGGTGGCAGCGCTTTTTTACATGAATCAAACCGGAGCGTTGCCCGTCGGTGCCGCGGGAAGCGACGCGCAACAGGATGCGTACTTCAGCAGAAATCCCGGCTCCAGTGCGCAGACACCGGCGCTGGGAGTGGTTGCAACGGAGTCCACGCTGACGGAAGCGCGCATCACCTTGCCCAAGGCTCCCGATTTTCCGCTGCCCGTGCCCGTGTTTGAACATCAGGAAGCGCCGCCCATCCCCGTGCAACGCGCGGCGATTCCCGAGAGTATGAGAAACTCGCCGCCGATTGCGGGGCCGGTGGTGGTGACGGTGAATCCGGCGCAGATGATGCCGGTCTCCGCACCGCAGCCGCAGCCTGCAATGCAGCAATTCAGTGAACCCGTCTCGGTGAGCGAGGAAGCAGCGCGCGCCCTGCTGGTTCACACCGTGGATCCGGTGTATCCACCGGAAGGACTAGCGCAGAAACTTCACGGAGCGGTGGTCCTGCAGGCGCAGATTGGACGGGATGGCAGCGTCGAAGATCTGAAAATTGTTCGGGGATATTTTATTCTGGGGCGGGCCGCGATTGCCGCCGTCAAGCAGTGGCGCTTCCAGCCTTACAGTCTCAACGGCCACGCTGCGGCAACGCAAACTACGATCACCATCAATTTCAGCTATCCGCCGGGGTAGCGAAAATCATATCCGTGTGGGGACGGGGTTCCCCCCGTCCTAAAGGGGCACAGCCCCGCCACCACATAACCTTCTACTTGTGCTCGTCGTGGCCTTCCTGGCCGCCAGTTGGTGGGGTCGCTCCGCTGGATTTCTTCCAATAGTCCTGCACGGCAGGCGGCAGCTTTTCCACGCGGGTGAGGAACGCCGTGAGCTTCCAGATGTCAGGCTCAGAGAGCGCCTTATCCCAGGCGGGCATGCCGCTATAGCGGACGCCGTTCTGAATCACGTAGAAGACATGCCATTCCGCATCATCCGGCGGGTGCAGAATGAGGTTCGGAGGCGGAGGATAGAACGATTTCTCAAGGGTTGAGGGCTGGCGGTCGATCCCGCCATGGCAAAGCGCGCAATTCATGGTGTAGATCTTCAGGCCCTCGATCAGATTTTCGTCCGTGGGGGGCACGGGATTATTCACCCGGGGAGCATGGCGCTCCACCGAATTGTCGAGCGCACTCATGGCGATGTGGCGTTCCATTTCAGGGGGAGCGATGTTGGCCCGGGTCGGCAAAAAGCCAAGCAGGGCAAGACCAAGACCGCCGATCAGCAGAACCAGAATGGTGATGAAAATCCCTAGAATGAAGCCGCGCATGTCGGATCCTCGGGGAGCTTCATGGCGAACTGCAGCCACGTGGCAACTCTTTTTTATTCTACCTTCAAGGGAGCGGCGACCGAGCCGATGCGTCCGCTGAGGCCGTCACGGACGACGAAACGGACGGTGTATTCGCCGGGGGCTAGATCCAGGGCACCTCTGCAGACAGCGCCCTTCTGGCGAATCGTCGACAACTTCTCCGGGGTCAGATGATCGTCGACATTCTGGCCCACGGGATGATCGACCTGCTTGCCTTCGGGTGTTTTCGCCAGGGCTACGAAATCCAGTACAACATGGTTATTGTCGGCTTCGTCGATCAGCGCAGGGTCTGGCGCCAGGTGCATTTCATAATTCACGTGCTTCTTGCCCGGCTCCTTGCCCGGGTCGATCTTGTCCCAGCGCGCCACCAGCGCAAGCGATGTGAAATCCAAAGGCGATTGCAAAGCCGACGAAAGGTCACTGTTGCGGCTGTTCTCAGGATCGATGGTGGCATTGGTCACAAAGAAGCCGCTGCGGGCGCGCACTTCCACGTGATCGCGCTTCACTTTCACCGCGAGTTTGCGCCAGCCAGATTTGGTTTTCGAGCGATCAAGATAGTAGCCCAGCATGTAGTATTCGGCGGAATCGTTCACCGCCTCGCGAAAGCCCTTTGCCAGATTGTTGGAGTTGTAAAAGGCGCGGCCTCCGGTCATGGATGCAAAGGTCTCGAAGCTTGACTGGGTATCCATTTGCCGCCAGCTCATGTTGCGGGCATAGTTTTTTCCCGGCTTGCCCACGGAGGCGCCAGGCGTAGTCACAACCTGCAGTCCTTTAACGTCCACCGGATAAAGTGAAATCTGCGCATCGTTCAGCAGTTGCCAGGTGTGTTCGTACATGGGCAGAACATCGGGGAGAGAATCGCGGCCGGCAGGCGCGAGCTGCATGGTGTTGTCGCTCACGCTGAAGGGGAATCCGCCGCTCGCCCAGATCAGCGACTTGCGTCCAGGAATCCCTGCCAACGCCTGTGCTATCTGTTGCATGCCTTGCAGAGTGTAGGTGATGGCAAGACGTTGTTGGAACGATTGAAAATTCAGTTCCGTGTCTTCGATCATGTTCTGGAGTTGCTGGGCTTCGAGCTGCGCGAGTTGTTGGTTCGAGCTCCTTCCCTTACTCGCCGCTGCCGCCGCCGCGAGCGGATCGGCCCCCGCGCTGCCATCGGGGCTGGCGGTTCCGGTCACGGCTTCCACTTCTTCCGGGCTATCGACCAGCTGGAGCGCCTCGCCTTGCACCTTATGGAGTGCGGCAACCAGGACGCGAGGATCGGTGGTGAAGTCATGGATCACGTGAATGCCGCTGCGAGTGAGAGTGTAGAGGGCAGTGGGTTCGCGCTGATCCAGCGATTGCGCCAGATACTTGAGCAAGTCCTGGCGGCCAACTGCCTGAGCCATAAACGGCGTGTTAATGAAGTCGAGCACGATTAGAGTAACGCGCCGGGCGGACGGACCGCCAGCCAGGGAGTTGCTGAACTCGTTCGGATTCCCGGGACGCGACCATCGGTGCGCGTCGCTGGTGATTTCCTCGAACGTGGCCAGCTTTTCTTCAGCGCCGTTTTCCAGCACCGTGAAGTCTTCCTTCTTCAGTCCGAGTGTGTGATTGCCGGACTTGTCGGTCACCAGCGTGGGGACCAGCACCAGTGCGGTGCGCGAGGTGAATTTGACTTCCGAGCTGTTCTCTTTATCTTTGTCCTTGTCCTTCGGCTTGGCGAAGACCAAAGTGAAAGAACTGAGCGCAACGATTATGGTGACGCAGCAGGAAAGCTTGCGGCCGATCGTCATTCCCATGCTCCCTTCTGATGGCGAGAAAAGGATGCCGAGTAATCCGCGGCGCGGAGTGTGTTACTGGAGACGAGAAGCGCCGCGGGGAAGGCCAGTATATAACACGAGCCGCAACGCGGGCGGAGAGTGCGGGTCGCGAATGCGGGACTAAGTGTGCGGAAGTTAGTAAGCGTGCAGGCGACGTGCCTCGCGCACCAGATCGGAAACTTTAGGCAGAAAAAATTCCTCCTGCGGCGGCGAAAACGGAACCGGAGTGTCGGGAGACGTCAGCCGGACAATGGGACCATCGAGATCGTCGAACGCTTCCTCATTGATGATCGCGGAAATTTCTCCGGCCAGACCACCGGTGCGCGCATGTTCGTGCAGAATGATCACTTTGTTGGTCTTCTTCACCGTGCCGGCAATCGCCGCGCGATCGAGAGGCGCGACCGTCCGCAGGTCGAGGACTTGGATTTCGATTCCTTCTTTGCTCAGGATTTCCGCGGCTTCGAGCGCGGTATAGAGCATGGCGGCGTAGGTGATCACACTGAGATGATGGCCCTCGCGCGCGACCCGCGCCTTTCCGAGCGGGACTATGTAATCAGCTTCGGAGCCTGGAATTTCTTCTTTGATTCTTCGGTAGAGATACTTGTGCTCGAAAAAAATCACCGGGTTGTGGTCGCGGATCGCCGCCTTGATGAGTCCCTTGGCATCGTACGCCGTCGCAGGGCAGACTACCTTCAGCCCGGGCGCGTGCACGAACCACATTTCCGGGTTCTGCGAGTGGAATGGTCCGCCGTGGACATTGCCGCCGCTTGGACCGCGCAGCACCAGCGGAGCCGGCGCTCCCCAACGGTAGTGCGACTTCGCGGCCATGTTGACGATCTGATTGAAAGCGCAGCCGATGAAGTCCATGAACTGGAACTCGGCCACGGGACGCAATCCGGTAAGAGCGGCGCCGAAAGCAGCGCCGACGATGGCCGACTCCGCAATCGGCGTATCAATGACGCGCTCGGGACCGAAGCGATCGATGAGGCCGTCGGTGACTTTGAAAGCGCCGCCGTAGATGCCGATGTCCTCGCCCAGGCAAAAGACGGTGGGGTCGCGTTCCATCTCCTCCCAGATTCCCTGGCGGATGGCTTCGAGGTAGGTGGTTACGGGCATGAACAGGAAGTGTACCGCAAGCAGCTCTCGGCTCTCAGCTCTCAGTAAATGTGTTTGGCGCTTTTGATGTGTTTACTGGTTAGTACCGGTACCCCCTCCCGGCGACGGGCAAATGCACTGGGGTTGGGGTAACGCCACTCTGTCCAGTTATCCAATTGATGCTAAGTTGACCTACGCCAATAAGACTTATAACCGACCGGAGCCTGAGACACTACCGAAAAGCCTTTCACATTGACACGAACAGTGGCTCGAAGGATAATCGAAGCCTTTTGTGGGCGAAAAAAGAGACCCCGGCTAACAATTCTAAATCAAAGGAGAAAACCATAATGCGGAAGATGAGTGTACACGGCGTGATCCGGATCGTAATTGCGGCCGGGGTTCTGAGCGCAGCCTTGCTTTCTTTGGCGGTGGCCGCGCAAGCGGCAGATAATGCCGAAGCTCTTGCCCAAGAGGCCTGGCGCGAGGCCATTACACAAACCGACGTACCTGCAGCGGGATGCTTTCATGCTTCCTACCCCAGCGTGGAGTGGAACAAAGTCGAGTGCGTTGAGGCGCCCAACATCCAATTCACGCCGCGTACCGGGCCTGTCAGTCAAACGGTCGGTAATGGCAATGATTATGCGGCGGAAGTCAGCTCGGGCTTGATCAGAAAAACCGTCGGCTCCTTCACGAAGGTCACGGGCGTGACGAGCGAGACGGGCTTTTACGGCGCGAACAGTTACTCGCTGCAGCTCAATTCCAACTTCATGAACACGAAAACCTGCGATGGCGCCACTGACCCGGCCAAATGCCTGGACTGGCTGCAATTCGTCTATTCGTCGGACTTTACAGAGGCATTCATGCAGTATTGGCTGATCAATTGGAACAACCCCTGCCCCACTGGGTGGTTCAGCTACAGCAACGATTGCTACACGAACAGTGCTGCCGTCATCGTGCCTCAGGAAGCGATTACCAAGCTCAAGACGCTCAAGCTATCGGGTTCGGCCAAGGCAGGCGGTCTGGATAAGCTGATCATGACCGTGGGGACCGAGGCCTATAGTGTCACGGGCGAGGACAGCGTCGTTTACCTCGCCACTGCCTGGACCGAGTCGGAGTTCAACATCATCGGCGACGGCGGCGGCTCGGAGGCCGATTTCAACTCGGGCTCGTCGCTAACGGTGAAGGTCGCTGTGACCAATGGGACCAAGAATGCACCGAACTGCGCATCCCATTCCGGCACCACGGGGGAAACCAACAATTTGAACCTGGGCAGTTGCACCGGCACGGGCGGCACGGCGCCCTATATCAAGTTCACCGAGTCGAACTGAGGCGGCCGGGCGGCCGGATGAGCGTTGACCACGAGTGAGGCCGAGGGAATCCCCCCGGCTTTTTTGGCGTGCCCGGCAGGGCGGACCGACGCCATCGTCTGCCAGAATTACTTGGGTTAATAGATGTCGTCCTCAGTTGGCGAAACATCGCGATAGCGCTCAAAACCCCAGCCGACGGGCGAACAGACGGCGCAAGCTTGCGCTAACGCCTTGATTTCAACAGTTAAGAAACAAAGTCTCACTCCGTGCGATACTTCCCAGCATGAACGAGAAGGCGGCAGGTATGATCGTCCCTCGTAACAAAGGCATTGCACCGAACGCTCAACTAGCGTCGATGCGCTGGAATCTGGCACTCCCCGTTTGATCGCTCTTACCGACTCATTTCTTCTTCCCGTTGAGTGCCGGTAGAAGAAGTTTCAGAAGCGCTTCATCAGAGAACGGGTTCTGACCTGAGATCAACTCGCGATCTTGAAGGACGTAGCTCTGCCATGGAGCGACCACGCTCACGTCACCGCCCGCCGTACGCAAGGCGAAGTCCGGGTAGAACAGCACCTTGCCACCAATCTCAAGCGGTTCCCGCTGCTGCTCTTCCGCTGTCGAAAAGATCGTCATCTTATATCCAGAATAGATCCAACCCTGCGCCTTTGCGTGCGCTCCGGCGGCATCGCCCGCACTCAGCGCGGCGACCACCTCCGTCGAATTCGGAAGAGCCGAGAGAAGTGAAATCGGGCCATGGCAGAGCACTGCCGTAGGCTTGGATGTCTTATGAAAGTGTCTCATCACGGTGCCAGCGTCGGGATCATCGAGAAGATCGATCATCGGGCCATGGCCGCCGGGGACGAAAACAGCGTCATATTGATCCAGGCCTGATGCGATGACATCCGAGATACGAGTTGGATTTTTGAGCCCAGTCAGGCTGTCGCGGAATTTTAGATAGTCCTGAAGCTTAGCCTCGTCCCCACCGAAGAACTGGGCTATAGCTGAATTGACATCCAGTTGCGGCGTGTTGCCTTTGGGGTTGGCGAAGGTGATTTCGTAGCCCTCCTTCATCAGGGCGCGAACCGGAACCGTCAGTTCGTTGAGGTAGTAGCCAGCGCCGGCATAAACCTTGCCATCTTTCAAGGGCAAGCCGTGACCGCTCGAGACTAGCACCAGGACTTTTCCTTTTGTTGTCATTTTGTTCTCCTTTTTGAAATCCATGAGAAAATCTGGAATCAACCATGGGTCTGGCCGCGCAGGATTATACCGGACGAGAATCTTTCGTCCTATCATTTTCTCAATCGTTGACTAAGAACTCGCTCGGGACAGATTCGCTGTTAGATTGAAGCGGCCCGGAATAATATTGCGCGCACGCCGTATAGGACAACCGAAAGGTCGGTAGCGCGATCTTGCCGCTCCCGCGCGTTCCCTCGAGAGCGCCTGATTCGATAGTTGCTTCAACCGGAATCCAATGCGTGGCCATCTGCATCATTTTTCGTTGCCGATACTGAGATATCACCCAAGCTGCGACCGCGACAAAAACAGCACCCACAACAATGAGGACCACGGCGAGCAATTCTCGGCCGCAGCAAGCAGCGGCGGCAGGTGTCGTAACATCCCGACAACGCTTATTGACCTTTGAAGGGGATTTTGAGCGCTAACGCCTGTGGGTGTTGAAAAAGGAACCAAAAGCAGTAATTCCAGTGAATTTCAGCGTCTACGGCAAACGGACATTCAGCAACTTACGAACAAATCTCGCTGTCAAAATCCCCTGAAAAGGGTTTTTCAACAGCCACGCCTGATAGCGCCAACTGACGCACACAAGGGAGAACGCTACGAAAAATCTGGAAGCTTATTCTGCCGCGGGACCGTATACAAGTTCGAGGGGAAGCCACGAAGGTATGGCAACGGTGATCGAAGCGAGGAGCAAGCAATGACGATCAACGATTTGCCCGCGGTCATGGGAACAGTTCTGATTGTTGCCGGGCTCGCTTTGGTAGGCATTTACACACGGTTCCGTACCGAGGGCAGTGAAAATAGCGTTCAGGCCGGGGCTCTTCTGATTGTGGTCGGTGCAGTCCTCTTGGGGTTGTCGCTATTCGTACCCCACGCAAAATAGGACTCAGGTCCGCACCCATTCAAATTAGGACGCTACCCAATTCCGTAGGAGGCTGACATGCATGACACAAAGGAGCGGTTGTCTGTACTGTGGATATTCGCGTTATTGAACTACCTGTATGCGGACGTTCTTGGCCTGTGGGCTATGGCTGGCTCGCGACACCCATTCGAGCCTCTCCCCCCATGGGCTCTGATGGGTTCAGCGGTCTTGATGGAAATACCCATCGCCATGATTCTGGCGTGTCGGCTGCTTCCGTTTAGAGCGAACCGGCTGGCTAATATCATCGCGGCTGCAATTGAGACCCTTGTAAACGGTTTCCTGACCTTCGTTCCGCCTCTGGCCGGATGGGGCAGGCCGCCCGCTTTTGCCGAGTACTTATTCTTCGCAACGATTGAGACAGTGTGCACCTCAGTCATCATCTGGCAGGCGTGGACTTGGTCAGGGGTGAAGCCAGTAGTTAGTTCGGAGCGCGTCGTCGGGAACCCGGGACGCGCAATACAAGACCAGGGCGCTCCAGCCCAACCAGGAGATATCCAATGAAACAGAACGTTACGTTAACCATCGCGTCTCTCCTCTCGATCCTCTTCATGACGTTTCACCTGACGGACGACATCGTCCGGGGAATGGAGCCAGGAACGCTTTCAAGCCTGATTGCGCTGCCCATTCTTGCCGTCCAGCTGTACGGAACGCTGGTGCTGGCCGGAAAGCGATCTGGGTACGTCATCATCCTCCTCGGGTCGCTCCTCTTATTGGTCGTCCCCGTCGTCCACATGAAGGGGGCGGGAGTCGGCGGAGCGATCGCCAAGTCCAGCGGAGCCTTCTTCTTTATCTGGACACTCCTCGCGCTCGGCGTGACCGCGCTCTTCTCCGTCATCCTCTCGGCGCGCGGACTGTGGGAGAATTTGCCATGGAGGGCCGCCGTGCAGCACAAACAAGGTGCCCGTGCATGAGGCGCTGCTCGCGGAGATTTACCAAGTCCAATCCGCTCCGCCTGGCTTTTGGAGCAGAAGAACGAGTGCGGGCCGATGTTTCTGAGCTTTCAAAACGAGAGGCAGTCGCGCCAGGAGTTGCGTGAACGAGCGCAGGAACCCCACTCGTCTTCTTTTCACGGGTTTTTTCCCGAGGGGATGACAGTGGTAGCGCAGCGGCTTTGGGGCAGATCGGCGTTAAATCATGCTAACAGAAGTTACCGCGCAGCCACTCCCCGCGTGATGCAAAGAAAGCCGCCCAGACATCGGGCGGCGTGTATTTGTTGTGCTTTGCTTTACTCGTTCCGCACGGAGCCGTGACACGCATAGCTCACGTCTATCTACCGTCCGGCTAGAACGTGTCCCAGAACGTGGAACACTGGTGATCCGTGGCGAAGTTGGACTCGACCACCGGCGTTGGTGGTATCAACGATTGGAATTGGTCGCTGGACGCGCCGTACGGAGACCAGACCGGCTCACCAGCGGAGTTCGGGTCTCCCGTCTTTGCGAACTGCGTCCAGTAGCTGACCATCGCATCGGAGAGCCGCGTCTGCTTGTTCGAAAATGTCACCGGCAGTCCGAAAAGGTCGCCGCCCTTGAAAAGGTATTGAACCTCTGCGCTATGATAAGCGCCCAACGGAAACGTCAACAGCCCGCCAAACGCAGATTGAGGTGGGGGCGCGTTCTCATCGTTGAACTCATAGGCGTAGGTCGTCACAAACTTCGACAGTAACAGATCCGCATTTCGTGCCGGACAGCTGAAGATTCCGTCGGTACCTAAGGCGCCCAAGGCCTCACCGCCAAACGGGTAATTGGCGAATGGGTACAAGGCAAGGACGTCTGGCGCCAAGCTCGATCCCCACAGAGCATTGACAGCAGTATCGTACTCCGCCGAAGTCAGTATCGGATTCCCGACGAAATCGTAGTCAAGAGCCACAAACAACCGATATTCATCGTGATTGGTGCCCGAAATCACCGGTACCTGATTGAATTCGCCGCTGGCAAATGCCGCGCCGATCGTCTGTGTCAGCAAGGTTCCGTCGACGAACGGATAGATAGGGAATGGCTCTCCGGCGACCATCGTCGAGGCGGGTACGGCACGCAGACACGAGGCTTCTTGACTGGTGCATCCGACACTATCGGCAATCGCGGCGCCCGAGGGTACACCTGCGGTGCCCGTTGTTTCGGCCTGCGCCAGCGTAACAACGTAGGAAAAGTAGTCCTGGAATTCCGCGTACGATCCGCTTTCGGCTATCGCCCCACTGAACAGGCCGGCCGCCAGGGGAGATGCGAGATTGGCATAGACGCTCTGTCCGCCCGCCGACTCGCCGAATATCGTGACTTGATGCGGATCGCCGCCGAAGGCTGCGATGTTCCGGCGAACCCACTGGAGCGCGAATTGCTGGTCCATCAACCCATAGTTGCCCTTGAGATGGCCTCCCGCATCGATCGCGGGCTGGGCAAAGAATCCCAAATAACCCAGGCGATAATTAATGGTGACCACGATCACTCCATTTTTCACGAGCCATTTGGGGTCGTAAGCATCGCTGCTCCCCTCCGTGAGTCCGCCACCATGAATCCAAAACATCACAGGGAGGCCGGGTCCCCCGCCATTTCCCGAGGCCCCCGGGGGAGTAAAGACATTCAGGAACAGGCAATCCTCGCTGCCGCCTCCGGCTTGCGTGCACTCACTTCCGAATTGAGTCGCCTCAAGCGAGAGTCCGGGAAAGGACCCATAACGCTTCGGCGGCCGCCAGCGCAGATCTCCTACCGGAGGAGCCGCGTAGGGGATTCCGAGAAATGCGTTCATGCCCTCCGTCCTAAAACCAATCACGAGTCCGCTTTCAGTGAGCGCAATCGGATGGTCGCCGGCGGATGCGGCTGGCACCGTGCCCAGAATAACCACGCAGATAGCGGCCGCCGCCAGCAATAGTTTGGAAGTAAACCCAGAGTGCAGCCGCTTGTTCGCCTTCTCGCTGTTTTTCATCGCTGATTCCTCCATCCGTGATCAATCCGGCTTCGGAGGAGACGCTAGACGCGAGACCTCCTTATAGGTCTGACTTATAGGTCTGAGCCGGAATTCCTTGTTGACCACCAAAAGCGGCTGCCATTGTCCCTCTGATCCTTGTTCGCGTCAACGTAAAACAGGTCTCGATCGGCAGCGCTCTTCGACTCCGCCGAGCCATTCGCTTCGCGCATAACTTGGCTGCTCTCACGACAGAGTGGATTTCTGCCACGAACTGAGGAACACTGCGGTAGGGGAAACTGCGGCCCTCACCCGCCATCCCCAACCCAAATCGCTTACAATTCCCCTTCCATGACAGTCTTGGTTCGTTCTTTTGCGAAGATCAATCTCGGGCTCTACATTGGCGCCGCGCGGGCGGACGGATATCACGATCTGCGCACGGTGTACCAGACGATTGCGCTGCATGACGTGATCCGGGTGAGCGTCGTGCGGGGCGGCGGAATTGAGATCCTCTGCAAGAACAAAGATCCGCGAGTTCCGCTGGATTCGTCTAACACCTGCTATCGCATGGCCGAACTGGTGATGGACGAACTCGGCGCTAAGGGTAGAGTCAGCATCGAAATCGAGAAGCGGCTGCCGGTGCAGGGAGGGTTGGGCGCGGCGTCTTCGAATGCGGTGGCAACCATGGTTGCGCTGGAGTTCGAACTGAAAAAGACGCGGGTAGTCAAGAAGAAATTATCCGGACCCGCGCGCCTGCGCATTGCGGCTGAGGTCGGGTCGGATCTGCCGCTGTTTCTGGTAGGCGGAACGACGCTGGGAGTGGGGCGCGGCGAGGAGGTTTATCCGCTGCCGGACCTGCCTGCGATTCCGATGGTGATTGTCACGCCCGAGGTTGGGGTCTCTACGGCTCAGGCGTTTGCCGATTGGGATGCGCTCGTCCAGCGAGAAAGGGCTGCCGAGCTGCGCCCGGCTGGACAGCCGAGGGCGGCTGTCCCTACGCGAGCTTCGACGGGCGAGGACGCCCGTCCCTCCACGGGTAGTGAGCAATTGACGCGGGCGGGGGCGTCCGATAGACTGTTTGAGGTTGGCCGCGCGCTTTCGGCGTGGCTCAGTGGTTACCCCAACACCGGTGCTTCCGCAAAAGGCGGGAGCCGGGCCGGGAGCTTGCTTTCCGACCTTGTCCGTACCGGGATTGAAAACGACTTCGAAAAGGTCGTCTTTCCTCAATATCCCGAATTGCGAGACATAAAAGGTGCGTTGGAGCGCGCGGGGTCGCGATACGCTTCGCTCTCCGGGTCAGGGTCAACCCTGTACGGGCTGTTCCGGTCGTCGGCCGACGCCGCTTGGGCGGCAAACCGTCTGCGAAAGCAGGGCGTGAGGGCGGAGGCGACCAGTACGTTGACGCGCCAGCAGTATTGGAAAAGAATTTTTGATTGTTGATTGGCGCTTGTTGAAGGACAATTGAAGGGCAATTCGCCAGTCCGATCGTTTTACTGGGCCGTCGACTAATGGTAGGTCAAGTGCCTTTCCACCCCATCGCGCCAAAGGCGGGCGCGACGGGGACCCCGGGGTTGGGGGAGTCGGCGCAGTGAAGTTTGGGAATTTGGGCCGTCGACTAATGGTAGGTCAAGTGCCTTTGGAGCACTTTGTCTAGGTTCGAATCCTAGCGGCCCAGCCAGATAAACCAGTTCTCAGTTGCCAGTTCTCAGTTCTCAGTCGAGACACTGGAGCCCCAAAGCTGAGAACTGAAAACCGGGAACTGAGAACTGAAACTATGGCCACCGTTGCGACCACGACTGCCGAAAAGACGACCGCGGAAAAAAAGCCGATCACGGACGAGAAGACGGAACGCAAGCCGCAGCGCGCCCGGGTCGACGACCGATTCAAGGTCTTCTGTGGAACCGCCAACGAGGCGCTCTGCGATGAGGTCTGCCACTTTCTTGGCCTGACGCGCGGACAGGCTCTGGTGACGCGCTTCAAGGACGGCGAAGCGTATGTGCAGATTCAGGAGAACGTGCGCGGAGCCGACGTGTTCGTGATGCAGCCCACCTGCCAGCCGGTGGACATGCATCTGATGGAACTGCTGTTGATGATGGACGCGCTCAAGCGGGCTTCGGCGCGACGGATCACGGCGGTGATTCCGTATTACGGCTATGCGCGCCAGGATCGCAAAGACAAGCCGCGGGTGCCGATTTCGTCGAAGCTGGTGGCCGACCTTTTGACCACCGCGGGTGCAGATCGGGCGCTGGTGGTGGATTTGCACGCGCCGCAGTTGCAGGGATTTTTTAATATTCCGGTGGATCATTTGTTCGCGTCGCCGGTGCTGGTGGATTACTTCAAGAAGTTGAGCCTG
>JBEKIB010000069.1:0-24199 GCA_050011975.1 Terriglobales bacterium | reverse complement strand
ACGCTGAAGCTGCTGAGGGGTTGCGGCCTGGCCAGCGAAGTCGCCTTTCACGACGGCATCGCGCGTTACGAACACCAGTACAACCGCCGCAGTCATCACCACATGGTGTGCACCGAGTGCGGTGCTTCGGTCGAATTTTTCTCGGAGAAAGTCGGAGAAATCGAACAGGAGATCGGACGCAAGCACCGTTACGTTACTACCCGCCACACTTTCCAGATTTATGGTGTTTGCGAAGAATGCCGAAAGAAGACGAATGGACGCCGACTTGTCTAGCTCAGAAAAAGGTTCAGAGAAAGTTCCAGAGAATGGCCCAGCGAATGCCGCGCTAGCTTCCGTGAAGTGTCCGCATTGCGGAACGGTGATGCCGGCGGACGCGGCCTTCTGCCCGGGATGCGGATGGTCGATGACGCCGCTTCTTCCCGAGGAACGGGCGGCCGCGGCGGTCGCTTATCTTACCTTCATCGCGGGCGCGGTGCTCTTGTTGCTGCCGGCATTTCGCAAAAACCGCTTTGTCCGCTTTCATGCCTGGCAAAGCGTTTTGCTCTGGGGAGTATTTTTTGTTTTGACCATCGCCGCACTCTTCCTTTCGAATGTTGCTGCCGCCATGCTTTTTCTGCTGTTTGGAATTCTGGCTTCGCTGGCCATGTTGTTCCTGTGGATTGTTCTGACGCTCAAAGCATGGCAGGGCGAGCGCTTCGAAGTGCCGGTGTTCGGCGAGTTCGCGGCGCGCCTGCCGTAGCGGTTCGCGGATCCTCCAAACACGTTTGGGTTGGACGATCTGGTTAGACATTCTCGTCCGCATCGTTCAAAATAATTGTTCAAAATAATTAATTCATCATGCAGCGCACAATGCATTCGAGGAGAACTCATTGACTCAGCTTCAGCGCGTTAAGATCAGCGCTCTCGGCACTTATGTTCCGCCCCGCGTTCTCACCAACGCCGACTTGGAAAAGATGGTCGACACAACCAATGAATGGATTATGAGCCGAGTCGGCATCCGCGAACGCCACATCGCCGACAAGGGCGTGGCCGCGAGCGACCTGGCGGTCGAGGCGGTGAAGAACCTGGTGGCGTCGCATCCCATGGATTTGCAGGAGGTGGATCTGATCGTGGTGGGAACGGTTACGCCCGACATGATGTATCCCTCGACGGCATGTCTGGTGCAGAACAAATTGGGCCTCGCGAACACCTGGGGCTTCGATGTTTCCGCGGGATGTTCGGGATTTCTCTATGCCTTCAACACCGGCGTGAAGTTCGTCGAGTCGGGACGCTACAAGAAAGTGCTGGTGATCGGTTCGGACAAGAACTCGTCGATGACCGACTACACCGATCGCGCCGTGTGCATCATCTTCGGAGACGGCGCGGGCGCAGTCTTGCTCGAACCGGCCGAGGATGGGGACGTAGGCGTGATCGACCACGTTGCCCAGATCGAAGGCGCGGGAGGGCAGTTTCTCTACATGCCGGGAGGCGGAAGTCTGAACCCGGCCACGCACGAGACGGTCGATCAGAAAATGCACTACATCCATCAGGACGGCAAGAACGTCTTCAAGTATGCGGTGAAGAAAATGGCGGAGATGACCGAACGCATCCTTGCCAGGAACAATCTGACCGGCAAGGATGTGGATTGCTTCATTGCGCACCAGGCGAACCTGCGGATCATTACGGCTACCGCCGAACGGTTGGGGATGCCGATGGAGAAAGTTATCGTCAACATTGACCGCTACGGCAACACCACGGCGGGTACGATTCCCCTTGCCATACAGACGGCGCTCGAAGAAGGCAAATTGAAGAAGGGAGACCTGGTATTGCTGGCAGCCGTCGGCGCCGGGTTTACGTCCGGAGCGACGCTGCTGCGCTGGGCGTACTAGGGCCAACCTTGAAACCTTGAAACTTTGAAACTTTGAAACCTGCTTTTCCAAGCATGTCATCGGAGCTGTTTAGCTCTCCCGCCAAACGCGCTTTCGTGCTCGGTCTGCTGTTGATGGCCGTCACGCTGGCGCTGTATGCTCCGGTCGCTCACAACAGGTTCGTGAATTTCGATGACGATACTTACATCATCAACAATGCTCATGTCAGGGCCGGACTGAAGTGGGACACGGTGAAATGGTCGTTCACCACGTTCGACCAGGCGAACTGGCATCCGCTGACCTGGCTTTCACATGCGCTGGATTGTGAATGGTTCGGCCTGGATGCCGCGGGACATCATCTGGTCAGCGCATGGTTGCACGCGCTGAATGTCGCGATTCTGTTCTGGTTGCTGCAGAGTGCAACCGGGTGCACATGGCGCAGCCTGGTGGTGGCTGCACTGTTTGGAATCCATCCCGTCAATGTCGAATCGGTTGCCTGGGCGGCAGAACGAAAGAATGTGCTCAGTATGCTTTTCTTCCTGCTGGCGCTGCTGGCCTACGGATGGTACGCGCGTCAGCCAAAACTTCGCCGCTACGGGTTGGTGTTTCTGCTGTTTCTGCTGGCGCTGATGAGTAAGCCGCAGGTCATCACGTTCCCTTTTCTTCTTTTGCTGCTGGACTACTGGCCGCTTCGCCGCATGACCACAGAGCCGGCATCTGGCGTGGCGCCGGAGCGTCCTGCAGTGCCGCGGTTTACGTTCTTCGTCCTTGTACTGGAAAAGTTGCCGCTGTTTCTTCTGTCGGCAGCCAGCGCCGTGGTGACGATGATGGCGCAGCGCGCGGGTCATGCTTTGCGCGCAGCCTCCGGCTACAGCCTGCTCAACCGGGTCGAAACTGCGCTGACTTCTTATGTGCGCTACCTGCGCATAGCCGTTTGGCCGTCGAAACTGGCGGTGCTTTATCCGCATCCGACGAAGTTGTTTCCGGCTTGGCAAGTTGAGGCAGCGGTGGTGGTTCTGCTTTTTGTGACGGCGATTGTAGTCTGGCAATGGCGTCAGCGTCCCTACCTGATTGTGGGATGGCTTTGGTTTCTCGGATCGATGTTCCCCATGATCGGGCTGGTGCAGGTGGGCGGACAAGCTCTGGCCGACCGCTATGCTTACATCCCGTTCATCGGGCTGTTCGTGATGGCGGTGTGGACGGTGGCGGACTGGGCGGAGCGTCGAAAAATTCCCACGGCATGGCTGGCCGTGGCTGCGACGGTCGTTATGATCGCGCTGGGCCTGGTAACGCATCGCCAGATCGGCTTCTGGCGCGACACTCCCACGATGTGGCGGCGCGCTCTTGAGGTCACCGAGGACAACTTTGTTGCTCACACCAACCTGGCTACATTCCTTGAGCAGCAGGGGCAGGTTGAGGAAGCTGCCGAGCATGTGCGCGCCGCGCTCGCGATCCAGCCCGATGATCCGATAGCGACTCTCAGTCTCGGCACCTACGAACACCGACACGGCAACGTGCCGGCCGCGATCGAGCGTTACAAGATTGTGGCGCTGCACGCCACGGATCCGGATCTGCGCACTGCCGCTTACAGCAATCTCGGCTCCGCCTACCGGCAAGTGGGAGATTATGCCGACGCGAAACAGTGCTACGAACGGGCGTTGCAGCTTTCGCCCCGGCATTCGATTGCCATGGTCGGGCTGGGACTGGTCGCGCTGCATGAGGGCGATCTTGCCGAGGCCATCGCACAATTTTCGAATGCCATGGCAGTAGAACCGACCGATATTGGGTATCTTTTGCTTGCCCACGCGCTCGAACAGGCTGGCCATTCAACGGAGGCAGAGGCCGCGCGACAACGGGCTGGACTGATTTCGCCGAACCTGAACGAGGCGCAGAGGGAAGCGGACGCGCTGATGGCGGGCAAGTAGAGCTTCCAGCCTCAACCTATAGGATTTGCCCGCTGTGAGTGAAACATTGAAGCTTTGAAACCTTGAAACCTTCTTTTACTTCAACTGCATTGCTCCCACCAGCGACTCGAAAATCTTGCATCCATCGGTGCCGCCGAGTTCGGGTTCAGAGGCGCGCTCGGGATGGGGCATCATGCCGAGCACGTTGCCTCCCGGGCTGCAGATGCCGGCGATATTTTCGAGCGATCCGTTGGGATTCGCTTCCGGCGTGATTTCACCTTGCGCGTTGACGTAGCGGAAGACGATGCGGTTGTCGCGCTTCAGTTCGGCGAGCGTAGCCTCATCGCAAAAATAATTGCCTTCCATGTGGCCGATGGGGATGGTTAGCACTTCGCCTTTGCGGCAGGCATTCGTAAACGGCGTCTGGTTGTTTTCGACTCTCACCTGCACCGGCTTGCAGACATATTTCAAGCCGATGTTGCGCATCAGCGCTCCGGGCAGCAACCCCGACTCACATAAAATCTGGAAGCCGTTGCAGATGCCGAGGACCAGACCGCCCCCGGCGGCGAACTTGCGGACGGACTCCATCACCGGCGAGAACTTGGCGATGGCGCCGGTGCGCAGATAGTCGCCGTATGCGAAGCCCCCGGGGACGATGATAGCGTCGCAGTTCTGGAGGTCGTGGGAGTCGTGCCAGAGAAAAGTTACGGTCTGCTGGGCAACCTGCTGGATGGTCCAGAAAGCATCGTGATCGCAGTTCGATCCGGGGAAAATAATGACGCCAAATTTCATCGAAGTCCTCTAGTTCACTATATGGCAATGGTGGAGTGGATGATCTATGGTGACAAGCTCTTATTCTCGGGTCAAGGGAATAGTGCCGAGCGCGGCGGGCCAGGTTTCCTTTGACCGAAGGCAGTTGTGGTTCAATCGTTGTGGTCTAATCAAGATATGACCGACCCGGAGCTTCTGCAGGCTCGCATGCAAAAGTGGCGCCTCGACGGCCAGCCCGTGCGCACTCTGGATGAGGCGCGCGCCTTCCTTGAGTCGGTGGGATTTTGTCTGATGTATCCGATGCGGCCTGCGATTCTGGTGCCGACTTTCATGGGGGCGTGGGTGGGGGCGGATGACAAGCTGCCCACGCGCCAGCACGCTTATAACGATCCGCGGGCGAAAGAAGCGACCGAACTGATGGTGCGCGCGCTGCGCGACCAGGCAGCCTACGAGGCTCCGCTGATTGACGAGAACAATGCGTTCCTGCTGGCGGCGTCGGTGTTTCCTTACTTTTATTCGCTGGTGGGCGAGCGCAACCCGAAGCTGCCGCCGGCCACGGGACCGCGGTCTCCTTATTCGCCGCTGGCCTGTGACGCTTTCGAAATCATCCGGCGGCGCGGACCGATTTCGAAAACGAAACTGGGCGAGATGCTGGGCGGGTCGGTTTCGAACGCGGGGCTTGATCGCGGGCTGAGCGAACTGTGGGCCAAGCTGCGCATCACGCGCGTGGATTACACGGTGGAGGAAGGCTCGGTGTGGGACGAATTGTCGCGCTGGGCTCCGGATGTAGTGCGCGAGGGCGTGGGAATTTCGGTGCCCGAAGCACTCTCGGCGCTGGTCTCGAAATATCTGGACTGCGTTATAGCGGTGGATGAGGGCGAGGTCGAGAACTTCCTGGCAAACTTTGTTCCGCGGACGCGAGTGAAGGAAGCAATCCATGCCTTGCTTTCGGCGCGCGAATTGAGCTTTGTGCACATCGGGAGCAAGTCGCTGCTGCAGGTGACTCCGCCGAAACAAGCGTACGTTCCCAAGCCGCGCCCGGAGCGCGTGAGCTGAAACCCCGTGTACAATGCTCAGTTCGCACCGACTTGGCACACAGTTCGCACAAATGACCGATCCTTCCCAACGCAAACTCATCATCGCCATTGACGGGCCGGCAGGAGCCGGCAAGAGCACCGTTGCTTTCCGCTTGGCGCGCAAACTCGGCTACGTGAACCTGGAGAGCGGAGCGATGTACCGCGCGCTGGCGCTCCGGGCCATCGAGTGGGACGCGTCATTCGACGACGAGGACGCGCTGCTGAAGATGGCGCAGGATTCGCGCATTACGCTCGAGCCCGCCATCGGCGGCAACCGCGTTCTACTCAACGGAAGAGACGTTTCCGCGCGCATCCGCGAGCGCGATGTATCGGAGGGGGCGTCGCGCGTTTCGGTGCATCCCAAGGTGCGTGAGTGGATGGTGGCGCGGCAGCGCGAGATGGGCATCGGAGGCGGCGTGGTGATGGAGGGTCGCGACATTGGGACAAAAGTCTTTCCCGACGCCGATCTAAAGATCTTTCTCGACGCCGATCCCGTGATTCGGGAGCAGCGGCGACTGGACCAGCAGAAAGTGAAAGGCGCGCCGGCGCAGGCGATGGCGGCTGAGCTCCGCGAGCGCGACCGGCGGGACCGGACGCGCGCGGCTTCTCCGCTGGTAGCTGCCGAGGATGCGGTGGTGCTCGATTCGACGAATATCAGCGAGGACGAAGTGCTCAGTCGCATCGAGGAGTTGGTGGAGCAGCGATTGGCGGCGCGGCGCTAGCGCTTCCTCCGAGGGTCAGCCCGATCCATTCCTGCTTACCTTGCGGCGCGTTCCGCGTCGAATCCGTGAGGATTTCGCATGACCCTTGTCCGCGGGACGGTTTGGATCGCTGTGTTCTTGTTCTCGACGATTGCCGCAAACTCACAATCCCAATCATCGTCTCAGGCAACTTCTCAAGCAGCATCTCAAACAGCATCTCAAAACATGACGAGCGCGTGGCCCTCGGCTTCCGCCGCCGAGAGCGGGCTTTCGGACGTCCGGCTGCGCTCGCTTGATGCCGCTATTCGTTCCGGCGAATTCAAGAAGATTGGGAGCGTGTTGATTGCGCGGCACGGCAAGCTGGCTTATGAAGGCTACTTTGACGGCGATGCTGCAACGCTGCGCGATACCCGCTCGGCGACCAAGAGCATCACCGACGTACTGATCGGGATTGCGATCGACGAGCACAAGCTCAGTGGAGTTGATGCCAAGGTTCTGGCGCTGCTGCCGGAGCGCGCTCGGAGGATGCAGAATCCCGATCCGCGGAAGACGGCGATCACGGTGGAGGATTTTCTGACCATGAGTTCTCCGCTGGAGTGCGACGACTGGAATGATGCTTCGCGCGGCAATGAGGAGCGCATGTATCTGGTCGAGGATTGGGCGCAGTTCATTCTGGACTTGCCGATTCGCGGGCGCATGCGCGTGGGCGAGCAGGTGGAAGCGCCTCCGTACGGACGCTACTTCAGTTATTGCACGGGAGGAGTCTTCACGCTTAGCGAAGTGATCGAGAAAACAACCGGCGTGCGCGCCGATCGCTATGCGCGCGAGAAGTTGTTTCAGCCGCTCGGCATCACGAATGTGGAGTGGGTTTATTCTCCGATGAATGTTCCGCAGACGGGCGGCGGATTGCGGCTGACCAGCCGCGACCTGCTGAAGATCGCGCAACTTTATCTCAACGGCGGCGAATGGCGGGGGAAGCGCATCGTGAGTGAAGCGTGGGTGCATAACTCGACGCGTCCACATGCGCGGCCCGACGAGTGGACCGAATATGGCTATCTCTGGTGGCTCAAGACATTTAAGTCGGGAGAGAGGAGTTATCCGGCGTTCTATATGTCGGGCAACGGGGGCAATAAGGTGGTCGCGATTCCCGCGCTCGATATGACCATTGTGATCACCAGCACGAATTACAACACGCACGGAATGCACGAGCAGACAGATAAAATTCTGACAGATTATGTGCTGGCGGCGGTGGAGTGAAGAGCGAGAGTTGAGCGGAATGAGAGGATGGGCCAGCCCCCCGTAACCAGTTAGTACCGGTACCCCCCCTCCCCCCTGCCTATTGAAATCAAGGAGTTAGGAGGAAATTTCTGCCTCGGTCTTTGATTCTAAATGGCTTACGGATAAAGTCTTTGAGAACAAATGACTTAGCGGTGATTTTGCTGCTTTTGGTTGTCAAAGACTGTCCCAAAACGGGATTGGGGCGGCTTCCATGGCGCACACAGCCCGTAGGCCACGCCTTTTATTTCACCCTATATTCAGAATACCAAATTGAAGGGGGGTGGGTGGACAAATTTCAGGAGTTTATATTTGGAACACTATCATCGAGTTAGAAGGATTCTGTGAGTTTTACCCTCTTGACAAGATTTTCCCGAAATGGGACGGGCAGAAATATAAGTCGCCCTTAGGGGTAATGAGTGGAGTAGCCGGCGACGAAAACCCCGCCCAAGCGGAGGTTGGACGGGGCACCCTCGAAAATTCCGATGATCGCGATAGGCTGGGCCACCCGCCTGGTGCCGCACCTTCCACGAAGCCCCGCTGCAGGGGAGAATTTCCTGACGCGTGCTTGCTGAGGGAAAGGGTGCAGGGATCCTTCGACTCCGCAGAGACTTCACTTCGTGAAGTCTCTGCTACGCTCAGGATGACAAGAAACGTAGATCTGATCGGCACCCTTCGGCTTCGCTCAGGGCAGGCTCTTGCAGTCGTGCCCTACCCAAAACCGATTTAGGAAACACACTTTACTTCTTTACCACCACCGCAATCCCCAAATCGCGTAGCTGGCCTTCTGGCACTGGGGTGGGGGCTTCCATCATTAGATCTTTTGCGGCGGCGGTTTTGGGGAAGGGGATTACTTCTCGCAGGCTATCGGCTCCGGCTAGGATCATCACTATGCGATCGAGGCCTAGCGCTATGCCTCCGTGGGGGGGTGTGCCGTATTCCAGGGCTTCTAGAAAGAAGCCGAAACGGGCGCGCGCTTCTTCTTCCGTCATGCCTAGGGCGTGGAAGATTCTGCTCTGCACATCCTGGCGGTGAATACGGATCGAACCCGAGCCTAACTCCGTGCCATTCAGCACCACGTCGTAGGCTAGCGCTCGCACCATGGCGGGATCGGTTTCCAGTTTGTCCATGTCTTCATCGTGGGGCGAGGTGAAAGGATGATGCGCGGCGTTCCAACGCCTCTCGCCTTCATCCCACTCGAACATGGGGAAGTTCGTTACCCACAGAAAGCGATAGTCGCCTTTCTGGAAAAGCTGGTGACGGTCGGAATATTTCTGCGCCAGGGCCACGCGCAGCAGTCCGGCCGAGGCATAGATCGCCATTTCCGCAGGGGTGACTTTGCGCTTGCTGGCGGGATGCGCTTCTGCGGATGCTCCGGACTGCGCCGAGCCTACTACCAGTACGAGCAGATCGTCGGGCGCGGCTGCGGCCTTCTTGCGTACTTTTGCTCCGGCTTCGGCGAACTTGTTTTCGATGCGTTTGAAGTCTTCGAAGACGCGTGCTCCACCCTTCGCTACGAAGAGGGGCTTGATGTCGTCGCGCTCTTTTCTCGACAACTCGCCAACCCGCGGCGTGCGGATGGCAATCACGGGCAGATCTTTATTTATGGCTAACGATTGAAGCTCATCCGGCGTAAAACAATCGGCCACGTCGGTGAAGGCAGGCAGGCGCAGGTCGGGCTTGTCGATGCCGTATTGGCGGATGGCATCGTCGAAGTCCATGCGCGGGAACGGCGTTTTGATCTCGTGGCCGGCGGCTTTGAAGGCTGCGGTCAGGAAGCTTTCGACCACCTCCCACACCCGCTCTGGCTGCGGGTAGCTCATTTCCAGATCGATCTGGGTGAATTCGGGCTGGCGGTCGGCGCGCAGATCTTCGTCGCGGAAGCAGCGCACGATCTGGAAATATTTGTCGAAGCCCGAGATCATTAATATCTGCTTGAAGAGTTGCGGCGATTGCGGCAGGGCGTAGAAGGAGCCGGGCTGCACGCGGCTGGGGACGAGATAATCGCGCGCGCCTTCGGGCGTGGAGCGGGTCATGAACGGGGTTTCGATTTCGAAGAAGCCCTGGGAGGCGAGGTTGTCGCGGATGGCGAGCGCGACTTTGTGGCGCAACTCGATGTTGAACTGCATGGCGTCGCGGCGCAGGTCGATGTAGCGATATTTCAAGCGCATTTCTTCGTTCGCCAGCACTGTGTCCGAAGGCAGAAAGGGCAGCGGTTTCGACACGTTCAGAATGCGCAGTTCTTCTACGACCAGCTCGACTTCGCCGGATGGGATATTGGGATTGATGGTATCGGAGTCGCGGCGCTTGACCGTGCCGATGGCGGCGATCACGAACTCGTTGCGCAGGGCTTCCGCTTTCTGGTGTACGGCGGCGTTCAGTTCGTGGTTGAACACGACTTGAGTCACGCCGGTGCGGTCGCGCAGATCGACGAAGATGATCTGGCCGAGATCGCGGCGGCGGTTGACCCATCCCATGAGCACAACTTTTTTGCCCGCATCGGAGAGCCGAAGAGCTCCGCACATATGAGTTCGCTTGAGGTCGCCTAAAAAATCGAGCACGTTTTCGCCTTGTGGTGCTGAAATTCGTCTTGCTGAAATTGCGGTGGTGAGCTGAACTGAAGATTATAAATGGAGCGGGGGTTGCGAGTTGACGGGCATTGGTTTCGAGGCAGGACAGAGGGGCGGCTAATCGAGATCGTTTGCGCTCCAGAGGTTGGGGGTGATCTGGCGGAATTTGAGTTGCCAATGGCCGCCGACTTTGGCCCAGGTGTCGGCCATGTGGCGATAGCGTGGATTTGCTCCGGGGACGATCTGGTTGTAGGCAACGACGGCGGAGGCATCGGTGAGTTTGACGACGTGGAAATCGTAGGCGCGCGTGTCCGGGGGCATTCCCGCCTGCAGGGAATCGACGAGGTCAGCTTTTTCGTAGAGGTCGCCGTTGGTTTCGATGCCCTGGAAATCGTCGGCGATGGAGCGGTCGACGGCGGCCAGGTTTTTGGCGAGAGCGGCCTCGAGGAAGTGCTTCTGCTGACCGATGAGTTGCTGGTCGAAAGCGGAGACCGGCTTGGAAGAGGGAACTTGAGAAAGAGCCAGGGTCACGCTCACCAGAACTGCCGCCAACGCTAGAAGAATGCCACGCATGATCGCCTCCCAGGAAAAACAATTTTACGCTGTCAAAGTCAAAAGCTAAGAGCTGATAGCTACTTCCGCAAAATGCGCTGCGCCAACTCGGTGCGCGGAATTGTGAGCTGTTCGCCGGAGGCTAGATGCTTGAGCGCGAAGGCATCGGCGGCTACTTCGTTTTCGCCGACGATCAGGATGTATCGCGCTCCCATTTTGTCGGCGGCTTCGAACGACTTTTTCAGGCGAAACGACTCGTCGCCGAGATCGACTACCAGATCGTGGCGGCGCAATTCACGAGCCACGCGGGCGGCTTCGCGATTCATCCCGGCTCCGAGCGGAGCAATGTAAACATCGGGCTGGCGCACAACTGACTCCGCCGACGCGGTTGCCGATAGTGTAAGCACCAGCCGGTCTTCTCCAATGGCAAAGCCAATCCCCGGAGCCGGCGGCCCACCTAGCGCTTCGGACAAACCGTCGTATCGTCCGCCGCCGAGGATCGCATTCTGGGCTCCCAGCGCGCCATGGGTGAATTCAAACGCGGTGCGGGTGTAGTAATCGAGACCCCGCACCAGGCGCGGGTTTTCGACGTAGGGGATTTCGACGGAGTTCAGGATTTGTTTTACTTCTTCGTAGTGGGTGCGGCAGGCTTCGTCTAGAAACTGGCTGATGGTGGGGAGAGTCGCGATGATGGGCTGGTCTTGGGGAACTTTGCAGTCGAAGACGCGCAGCGGATTGGTCACGGCGCGGCGCTGACAGTCGGCGCACATGGTTGCGACTACGGGTGCGAGCGCCTGTTGGAGGGCTTCGTTGAATTTTACGCGGTCGGCGGGGCAGCCTACGGAGTTGAGTTCGAGCGTCCAGTGGGTGATGCCTACGCGATCGAGCAGCGTGGCCACGAGTTCGAGGATTTCCGCGTCTCTGGCGGGAGACTGGCTGCCGGCGGCGGCGGGGCCGATGACTTCGGCGTCAATCTGGTAGAACTGGCGGTAGCGTCCTTTTTGCGGGCGCTCGCGGCGGAACATTGGGCCGATGGAGAAAAATTTGTTCAGGCCACGCTCCCAGAGTTTGTGCTCGATGTAGGCGCGGACGATGCCGGCGGTGTTTTCGGGGCGGAGGGTCAGCGATTGAGATCCCGCTAGATCCGATAGTGGACGATATCCACCCGCAGGCAGTCTGCCCTCAATGATGGCCGCTGTGACGTCCTGATAAAACTTCTTATATTGTTCGAATAGTCTTGGCGGATCTTCCCAGGTGAACATCTCCTTGCTGACAATGTCGGTGTCCTCGCCTACGCCTCGGGCGAAGAGTTCGGTGGATTCGAAGATGGGCGTGCGAATTTCGTGGAAGTTGTAGGCGCGGAAGACGTCGCGGACGGTGGCTTCGACGAAGTTCCAGAGCGCGGTGTCGGGTGGGAGAAGGTCGCGGGTTCCTCGGGGAGATTTGATCATTGGTCGTTGGTCGATCGTCGTTGGTCGTTCGCTGTTCGCTATTCGTTTTAGAGAGTGAGACGGGGCGAGCCCCGTCTCTACGGATTGTTTGTCAATGCGGTGCTTCATTAGTTTAACGTCGAATTGGCATTTTGCGAATATGACGGCAATGTGTTAGAGGGTGCATTCCTGAAGAGATTGCTGGAAGGGTGTATCGTGGCCCCTCGGCCCCTAAAGGGGCGTTGATTAACGAGCAGTTTTCGGCATCGCTAAAGCGATGCCCTGATACGAAGCTGGAGAAATCTGATAGGAAGCTGGAGATACGTGATACGAAGCTGGAGTTTGTCAGCAGCCTGCGGGAGCCGAGTTGCCATGCGTCGCGTACAGTTTATCGAACTCCATGAACAAGCGTGGTTTCCGGCATCGGTTCGCGATGAAATTACGGATGCGCTTCAGTTCGGGTTCAATCTGTTGAAGGCTTACGCTCCCATTGCTCCGCTGCTGCAACGGGCGCTGGACTCTACGGGGAGCGGGGCGATTGTTGATATGTGTTCGGGCGGCGGCGGACCGTGGTTGGATCTTTCTCTAAAGCTCAAACCTCGGCAGCTTAATGGAGAAGTTCCGGCGCTTCAGATTTGGCTCACCGATAAATACCCGAATTTGGGGGCATTCCAAAAGGTGAGATCGGCTTCGGAGAATCGTATTAATTACTGTGCGGGCTCGGTGGACGCGACTAAAGTTCCTGGCGAATTGAAGGGGCTGCGAACGATGTTCACTTCGTTTCATCATTTTTCGCCAGAACAGGCTTGCGCCATACTGCAAAATGCTGTCGATGCCGGCGAAGGTATTGGCGTATTTGAATCAACGCGGCGCGCCTGGTCGACGATCGGGCTCATATTCGCCTGGGTTCTTATGCTGGTTGTCTGCACGCCGTGGATCAGGCCGTTCCGCTGGTCACGGCTGCTGTGGACGTATCTGGTTCCGATCATTCCCCTGGCCATGCTGTTCGATGGAGTGGTGTCTTGCCTGCGGACCTATCGGCCAGAAGAAATGCGGGAGATGGTCGAAAAACTGACGGCTGGCGGGTATCGGTGGGAGATGGGAGAGCTATCGACTGGGCGGGCGCCGATTACTTACTTGATTGGTTGTCCGTCGGCTTCGTCCCGAGAATCCATCGAATTGCTGTTTGGAGGAGAAAGATCGAGCCTCAGCGGCTAAAGAGAGTGCGGAAAAAGTAAGTTTCCGCTGCCCGGCCCCTAAAGGGGCGTCTGACTTTGAAGGACTTACGGTATCGCTAAAGCGATACCCTGATACGAAGCCGGACTTTTTCCGCAGCGGCCAAATCCGAATTCATTTTGCGGACTTACGGTATGCCTGAAGGCATACCCTGATACGAAACGCGAGTTCTTACGCAGCCTGCTGGAGGAATGGGGAGTTGCTATGCAGGCTGCAGTGGAGTCGGTGGCGGACGAATAGCCCCGCCAAGGGGGAGCTTGGACGGGGCTGTCGCCAGATAGTCGCAACCGGAACGCTACTTGCTTGCGTAATAGGCAGCGTTCTTTTCCAGAAACTCTTTTTTCTCTTCGGGCAGTTCGTCTGCCACGAAGATTGAATCCGAGGTGCACACCGGAACGCAGGCGCCGCAATCGATGCAACCCTCGGGGTCGACATAAACCTGTGTCGCCGCCTCAAACTGGGGCTCGTCTTTCTTGGGATGGATGCAGTCGGTCGGGCAGACGTCCACGCAAAGCTCATCTTTGATGCAGGTGTCAGTGATTACATACGCCATGATTTGCTTCTCCTGAGATGTTTTATGAAGTAGCTCCACTCTCACCTTAGCTAGGGAAGCGCGGGTTGGCGGTGATCTTCATCACAGCCCGAAGCAAACTCGATCACACAGAATGGTGACGGTCATCACACGCGGGAAAGGGGCTGATGCGGTATAAAGTTAGCAACTGCAATCCTGAGTAGAAGCAAAGAATTGCCCGGCCTCACCCCACGACCCCACACAGCCGCCACCCAAGCGGCGGGCCGGGCAATCTCAAACCCATTTAGATATTGAATCATTGAGACATTGAATCATTGAGACATTGAATCATTGAGACATTGAATCATTGAGACATTGAATCATTGAGACATTGAATCATTGAGACATTGAATCATTGAGACATTGAAATCATTGAGACATTGAATCATTGAGACATTGAATCATTGAGACATTGAATCATTGAGACATTGAATCATTTCAATGATTTCCTCTCCATCAAGTACGACTTCTTATAGCCCACGTAATTCTCTACGTAGCGGAGGATCATCTCCTGGTCTTTTTCATCGAGGCTGCGGCGGAATTTTCCTGGGGAGCCCATCCAGAGAGAATTCGGCTCTACGATTGTTTTCTCTGGGAGCAGGGTGCCGGCGGCGATGATGGAGCCGGATCCGATGACGGCGCCGTTGAGAATGATGGAGCCCATGCCGATGAGGCAGCGGGCTTCGACGGTGCAGCCGTGGAGGATGACGTTGTGGCCCACGGTGACGTAGTCGCCAACGTAGACGCCGTATTGTTCTTTCATGCCGTGGAGGATGGAGTTGTCTTGAATGTTGGAATAATGACCGACACGGATCTGGTGGACGTCGCCGCGGAGGACGGCGTTCATCCACACGCTGGCGTGTTCGCCGAGAATGACGTCGCCGATGAGTTGAGCGGAGTCGTCGATGTAGGTCGTGTCGGGGAATTGGGGAGTGACGCCTTTGTAGGAGCGGATCATGGATTTATCAGATGCCGGCAGCGCTATGTTGGACCCACGGTTTCGGAAACATGGGCTTGGGGGCGGCTTGCCGGGCGAAGTCAAGATAACATGACTGCGTTTGCGGGTGGTGAAGCTCCAGCCTCTGATGCCAGCCCCTAAAGGGGCGTTTGATTTCGGAGAACTTGCGGCATCGCTAAAGCGATGCCCTGATACGAAACTAAAGCGATGCCCTGATACTAAGCTAACGCGATGCCCTCATACGAAACTTGGGCTTTTCGACGCCGGTGGGGGCGTTCTCATACGCAGCCCTCCGGGATGGTTCGTTTGGGTTGCCTATGGTGCGGCAGCGTACAGTATAATGTGCGACACAGATCAACTTTGGGGATCGCGAGTCAGAGTAGATGTCTGGGAGTGCAGGTCTACATGGCACGGCCAACTAAATCGGCCAGGAAAAGCCGCGGCTTTGATCCTAAGCCGTTTCTCGCCATGATCGGCGAGGGCAGAAGAGTTTTGGCCCTTCCCAGGAAAGAAAAAATCTTTGCGCAAGGGGAGGCTGCGGATGCGGTGTTTTATGTGCAGATGGGCAAAGTGCGACTCACCGTGGTCTCGAAGATGGGGAAGGAAGCAACGATCGGCATAGCGGGCGAGGGAGATTTTTTTGGCGAAGGTGCGCTGGCGGGCCAGGCTCTGCGCATGGGTTCGGCGACCGCCCTGACGAATTGCACAGTTCTGCGAATCGACAAGAAAGCGATGGTGGAAGCACTGCATCGGGAACGCGGATTGTCCGACCTGTTCGTGGGGCATCTGTTGGCGCGGAACATTCGCTACCAGGAGGATCTGGTGGACCAGCTCTTCAATTCGAGTGAAAAGAGGCTGGCCCGGATACTGCTGCTGCTCGCCCGGTTTGGCAAGGAGGGCGAGCCCGAGACGGTAATTCCCGAGATCAGCCAGGAAACCCTGGCAGAGATGGTAGGCACAACCAGGTCGCGGGTCAGTTTTTTCATGAACCGGTTCAGGAAATTGGGATTCATTCACTACAACGGCGGACTGCAAGTCCGCAACTCACTTCTGAGCGTTGTTCTCCACGACTAGAGCGGGTGCGGAAAACAGGCAAGGCGCGTTTCCGCGGGTGGCCGGTACAAAAAAAGGCCGGACTCGGGCGAGTCCGGCATGAAACGTTCGTCTCTGGGCTCAGTCTTCTAATGCGGTCGCAAGGGCCCTAACGTTGGGGTTTCCAACACGAACCGAGGACCGCATTCCAAGGAAAAGCTTCCAGACCGAACCACAATAACTGTTAACGGTTTTGGAACCTGTGCAATTTTATACATTTTCAAAAATAACCTTAAGTCACACTGTGATGAACCTTTCCGACAGGCGGTGGTGTATGACTCCGACCGAAGTACCCGTTGCGCATAGAGTTTTGCTGGTGGATGACGATCATGCGGTTCGGGCCATGATGAGTGCGACCCTGGAACGCAAGGGATTTGACGTGGTCGCTGTCTCCAGCGTGACCGACGCTCTCAGACGCATCAGTAGCGAGAGCTTCGACGTGCTCATCACGGACCTGCATATGCCGAACCCCGGGGATGGTCTTACGGTGGTGACGGCGATGCGCCACTCCCAACCGAATGCACTGACGCTCCTGGTCAGCGGCTACCCGGACGTGCAGAGCGCGATGTCCGCCATCCTGCTGGAAGCGGACCAAATCATTGTGAAACCATTCGACGTCGGGAGACTGGCCGAACTGGTCCGCGAAAAGATGCTGGCTCGCGGACCTGCTTCCCGGCTGGAAAAGGCCCGGATGGAAAAGGAAAGGGCGGGCGCGATCCTGCAGCGCTCGGTTGCAGGGGTCGTCGAAGAGTGGTTGGCGCGGGTAAAACAGAGCAGAGAACTCAACCGCATACCGCTTAACGACGACGAGCGCACTGGACATCTTCCCAAACTGGTGGAAGACCTGGCTGTCCGGCTGAGCAAGCCCAGCGCCACGACGAAGGACAGCGATGCGGTTTTTTCCGACGCCGCCGTAGCCCATGGCAAGCTGCGCTATCTGCAAGGCTACACGCCGGCGATGCTGGTGCACGAATCGCGAATCCTCCAAGTGACGCTGTTTGGGACGTTGCAGAACAACCTGAGCTCTCTGGATTTCAGCTCGCTGTTACCCGACGTCATGACGATTGCAGACGAGGTGGATGCGCAGTTGACGCAGTCGATGGAGAGCTACATGAAAGCCATGCGGAAGGCAGCGGCAGCGTAGCCGTCGCTGCCATCTGGAGTGGAAATTCCCAGCCAGGTTCAGGTCTCGTTGTCCCACCGGTGATCCATGAACGGCCGCAGACAATCTGGCGGCCACTGGAACGTAGCTTTCGGTCTGGTGGTCAGGGATTCGGGCGGCCTGGGTTCGTCAGGGCGCGGGTCCGGATCAGGCAAGGGATCAAGGAATGGCGGTCGGTTCATCATGAGCGATACTTCATGAGCGATACTTCCCCGAAAAAGGGGTGGCGCAGCGTTCGCTTGACTGCGCCACCATGGGAACTGGCGGACTAATGGGGGAGGGGCCGCATCAGTTCCTTTTACGTCTCCTCTGTTCGGGAGAAGTTATAATCATCACCCGCTTGCTGTCTGTTCAAGATTGCTCAGTTTTGAAAATAAAAATTTGACTGGAATCTCGTACTGGCCACAGGCGGCACGGCTGAGCAGGCTGCGGAAAAAGTAAAGTTCCGCAGCGTGGCCCTTAAAGGGGCATCTGATTTTGAAGGACTTACGGTATCGCTAAAGCGATACCCCGATACGAAACCGGACTTTCTCCGCAGCCTGTGAAGCCGTGCCCCTTCAAAACAAAATCGAACTCAGAGTTTTTCCTGTGAAGCCGTGCCCTACCCGAAACCAATTTATGAAACGCGCTCTGATCACTCGGGTTGATCCCGAACCGCTATTTGCCGGGCAGGTAACTCAGATCGGGACGGAACTGGATGATCTCGCTCGTCTCTTTCTCCACGGAATGGTCAATTCGATCGACAATGGAATCTGCCTCGGCCTGTCCAAAGGCTTCTTTGAGCATGTCGCGGAAGGGCTTCACGTCAGGTTTGTCTTCGAAGTCGGCCCAACTGTTGCGTGGCAGGGATAGCACAAACTCTCCTGTCTGTCCGCCGTTCGCCAGATGGTACCAATAGAAATTGAGGGGCCACTTCGTCTTCTGCGAGGCCTCGTAGATACGGTCGATCGCGGAGCGGAAATCCGAGCCCTTCCCGTAGCGCACCTGGAAGATGACGACTTCCGAGAACTTCGAAGGCCCGGTGGCGCCGCTGAGTGGATTGCTAACCTTGGGCAAGAAATCATAGTAGCGAGCGACGACGGAGTCCACGTAGGCTCCCACAACCTTCTGGAACTGCGCCAGGTCGGCTTCGTCTGGAATGGCCGGCTTGTCGAAATCCGCCCAGTGTTGGCCGAAGCGGCCGACCAGGTAGGTTCCCGTACTGTCGCCGCTGAGTGTTTCCCACACCAGCAATGGCTGAGGGTCGTTCTGTTGCTTATGCCATGCCGCCTTCTGCTTGCGTCCAGCTTCGTACTGCGGCACCATTCCGTTCTTCGGTTTCTGGAACTCCAAAGCGGCCAGCGTTCCGGGCTTCTCTTGGGCGGCCAGTGAACATGCGACGAAGAGCATGATCCCAACAGCCGATAACAACTGGTTGCGTTTCATAGTGTCCTCTTTTCGTTGGTAGATTGTTTGGTTCCCCACACTTCAAAGCACGCCAGCAACACTCAAAATCGCTTGCTCGTGACATCAAGCTCTAGTTTCAATTCGGGGCCGGAGTGTAGATGGGAAGGAAACCGGAGCATCTTACACGATTTCGCGTTGCCCTGGCGACAAATGGTGATTAGGGATGATTAGCCAATGATCGGGCGATGTCCGAATCCGGGGGACGCGCTTCATTTGGCCGGCGCGTAGAAATAATAGTCGGCGGTGTAACTGCTTTTCGTTTCGGCGTCACGGTGGGACTGGTCGCATCCCTCGGCGGGTGGTTTGCCGCCGTGGGTGTGGACGCGCTGAATGGTGGTCACGTTCGCGAGCTTGCCTCTTCCGGAATGACCCACGGCGTTGACCAGTAACCATGGAATGGAGTTGAGATCGTCGGAATCAACGTGGGCCGTGGCTTTGCCCGTGACTTCGCTGCCGTCTTTCAGCTTCCATGCCGGGCCCGCGAAATGGCTTCCGATAACCTTGCCGTCTTGATCTTTCAGTTCGGCGTCAGGCGCTTTCAGGGTCCAACTGAACTTGCCGTCCGCTCCGGCCTTGCAGGTGTAGATCTGCGATCCGGAGGCATGGGCGAGTAAGACAACCTGTTCGCCGGGGTGGGCTTGAATCGCTTGCGGGACGCTGGGCGGAGATTCCTTCTGTGCGTTGGCCGCGGGGAGCCCGAGGATAAATCCGAGTAGGGTGAGGCCGACGATTGCTGGCAACGCTGGTGTGAGCCGGGTCTGTGTAAGTCCACGCATGGCGCGATTGTAGCAGGCGGGAAACGCTGGCGGCCATGCCCGGCACTCTTCTAGCGACCAGGGATGGCGTTAACCGTTTGATCGGCGTCACTCCTGTACAATTTCACCGAATGAAGCAGGTGGCCAAAGCTACGGCGAGCGTTTGGATTCTCTCGATCGTGCTGGGAGCGGCGGTGTGGGTTGCGGGCGAGCCCATTGCTTCTCTGCGCCCGAGCAACTATGTCAATGATTTTGCCGGCGTGCTGGATGCGGCTACGCAGGCGCGGCTGAACGATCTTTGCCGGCAGGTGGATCAGAAGGCGCAGGCGCAGATTGCCGTGGTCACGGTGAAGTCGGTGGACGGGCAGGACGTGGTGAGTTATGCGGTGGCGCTGTATCAGAAGTGGGGGATCGGGGCGAAAGGGAAAGATCGCGGGGTGCTGATTCTGGTGGCGACCGCGGATCACAAGTATTGGACTACGGTCGGATATGGGCTGGAGCCGATTCTTCCGGACGGAAAGGTGGGCGGGTTTGGACGGGAGATGGTGCCCATCCTGCGCACTGGGAATTATTCGGCAGCAGTCACGCTCATCACTTCGCGCGTGGCCTCGGTAATTGCCGAGGATGCGGGCGTGACGCTGGAGAATCAGCCGCGGCTGGCCGCGCCTCGCCAGCGGCCGGAACCGCGCAGTTGGCTGGGAGCGGTGCCAGTTTTAATTCTCGTTCTCCTCTTTATTGTGATTCCCATTTTGCGAGCGATATTTCGTGGCGGCGGGGGTCGCGGCGGGGGCGGATCTGGATTCTTGTCGGGGCTGCTGTGGGCCATGCTGTTTAGCAACATGGGGGGCGGTCGCGGTGGATATGGTGGGGGCGGGTTTGGCGGAGGCGGATTCGGAGGAGGCGGTGGCGGGTTTGGTGGGTTTGGCGGTGGGAGTACGGGCGGCGGCGGAGCGGGCGGGAGTTGGTAGAGGAGAGCCGGGCGTCCCCGCCCGGCTGGACGGGCGGGACGCCCGTCACTCCACCTACTAGAGAGTGAGAGGCGCGGAATGGTTCCGGAAAAAGCGATTGACGAGTTTGTCGAACGGATGCGGGCGGCGGCGGGAACGAATCTGGTGGCGGCGATTCTTTATGGGTCGGCGGCGGCGGGAGATCATATTCCCGACTACTCGGATGTGAATCTGCTGTGCGTGCTCGGGGAGACTTCTTTCGCTCGGATCGAGGCGCTGGCTCCGGCGATGGAATGGTGGGGGAAGAAGAAGCATCGGCTGCCGCTGCTGCTGAGCGCGGAGGAGATGCGGCGGTCAGCAGACGTTTTCTCCATTGAGTTATTGGACATGCGGCGGCACCATCGGCTGCTGTGGGGAGAAGACATTCTGAAAACGCTGGAGATTCCGATGCGCTGGCATCGGGCGCAGGTGGAGTATGAGCTGCGGGAGAAGATGATCCTGCTGCGGCAGAGATTGCTGATGGCGTCAGGAAACGCGGAGGCGAAGTGGGACCTGTTGCTGCGCTCGCTGCCGGCGTTTGGCACGTTGTTCCGTCATTCTCTGATTGCGCTGGGCGATGCGGGAACGGGATCGAAGCGGGAAGCGGCGGCTGCGTTGGCGGCGAAGCTGGGGATTGATACCAGCGTGTTTAGCGAGTTGCTGGACGTCAGAGAGCGAAAGGTGGAGCGAAAAAAAGATCGGAAGTCGGCGCAGGTGGATGAAGTGTTTGCGCGCTATCTGAAGTTGGTGGAAGAGGTGACGGCGGCGGTGGATAAGATGCCCGAGCCGGTAGCGTAGGTGAGTCAATGGTGGAGGGACGTGCGCCTCGGCCGTCCAGCAGTTTGGCGGCCGGGCGGGGACGCCCGGCGCTCCACCGGCAGGTCTCAGTTGATTTCGAAATGGAGCAGCGGAAGATGAGGAAGGTAATCCTGTTTAACCTGACTACGCTGGACGGCTTCTTCGCTGACGCCAAGGGTGCAATCGACTGGCACATCGTGGATGAAGAGTTCCGTGCATTTGCCATCCAGCAACTGGATTCGGTGGATACCATCTTGTTCGGGCGAAGAACTTACCAGCTGATGGTAAGTTACTGGCCAACCGAGGCTGCGATCAAGCGCGACCCGGCGATCGCCGGCAAGATGAACCAAACGGCCAAGATCGTGTTCTCCCGGACGCTCGAAAAGGCGGAATGGACGAACTTAAGGTTGGTCAAGGAGAAAGCCGCCGAAGAAGTCGCGAAACTGAAACAGCAACCGGGTAAGGACGTGATCATTTTCGGCAGCGGCAACCTCGCGGCCACGTTGACACAGAATTGCCTCATCGACGAATACCGGATGATGGTGAATCCGATTGTGTTGGGCAGCGGCCATCCTTTCTTTCAGGGGGTCGAGGACAGGCTCCCGATGAAGCTTATTGATTCAAGGGTGTTCGGTTCTGGTAGTGTCCTTCTGTCCTATCGACCAAATAAGGAGAGGAGTCACTAGCTGGGGGAAAAACATTGCGGTTCAGGAGAGTGACATGAGCAAGGGCTGGATTGTACTGATTGTCCTGGTGGTGATCGTGCTGGCGCTGTTTGGACAGTACGTGGGAGTGCGCAATCAACTGGTGGCTAAGGATCAGGCGGTGAAGGCGGCGTGGTCGCAGGTGGACATCGTGCTGCAGCGGCGCGCGGATTTGATTCCGAACCTGGTGGAGACTGTAAAAGGATATGCGCAGCAGGAAGTGACGGTGTTTGGGGACATTGCCAAGGCGAGGTCGGCGCTGCTTTCGGCGCAGACTCCGACCGATAAGATTGCCGCGAACGGGCAGTTGGATGGCGCGATTGGGCGGTTGCTGCTGATTGTGGAGAATTATCCGCAGCTGAAGTCGAATGAGAATTTTTTGCGCTTGCAGGATGAACTGGCGGGAACAGAGAACCGGATCGCGGTTGAGCGCAAGCGATATAACGATACGCTGCAGGATTACAACACTTATCTGCTGCAGTTTCCGAACAATTTGTATGCGGGGTTTGCGGGCTACAAGCAGAACCCGGCGTACTTCCAGGCCTCGGAAGGTTCGCGGGTGGCGCCTAAGGTGGACTTTGGCGCGAAGCCAGCGGCACCGGCGGCGGCACCGGCACCGGCGCATTAAGCAAGTTAGATCGGTAGTAGGAGCGAACAGCAATGGTTCGGTTGGATGTGGTGGCGGTGGGCATTTTTGCTGTACTCTGCCACCACATCCAATATCGGAGCTCGGCAGGCGGGTTCTACTGCAGCGGCGTCAGGGCGATGCAGGAGTCGTGGCTAGGGATGGCGGAGCCGGTTGGATCGTAATAAATTACGCCGGCTTCGGTGATACAGAAACTGCGGTTGGCGCTGCTGGCGATGGGCAATGCGACGGCAAAGTATTGTTCGGCGGGCGCGGAACCAATGCTGGTGGCGGTGAAGGTGTATCCGTTCTTGGTGCCGCTGGCGAGCACGGTGTCGATGAGACAGGCGCTGGCCTGGGTGGCCGGAGCGCAACTGGTGCCACCGAGAGCGGCGAGCGTGGGCGCGAAGCCGACGGCCCAATACTTACTGTTGTAGGAAATCATTGCGATGCCAATCGTGCGCATGGAGGCAACGGCGGAGGATTCGTTGGAGGAGACGCGTGCCTGCAGCAGATTTGGGATCGCGATTGCGGCGACAACCAGGATGATCGCGACCGCGATCAGCAATTCGATTAGCGAAAAGCCTTTCTGATTTCGTTTGCGGTTTTCCATGGCACGAACTCCTCTGGTTACTGAAGTTACCTTCTGACTTACTAACTCCGGTTCACTTTTCGGTGAGGGGATCGCCCGGTGCATTCCCAAAATGCAACGCTGGGACCAGATTGATTGCACATAAATATCAATCGTTTGCAGTGTCGGGGGCGCTCTCCAAGTGAAAAGAGTTGCACATGGGATGGGAATGGAGAGGAAATCGATGGCACACCCAGCCGGAAGGGGCGGGGAAGAGGTGGTTACTTCTGGTGCCGGGAAGGGTCACGGGTCGGTGGTCGTTAGTCGTTGGTCGTTCGTCGTTAGTCGTTGGCAACCCCGCTCGCGAACGACTGCCGACTAACGACCAGCGGCTGACAGAAACTGAACATATTGCGGGTACGTACGTCACATTATGATGAGAGGCGGTTTGATATATAGATGGGAAGGGTTTCTGGAATCCCCTCCGATTCCGAAGTCTTGGACACGAGGGGATTGCCATGGGCCGCCGCGGTGAGCCGTTTCTGGTTACGGTTCGAAGTGTTCTTCGAGTAGTCGTCTTCCGGGTATTTCTCTTTCAACTAATCTTTACTTTTATTGCTGCAGTGGCTTGGGGGCAGGATGCGTCCACGGGCGCGTTGCGGGGCGTGGTGTTGGACGCACAGGGAGCGGCGATTACGAATGCGGACATCGTGGCGATCCGGGTGGAGACGGGGATTCGATATCACTCGGCCACGGATTCGGCGGGACGATTTGCGGTGGACCTGCTGCCGCCGGGGCAGTATTCGGCGCGGGCGGAGGCGGAAGGGATGTCGCCGGAGATTTCGCCGGTGATGCGGGTGGAGATCGGAGCGGCGGCGCTGGTGACGTTCAAGCTGAAGGTGGCGGGGCCGAGGGAAACGATCACGGTGTCAGATGCGCCGCGGATGGTGGAGATGGATCCGAGTTCGTTAACGGCGCTGGTGGAGGAGCGGGCGATCAAAGATTTGCCGCTGAACGGGCGGAGGTTCACGGATCTGTTGTTGCTGATGCCGGGGGTGACGCAGGATCCGCGAGACTTGACGTCGGGATCGAACGGCGATCTTTCTTATGGCGGGATTCGCGGATATAACAACAGCTTTCTGGTAGATGGAGGGGACGACAACAACGGG
>JBEKIB010000068.1:0-25173 GCA_050011975.1 Terriglobales bacterium | reverse complement strand
AGTCCTTCGCGCCGACATCTACGCCACGGCAGCAATGGCTGGGGCGGTGGTAATGATTGCGGGTCGCAGGCTGAAACTGTCCCACACCAAGGCAGCGGTATTGGGCGGTGCGGTCTGTTTTGCCCTGCGCGTACTCAGCGTTTGGCGACACTGGAATCTGCCCCGAGCAATGATGCCCTGACGAAACCTCTTGTGTATTTCAAGTCGCCGAAACTTGGTTGACCCGCCCGACGTGACCGCCTACCATTACGCCTTCACGGACTCGGGCCATCTTTACCTGCCCGGCTCGTAGAATCAAGAGCAAAGGCGGCGGACAGGAGTGTCCGCCCTACGCGACCATGGAGATTGTCGGGCAAACGGTGTCTCATTACCGCGTGCTGTCGAAACTGGGCGGCGGCGGAATGGGCGTTGTTTACGAAGCGGAGGATCTCCGCCTGGGGCGGCATGTCGCGCTGAAATTCATTCCCGATCATTTGGTGAAGGATCAACGCTCGCTGGAGCGGTTTACGCGGGAGGCGCGCGCCGCATCGCAGCTCAACCACGCGAACATCTGCACCATCCACGACATTGAGGACAACGGCGGCCATCCGTTTATCGTCATGGAGAAGCTCGAAGGCGAAAGCCTGAAGCAGCGTATTCATGGCAAGCCTCTCGAACTTGAAGACCTGCTCGACATTGCGGTGCAGGTGGCGGACGCGCTGGCGGCATCGCATGCCAAGGGGATTGTGCATCGCGACATCAAGCCGGCAAATATTTTTCTGACTCCGAATGGGCAGGTGAAGATTCTGGACTTTGGACTGGCGAAGCTGGCCAAGGACGGGGGTTTGGGGACGACTACGGACTCGTCGCTGGAGGAATCGCTGACGCAGGTGGGAGTAATTCCAGGGACGGCGGTTTATATGTCGCCGGAGCAGGCGCGGTCGGAAGATCTGGACGTGCGCAGCGACATATTTTCGTTTGGCGTGGTGCTGTTCGAGATGGCAACCGGCAAGAAGCCGTTCACCGGAACGAACGTGGTGACGACGCTGCATGCGGTGATCAATTCGAAGCCGGCATCGCCACGGTCGATCAATCCGGCGGTGCCGGCCGAACTTCAAGCCATCATTGGAAAAGCGATGGAGAAGGACCGCAACCAGCGCTACCAGAACGCGGCAGAGATGAAGGCCGATTTGGTGCGGCTGAGAATAAAGACAGGAACGGACCCGGCGCTGCGGAGCGGGCTTCGTCCGGCGCCGGGGCTGCCGGTGGTGACGAACGCGTTCCAGAAGCCGAGTTCGAAGCTGAACTGGATGTTGGTTGGACTGGCGGCGGTGCTGCTCACGGTAATCGCGGCGATGGTGACGTGGTGGCTTAAACATCGGGTGGCGACGGTGGAGGCGGGTAACCGGACGATCGCGGTGCTGCCACTGCAGAATGTTAACAACGACGGGGAGAGCGATTTTCTGCGTTTCGCGCTGGCGGACGAGATTGCGAACGCGCTGACGTATGCGCATTCGCTGGAGATCCGGCCCTCGGCGTCGACGCAAAAATATGGCAACGGAGAAGCGGATCCAGCAAAAGCCGGGCGCGAGTTGGGCGTGGGCACGGTGGTCACGGGACACTTTCTGCGGCAAAACAAAATGGTGATGGTGACGCTGGAAGCGGTCGACGTGAAAGACAACAAAGTAATCTGGACCAGCACGCTGACCTCGCCGGCGGATAACTTGATCGCGCTGCGGAGCCAGATGGCGAAAAAAGTAAGGCTGGAACTGGTGCCTTCGCTGGGGATTGCGAATAGGACAGTGGAAACGAGCAGTGCTCCGGCGAATCGCGAAGGGTATGACTTGTTCTTGCGCAGCGTCGCGATGCCACACGATGGGGGAGCGAATAAGGATGCGATCGCGATGCTGGAGCGGGCAGTGGCGCTTGACCCGAATTACGCGCCGGCATGGGAGGCGCTGGGGCGGCGATACTACTTCGATGCGAGTTATTCTGACGGGGGCGAGGCGGGACACCAGCGTTCGAATGCGGCCTACCAGCGGGCGCTTTCGCTGGAACCGGGACGGGTGAGCGCGGCGGGATTTCTGGCGGCGAACGAAGTCGAGTCGGGAAATCTGGACAAGGCGTATGAAGACGCGCGGACATTAGTGCAGAAGCGTCCGGATAACGCATTCGCGCACTACTCGCTCGGGTATGTTCTGCGCTATGCCGGGCGATTGGACGAAGCGCAGAGCGAGTGCGACAAGGCGTTGGCGATCGATTCCGGAAACTACAACTGGCGTTCCTGCTCGTTTGCTTTTGCTGAGGCTGGGAAGTCGGCGCGGGCAATGGAGTATCTTAACCGGGACACAGGCTCGGAGTGGTCGAATGCGGTGCGGGTTTCGGTGCTGATGCGGCAGGGGAAGATGATGGAAGCCCAGCAAGCCGCGCAGCAAGTGTCGGAGAATGCGACGTGGATGCGGGGACTGCTGCAGGCTTGCCTGAACAAGGCGCCGGAAACGGAGGTCCACCGGCTGGCGGAGCAGGCAGAAAACGAATTATTACCCAAGCAGGATCCGGAACTGATGTATTACCAGGGTACGTTGCTGGCGACTTGCGGGGAAAAGCAGATTGCATTCGAATTTCTGCGCAAGGCCGTGGCCGGGAACTATTGCGCACACCAGGGGCTGCAATCGGATCCGCTGCTGGCGGGTGTGCGCGGGGATGCGGAGTTCCGGCAGATTGTGCAGGCGGCGGCGGAATGCCAGCAGAAGTTCGCGACGGCGCAGGGGATGGTCAGGTAAGTCTTATGAAATTGTCATCCCGAGCGGCCCGGGCCCCCAGCCGGCCGCATTTGCCGGATGGGGTGGGGGAGCGAGGGATCTGCAGTTCGCCGCAAGATGCAGATCCCTCGCTCCGCTCGGGATGACAAGATCAATAGAATTAAGCGCGCTGGAGAGGGAATATATTTGGTCCTTTCTTTGAGGAAAATCCATCAGATGGGGATGTTTGCGATCTTGAAAAAACTTGGGCTTGGATGGGTGCGAGACGTTGCTACCGCGATTCTGCTGGTTCTCTTGGCGGCCTCGGCCGCAACGTTGGCCGCGGCGCAGAAAAATGCGGCCGATCAGAAAGTCGATCATTATTATGAGCCGCTTCCGCAGGAGACGGGTGCGGCGGGGCTGAAGCTGACGCTGCGACGCTTGCAGACCACGGCGCGGCTCATGCAGACCGTGGCGCATCCCGATGACGAAGACGGCGGCATGCTGACGCTGGAGGCGCGCGGGAAAGGCGTCTCGACGGTGCTGATGACGCTGACGCGCGGCGAAGGTGGACAGAATAAACTGGGCAGCAATCTGTTCGACGCGCTGGGCGTGTTGCGCACGCTGGAGTTGCTGGCGTCGGATCGCTATTACGGAGTCGAGCAGCGATTTTCGCGCGTGGCCGATTTTGGATATTCGAAGACTCCCGAAGAAACATTTCAGAAGTGGCAAGGGCACGACATTGCGCTGGCGGATATGGTGCGGGTGATTCGAACCTTTCGTCCGGATGTGCTGGTAGCGCGGTTTTCGGGGACGGATCGCGATGGGCATGGGCATCATCAGGCGTCGGCGATATTGACGAAAGAGGCGTTTCGCGCGGCGGGCGACCCGAAGCGATTCCCGGAGCAGATGGCGGAGGGACTCGAGCCCTGGCAGCCGAAGAAGTTGTACATCGGCAATGTGTGCGGCTTTGGGGCGATGACTTGTGATGCGGCAAACTATACGCTGCGGCTTAATACGGGAGTGGTCGATCCGGTGCTGGGAGCGTCGTACATACAGTTTGCGATGGAGGGGCTGCGGCATCAGCAGTCGCAGGGAGCGGCAAACTGGACGGTCGAGCCGGGTGATCGGTTCACTTATTACAAGCTGGTGGATTCGGTGGTGGACTCGCCGAAGGATAAGGACGGACACGAACAGGATTTCTTTGACGGGATCGATACGACATTGCCGGGGTTGGCTTCGCGGCTGGGTGAAGAAGAGAAGAAGGTGCCGTGGCTGCGGCCTGCCCTGGTTGAAATTAAGTCAAAGATTGATGAAGCGGCCGTTGATGCCAATGCGAATCCAACCACGGCAGCGGAACCCCTCCGCGCCACCTATCGAATAGTCCACGAGGCGATCATCAAGCTCGTCAACTCTCCGCTTTCGGCGCTGGCAATAAAAGATGTTCGGCTACGATTGGAAGCGACGGAGAATGAGATTGAGAAAGCAGAAGCGCTTTCCGCCGGTTTGAGTCTGCACGTGATTGTCGACGCGCCGATCGGATCGAGCCCCGAAGACGCCTTCGTGGCGGTGCCGGGTCAAACCTTCGAGATCACGGCCACACGCATGGTTACGGCTGAAAAATCTACCCCGACCTCGATGAGATTGAATCTTCCTGACGGGTGGGAAGCGAAAATTCTTTCCAATCAGTCATCTGACGGTAAAGCGGTCGCCCGATTCAAAGTCTTTGTCCCTCCGACCGCTCAGCCAAGGCGACCCTACTGGCAGAGGGACGATCCCGAGGCCGAAGCGCTCAACACCATCGACGATCCTCAGTATCAGGGACTCCCCTTCGCGCCGCCAGTCTTCAATGCAGAGACGAATATTAGTAATCGAGTAGGCGAAGTTCTGACCGCAGATTGTATGGTTCGATTCAAGGACCCTTCAGGAGCAATTGCAGAACGTCCGCTGGCGGTCGTCCCACAGTTCTCGGTTGCGCTTGAGCCCGGCGAACAGGTTGTCCCTGCCAGTGACCGGAAAGAGCTGACAGTAAGAGTCGGAGTCAGTTCCAGTGCGGCGGGCGCACCGGACGGAATGCTTCGGCTGGAACTTCCGGAGGGCTGGAAATCTGAGCCGCGAGAGTTGCCCGTGCACCTGCTCAACCGCGGCGACAAGAAAGACTTGGTGTTCAAGCTTTTTCCCGGCAGTCTGCGAGAGGGACGGACTGAGGTTCGCGCGGTTCTTGAGGCGGGCAGCAAGAGATACGCTGAGGGTTATACGTTGGTGACGCGCGATGATCTGGGCGCGGCCTACTATTATCAGCCGGCCATGCAGCGCATCAGCATTGTGGATGTGAAGGTGCCGAAGGATCTGAAGGTCGGCTATGTCATGGGCGCGGGGGATGAGATTCCAACCGTGCTGCAGCAGATCGGAATGGATGTGACGCTGATTCCGGCGGAGAAACTTGGCTCGGAAGATTTGAGGCGGTTTCAGACGATCGTGCTCGGGATTCGCGCTTACGACACGCAGAAAGATGTAGTTGCTAACAACAAACGGCTGCTCGATTTTGTGCAAGCGGGCGGACGGCTGGTGGTGCAGTACAACACTCTCGGATACACTGCCGCGGCCGGTGATTTTAATTCCGGGAAGTTCACGCCTTATCCAGCGACGCTCAGCCGGGCGCGGGTTTCGGTGGAAGAGGCTCCGGTAGCGATTCTCGATCCGGCGAACCCGATCTTTCATTCTCCGAACGAAATTACGCAGAAAGATTTCGCGGGATGGGTCCAGGAGCGCGGGCTGTACTTCATGTCGCAGTGGGATTCGAACTTTACACCGCTGCTCGAATCGCATGATCCGGGCGAAGGCGAGCAGAAAGGTGGGTTGCTGGTGGCGCACTACGGCAAGGGAACGTATATCTACACGGGATATGCTTTCTTCCGGCAATTGCCGGCCGGCGTGCCGGGGGCGGTGCGGTTGTTTGTGAATCTGGTCAGTGGTCGTTAGTCGTTGGTCGTTGGTCGTTGGTCGTTCGGAGTGTTGTTCAGGTTGCACACGATACTGGTTGCTCGAGAAAAAAGCAGGTCCTTCGCTTCGCTCAGGATGACAATTTTAGTTTGGATTACTAAGTTTCAAGTAATTGATACTGACAATGCTCGCTAACGACTAACGACCATCGACCAACGACTTATCTCATGACAATTCCACTCGAAGGCGAATCCGACACCAAGCCGCAACTCGTCCGCGGCATTGGCCTCGGTTCTGCTACTGCGCTGAACATGATTGACATGATCGGCGTGGGACCGTTTATTACGATCCCACTGATCGTGACGGTGATGGGCGGGCCGCAGGCCATGCTGGGGTGGGTGCTGGGCATGGTGCTGGCCGTTTGTGATGGGCTGGTGTGGGCGGAGCTGGGCGCAGCTATGCCGGGCTCGGGCGGGTCTTATCGCTATTTGAAAGAGATTTACGGGCCGCAGAAATTAGGGCGAGCGGTTTCGTTTCTTTTTATCTGGCAGCTCTCATTCAGCGCTCCGCTTTCGATTGCTTCGGGAGCGGTGGGGCTCTCGCAATATGCGGCTTTCTTTTGGCCGGGCCTGGAGCGGATATGGTCAACCCGCACCTGGGGCGCGAATCTTCCGCTGCTTGGCACTGTACAACTGACCTGGGTGGTGATGCCGGCGACGCTCGTGGCAATCGGGGTTTGCCTGCTTACGGCGTTTTTGCTGTACCGGCGGATCACGGCGATCTCACGGCTTTCGACGCTGCTTTGGGTGGGCGTGATGGGAACGATCGGATGGATTATCTTCGCGGGCCTGACCCATTTCAACGCCCATCGGGCATTCGATTTACCTCCGGGCGCGTTCTCGTTTTCGCGCAGCTTTTTTCACGGACTGGGTGGGGCGATGCTGATCGCCGCCTACGACATTGGAGGGTATTACAACGTCTGCTTTCTCGGCGATGAGGTCAAGGATCCGACGAAGAACATTCCGCGGGCGCTGTTCCTGTCCATCCTGGCGGTGGTGTGTCTCTATATCGCGATGAATGTCAGCATTCTCGGCGTCATCCCGTGGCGGGAACTGGCGCAGTCGGGGGCGGCGAACAGCAAGCTGTACGTGGTCTCCACGCTGATGGAGAGAGTTTACGGACACGGAGCGGCGTCGGTCATTTCGGTTCTGGTGATGTGGACAGCATTCGCTTCGGTGTTTTCGCTGACGCTCGGATATTCACGCGTGCCCTACGCGGCAGCGCTTGACGGGAACTATTTTCGGGCTTTTGCGCGGGTGCATCCGGTGTATCAGTTTCCTTATGTTTCATTGCTGGCGCTGGCGGGGGTGGCGGCGCTGTTCTGCTTTCTGCGGCTGGCGGATTTGATTGCAGCGCTGGTGGTGATTCGCATTGTGCTGCAGTATCTGGTGCAGGCGGTAGGCGTGATTGTGCTGCGCATCCGCCGTCCGGAGATGGTGCGTCCATTTCGGATGTGGCTTTATCCGGTGCCGGCGCTGGTGGCGGCGGCAAGCTTTGTTTTCATTTTGATTTCACGCGCGGGCTTTTTGCGGGAGATACGGTACGCGGCGGTGATTCTGGCGGTGGGGATTCTCGTTTATTGTGTGCGGGCGTGGCGACGGCGGGAGTGGCCGTTTGGGGAGTTAGACGGGAGTAACTACCTGGTACCCCCACCCCCCTCCCCCCCTATGTAGTGGAATCAGGGAGTTAGCGGGAATTTTTCGCTTCGGTCTTTGAAAAATAAGGACTTATATTAAAGTATTCCGGAATAAGGACTTAAGGGGCCAGGTTTCAAGGTTTCAGGGTTTCAGGGTTTCAGGGTTTCAAGGTTTCAAAGCATAAATCTTGTCGAATAAGAAAAGGGTGCGGGGGAGTTATCCGCACCCTTTGCTCTAGATTTCTTCTCTATAGTTCTATTATATCAATTCCGACCCACCTGCTGGACAACTTTTCTGACTTTATTTTCCTCGCCAATTCAATGATTTCCGCGGCAAATCGTCGTAACAGGGGCTTGACAAGATTTGCCGAAATCGAGGAGCAGGTCTCGAAGCTTTGCTGGTGGGGTCGCCCGGTGTAGCAGGAAAGAGTCTTACCTCGTCGCTTACTGTCTACCGATAGTTGATGTAAGCAGGCGTGGCTGTTGAAAAACTTTTTTCAGGGAATTTTGACAGCCAAATTTGTTCCTGAGGTGTTGAATGTTCGTTTGCCGTAGACGCTGAAATTCACTGAAATTACTGCTTTGGTTCCTTTTTCAACAGCAATCGCGACTTATCGCCAATTGAGAATTGCCCACCCACAGGTGGGGCGAGCTGAATCTCGCTCTCAGAGATGCAGGGAACACCCATCCTCAACGGGAAGGCTCGAGTTACCAAGGTTACCTCTCACCTCCTGGACCTCGGAACGAGCCTCTCCTTCGGAGTGAAGATAGAGATATGACATTAGAAGTGCTTTCGCTTGTGTGGCGTCTTGACTGCTTGTCTTGTGTGCTCACGGTTTTTTCGACGATTCTCGTAGGGAGAAGATGCTGGACGGGTTGGGTGCTAGCGGCGGTCAACAGCCTGATCATTTGCGTCATCGGGTTAAGAACAGGGCAACTGGGGTTGATTCCGGCGAACCTATTTTGTATTGTGCTCTACGCGGTCAACCTTCGAACGTGGCGCAAGGCCGAGTTCTCCTGAGCCCCGCGGTTCGAAGATGCAACTGTTGAGAACACGATTGCACTCAACCCCTGGAAAGGTCAATGAGTGCAATCGATTTGTCACCAACTACGACCAGATCCAGTTTGGGAGTTGCCTCTCATCAGGAGTTGAGCGAACTCGGCATGCTTGAGGAAACGGAATCAGCATTCGCCAAAGAACCGGGCACGCACTTGTTCGTTTAAAGGCATGTTGGGACCGCTAAAAATGTGATCAGGAACCCGCGTGGGGTCCTCGGCAATCAGAGGCATAACTCTCGTCCGCAATGCCGCTGGTTCCGGTGAGGGATCTTGAAAGAGCGTGCGAAACCATCCCTCCACCACGTGGCATGCATGAAAACTCCGCCGATGTTGTTCAGCGTAGCGGTGCCCTGCAACTTCCCAGTCGGAATTGTTCGTAAGTTCGTCGCGCAGCACTCGCGCGGCATACATGGCAAACGAAAGCCCTTGGCCGTAGGTGGGGTCGCTGGTGGCCGCAGCATCGCCGACCAGCACCACGCCATCGCGATAAGGGTGTTCCACCCATTTGTCGCTCGCATCAAAACTGGCCAAGGGCCCGATGCTTTTCGCGTCGGCGAAGTAATCGGCCATCGGAGCATAGCCTTTCGCGCACCCACGAATGAATAGACTAAGCATGGATTCACCCTGTAAACGGTGGCCCACCGTCTTCGGATAAACAAAGTAGGCCCGGAATCGGCCGCCCGCCTGGGGAATCAGACCGGTCCACGTGCCAAGCTCAGGGTTGAACACACCATAAATAGTCTCCGCGGACGCGCCTACGTTTGTCAGCAACACACCGGCCATGTAGAGGCCGTTGCTTTGTTCGCAAACCGGAAAACCAGTCCATTTTCGTACCGCAGAGCCGCGGCCATCGGCGGCAACTACGAGACGGGCTGAGATTCGCTCATGGCTGTTCCCATCAACAACCACGGTAGGTTCGGCCCCGCTCTCGACGTGCTCAACGCTAACTCCGCGGCGCACTTCCGCGCCGGCGTTTTCCGCAGCCGCAAGCAATGTTTCCTGCATAACCTGGTGCGGGAAGGAAAGTAGAGGTAACTGCTGCGGCGTCGTCGTTCTGAGGTCTCGTAACCCCGAACCCGCCTCCACGTAAGGCACCTCATGGGCGCACTTTTCCTTGAGCAGGCGGCAAATTCCGAGTTCATTCGCTTCGGCCACGCCCCAAGACACAACAGCCTCTCCGCGCACACGGTCTTTAAATTGCTTTTCGCGCTCCAACACCAGGACCTTGGCGCCTCGCTCCGCCATCGCTTTTGCCAATGTGGACGCGGCAATCCCGCCCCCTACCGTAATGATGTCGTAGCTTGGTGCCGCCATCGCGAACTCCTTCTGACATGTCTGCCTGGGTTTGAAATGCGAAATCGAAGATCAAATTGTGGACGAATCTTAGTGAAGCTGTCCGTAAGAGTCAATCAATCGAATGGGACCGAAAAGCGCGTGATGAGCGGACAACTCGGAAGCTACGAGTCAACTGGCGAAAGGCCATTGCACTCAGAACCCGTCGCAGCACAGTGAAAGAACCATCGGCGTACGCGCCGGTGTCGGTCATGATCGCGGTTGGATGCGGTTCTGTCTGCGGTTCCACAACGATGGCCAGCAGGGCCGACCGCAGCCTATTCAAGGGCCGAACGGGCAACCCGGCTATGTCTGGTTGACTGTCTGACCGATGAAATGGGAGAATCCCCGTCCATGAAGTCCGCGTTGTTCTTGGTGGCAGTCTTTTGCGTGGCTACTGCTGGATCGCTGTTGTCGCAAGCTCTCGATGGCCAGTCTCCCGTTTCGCCCAGACTCGATGGCTTTGTTTTCTGTTCCGACCACGACAATGGGCAGCCGGTGCCACTTTATGGCAGGTGCCGGAAGCGCCAGATTGGCAGTCTGAACTGCGGGGAAAAAGTGACGGTGGTTGCCCGCAGCGATGACATGCTTAAGGTCCTGTCGTCGGGAGGTTTTCCGCGTTATGTAGCCCTGTCGGCGATTTCCCGGCAGCCCGATAGATTCGTGTCCTACGACAACGACGCCGAGGTGCCGAACCTCGGCCCTATCGACTGTTCTTTGCCTCCGCGTCAGCCGCTGGTTGACGGATTCGTGGTTTGTTCGGATCGCCAGGATTCAGCGCCCGTATATCTCAGTCCGTGCATGGGCGGCTCCTCGGGAAGCCTCGCTTGCGGGGAAAAAGTCGGGGTGCGTGCCCGCCGGGGTAACATGATCCAGATTTCGGTGCCTCCGAAAGGGCTGCCCCGCTATGCGCTCGCGTCCTCGGTTTCCCAGAAACCCGACAAGTTTGTTGCCTTTGATGACGACTCTGGCGTGCCGGAGATGAGCGCACCCGCCTGTGCCCAAAAACCCGAACGCAATGTAACGATGCCGCATGCGACTTTCGCTCCGAACCCCGACTACTCCGAGCAAGCCCGCAAAAAGAAAATCAAGGGCACAGTCCTGTTATCGCTGACGGTTACGGTCGACGGAACGACCCGTGACATTAAGGTGGTGAAAGGGGTGGGATACGGCCTCGATGAAAAGGCGGTGGAAGCGGTCAGCCGTTGGAAGTTCACTCCCGCCCTCCAGGACGGCCAGCCCATCGAAAAGGAGATTAGTGTCGAGGTCGACTTCCATTTGTTTTGATTCACGCGAGTGACGTTAACGGGCCGCTTGCGCTGAAAACCCCCTGCCAAGGTCTGTCCGACAATAGCGACCGCATCCGACGGCATGGTGTGCGAGGTCAGGTGTTGGCTCTCATAGATATCGATATAGATAAAGATTGAGTCGCAGACGGCGCTGCTGCCGAGTTACTCCATCCAGGTTAGCCTTCGCTCAGGTTAGCGCCCACAGAACGGGCGCGAACCTGGGGCACCTTGGCAATCACCGAACTGTAGAGACGTGCCACAAGTCACTGACATCACGCGCCCAGTCGTGTGGCATTAACACGTCAGCTCGCCTCTCCGAAGAGCAGTTCCCGCCGTTGAGACGCAGAGGAAAGAGGAAGCCTATGAGGCAAATCTTGGCAGTTGCTATGCTCGTTGCGCTCGCCTTTGTCACCAGTGGAACCCAGTGAGTGTTAGCTCAGGATAACGAGAAGAGTGCCGTGGAAGCGACCGTGCGAGACTTCGAACAAGCTTTCCAAGACTACAACCCCGCCAAGCTAAACTCGCTCCTTACGCCGGATGCCCGATGGATACAGGACTCCCTCCCAAACAGGATTGATCTTGAATGGAAAATGTTTGACAAACCAAAAACGGCCGGAGTTCGTATCACCGAGCGGCCTCATGATTTCGATACTCACGTGCAGGGAGACGTGGCGTGGGTGACCGTGACCATCGACTCCACTAGCAGTGCGGACAGTGCGGAAGGACGGGAATTGCTGTTGCGTCCGAGGCCATACAGGGAATGCTTGTCGCAGGCAACCAGCGTGAGTTGCGAAATCACTGGCGTGGAGAGCATGGTGTTGGTTAAGACCCGGGGCGGATGGAAAATCGCTCTCGGCCACAGCACACGACTCCCAAAAGCGCAAAAATAGTGCTTCGTCCTCGCCGGCTGTCATAAGCAGGCGTTAGCGCTCAAAACCCTCGGCCAAGGTCTGTCCGACAATGGCGGCCCCCGACAGCATGGTGTGCAAGGTCAGGTCTTGGCTCTCATAGATAGATAGAGATTGAGGATATAGATAAAGGTTGAGTCGCGGACGGCGGTGCTGCCGAGTTACTCCACCCAAGTTAGCCTTCGCCCAGGTTAGCGCCCACAGAACGGGCGCGAACCTGGGGCACCTTGCTAGCCTGTCCGTTGGGGTTCCCTCATAATGACTTATATGTAGACCGCTGAGGTTGACGGGACCGAGTTTGTTAGTATTGGCGGCCATCATATTGCGCACCATACCCATTGTTCGCAATACCGAAGATCAAGACGGCCTTCGACAGCCGGTCATGGTGATGCTTGTGTAATTCTAATGACACAGCGGCATCAATGACTAGTAACCCGCCGAAATAGCCAGCCGCCAACGGGTTGCCATGGGAGACGAAGGGACGAGCGATAGGGTCGGCTTCAAGCGCCAAGCCGGGATGGTCCATGCCTCGCATGGTGTAGTAGAAGTCAGCGCCCTTGGCAGCGGCATCCAGCGCGAGGAGTGTGGTATTCGCTTTGGTCCAGAAGCTTGTGGACGGAGGGTTTGGGAGTTCACCGCGCCCGGCGAAAGCTGCTTGTGCCTGCACATCGATTGAAGTCGCAAGGAGAAGGACAATAGCGATCGGTAAGGATTTCAATTGCGGGCCTCTGTGTATTCCGAAATGCTTGCTGGCGACGCTGGGCGCGAAAATCGCGGCTTTGAAAACGTTGGTGCTGATCCCATCGCCTCGGGGTGGGCGTAAGTCATAGTGCATTTTTGGGTCCAGGGAGGTCGACGAAACCGAGGAGAGATGGCTGCTAAGTGGAGCAGCCGACACAGCTAGTTCATGGGGTTTCATTAAGTTGATAGAGTTGAGATGAAAGAGTATTCACTAGGAGAGAATTTCTTTTGCCTCGGCCAAATAGTCTGAAGGGACAGCTTTAACGGCGTGATAAAGATTGAGTCGCAGACGGCGGCGCTGCCGAGCTACTCCACCCGGGTTAGCCTTCGCCCAGGCTAGCCTTCGCCCAGGTTAGCGCCCACAGAACGGGCGCGAACCTGGGGCACCTTGCTCTGGACGGGGCAGAGCCCCGTCCTCACACTTGCTTATTTTCTTGCGGGGCCGTGATGCTTGCGCCAGTCGGCCCCATCGCGTCCACCGTGGAGCGCGATCTCGGTGAGAATGAGTTCGGCAGTGAGGCGGCGCTTGGTGAGGTGGGCGGAGATTCTCTGCTTCGCCGTTTTCGGCGAAACCTTGGGATCGAGGAACACCAGCACGGACGGGCCCGCTCCGCTGAGGGCGGCGCCGAGAATGCCGGATTCTCCGGTGAGTTCTTTGAGCGCGGGAAGCAGCGGACAGAGCGGTGCGCGATAAGGCTGGTGAATGCGGTCTTCGAGCGCCGAGGAGAGCAGGTCGGGACGATCTTGCGTAAAGGCGGCTAGCAGCAGCATCGAGTTCTGAATGTTGGTGACGGCGTCGGCGCGCGAATACTGGAAGGGCAGCACGCGGCGGGCTTGCTCGGTCAGGAGCGGGGCATCGGGGACAGCCAGCAGCAGCGGCCACTTGCCTTTCGGCTTGACTTCGACCACCTGCGCCTGCACCTGGTTGGCCATGCGAGCCACGGTGAGCGCGCCCATCCAGCAGGCAGAGGCGTTATCGGGATGGTGCTCGCGCATGGAAGCTTCGCCGACGATGCGGTCATTTTTCCAGCGCAGATGTCCGAAATGCACGGCCAGCGCGATGCCGGCCAGGCGGGCGGCGGCGGACGATCCGCAACCTCGGCCAATGGGAATCTCGTTTTCGAGGTGGATGCGCAAGGGCGCGATTTTGCGATTCTCCGATTCGAGGACCTCGCAATAGGTGGTGACGATGAGGTGGTTCTCCATGCGGGCGCAGATCGGCGCGTCGCGGCCTTCGGCGGTGACGAAGAAGTCGGGCGCGCGCTCGGCGCGCAAGCGGAGATGGAAATCCAGGGCGAGGGCGGCGGCGTCAAACGCAGGGCCCAGATTGGCGGAAGTCGCTGGGAGCGCCAGGCGCAACGAGCGATCTAGAGATGCGGGACGTGACGGCATAGGTTAAAAGGCAGTTCTCAGTTGTCAGTTCTCAGTTGTCAGTAACCCCAATCTCCGGCGAGAACCGAGAACTCTCCTCCGAGGCCACAACCGAGCTGAAACAATAGAAATGGAAGGCTTTAGCCCGGTCTGGCCTAAGCAGAATGCCTTGCAATCGGCACTGACGCTGAACTGTGTTTTATACACGAGTTTGGGGCGAACTGCTACGAATTTCTGCGGGATTATGCTTTTGACAAACCCAGGGTGCCGTGAAAACGGCTCTTCGTAACCGGAGTTAGGTCCGCCACTTTGGACCGACCGTTGGCGGGGTCTGAGGTCGCCCAAACTTCCTCTCGTGAACCAGGCCCATTAAAGCAGCCACCGCAAACACGGCAATTGAAGAATATTCGACTTCATTAAGCCAGTTGCGCTCGTCTCGCGTCTGGTAGACAACAATGCCGTGGATGTTCAGAGGATAAACATTCCCGGCGGCTGGGTCGGGGTGCCGTGGGAGGGTCCTCTGGTACTGGTACCAAAGAGAGGAGCTCCACGAAAATCCCACCAGCCCAATTACGCCCACGATGATCACCGCTCGTTTCCACCATATCCACATTCCTCGCTCGGGATTCATCGGGACGAACTCCTCTCCGCTGCGTCGAGGGCGGCAATCACGGACCCTAGATTGGCGTCGAGCACAACCGGGGCACGCTGCAGATTTTTTGCCTGGGCGGCCTCGGTCGCGTCGGGCGTTCCCGGCACGGGCGTATCGGCGAATAGGTCTCCGCGATGGAACTTGATGGTGAAATCGGGATCTTTTAGAGCATGGCCGGTCAGGATGAGGACTACGGCCTCGGCGGGCTTGACGAATCCGCTGCGGCGCAGCTTCTTGAGTCCAGCCAGCGTGACGGCGGAGGCTGGTTCGCAACCGATGCCATCGGCGCCGATTTCGGCTTTGGCGGCGGCGATCTCGATTTCGGTTACCTCTTCTACTTCACCTCCGGTCGCCTGGAGCACGCGCAGCGCTTTCTTCCACGATGCCGGGTTGCCGATGCGGATGGCGGTCGCGAGCGTGTCGGCCGTCATCGGTTCGAGCTTCTTGCCCCCGAACTCTCGCACGCAGCGGTAGAACGGATTCGCGCCGTGCGCCTGGATGATGGAAAGCCTGGGCAGGCGCGAAATCAGTTTGAGCTCACGCATTTCGACGAGCGCCTTGCCGATCGCCGAACTGTTTCCGAGATTGCCTCCGGGGACGATGATGTGGTCGGGCGGCTCCCACGCTAATTGCTCCATGAGTTCGATGGCGGCAGTTTTCTGGCCTTCGATGCGATACGGGTTCACCGAATTCAGCAGGTAGACCGGCTTCTGGCGGACGAGGTCGTTGAGGATCTGGACGCATCCGTCGAAATCGGTGCGGAGTTGGCAGGTGAGGGCTCCGTAGTCGAGCGATTGGGAGAGCTTGCCCCAGGAAATTTTGCCGTCCGGGATGAGGACCAGGCTGTGCATGTTGCCGCGCGCGGCATAGGCGGCCATGGAGGCAGAAGTGTTGCCGGTGGAAGCGCAGGCCACCCAGCGGAATCCGCTCTGGTGCGCGGACGAGGCGGCGAACGTCATGCCCGTGTCTTTGAACGACGCGGTCGGGTTCATGCCCTGGTGCTTGGCGTAAAGATTCTCGACACCGGCGGCGCGCGCGCATCGTGGCAGGCGATAGAGCGGCGTGTTGCCTTCGCGCAACGTGATGACATGCGCTTCGAGATTGGGAATGTGGGGAAGAAGTTCGCGGAAGCGCCAGACGCCGCTCTGGTCGAGCGCGTGGCGTGAGGTACGGCGGTTGAGCCAGAGAGACTTCAACGACGTCGGATCGGAAAAAAGCGGATCGAGGGCCCATCCGGGAAAAAAGAATTCCAGCAGATCGCCGCAGGCGGTGCAACGGAAATCCTGGCTGGCGGACACGGGCGTGGCACCGCAGGCGATACAGCGGAGTTTCGCAGCGGTTTCCGTATTTTGAGCGATCGACACTTCGCCTTTTCCAGACCAGCGCAGAGAGATAAGTACATCATACGGTCTAACCGCGGAGAGAGGGCGCAGAGGTTTTCCTGTTTTTTTCTTTTCGAATTCCTCCGCGTCCTCGGCGTACTTTTCTGCGTACTCTGCGGTTAGATTTTTTCTCAACGCAAGTAGGCGTCGGTTCTATTGATCCAGTCGGCGCGGGGCGGGTTAAAGATGTCTAAATCGACGGTATCCGCTAGCGCCTCGGCCCGGTGCGGCATGTTGGGAGGAATGGTGAGGACCTCGCCCGCATTCACGACAATCTCTTTGCCGTCGATCCAGAATTTCAGCGCGCCTTCCAGAATGTAGGTGATCTGCTCGTTGTGGTGGCTGTGTTCGGGCACGATGCATCCCTTCTTCAGCAGGACGCGAGCGAGCATGACGTTTTGTCCGACAACGAAGTGGCGGCCCAGCAAAGGGTTCACGGCTTCGACTTCGACCGAACTCCAGGGGATGTGGCGCAGCTCGGCCTTCGGCGGCTTGCCTCTTGCGACAGTAGATTGGAGCGCGATCTTCCTCGCTGGGCGCGCCGCTTTCGTTGTTTTCGTCGTTTTATTGGCGGCGGATGTTTTTCTTGCCGTCGCTTTCGATTTCTTTTTCGTGTTTTTCATAGAGGTGTCCCAACGAAGAAGTGTCCCAACCAGGATTTTACAAGCCTTTGTACAGGCCGCCGTCAACAAGAATGGTCTGGCCGGTGATATAGGAAGCGCGCTCGCTGGCCAGCCAGACAATGGCGTCGGCAAGTTCACGGGGTTCGCCCAGACGCTTCAGGGCAGTATCCGCAGACCAGCCGTCGAATATTTCTTTCTCGGTTTTGCCGAGGCCGGCGGAGCGCGAGTGGGCGAGTCCCTTCAGGCGGTCGGTCGCGGTAAAGCCCGGACCGACATTGTTGACGAGGATGCCGTCTTCGCCGAACTCATTGGCGAGACTCTTGACCAGTCCGACAACCGCGGCGCGCACGGCATTCGAGTAGACGAGGTCGGCCACCGGCTGCTTGGTGGTGATGGACGTGATGGTGATGATGCGTCCCCATTTTTTCTTCTGCATGTGCGGGATGACCTGATGCGCGAAGTGGACGGCGCTCATGAAGTTCAGGTCGACGGCGCGCTTCCACTCCTCGATGGTGGTCGCTAGAAAACCCTTGGCGGGAGGGCCTCCGGCGTTGGTCACGCAGATATCGACGCCGCCGAATTGCTTGACCACGGCATTGACGAAATCGCGGACAGCGGCCGCGTCGGCGACATCGAGCGGCTCGGCGAGCACTTCAGTGTTGTGCTGGCTGCGAATAGTTTCGGCGACGGCGTTGAGCGCTTCCCGGTTGCGCGCGCAGATGGCCAGACGGCAACCTTCAGCGGCGAAGGCTTCTGCCGTGGCTCGCCCGATGCCCTGGCTGGATGCGGCCACGATGGCGACGCGGTTCTTGAGTCCGGTTTCCATTAGCGCGCCATTATAGAGTTTGCGAGTGGGCCGTGTCGCGCGAGACATGTCATGCCGGCCTGGTCTTGCGGCTTGCTGCGTCTGGCCAGGGCAGGTAATCTTAAGGGATTCCAGTTTTATCCAGGAGAGCTTGCTTAAGACTATGGGAGCCGCTCGTTACGTATGGATTCATGACTCTTTGAGGCCGGCCAGCGAAGGCGTGGTGCCGTTCGTGAGTGCCGCCGTGCAGTACGGCTTCAGCGTGTTTGAAGGGATCCGCTGCTACTCGACCGATAAGGGGCCGGCCGTGTTCCGCATGAACGAACACGTCGAACGCCTGCTGGATTCAGCCCACATCGTGGGCTTTCGTGAGCTGCCGGTTAATGCTGAGCAGGTGAAGACTGCCATCAATCAAACGATTGCGGCGAACGAATTTTCAGCGTGTTACATCCGCCCCATGATTTACCTGGACGGCGCGATGAGCCTGACGGTGGAGGCCGGCGAACCGCGCTTCGTGGTCGCGGTGTGGGAGTGGAAGACTTTTCTGGGGGCGGAGGCGAAGGAACGCGGCATCCGCGCCAATATTGCGTCGTTCACGCGGCTGCATCCGAACATTATGATGACCAAGGCCAAGGTTTCGGGAAATTATGTGAGCTCGATCCTGGCGAAGACGGAGTCGCAGCGCGCCGGATTCGATGAAGCGATCATGCTGGGGCCCGATGGATACGTGGCGGAGTGTACCGGCGAAAATCTTTTTGTCGTTCGCAACGTCGTTCGTAACAATGTTCGCGACAAGATCATTTACACCACGCCGCGGGCGGGGATTCTGGAAGGCATTACTCGCGACACGCTGATCACGCTGGCTCGGGATCTGGGTTACTCCGTGGTCGAAGAGCCCATCGCACGCGACCAGCTTTATATTGCCGACGAAGTTTTTGTGTGCGGGACGGCGGCGGAGGTGATTGCGCTGCGCGAAATTGATTTCCGGGTCATCGGCGATGGCAAGGCTGGTCCCGTAACGCGCGCCCTGCAGCAGGAGTTCGACCAAGTGGTGAGCGGCCGGCACGCGAGGTCGGCAGAGTGGCTGGCACCGGTGCCGGCGCTGAATGCGGCGGCGGTGCGAAGCTAGGGAGTTTTGTATCAGGGCATCGCTTCAGCGATGCCGTAAATTCTTCGAGCGAAGGCGCCCCTTTAGGGGCTGCAAGCGGGTGACGAAACTCCGCTCTCTGGCCTCAGCGCCTGAAGGCGCGCGCGTGGCGCGGCATTTTCGGCATGCCTGAAGGCATGCCCTGATACGAACCGAAAGATACCTTTTCTTGCAGCCTGCTGCAGGGGAGATCAATATGAAGAAGCACAAGTTTCGTCAGGAGACCGAGGCGGTACGCGGCGGCACCGACCTCACGAAAAAGAACGGTCCGCTCGCCACGCCCATCTATCAGACCTCGACCTTCGAAGTCACCGACATGCAGGAGCAGGTGCGCGTCACGCCTACCGACAGTTTCTACACGCGCTACGGCAATCCCACGCATACGGTCGCCGAGAATGCCATCGCCGAACTGGAGGGCACGGATGCGGCGCTGCTGTTCTCATCGGGCATGGCCGCGATCACGACTTCGATTCTTTCGCTGGTGAAGGCGGGCGACCATATCGTGGCGCAGCGCGATATTTATGGAGGCGTGGTCAAATTCCTTTCGCAATGGCTGCCGAAGCTGGGGATCGAAACCACGTTCGTTGATACCAACGACATCGAGCAGCACGAGCGCGCCATTCGGCCCAACACAAAGATCCTGCACATCGAGTCGCCGACCAATCCCAACGTGCGGGTCGTCGATCTGGAAAAGATCGCGGCGCTGGCGCGCAAGCGCGGCGTGATTTCGACCATTGATTCGACCTTTGCCACGCCGATCAATTGCCGTCCGGCGGAGTGGGGCATCGACCTGGTGCTGCATTCGGGGACGAAGTATTTTGGCGGACATTCTGACATCATTTGCGGCATCGCGACCGGACGACGCGATTTGATTGACCAAATCCATCACACTCGCACCACGCTTGGTTGCTGCATGGATCCGCACGCGGCGTTCCTGCTGCTGCGCGGGATCAAGACGCTGGCCGTCCGGGTCGAGCGCCAGAATGAAAGCGCGCTGCGCATTGCCGAGTTCCTGAGCCAGCATCCCGGAGTGACGCGCGTGCACTATCCGCTGCTGAAGGAGCATCCGGACTACGCGATTGCGAAGAAGCAAATGGCGGGCGGGGGCGGCGTCCTGAGCATTGAGGTGGAAGGCAGCGGCGCCGACGCTTGCCGCGTGGCCGAGGCGCTGAATCTGTTTACGCTGGCGCCTAGTCTCGGCGGAGTGGACTCGCTGGTGACCATCCCGGTGCTCACCTCACACGCGATGATCGCTCCGGAGTTGCGGAAAAAGATGGGCGTGACCGAGCAGATGATTCGCCTGTCAGTGGGGCTTGAGCATGTTGAGGACTTGATCGCCGATCTGGAGAAGGGGTTGGCGGTGCTGAGCCGGGAACACGTGCGCGCGGGCGTCGCGGACTGAGCGAAGCAGTTGGTTGGATACTCGCAGCAAAACCCACTCATCGCAAAGAACGCGATGAGTGGGGCACCTGTGAGTGGATCAGAATGTAAATCTCGACCCGAACTGGAATTGACGCGGTGTGTTGGAAGTTGCCGTGATCTGGCCGAACTGGTTACCACTCGGGCCAGTCGTCCACCCACTATAGTTTGTGGGCACATTCGGCGCTGAAAACTGCGGCTTATTGGCGATGTTATAGGACGATATATCAAAGCGGAGATCCCGCTTTTCGCCCAGTTTGATAGTTTTGGAGAGTGTGAGATCCAGATTGTTGGCTCCCATGGTGCGAAGGTGATCAAGATAGGTCGGCGCATTCCCGGGAATAAACTGGCTGGCAGGCACCGCGAAGCAGTTGGGTAAGAACCACACAGCTGCCGTACGTGGCGCGCCCTTGCTGGGATCGCAAGTCATATCGGCCCGCTGGTTGAGGTATTGATTTCCCCCTACATACGGCGAGGAGATGGGAACACCGCTGCTCAGGTAGAAAATTCCGTCCATTGTCCAGTTGCCCAGGATGGCATTCGATACTCCGTTCAGATTCAGCGCCCTGCCCTTGCCCATGGGCAGGTCGTAAGATGCCTGCCAGGTGAACTGATACTTCACGTCCTGCGGGCTGACGGAATGCTCGTATGCCATGTTCTTCCAGTCCTGAAGCGACCCGGCATGGAAACCGACAAAGCCCAGCGGAGGATTGCCGTCGTCCGTCATCAGCTTGGCCCAGGTGAAGGAGGCCAGCGTGGTGAAGTGATTGGTCAGGCGCTTCTGCACCTTCGTCTGCAGAGAGCTGTACTCGGAATCTCCGCCGGGATAGCCACTCACTACGACGCCATTGGTTTGGCCGGTTATGCTGATGGCGCCAGTGTTGAATTGCGGGTAAGGCTCCGCCGCAATAAATTGCGGAACGGAGGCGCCAGCGGCGCCAAGCTGATTGATCTGGCTCAGGGTGAGCTGATTCAGATCTACAGCGCCCAGCGGAAGGAAGAGGCCCCTGCTGCCCACATAGCCGATGCTGAAAACGATCTGCTGTGGAAATTCGTACTCCAGGCCGAAGTTGAAGTTATAGGTTACCGCCGTACGTTGCGAGTGCAGCATCGTGGTCAGATTCGCGCCAAGATTCGTCTGCAGTCCGTTCGGCTGCAATTGGGACGGTGGAACCAGACCGGCTCCCATAGACACTGGAAACGGATCGCTCAGCGAATAGGGGCCCGCCACACTTGCCGCGCCCCCCGGCACGCATGCGGTATTGTTGATCACCGTGTTGCCGCCGGATTGAGTGGTCGGGTTGGTTATAGGTTGAGCACAGGTAGCGTTCCAGTTATTGACCGTGGAGTATCCATCGCTATCCACCAGGGAACCGCTGACCATATGTACGCTCGGCCCATAGTAGAAGCCGAAGCCGCCGCGAACGACCAGGTGCTTCTCGGGCTGCCATGACAGGCCCAGGCGCGGAGCAAAGTTCGTCCAATTTGTAGTAAACGGAGTGCGGTGGCCGCTGGTGGCGAACACTTCGCCGCCGGTGAAGGTTTCAGCGGGGCTGGTGCCGGGATACGTACCCACGGCAGTCGGATCGAAGTATTCCAGGCGGTTATGGCGCTCCGTCTTACCGCCGAAGATGTCCCAGCGAACCCCGGCGGTGATGGTGAGATTCGGTTTGAGATGGTAGGTGTCCTGGGCGAAAGCCGCGTAATACGGACTGGCGTTCGCGGAGAAAAGATCTTGCGTGAAGTTCGTCGATTCGTTGCCCGGGTAACTCCCCATGCCCAGGAGGAACGAAGCGAAGTCGCTGCCTCCCACGGGTGTGCCCGACACTGGAGAAGTTTGTTGGTCGGTAGCGGAGGTATCGAAATAGTACCAGCCGGAGGGTGCGGGCGGCTGGCCTACATTCAGAAACCTTTTCATAAATTCCGCGCCGAGGCTGAGTTCGTTTTTACCCACTACCTTGGTGAGGGTCGCGCTGGCGTCGTGGTTCTCGCTGGCATAAATGAAGGTATTGTAGTTTGCGGTGCCGCCGACGCCGTCGGAGTTGCCGTTGGGTGCGCTTACGTCGGTAAAAAAGGCGATGGGGATGGTTTTGTAGGCCTCGGCCGCGGCCAGCGCCGCGGGAAATCCGATCGTGGTGATATCGAAGCCATCCTGCTGCGGGTCGCCTCCCTGATTTTCATAGTGGCGCGTAAAGGAGTAGCGCAGCTGCAAAACGGTAGTGGAATTTATGGTGTAGTCGTCCCCAATGATGAAGTTACGCGCGTTGGTGATGTTCTGGGCGTAGTCCGGATCCCAAGCGTTGCCGAAGGCGTTGACCCCGGCGGTGGACAGCCGGGCAAAGGAGAAGCGGGAGAAGAGGCGCTGCTTGTCGCTTTTATAGTAGTCCACGCGAATGTCGAATCTTTGCGCGGTTATGGGGTCCAGACCAGGAAGCTGAAAGTTGCCTATGTGGTTGCCCGTGTCGGCATCGCAAGTGGCGGGATTGGGATAGTTGCACTTCGGGAAATGCGATAGAAACGCCACCGCGGTTGGATTGAGGGTGAGGCCGGGATAGCTGGTAAGTACGTTATGAGTGGGAAACTCCACCCGATTTCCGTTAGCATCATCGGGAGCCAGCGGGTTATAGATCGTGTAGCTGTCGTTTGAAAAATCGCCGTTCCGTTCCGCGGTGGTGGGAACGGTAAACTGGGCTGAATTGTCATACAGCTTCTCTTGCGTGGCTTCATAATCCGCAAAGAAGAAAAGCTTTTCGTGCACGATGGGTCCGCCGATGGCGCCGCCTTCCTGGTAGCGATGAAAGCTAGGCGACTGATTGGGCGTGCCGGCCAATAACTGACCTTGCTTGTTGAAGTATTCGTTGGCGGCAAGGACATCCGGGCGGAGAACCACGAAGGCATCGCCGTGGAACTGGTCGCCTCCGGACTTGCTGGCCAGGCTGATGACGCCGGCGCCGCCGCTCTGATAGGAGGCTGGTGTGTTCTGGGTTTCGACGCGGAACTCTTCCACGCCATCCTCGGGAATTTCCATTGCCGGGAGGATGGCGGCGAGGTTGTTTTCAGCAACGCCGAGCGGGCTGCCGTCGAGCATATAGTAAACCGATCCCTGGATGGCGCCGTTGATGGTGTACGACGAGACATCGATTCCGGGGCGTCCACTCGAGATGTTGACGATGGCCTGCGAACTGGAGGAGTTGGACGCTCCATTGGCCGGGGTCACGCCGGCGCTCAGCTGTACCAGATCAAAGACATTGCGTGTGAGCAGCGGGACGCGAGCGATGGCGGTTGAGTCAATTAACTGGCCTACGGTGGAGTTGCTCGTATCCACCAGTGCGGATGTTTCCGACACGGTGACGGTCTCGGTCACGCTGCCGACTCGCAGAGCGATATTCGCGGTGGTGACTTGATCGACCGTCACCAACACATTGTCCTGAGCGACGCCTTCAAAGCCCTTTTGACTGGCCGTGACTACATAGAGGCCAGGGCTCAGCGATACAAAGCTGAACAAGCCCGCCTCGCTGGTAACGGTGTGCAGCGCGACTCCGGTGGCATGGTTGAGGGCGGTGACTTGGGCACCATTGACGACCGCTCCCGAAGGATCGGAGACCAGGCCGCTGATGCTGCCCCGGCCGGCCTGGGCAAACGCCACAGAACCCGCGCAGAGGAAAAGAATACAAACAGAAAGGAAATTCCGCGCTGTCTTGACAATTGCATTTCTGCTCTTCATAAACGGCCTCCTGACCCAAAGTCGCAACGCGACATTCAATAGTGCCGGTGCGGTCATGCAGCGTGCCGGTGATGGTGCCGGCGTTCCATCCTCAAAAACCGCCAAATACCTTTATTAAATCGTATCAATACTGCTTCAGGTGTCTGGCGCTGTCAAGAGAAAATGCGCGGTTTGCGCCATAACCGCTACTTTACGCTGCGAGTGGACTCGCGCACCATCAGCTCGGGAACGACCTGGCGGTGAATGGTGCGGGTCGGTTTCTTTTCGAGAGTGGCGTTGATGGCCTCGAGCACGATGGTCGCCGCGGCCGTTCCCATAATCTCCATGGGCTGGCGCACGGTGGTCAGGGCGGGAGAATAGATGGCAGCCGTCGCGACGTCGTCAAAGCCGATCACGGAGCAGTGCTCGGGAACGCGAATGCCGGCCTTGCCGAGAGCGCGAATCGCGCCGAAGGCCGTCATGTCATCAAAGGCCATCAGCGCAGTGAAGGGACGGCGGCGGCGCAGCAATTCCTCGGTCAGCTTGTAACCGTCTTCGAAACTGGAAAACGGGTCGCCGGACTCGGGCAGGTCGACGACCAGGCGGGGATCGAGCGGGAGGTCGCGCTCGCGGGCCAGCGCGCGGACTCCCCGCCAGCGAGGTTCGGTGTCCGACAGTTGGTGGGGGCCGCGGATAAAGGCGATCTTGCGATGGCCAAGCGAATGCAGGTGTTCGAGAGCGGCGTGCGCGCCGGCGGCATTGTCAACGATCACCGAGCTGATCTTGTCGGTCTTAAGCTCGCGGCCGACGGTCGCGGTTGGAATGTTGTTTTTTTCGAGATCGGCGAGCACGTTGATGTCGACGAACAACCAGTTGGCCAGGACGACGAGTCCTTCGATGCGGCGGTCGAGCAGCATTTCGAGATAGCGCTCGAAGCGGCTGCGCTCGTTGTGCACATCGGTGAGGATGGGAAGGAACGAGGACTGGTAGAGAGTGTTTTCGATGCCGCGCAGCACCAGCGTGCAGTAAGGGTCGGTCATGTCAAAAACCATGACGCCGACGGTGTGGCTGCGCCGGCTGCGGAGCGAGCGCGCAAACAGGTTAGGACGGTAGCCGAGATGCGCGGCGGCGCGCTGGATCTTTCCCTTGGTGGTGTCGGGAATATAGCGGGCCAGCGGCGCGTTGTTCAGCACGATGGAAACAGTGGCCGAAGAGAATCCGCTGCGCTCGGCGACATCGCGGATGGTGATTGCGGCCGGCTGCGACCGTTTGCGGGAGGGCTCGGAGGTGGACGTGCGGCGGGATTTCGCCGACGAGGCGTTTCGCGTAGGCTTCGAATCAGCGGATTCCATGAGCTCCTTAGACCTTAAAGATGCCCTCCTT
>JBEKIB010000067.1:0-25377 GCA_050011975.1 Terriglobales bacterium | reverse complement strand
TTGGTTGGTAGAGCAAAAGCAACAGCAACAGCAAAAGCTTCCACGAGAGCGAAATGGCGCTCTTCGGACTGCACGGATTGGTGCGCCTCAAAAGTGCTTGACACTGCCGACATTGTTAGAGAGGCGATTTGGCTGATTAGATAACCGTGTCGGCTCCATTCGGCCCAGTAGACTTGGCGCGTGGCCCGTCCCATCGCGAAGCGAAGTTCGGGGCCTTTGACTTTTTTCATCACAAACGCGCAGTGAGCGCCATCACAGACATCGAACCGCCCGTCGGCGACAATGGGGATCGACCTGTAGCAGGCCCGAGGTGTGCCCGTCCCCCAGGACGGCCCTCGAAGCCGTCGCAGCCCCACTAGTCGCGTTCTTTGAAAACACCAATTTGAGACGATAAGCGGGCGCCAGCCCGCTGACGAAGCCCCGCGCCAAGCGAAAAAGCCAGCTAAGTGAATGAAGAATAAAGACTTTACCTCTAAGTCATTTAAACTCAAAGACCTGGCGGAAATTTCCTCCTAACTCCCTGATTCCAAAAGACCGGGGGGAGGGGGGGTACCCCCCATACTGGCAATCTTTGCCGACGCAGGTTCAGTCGCCTGGTTTGTGCGAAGAGTGACCGTCGTCACTTCCCTGCTCATCGTCGTAATCGGCAGGGTCGGTGGGCAACTCGACCAGATGGGCCCGTTCCAGGGCGCGCAAATACTCCGGGCGGGAATGGCGGTAATGATCGGCGGGAACTTTGCCATCGATCCAAGCCGTATCCATCGGGTAGACGAGTGGGTCGAAGATCACCATGTAGAAATGCCAGATGAGGATGGCGAGGCTGGCCAGGATCGCCTCATACCAATGCACTGCGGTGGCCGCGTCCGTCACCCATTTCGGAAAATGGCGCAGGGTAAAGTTGTTGAACCACAGCAGGAACCCGGAGAGGCCCATGACAAACGTGCCCCACATAAAGGCCCAGTATTCCATCTTCTCCGCATAGTTGAATTTCTTGAAGTGCGGATCGATTTTCGTCAGTCCCAGATTGTAGGCGAGGACCTGCACCAGATCGGTCGCGTCTTTCAATTCCGGCAACATCGCGATCAGGAATAAGCGGCCGTCTTGCCGTCTTATGATCAGGTGAATCACGTGGTAGATGGTGGAAGCGATGAGCACAACCGCCGCCGTGCGGTGCAGTCCGCCGCGCACGCCAAAGCCGGACTCCCAGAGGATCAGCGGCTTGGACCACCAACTATCCGGATACTTCAAGGCAAATCCCGTGTACACCAGCGTCGGGAAACTCACCATGATGCCCCAGTGCGCGATGCGGAACCATAAGTTCATGCGCATCGCCACCTCGCCGGTTTCCCTCCGCGGCTGGCGCCGGATCATCTTGGCCAGCAGGTCTAGCAAATTGTGCAGCAGCATGAAGCCGATCGTCGCCGGGATCAGCACCCAGTACATCCAGCGAATGTACTGCACCACCGGGTGATTCGGGCCCGCGTCGGTCTGCACATGGATGGGACCGATGGCGAATTTGGATTCGACCACGCCTTTATGACATTGCCCGCAGGTTTTCCGGAGATTTGCGGAATTGACGGTCGAGCGCGGGTCGCTCGAACGGAGAATGTCGTGCACGCCATGGCACGAAGCGCAATTCGCCGCGGTCACTTTCCCTTCTTTGAGGGCGAGCCCGTGATAGCTCTCGGCGTAGGAGGTCAGGCGATCGACTGGCAAGTCGTAGCGCAGCGCCAGGCGAGGATCGCCATGGCAACGCCCGCAGGTCTGCGAAGAGACATTCTCGGCATTTAAGGGCGAGCCCGGATTTTTCGGGTCCATGATCAGGTGCTCGCCGTGGCAGTCGATGCAGACCGGCGCATCGCGCACGCCGTCCTTGACCGCTTCTCCGTGGACACTCTCGTTGAATTCCCGGGCGATTTCCTTGTGGCATTGCCCGCAGGTCTCCGGCACTTTCCAGTGATTGACTCGGGATCGCGCATCGGTGGCGGGATAGATGTCATGAGTGCCATGGCAACTGGAACACGTTGCCGCATCCTTGCCGAGCGCGACCGCGCGCCCGTGAACGCTCTGCTTATAGGAATCCGCCGGATGCGAGACCGGAATCTGGTGCCGGGACAGGAACCCTGCATCGCTATGGCACTTGGCGCAGGTATCCGCCATGTTCTTACGCGCAACGGTCGAGTCCGCTTCGCTCGAGGCTTTCACCGCGTGGATGGGGCCGTGGCAGGACACGCATTTGGGCGCGTCGGGATCGCCTTTTTTCGCGGCTTGCCCGTGGATGCTGGATGCGAGGGCGGTCACTTCCTCCGCATGACACTCGGTGCACTTTCCGGGCGCCAGCTTTTCCGTCGTGGTGAGCTCGTGCACACTGCCATGACACGACGCGCACGCGGATTCGCCGAGGATGGAGTGGACGCTGGTGGGGAAAGACTTGGCCTCGTCGGCATGGCAGGTGGCGCATTGGACCTTGGCGATTTTGGCGGGATGCGGGAAGTCTTTGATGGAGGTGTGGCAGTCCTTGCAGCCCAGAACCCCGTGGGCGCTGGCGGCATGCCTGGCCGGGTCGATCGAAATGCTCTTCCCGGCGTCGGACTTCATTCCCGCCTGGCCATGGCACGCCAGACATTCCTGGTCTCCAGCGGACGCCGCCGAAGCCGAAGGCAAGGTCAAAGTCAATGCCAGGTAAATTAATGCCACCCGAGTCGCGAGCATTTCAACACCCTTCTCTTCAATTCAACTGCAAGAATTCAACCGCAGTTGGCGTCTCACCGGTACGCGAACAACACCGCATAGATGATCCACAACACAATGCTGAATCCCAACCCCAGCGCTACCCAGGCAAAGATTCGAATCGTATGTGTGACGATCGTTGGATAAGCTTCCTCCATTTTTCCCTCGAGCTCCCCGCTGGCAACCAGTGCTTCATACTCTCTGGGCTTGTCCCTTTTCAATTCCTCCAGCGGCATGCGTCCGGTGAATACGGTGATGTCCATGGGAAACTTTTCCGGCCGCAAGTGGGTATTGAAGAAATGCACGGTGAAGATAAAGCCCGTGGCGAGCAGCGCTTCGTCGCTGTGAATGATGGTTGCGACATTGAGGAACGACCCCGGTATAAACCGCGTGAAGAACACCGGAAACCACAGCGTGAGTCCGGTGGAACCGATCACCGCAATTCCCCAAAACACCGCGAAATAGTCGAATTTTTCCCAGTACGTCCAGCGGCCGTAGGCAGGCCGCTCGCCGCGGCCGACAAACCACTTCAGCGTGGCCACCAGCTCAGCCAAATCCCTGCGGTTAGGCACCATGCTGCCCGGTCCCATCACTAGCGACCACCACGAACCGTGCTCCCTTTTCTTCAACTTGTAGAGGTCCACCAGATGTGTAATGAAAACTCCGAACATGACCACGGCAGCGCTGCGGTGAATGTAGCCCGCGTTCTCGAATCCACCGAGCAGATGAGAAAGCACTGCCGCCCATTTCGTGTAGGAGAACTTCAGTGTCAATCCCGTCAGCGCCAGAGTAATGAAGCTCACGATCATGCAGATGTGCAGGATCCGCTGCAGCCGGGTGAACCGGACGAACTGGAGTTCTGCAACTTCGCCCCTAGGCATCGGTGCTCTCCTTGGCGCCTTTATCGGCGGGGGGAGTTTCAGGCGTGGCGGCGGATTCCGCTTCAGCGGCGCGCAACTCCTGGCGCATCTGGAAAGCTCGGGGCAGCCAGAGCAGCGTGTGCACGCCGCCGACTACGAATGTCACCAGAAGCAGCGTGGTCATGCCCCAGAAAGTGTAGAACAGGAAAGGGTATTTCTTCGGGTCGTGGTGGGTGGCGTGCGTCAGGTATCCGGCGAAGCGCCGGGTCGCGCCCGCATGGCACTTCCCGCAGGTGGCCGCCACGTTTGCCCGGCTGAGGTGCGAGCGTGGATCGGTCACCGCCAGCACATCGTGAGCGCCATGGCAGTCATAGCACTTGGCCGCTTTCGTGTAACCCAGTTTCGAGACCTTCCCGTGATAGGTATCAAAATAAGTCTTGGCGATTTCCGCGTGGCAGCGTCCGCACGTGGTCATCACGTCCAGCCGGAAGCTGTTTTCATCGGTGCGGCGGATGGCGTGAGCGGTATGGCAATCGTTGCAAACTGGAAGTGGCTTGCTGTACCCGCTCACGCGCTTGGCATGGATGCTGTTCTCGAACTGCTCCTCGATGCCGTGGTGGCACCGGCCGCACGTGGTCGGCACGTTGTTGGCGTTGACACTCGACGCCGGATCGGTTCGGGGAAGGATCTGGTGAGCGGTGTGGCAACTGGTGCAAGTCGCCGTCACCGTCAGGCCGTTCTTCAGCAGAGTTCCGTGAATGCTCTCCGTGTAGTTGCTGATGATTTCGTGCTGCGTTCCAGTGTAGCGCACGGCAGCTCTCTGGCCCTCTCGGTGACACCGCGCGCAAAGCCCGGGAACATTGGTCGCAAAAGTCGCCGACTGCGGATCCTGTTTTCCAAGGATGCCATGCGTACCATGGCATTCCTTGCAGGTCGGCGCATTCGGATTACTCTTGCTGACAAGTTGCCCGTGAATGCTGCCCATGTATAGCTTGCCAATTTCATCGTGGCAGGAGGTGCAGTCCACTCCCTTGGTGATCGTCTCGCAAGGCCGCACCCGGGAGGCGTTTACCTCTGAGTGGCATTGGCTGCAGGCAACCTTTTTCTGATCTTCCCGAACATTGCTGTGGCGCGAGTGGTTCACCTCGTCCGCATTCACGTACATGGATTGCCCGTCGCGCGCGCGACGCAGTTTCGGGTCGGCGTGGCAGCGCATGCAGTCTGCGTTGGCCATACCCTCGTCGTAGAAGACGTTCCTGATCTTATGCGGCTGATGGCAGTCCGGGCACGACGGCAGGACATTGGCCTGTTTTTCCCACAGCTCTCCACGAATAATCTTCCGGTGCACCACTTCGATTTGCGAGTGGCATTTCGTGCAGGTAGCGGCAATGTTCCGGCGATTGATCGAGGACGCGGGGTCGGTATGCGGCAAGATCGAGTGCGCGGTGTGGCAAGTGGCGCAGGTCGGAGCCACCGACAGTCCCTTCTTCAGCAATGCCTCTCCGTGGATGCTCTCGGAGTAGTTCTCCAGAATATTGTCCTGGGCAATGGTGCGATCGCGCGAAACAGGAGTTCCTTCCTGATGGCACTGGCCGCAAACGAAAGGTATTTTCAGCGGCGCCACCGCCGAGCGCGGGTCCTTCACGGGAACGATGTCGTGGTTTCCGTGACAATTCACACAGTGGGGCGCCAGCGGATCGCCGCGCGCCACCGCCTTCCCGTGGAGTGACCGGACATATAGCCCCTCCTCGGTCGCGTGGCACGTGCCACACTTTACTCGCGCCGGGGTCCCGTGCGGCAGCTCTTTTCCTTCCAGGTCGGCATGGCAACCCGTGCACCCGAAGCTGCCATGCACGGAAGTCGCAAATTTCTTCCCGTCCACGTAGAGCGAAACCGTTTTGCCGGCTCGCGTCGTCGTCATGCCTCTCTCGCCGTGGCATGCAAGACATTCCGCCCCGGGCTGGTCGGCTGCGCGCGGCGCGGCGCGGCCGGGGCTTTCCGAAAACAGAAGGGCGAAAACCGTGGCGAGGAGCGTCGCCACGATAATTCTCAGACCCGCACACCACTTCCTTCGCACGTCTTCTGTTTCAGCCATGTCCAATTCTCGGCGGTTCTTACTTCATTCCCAGGTCGGTCAGAACCTTGGGATTTTCTTCTCCCGCTGCCAGCACCTGATGGCACGTGGAACAGTCATTGGGGATGGTCTGGCCATCGGCACTGGTATGACTGCCGTCATGGCAGCGGAAGCAGCCCGGCGAATCATTGTGCCCAATGTTATTCGGGTGCGTACCCCAGGTCACACGCATGTCCGGGAAGATGTTGCGCAGGTAGATCCTCGCCACCTCCGCGGCCGCTTGCTCCACCACCGTGCGCTGCGCCTGATAGATTGCCGGATAATTCGTCTGATAAAACTTGTTGATTTCGGCAGTGATGCTCTGCCGGGCCACATCGCGGGTCGAGTAATTCACCTTGAGAACCTCGACCGCCTTCTTTTTGATGTAGGGCAGACTCGTGCTGATCTGGCCACCCGACATTTGCTTGTCCACTGCGTTCTCGGGCAAGTCGAAGGTATGCGTGGGCCGGTTGTGGCAATCCACGCAATCCATCACGCGATGTTCTCCCTTGTCTAATTGTTGCTGGGTGGGCTTCGCATCACTGGAAATGAATTCAACGGTCTTCCCGCTATCGTCGGTGTAATAAACAGCAGGAATTGTCATCCGCTCGGCGTCGGTTGAAATGTAGCGGATGCGCGCCGAGTCGGAGAGGTGGTGCCCGTGGATGCCGACCGAACCCTGCCAGGTGCGTCCGCCCACTTTCAACAGCAACACGTCCGTCTGCGGCGTATTTTTTTCGTCGTCCTTGTAGCTGGTATTCACCAGGAACTTGTCGCCCGTAAAGCGCTGTGGCCAGTGACACTGCTCACAGGTTTCGCGCGCCGGGCGAAGGTACTTTACCGGCGAAGGAATAGGGCGCGAATAAGTGTGGAAGGTTACCGCGAAAACCTGTCGCAGACCGGAAAGCTTCGATCGCACAAACCACCCTGCTCCGGGTCCGATGTGACAATCGACACATTCCACACGCGAGTGCGGAGAATTCTGATAGGCGGTGAACTCCGGATCCATCACGGTGTGACAAGTCGTCCCGCAGAAACTCGTCGAATCCATGTACTGCACGCCGCGGTACGATGCGGTCCCCACAATGAGAAGATTGAGCAGGGTCGCCACACCCACGTATTCCAAGGTGCGCCGCACCACGGGCAGTCCCAGGTCGATGGCGGGGAAAATCGTGGGCAGTTCTCCGCTCGCGCGCAGACTTCGCCGCCGGAGCCAGATGCCAACTGGAATCAGCAGCAATCCGAGAACAAAAATGCCCGGAAGGATGAGAAAGACGAGCAGGCCAATATAAGGATGCGGCGGCCCCGGCAGGAAGATTTCATAGAACCAGAAGGCGATGGTGGCAAGCGCCGTGCTCGTCGTGATCACGGCGCCCGTGAGCGTGAGGGGATTCTGCCCCAGGAAGTAGATGGGCTGCAACCAGTCTCGGAAGCGTTCTTGCAGATTCATTGAAACCGCTATTCTCCCTTTCTTCTATCTGGAACGGCCGGGACACACTACAAGTCTGGCCGCGGATCGTACGCAGCACTGGACAACCCTTCTGATCTTGCGGGCAAGAACTGGCCCAGACTATTTCTTCAGAGTACGGATGTAAGCCACCAGTCCCGTAACGTCTTCCGGCTTCAGAGTCTTGTACGCGGGCATCTTGGGAGGCTTACCGTTCGTGATGACCGTCGCGAGATCCGCGTCCGACCCTTTTTGCACGTCGGCGCCTGAGAGATCGTGGCCGACCGCTTTCTTTCCGTCAGCGCCATGGCACATGGCACATTTTGCTTTGTAGAGTGCCTCCCCGTTTTGCGCATACGCCGCTAGGGGAAGGGCGAGAACAACAGCCAATACGGTTACGATGATAAGCACTTTATTCATCTGGCAAGCTCCATTCGAGTTTTTTAACTCAACAACGCAAGGAGAATACACCTGCAAACGTTTATATTGAAGTCTTTGCTGGCGGAGTTCTGTGATCCCGGTCACACATGGCTGGTAAATCATCCCGGTGGCTGAAAACCGCCCTCGGCGATTTGCAGATCGCGGGCCACGCGTTCTCGATTGATCAGACCGTTCGGGTGAAGCGGTCACTCAGCGGGAGCCTATTTTGCCATGGTCGGAAATTTCCGAATCCGGATATTATTTCTGGTAATCCAAGTGCTTAAGTGCGGTACCTCACATGCAGTTTCTTCCCGGAAAACGCTAGCATCGGCGGCACGCGGGCTGCACGCGATAAGAGGTGACCGAGTATGACAGAGAAGGCGGGGTCCAAGGCAATCCAAGGCTTGCCGAAAGAAGACTTGCCGAAAGATGATGTGCCGAAGGCTGTCTCCAGGCGCAACTTCATTAAAGGCGTCATCACCAGCGGCGTGGCCGTCTCCTCGGCGAGCTATCTCTTTCGCGCCTCCTCGCTCCTGCAGGGCCAGCAGTTGGCTGCCGGCGTGGGCGAGCGGCTGATCACTCTCAACGTCAACGGCCAGCAACGGCGCGTCGACGTCATGAAGCAAGAGACGTTGAGCTCTACGCTGCGTTACAAGCTGGGCCTCACCGGCGCCAAGCTGGGATGCGACCGCGCCGAATGCGGAGCTTGCACCGTCCTTATCGACGACATTCCCTATTATTCGTGTTCGGTGCTCACACACACCGTGCGTGGCCGGAAAGTTGTAACCATCGAAGGCCTGGCGAGCGCCGACGGAACCTTGCATCCGGTACAGCAGGGCGTCATCGACGAGCAGGGATTTCAGTGCGCGTTCTGCATGTCTGGCTTCATTATGACCACCGTGGGATACCTGAAGACGAATCCCAATCCGACGCGGCAAGAGTTGGCGCACGGCATCTCGGGATGCCTGTGCCGCTGCCAGGACTATGACAAGATTCTGACCGCGTTGATGCGCGGCGCCGAGAATATGCGGAGGTCTAGGCTTGGATAACAAAAAGGTTGTTGAGACCACCAAGGCCACGGAGCGCGAGTACGGGGCCGGCTACAAGCTGATCGGCAAGAACTACCCCACGCCAGATCTATATGCGAAGGTTACCGGACAGGCGAAATATGCCGAGGACTTTCGCGCGGAAGGCATGTTGTTCTGCAAGCTGCTGCTCAGCCCAATGCCACATGCGCGGGTAAGGCGCATCCATGCCGACGCGGCGCTCAGGATGCCCGATGTCAAGGCCATTCTCACAGCGGACGATCTTCCCGCTCCGGCCGATACACTTACCGACAATGGAACGGTGATCAAGGCGAGCAAGTGGGGCGAACGCGGCCTCACCAATGAACCGGTTTATCAGGGCGAACCAATTCTTGCGGTGGCCGCCGTCGACGAACTCACCGCCGCGGAAGCCATCGAGAAAATTCAGATCGATTTTGAGCCGCTTCCGTTTGTGGTCGATCCGCTCGACACTCTGCGACCGGGTGGGCCTAACCCGCGAACCGATGGCAATGTGTGGACAAGACCTGCGACGCCGCAAGGTCCGGGCGCACCCGTGGTCACAGTGCTCAAGTGGACGGAGGCCGACTTCGCGGAGATGAAGCATGGCCGTCTTCCGATGGGCAAGACTCCCGACGAATGGTTGTATGGCGATCTCGATTCCGGCTTCAAGAATTCGGCGCTCGTTCTTGACGAGACGTTCGTCACGCCGGATACCAGCCATCAGACGCTTGAGACTCGCAGTGCGATGGCTTACTGGCAAAACGGCAAGGTCTACATTCACACGGGCACGCAAAGCACCGCGCAAACGCTGCCCGCGATCGCGCGCTGGTTGAACATCGATCCAGACAAAATTGTTTTCATCAGCGAATACACCGGCGGCGGATTTGGCAGCAAGATCACTGGCGGAGTGTCGATGATCATCCCTGCTCTTCTGTCCAAGAAGACAAATGCTCCGGTGATGATGCGGATCAGCCGCGAGGAGGAGACCTTCATCGGACGCGCGCGTCCCAGTTTCCAGGGACGGATGAAAGTCGGCTTCTCCAAAGAGGGGCGGATCACGGCTCTCGACATGTTCGTGATTTGCGACAACGGGCCCTACGACGCCGTGGGTGATGCTCCGTCATCGGGCCGCATCGTTTCTCTTTTGTACCAGCCGCAAGCCATGCGCTGGCGCGGAGTAACGGTCCTGACGAATACGCCGCCCCGCAGCGCGCAAAGTTCACCGGGCGGGTTACAGGGGATTGTCATCATCGAGCCGATCATCGCGAAAGCTGCGCGCAAGCTCGGAGTTGACCAGGTGGCGATCCGCCGCATCAACTGCCCAGAGGGCAAGGCGCCGTTCGGGCCAGCAGTGCAGGGGAAACGGCAGTATGCCACCAGCGCATTCATAAAAGAAGCACTCGACCGTGGCGCGGAGCAATTCAAATGGAGCGAGCGGGTCGCGCGCACTCCGAAAAAGATTGGGACGAAAGTTCGCGGGGTCGGCGTATCGCTGAGCTGTTATGTTGGCGGCACCATCGGATTCGACGGGCTTCTCGTCATCAAGCCCGATGGCCGGATCACCTTCCAGTCTGGCATCGGCAATCTGGGAACGGAGTCGGTGATCGATGTTCACCGCGCTGGCGCTGAAGTTCTCGGTGTGCCGTGGGAGAAATGCGACGTGGTGTGGGGCAACACGACAAAGAATCTTCCTTTCACCTGCGTGTCCGGCGGCAGCCAGACCACCCACGCGATGACGCGGGCGGCGTATGCAACGGCGATGGACGCCAAAAAGAAGCTTCAGGAAATTGCGGCGAAGAAGCTCGGTGGCAAACCGGAGCAGTACGAGGTCGCCAACGAGCGTGTTTTCCGCAAAGGCGGCGGGGCCGGCATGACTTTGGCGCAGGCCGCGAAACACGCGATTGAACTCGGTGGCGTCTACGATGGCCACGAGGCGCCCGCCGACCTCCACAAATTGACGAAGGCGTCGGTCGCGGCGTTGGCGGGCCAGGGCCTGGTGGCGGCCGCCAAGGACAACTACCCACGCGATGGCGCGACGTTTTCCTACGTGGCCAGCTTCGCCGAGGTTGAAGTCGATGTCGAAACCGGCAAGTACTATATCGTGGATTTCCTCGCCTCCGGCGACGTCGGGACGGTGATTCATCCCCGCGCACTGGGTGGCCAAATGCTCGGACGCTCGACGCTCGGCATGGGCCATGCGCTCGGCCAGAAGTGGGTGTTCGATCCGCACTACGGCGAGATGGTTTCCAAGCGCTTCTACCACAGCAAACCGCCAACGATTCTGGATGTACCCGTCGACATGCAATGGACGGCGTTGGACATTCCGGACCCGGAGACGCCGGTGGGCGCGCGCGGTGTGGGCGAGCCTCCGGTTGCGGGCGGGTGTGGCTCCGTCTTGAACGCGCTTTCGGATGCGCTCGGAGACGAGATTTTCCAGCGCGCACCGGTGAACGCGGACACGATTCTGACGTCGCTCGAAGCGGGCCGGCCAATGCAGCATCCACTGATGGCCCACATTTGACGGAGATTTGAAGGAGAGTTATGGCTGTCATACGAGACGTAATGGCCGCTTTCGAGTTGTATCAGCCGAGTTCCGTGGCCGATGCGCAGAAGCTTCTCGAACAGCATGGACCGGATGCCTGGGTGCTGGCCGGAGGGCTGGACAGCCTCGACTGGCTGAAGGATCGAATCAGGAAGCCCAAGGCTGTGGTCGATCTGAGCGGGATCGAGGAACTGCGCGGAGTTCGCACGACCGGCGATGGTATCGAGATCGGCGCCATGACCACGCTTACTGAAGTAGTGAATCATCCCATCATCAAGCAGAAGTATGGCCTGCTGGCCGAGAGCGCGGAACTGGTGGCGTCGCCGCAAATCCGCAATCAGGGAACCATCGGCGGCAATGTTTCGCAGGACACGCGCTGCTGGTATTACCGCGGCGGTTGGCCGTGCTACCGGGCCGGCGGCAACATTTGCTATGCCGATACGCCGGAGGGCCGCAACCGCGAACATGCGATTCTGCACGCCGACCGCTGCGTGGCGGTGAATCCTTCCGACTCAGCCCCGGCCCTGATTGCGCTGGACGCCAAGTTCGTCATGCGCACGCCCAAGGGCGAGCGCGTGGTGGATGCGGAGGATTACTACATCGGTCCTGACATCGACATTACCCGGCTGCATATTTTGCAGCCCGGGGACTTGCTTACAGCGATTCGTATTCCGTCCACGTGGGCGGGCACGCAATTTTATTTTGAGAAAGTGCGAGACCGCAACGTATGGGACTTCCCGCTCATGAACGTGGCCTCGGCCATGGTAACGTCGGGAGAAAGAATTGAGCGCATCCGCATCGCTGTGAATGGCGCTGCCGCGCGTCCGTTGCGGTTAAGGGCAGTTGAAGACGCGGTTCGCGGCAAGCCGCGAAACGCGGCAACTGGCGAGATGGCCGGGAAACTGGCGGTGCAAGGGGCGGTCCCATTGCAGTTCAACGCCTACAAGATCCCGCTGATGAGAAATCTGGTGAAGCGCGCCATCAGCGGCGTGGAGGAGGCAACATGGGCTTCCTAGAGTGGGCCACGAGCCCGTGGGGGCAGAGTGTCCCGATCCATATTGCCTGGTTCTTGATCTGGGTCGCGGTGATCGCAGGACTGCTGTTCCTGATCGTGCATGCCACCTGGTTGAGGTATTTCGCCAAACCAAAAGAGTTTGCAGACGATGCCCCTCGCGAGGTCGTCGCCAGGATACCCAAGCACGTTCCCCGGCATTCGCTGGTGGCGCGGTTGTTTCACTGGATCATGGCGGCGTCCATGTTGACCTTGCTGTTCACCGCTTTCCTTCCGAGGGTGGGCGTCCAGTTTCGCTGGGTGACCTATCACTGGATCGCTGGCGCCGTGTTGACGGTTGCAATTCTTTTTCACGTCATTCACGCTTCGCTCTGGCTGGATTTTTGGTCGATCTGGCCTGACGGAACGGATGTGGAAGATGCACGGAGAAGAGTTCGCCGGTTTTTCGGAATGTCCGCGCCTCCGCCGCGAAAGTTTGCCAAGTATCCGCTGGAGAACAAGCTGTTTCACGGCGTGATCATCTTGTGCGGTCTGTCGGTGATCCTTACCGGCGTCTTCATGATGTTTCGCGTGCGTACCATCTTTTTTCCCCGGAATCCGTATCTGTTCAGCGATATGACCTGGGGCCTGATGTACGTGCTGCACGGGCTGGCGGGCGTGGGACTGATTGCGCTAATCATGATGCACGTCTACTTCGGACTCCGGCCGGAGAAGCTCGCGATCACGAAATCGATGATCTTCGGCTGGATGGACCGCGATTTTTATCTGCAAGAGCATGATCCCGAGCGCTGGGTGATTGAGACATCCTCTTCGTCATCTTCGCCGTCGTCTTCTTCTTCGCCATCGACATCCAGTAGAGTTGCAGGTCAAGGGCTAACCGATGCTGGCTGAGATCTCGAATCGTTGCGACGTGGTCGAAGAGTGCTACGAGTTTATGCTGGCGTACGCAGCCCAGGGGCTGCCCACTGACCAGGGCAGCAAATCGGGTGGACAAGTGCGCGAGTTCCTGCAGCGCGCCGTGAAAGCCTTGACGGGTTTGGCGGAAACTTGTGCGATGGCAGTCAAAGAGGAAGGCCTTGAGCCAGCCGATAAATATCTGGCGTTCTTCGCGGTGCTCGATCGCGACGCTCGCGACTCTCTCGCCGCCATTGAGCTGGTCCTGGCCCAACCCGCCATCAGTTCCCAGTTGATGGACAATCTGAACGCTTCCATCCATCTCCGCGCGCTGCTCACCGACTTGTTTCTGGTGGGCGACGTTTTCTCGGCGAGGTCGGTTCACTTAGAACACCCACAGCAGTGAGAATTTGAACCAGTCGCGGCGGACTGGGTTCATTCCCGCACTTGTGCCGAATCTTCCACGACTAACTGGCGATCTAATGACCGGAGGAGAAACATACATGCCAAGGATTGTTCGTTTTAATAAGTTGGGCGGACCGGAGGTTTTGAAAAGTGAAAACGAAACCTCAAAGCAGCCAGGCAAAGGCGAGGTGCGGTTACAGGTGCAGGCGGTAGGCTTGAACCGGGCGGAACTGATGTTCATCCGTGGCCATTACCTCGAACAGGCAAAGTTCCCTGCCGGCCTTGGCTATGAGGCGGCGGGCGTGGTGGAAGCGGTTGGCCCGGATGTGGACAAAAGCTGGGTGGGCAAACGGGTCGCCACAATTCCAGCCTTCTCCATGAACGACTACGCCATGCTGGGCGAAGAGGTGATTGCTCCGGTTGCGGCTCTGGGTGAGTATCCGGCGAAGCTGTCGCCGGCGGACGGCGCGGCGATCTGGATGCAGTATCTGACCGCGTATGGGGCGTTGATTGCGATTGCGCATCTGGCAGAAGGAGATTTTGTAGTGATTCCGGCCGCATCGAGCAGCGTGGGCATTGCCGCGACTCAGATTGCAAAGGCTGAGGGTGCGATTTCAATTGCAACAACGCGCAAGAGCAATAAGAAAGCTGAGTTGCTTTCTCTGGGTGCGGACCACGTGATCGCTACTGAGGAAGAAGACATCGTGGCGCGCGTGCAGCAGATTACCGGCGGCAAGGGCGCACGCGTGATCTTTGATCCGGTTGCCGGGCCGTTTCTGGAAAAGCTGGCTGCGACGGCTGCAACCGGCGGGATTGTCTTTGAGTATGGCGCGCTTTCGATGCAACCCACGCCCTTTCCGCTGATGACCGCGCTGGGTAAGGGACTCAGCATTCGCGGCTATACGTTGATGGAGGTCACGCGCGATCCGCAAAAGCTCGCCGCGGCGAAGAAGTATGTCTACGACCGGCTGGCGGATGGACGCTTCCATCCAAAAATCGCGAAGGTATTTCCGTTTGCGCAGACCGTGGAGGCCTACAAATATCTCGAATCGAATGCGCAGGTGGGCAAAGTCGTGATTACGGTTCCGTGATTCACGCGGACTCGCGCGAGTTTCCCTGTCCGGGCCCCTTGTAGTAGTGTGTCTGGTTGGAGACTTGCCGCCGTCTCCACATCGGCGCCGTCTTACTCTTCGTAAGCCGATGCGCGAACTGTCAGCAAGTTGCGGAGCGACAATTTCACAACTTCGAGGCAACTATGCAGCCGACTCGCATTCTCTTTGTTCTTTCCATGCTGCTGATCGCCGTAATCTGTTCTGCCCAAACCAGCCCGTCTTCTTCTTCCCTTCCCAAGGAAATCCCCAGCTTCGACGTCACCGCCATCGATAAGACCGCCGATCCCTGTGTGGACTTCTACCAATACGCCTGTGGAACCTGGATGAAGAACAATCCCATTCCTCCCGACAAGTCGAGGTGGGGCCGATTCGACGAACTCCAAGAGCACAATTTCTATATCTTGCGTGACCTGCTGACCGAAGCGCAGGCTCCGGGCAAACACACGGCAACGGAGACCATGGTGGGTGCTTACTACGGCTCCTGCATGGACGAGAGCACGATCGAGAAAAAGGGGATTTCTCCGCTGACGCCGGAACTGGAACACATCAACGGTATCAAGACGAAAGCGGATCTCATTCGGCAGGTGGCAACCATGCACCGCAATGCCACGCCAGCGCTGTTTGCCTTCTATCCCCAGCCCGACATGCACGATTCGACCCAAACCATTGCGGTCCTCGACCAGGGCGGGATCACGCTGCCCGATCGCGACTACTACTTGAAAGACGATCCCAAGTCGGTGGAGACGCGGCAGAGGTATTTGGAGCACGTCCAAAAGATGTTCGAACTCGCCGGAGACAAGCCGGAAGTGGCAGCCGCTGAGGCCAAAACCGTTTTAGCTATCGAGACCGGGTTGGCCCAGTCCTCGATGGACCGCACGGTTCGCCGTGATCCCAAAACTCGCGACCATAAGATGACCGTCGCGGAAATCGCTGGCGCGGCCCCGAATTTCGACCTCACTCTCTACTTTGCCGATAATGGCTCGCCCAAGTTCACTTCTCTCAACGTGGGCAACCCCGATTTCTTCAAGCAGGTCAACGACCAGCTCAACGCAGTGTCGCTCGAAGACTGGAAGGTTTACCTGCGCTGGAAAACGATCAACGCGTACGCCCCAGTCCTGACCAACGCTTTCGTCGAAGAGGATTTCCTGTTCAACGGCAAATACATGTCGGGACAGAAAGAGATGGAGCCGCGCTGGAAGCGCTGCGTGAAGTCCACCGATGCCAGCCTGGGCATGGCCCTCGGCCAGCTCTATGTGGACCGCACCTTCGGCCGCGAGGGCAAAGAGCGCACCTTGAAGATGGTGCAGGGTATCGAGAACGCAATGCGTCAGGACATCGGCCAGTTGCAATGGATGTCGGATGCGACGAAGCAGAAGGCCTATGAGAAGCTTAACGCCATCGTCAACAATATTGGCTATCCCGACACCTGGCGCGACTACAGCAGTGTCGTGATCAAGTCCGACGATTACGCCGGCAATTCGGTGCGCGCTGGCGCGTTCGAGGTGCAGCGCTTGTACAAGAAGATCGACCGCCCCACGGATCGCAAGGATTGGAGCATGACTCCGCCGACGGTCAATGCTTACTACCGGCCTCCGATGAACGACATCAACTTTCCCGCTGGCATTTTGCAACCGCCGTTCTACGGCAAGCTGATGGATGACGCCGTGAACTATGGCGCTATCGGCGTGGTGATCGGACATGAACTCACGCATGGCTTCGATGACCAGGGTCGTAAGTACGATGCGCAAGGCAACCTCCGCGATTGGTGGACGGCGGAGGACGGTAAGGAATTTGAAGGGCGCGTCGATTGCACCGCCAAAGAGTATTCGAACTTTGTCTCCGTGAAGGACGACAAGGGCGAAGTAAAGCTCAATGGCAAATTGACGCTGGGTGAAAATACTGCCGACAACGGAGGCCTGAAGCTGGCCTACATGGCGCTGACCGAAATCATCGGCAACACGCCGGTAAAACCCATCGATGGATACACACCGGCGCAGCGGTTCTTCCTCGCGTATGGGCAGATCTGGTGCCAGAACGTGACCGATCAGGAAGCCCGCAAACGCGTGTTGACCGATCCGCATTCCCCAGGCCGCTGGCGTGTGAATGGCGCGGTGCAGAACTCAGCCGCCTTCGAGGAAGCCTTTGGATGCAAGGCCGGACAGCCCATGGTTTCCGAGAGCGCTTGCCGCGTGTGGTAGGGACGCCGCGGGGTCGCTGGAGCGACAGATTGAGCGACATAGGGTGCGATCAACGCAGAGCGGCGGCGCTGCCGAGCGTGATGATAACTGTATTCGGGTAATAGTGGGCGAGGATTTCGCGGAAGTTCGCGCCCGCTTCGGCCATCGCCTTGGCCCCGGCTTGGCAGAGGCCGACGCCGTGTCCCCGGCCGACTCCTTGCAGGACGGTTTGCTCGCCTTCTTTTCGCATGACGAAGTCATTGCTTGGGATGGCGCTCCAGCCTAAGCGGCGGCTGAGTCGTAGACGCGAAGACTCGTCGGAGCTGCGGAGGGTTGCAGCATCCTCAGCCGAGAGTCGGCTCTCCCAGCGCGATGGGTGCTGGCGGCAATAGTTGCACTCGACCGAATAGTAAGGATAGGCGGCGGCAGCCATGCCGAGTTCAGCGGGAGTGCGCGTACGCCCGCTGCAACTGCGCGTGTACATGGCGGCTATGGGCTGAGATTGGTAGGCAATCACCAAACCCCGAGTCGCGGAGATAGCTTGGGCGGCGGCGCTGGTGCTCGCCGGCGGCTCGCGCAGAAACTGACAGTGGGTGGTATCGCAGAAGTCGAACTCGCGATGGCGGCCTTTGCCGGCGACGAAATACGAACGGGCCGCGACGGCCAAGGCCTTCAAAGCTTCAGAAGGCGTGTCCGGCGTGCTTTCCGAAGCCACAACGGAGGCAACTGCAGTCTCCAGATCCATGGTCACGACCGCCGTCAGAACTTGGGAAACTGGTTTTAATTCGAGTGCACCGCGATAGTGACGTGTGATCTTTCCGGGGACCGAAAGATTGAAGTCAACCGGACCGTTCTCACGGCTTGTCACGGTGACTTCGGAGCCACGGAGGACGCGGGTTCCGACTGCCAGAACTACCTTGTCTCCGCGAACCGAGATGTGGGCGATGTTCACCCCTGAGCTGGCTTCGAGCACGACGGACTCCTCTCCGACATGCACGATCAGAGCAGAACCCGCCGGAGGGCTTAGTGTGAACTGATGCGGGCGAAAGAGGCCGAGCACGCCGACGCGAACGTCCTGCGCGTGTATGAAAACACCGGAGAGCATCAGCGTGACGAGGACGGTAGTTCGTATGCGTACGCGCGGAGTCACCGTTCGACAAGCCATCGCTCGGCAAGTCATTGCTCGACAAGTCATCGCTCGGCAAGTCATCGTTCGATACGGCTCAACATCTGTCCTGCGGTTTTGGCGGCTTGTGCTCCGGGAACGCCGTGCACGCGGACCATGAGCAGAATCTGTGGATCGTCGGAGGGCGACATGACGATGGTGAAACCATCGCCAGGAGCGCATTTGGCGTGAGTGCACATCGCGGTGCCAGTCTTAACCAGAGCGTCGGGGAATGGGAGAGCACGATCCACCTCGGCGCCAGTTCCCTGCCTTGCCGACTGCGCCATCCCGGCGAGAATCTGGCGCACGCCGGGCTGATCGCGGCGGCGAACGAATTCGAGATAGGCACGGGCCATGCTTAGCGGCGAGATCAGCCAGCGATTGCCGAGACCGGCGAGAGCTGGTCCAGCGGTCTCCGGAGGCGGAGGCTCGATACCGAAGCGCATTGCGGTGGGCGAGACGTCAGCCGCGGTCATGTTTGCCGTGAGCGCTCGGAAATAGGAGTTGCACGAGTAAGCGATTGCGGATGGAAGATCGACGTCGCCATGACCATGCGGAAGCCAGCAACCGGTAGCCGTTCCGCGGCAAACGTGCGCCGGATAGCGGAACTCGTAATGCTCACCATAGGCCAGCGCCGTGAAAGGCTTCACCAGCGAGCCGAGAGGAATCGGCGCCTGCGGGTTATCCCAGCGGGAGGCCAGCACTTTGCCGGTGCGAGCGTCGAGCAGCAGAAATGAAATATCTCCGCTGGGGAAATCGTGATTCAATATCTGACCCGCCGACTGCGCAAAAAGCGAGCTTCGGGGAGGGTTCGCGCGATCCGAAGCAGGTGCGCCGGCTCTGCCGCTGGACGGCGACAGTGCGAGCAGGCCCACGAGCGACAGAAGCACGAGATTTCTTATTGCGACCATTCGTAAGTAACCGTCTGCCGAATTCTGTCGCCCTCGGGGCGCACGGTGATCCGCTCTGTGGAGACACCAGCGAGCGTGGAACTCAGGCTCGCCATGTTCTCCGAAAAGAATTGTGGTTGCCGCTCGCCAAGAACACCCATGCCCGAAACATTGGACTGCGCCAGGTTGGGCCGGTCGACCACGCCCGAAAAGCGCACGAAGTTCGCTCGTTCACGCGAGTGATTGAGGCCGGCAACGAAGACCGCGGGCTTCACATCCGATTTGCGGCTGAAGTTGGAAAGCATAGCCGCGATTAAGTTCGGATCATCGGAAACCATAAGATATTTGCCGCGGACGGAGGTTACGAGCGGCCAGAGGCCATCCAATTCATAGTAACTGGAATCGTGGTAGCCGGATTTCTGCTGCCAGGTCACACCGAGCTGGCTGGCGGTGAGGCTTGGACGGACGAAATCGGCGAGAGCGGATTCAACTCTTGCCTCGTTCCAGTCGGAGGATGCGGCCAGGACAACCGCAGAATGAAATCTCACGAAGACGCCCGCCCTGTCGCGCTCGGTGGACTGCACTTGCAGAGAGGCGAGGAGTTGGGTTTTGTCGAGAAGTTCCTTCAGCGCGGTTGTGCTCTGCGGAGTGATGGGACGCTGTATCGCGGACTGATCGATGCGGGTCTCGAGATCGGAGGCCCCGCCCGTTTCTCCGGAGGTGAGCTGAACCTGCGGGGCGATCTGCGAGGGCGGCGCTGGGCCCAGATGGGGCGCAAGCAGTTTGGTCTCGAGCAGGTCGAGGCACAAATCGGCCGAAGGATTTGCCTTGGCTTCATAAACGCCCGCGCTATCGGGCGCGAGGCGAACCAGATCGGCGGCGGCTTCGAGTCCGTCGGCGGATGACACAACGTTCGCCGGAGCTTTTCGTAGCAAGACACGCTCTTCGCGGTATTGCTGGTCGGCGCGGAATAAATCGGAAACCGCCGCGGAGTACTGCGCCAGATCCGTGATGTTTTGTTGTACCCAGTAGGTGCGGAAGTACGGGCTGGGAACAATCTTCTCGAGGTTCAACACCATGCGCAGATCGCCCAGCGCTCCGGCCGCGGCTACTGACTGCTCCCACCACTGTTCGCTTTCGACTGTGCGGTTCTGGCTGCCGGACATTAATTGCAGCGCGCCCGCCAGCAGATCTTCACGCGTTGCCAGCAGCAGATAGTCGCCGGAAACGGCGAAGGCGACTTCTTTTTGCGACTCAGGATCGCGGCGCACGTAGAAATTCACGCCGCCGGCGCTGCGCGGCTCAAACTTGGCACGAGTTTGCCAGAGCGTTGTCTGCATGGATTTAGCCGACGGCAGGTAAGTGATGTAAAGGAATTGCAGGTTGCCGATGTCATAGAGAGCAACCGCGCTGCGGGTTCCAGCCACCTGCGAAAGAAAGTTCATATCGGGCGGTAGTCCGGCGGCAGCGGCGAATTGATCGCCGGCGCCGTGGAGACGCAGGAAAAGGCGCGAACGGGAGAAAACCTGGTAGTTACTGCTCTCGACCCATTGCTTCTTCTGCGGAGAAGAGTTCCAGTCGGCAAGCAGTGCGGAGAAATCTTTGGCCTCCAGATAAAGGAGTGGGCCGGCGGGAACGTACTTCGAGAGCGGCGTCACGGAAGGTGCCGCGGCCTGATAAGCTGCACGGCCGATTCCAGCGCAGACGAGCGCGAGCAATAACAATAAGAAGATGGCGGTGCGTTTCATGGCTTCACGCCTCCCTTGGCAGTTACGGCCTTCGATGCGGGCTTCGATACGGGCTTCGGCACCGGACCGGCACGGGCCAACAGCTGCGGTCGTACGATACGATCCTGCTCCAGCGCCTCATGCAGCAGCGGCTGGCGAGCTGCATTCTGATGTTGTATTCGCAGCGCGGCCTTGAGATCGGCAATCTGGTGTGCCAGGTCTTTACGGGCTGCGGGTAAAGTCTGGGAACGGCGCGCGATTTCGAAATATGAAACAGCATCCGACAACCGATTGAGGCGCGCCATCGTTTCGCCAATCGCCTGCGCCACCTGCGCCTGTTGAGCGCGAGAGAGTCTGGGCGACAGCGTAACCGGGGAGCTCGAATCGTCACTTTCATTGTCTTCGTCGTTGTCGGAACGGACGATCTGTTCGTCTTCGGAATCGGGAGTGGAGCGAACCGTGCTGCCCACGAATTGAGCGTGCAGCAGTGGACCGAGAACTCCAATCGCAAATTCGTCGGAGTGGATACTGGCAGCGACCTGGAAGAGCGGAACGCGGGCTGCATCTAGCCGCGGGAAATCGATGATGCAATGGCTGAGCAGTTGGAGCTTCGTCTGCGAGTCGGCCGCATTTTGCGCGGCTTTGATACGGGCCTCGTAGAAGTAGAACTTGTCGGCCGCAGCGGGGGAGATGGCCGCAGCGTTTCCCGCAAGCAGATTCAGTTCGCCACTTCCAAGATCGGCGTGGGCACGGCCGGCGAGCGCCGCAGCCGCTTTGATTCGGAGGTCGTATGGCACGCTCGGCCCCGAAGCGACCGAGACCAGCGCATCCTGGGAAGCCGGAGCATCCTCTCCCGCGGCAAGCCGGGCGTTGGCCAGTCGCAGACGATAGGAGGGATCCCACGGCGCCGACTTCACGAGCTGATCGAGAAACTCCACGGCTTCCGCATTGTGGCCGGTTTTCTCCAGCAAGGCGGCAGCAGGGTCGAGATTTTCGAAGGGATTCCCGACGGCCACCACTAAACGCCGGAGCAGATCAAGGGCCCCGGGAGTGTCGTCCGAAGCGAGGCGAATCTCGGCGAGGCCCAGGAAGTTAGCGGCGTTTAGCTGGTGCTCATCGATTTCGCGGGCGAAAACGAATTCCAGGATTTTGCGCGCCGACTGCTTGTCCCCAGCCTCGAACAGCTGGCGAGCCGCGGTGCGGAGCAAGTTCGAAGCGGGAGTGCTCTGCGGCTCGGCGCGATAGCCGGCAATTTTGGAATCGAGAGCTCCGAGTCGCGCTGCCACCCGTAGATCAAGCGGGACCAGAGCGGCCGCCTGCGCCTCACGAGTTTCTTTGGACAAGGCGGCGATGGCGTCCGCCGCTTGCGCATACTGCTTAGTCCGGATGAGGTACGCGATCCAGCGCACTTGCCAGGAAGCGAGGTACTGTTCGGCGTTGTCACGCTCAAGGCCGGTAAGCCTGGCGAGCGCGTCCTGCTTCGATTGGAGAATGCGCTGATAGATCGGCGCGCGTTGAGCGAGCGGAATCCAGCGAGCGTCGACCACATCGGCCAGAATCTGCGCCGGGTCTTGTGCCGCGGAAGAAACATCCAACAGCCACGTGGTGGCGGACGCGGGATCGCCGATGGCCGCATAAGCCGGTTGCAGCAGAGCGTTCGAACGATAGTTGCCATTGTGGCGGAGATAAGTGCGGACAATGGCGTCGGCATCGGGCTTGAGTTCAGCAAAGAGCTTGCGCGAGCGGAGCTGATCGCAAGTGCGGCCGAAGTCGGTCCAGAAGCTCTCCGGCACATGCGCGCTGTTGAGCTGCTTGGAGAGTACGGCGAAGGCCTGCTTCCACTGGGCGACAGCGGCGCTATGATCGCCGCGCTTGTAATAGGCGAGCGCGAGACTGTCATAGACGTCGGGACGATTGGGAGAAAGTTCGAGCGTGTGATTGTAGTCGGCGATGGCGCGCTCTGTGTCGCCCGCTCCGGCGTAGTAGTCGGCCAATGTTAAATATCCGGAGGACGACGCTGGACTCAATTCGAGGATGGCGGGCAGAAAGTCCTCGGGGCTTCCTTGTTTGGTCGTGCCGAGATACTCCCCGTAACGCGAGCCGTAGTAGAACCAGGTATTGCCCGCGAGTTGTTGCGTACGGTCGACTGGTTTCGCGAGGCGCTCGGCAATCGTGTTATCGCCGAGGGCGACGAGGAAAGCATTGTTCACGTCCGCGGTGGGCTCGGCATAGTACAGGCCAACGAGCGCGTTGTATGACTTAGACCAAACCGGCGGGCGACCGTGTCCGCGGGCCGCCACCACGCTGTGCGACAAGTCGGCGCCGCCATTCGCCACCACGTAGCTGGCAGCCTTCTCGCCGGCAGGATGGTTCCAGGTCGCAGTGGTCGCGACCAGTTCCTGCGGTCGCTGCTCCAGCAGCAATTGGAAGAGACGCTGCTGGTGAGGATCGTCGAGGTTGTAGGCGGAGATGTTCGAGAGTACTCGCAACTCATTCTGTTGGTCACCGGCGGAGCAGTAAGCCTCCGCCGCTTCAAGCAGGGGTGCGGCGCGGACGATGGCTGGGACCGCGCCTGCGTATTGCTCTAACTGGGGTCCCAGTTCAGCGAAGCGGCCGCGCCGCCGCTGCAGATCGATGAAGGGCCGCAGACTGCTATAAATATTCGGGAGCGCTGCCCGCTGCATCAGCGCTTCGAAGCGCCAACGAGCTTCCTGCTCTGAGAGCGCGGCGTGTTCGGCAAGTGGAATGGCAAATTTCTCGAGATCGTCCAGGCTGATGCCCTTCCGCTTCGATTCGGCGAAGCTTGCGAAGGTCTGTCTCTCCTCGGGAGTGAAGTAGGCGTTGACCGCGTTCCCCATTTCTTCGAGCACTGCCGCCATGTCATTGCGCGCAGTCTCGATACGGGTCTGCCGCACTCGCTCGCGCCACTGGGCGTCGGTCACCGCGGCAATTCCGTGCTTTTCGACCTGTTCTTTGATGACGGGCAGATTGGAAGACGCGTCCTCCAGAGCGCTTTGCATTGCAGCGTAAGCCTGCTCGCGCTGGCGGAGGCGCGTCATGACGCGCACGTAGGTACTTGCGCCCGCGCGATTTTCCGAAACAGCCAGCAGGTCGGGCCCCGCCGTCTTGATTCCCTGCTCCGCGAAGGCACGGGCTTCCGCCAGCATGCCCCACAATTCCAGACGACGCGCAACCTCGAAGTAATTCGCAGCGTGTTCCGGACGGCCATCGATCAGCGCAGTCTTGAGAGCGGCGACGGTTTCATTCGTTTTGCCCTGGCGCGCGCGCACCGCCGCGACCTTCTCCATCCATTGCGGATCCTTGTACGCGAGCTGATAGATGTGCTCGTAGTCGGTGACAGCTTCGTCGAAGCGCATCAAACGTTCTTCGAGCCCGGCGCGCGCGGTGTAGAGATCGACGCGATCCGGACGAATGGCAATGGCCTTGGCGTAAGTCGCAATCGCAGCCGCATAGTTCTCGTGGTTGGTTTGAATGCGAGCCAGCACCATGGACCAGTGGTAGTCGCGCGGTGACTGGGCGACGGTCTTCGCGTAGAAGTCGACAAGCTGTTGCTGGCGCTGGTAGCGGAGTGCGTAGAGCGCGGCCTCGGTGACGAGCGTGTCGTCTTCGGGGAAGTTGTTGATGAGTTCAATATACTGGTCGACCGCCCCCGGGTAATCCTTCATCCGGGTGAGCGCCGGAATGAGGCCGCTCCGCAACGTGGCGATCTCTGCCTTTCGTGCATCCGCTGGCAGGGACGACGACGAGGCGCGGAACAGCGCGATCTTTTCGGTGTAGAACTGCTTCAGGCCCTGGTCGTCTCCGGCCTGTGCGTAGGTGTCCGCCATGGCCGCAAGGTATTCACCGTTGTAAGGGGAATCTTTCAGCAACTGCGCGAGCAGATCCCGTGCCTGTTGGTACTGCTTCGCATCCGTCGACTTGCGTGCGGCCTCGTAGCTGAACTGCACGCTCAGGTCGGGATAGGCGTCTTTGGCAGCCTGCAGCAGAACAGAAATCGCCTGCGGATAATTCTTTGTCCGCCAATAGAAATCAACCGTCGAACGCACCACGCCCAGGATCTTGGGATTTTCGCGGTAGAGCGCTTCGACATTTTTCTGGGCAGACTGGAAGTCCTTGCGTCCTTCATACAAGCGAATCAACGCGTAGCGAAGCTGCAGGCGGGCTACCGGATCCGCCGTGAGTGCGGCCTGCTTCTCCAGCGCGCGCTGGCGGACGGCTTCCAGCGATTTCTGCTGGGCCAGGTTTTCGATGTCTTCCGCTTGCTCGATGGAGGTGGCGCTGTTCGCGATCGCGTCGAGGAAGGTCTCCATTTCCGGCTTGCGGTTTTGCGTTTCCAGAACCTTGACGCGCAGATAAATCTCAGGCATGGAGGAATTGGACGGCGCGACGATTTTGGCAGTGCTCTCATCAACCAGATCGCGCAACTTCGGGCGGCGGGCAAGTGCGAGCAGACGCAGTTCCGCAGGCGAATCGCCCGAACCGGCGAGCGCGCCCTTTACATATTCTTCGATGGCGTGAGGATACTCGCGCTTGTTCTCGTAAATCGCGCCGGCTTCGTATGCATAGAGGGATGGATTTGAGAGGCGATCGCGACCTTGGTTCAGCAGCCGAAGCGCGTTGTCGAAATCGTAGTAGTCCCAGTAGATAGTTGCCGCTTCGAGGTATCCGCCGGACTCACCGGGAGCGACGCGTGGAATGCGTTCCCAGTACGGGGCCGCTTCTCGGAACTGATCGCGGTCCGCATAAATGTCGCCGATTCGGGCGAGAATCTCGGTGTTGCCGGGATTGGCCTGCAGCAGGTTGTCTTCGATCTTGG
>JBEKIB010000066.1:0-25501 GCA_050011975.1 Terriglobales bacterium | reverse complement strand
CACTGGACCAGCGTTTCCAACGTTATCAACCTTACTGACACTCGTGTAACACCCGTCAACGTCGACGCCGGTACCATCTGGATCGTTTGGAATTCCACCGGCACCAAGGTGTGGTCCTTCATTAAGGTTGACTCCGTCGTTGGAACACGCTGCTACTTTGCCCAACCCCAGTGCAGTGTAAGCGCTACGCTGGCCAATCTCTCGGGGAGTGGCTCGAATCAGATATCTTCCGCCTTTTGGGGTGCAGACTCGGCTTTGCCCTCAAATGTGCAAGCTCTGTTTACGACCGGGACTGCGGTGACCGTGGCAGCGACGTTTTACCGTCCTGAAGATGCGGAATTCGTTACGTGCCGCGCGAACTCTTTGCTGGGTGCCGGAAGCAACGGCGGCGCCGCCAGCGACGGACTGGACGGACTCGGCTACAACGCCGTCAACGCCGCGGGCGCTTGTCCGGCGAATGGCCTCGGCGCAGCATCTGGCGCTTACCAGGGAACCCCCATCAAGAGCGGCTACCCGGGTAGCACGGCGACAGCCAACATTCTGTCGTTCAACATCAAAGGCAAGGACCCCATCAGCGGCACGACCATACCCGCCTTCACGGTCGTGGACGTGGGAGCTGCTCCGCTGATATTCATCACCGAGCGCGACAAGGGTCAGCTCACCGATCTGACTAACGCCAGTCCTCTCCAACTCCAGCAAGCATTCTCGGGCACCAACTGCGACGCCAGCGCCTTCGGTCTGCCGGCCGGGGCAATTAATATCTTCCTGAATGAGGCCATCTCTGGACAGGGGAACGTCGCGGAAGCCACCGTATTCCGTGGTCCTACCGTATATACAGGATCCGGCTCGGGTGCGGTTCTCGGTCTGAGCCAGGAGTCCAATGTGGGCGCCAATAACCCACTCGCAGGGCAGGCCGGGACCTGCCTGAATGGTCTCGGGGCACGCTATCGCGCAATTGGTTCCAGTGAAGAAACCAAGGCGGTGCAAAACTCCGCCGCTAAATTCGGTGGCACCGACGGCATCGGTTACGGGGTCTTCAGCTACGGGAACTTTAGTTCGATCACCAACAACATCGCGTACGGTTACATCACCTTGAACAATGTCGATCCGCTTTTCGCGAGTTACGGGCCCCAGAATTCAACCGGACTCGGGTACGATCCCGGGCAACCCTCGACCGCCGGTACGTTGCCAGCTGCGGCGAACCTGCCGGCGTCCTGCAGCGGAGCATTTCCCTGCCCCGAAAGCCAAATCTGGGCGGGCGGCCTCTCTTTCCCGAACCTCCGGAACGGCACTTACTCGGCGTGGTCGCTTCTGCGCCTGGTGAGCAACGGAACGGCGCTGACGAACGCAAAGGCTCTGGCAAAGGTTTCGCAGGAGTATGTTGTCTCCTCCGTTCCCGACTATGTGCCGTTCGCAAAGACGACAGTGACCGGGTTACCCGCCGATCCTGGTCTCTTGTACCTGCGTTCGCACTACCAACAATATGACGGAGCGGGCACCTTGATTGGCGCGGCTCCGGTTAACAGCGGGACAACCGAGGCGGGCGGCGACATCGGCGGCCAAATTCTGTCATGCGCGTCGACGTCGACTTGCTCAAAAACCACGCACCAGGTTCAGGGTGTTCAGGGTCTCCAGGTCAGACCGTGAGTGGACCCGATGTAATCATGGGGGCGGCCCGTTTGTCGGTCCGCCCTTTTTTCTTTGATCGCGGCTTCTTTGTTCGCATTGCATCCCGGTAGCCTGAGATAGTAAGATCGCAGAATAATCTTGAAGCGGTATTTTCTCGTTCCGGGCGTTGCCTGCACCACCTCCTTCGCGGAACGAACATTTCCAGTTCTGGGGAAGTACGATGTCCAATCCTTTTTCATGCAGATTTATAAGAGCGCTTGCGCTCGGAAGCACACTGCTATTTTTGGCGCGGACCGGCACTGCTCAACTCTCGCCGGCATCTCCGCCTATCGCCGATCCAGCCGACACTCGTTTTCAGGGCGTGCAGGAGGACTGGACCTCACCCGCGTTAACTGGCAGCCATCTCATGCCGGTTCGGCCGCTCGCCGCGTTTGTCGATGACACCCACCCTGGATACACCGTGGAACTGCTGCAGGTGCAGTGGCGATGGGGTGATCCACTCGACCTTTATGTAATGAAACCTAAAGGAGTCAAGAAGCCCCCGGTGATTTTGTATCTTTACGGTTATCCCACCGACACGGATATCTTCAGGAATGACGCTTATGAAGATCTCGTGACTAAGAACGGCTACGCCGCCGTCGGCTTCGTTTCCGCGCTCACCGGACATCGTTACCACGACCGTCCGATGAAGCTGTGGTTCCTCAGCGAATTGCAGGAGTGCCTGGCAACCTCGGCGCACGACGTGCAGATGGTGCTGGATTATCTGGCGGCGCGCGGCGATCTCGACATGAACCGGGTGGGGATGTTCGCGCAAGGGTCGGGGGCAAGCATCGCGATCCTCGCTTCCGCGGTCGATCCGCGGATTAAGGTGCTGGAGGCGCTCGATCCATGGGGCGATTGGCCGACTTGGATGGCAACCTCTCCCTTCGTGCCTGAGAACGAACGGGCGGACTATGTGAAGCCGGAATTCTTGAAGAAAGTGGCCGCGCTGGAGCCAGTCGATTGGCTGCCAAAGATTCAGGCGAAGAAATTTCGGCTTGACCATGAACTCTTCGAGACCAACACGCCCAAGGCTGCCAAAGAAAAGCTACGGGCGGCAGTCCCCGCGGGCGCAAGTGTGGTGCTCTACAAAAATATGGAGGAGTTCAAGGCCGCTTTCGAGGACGGCAAGAACCTGGAATGGATTCAGCACGAGCTTCAGTCGCTTCCGGAACCGGGAGCACCCCACTAGCGCCGCGACAGTTCAACCGCGTCGGCAACGCTCGATGCCTCGATCAAATTAACCCTCCTTTAACACTGGCGCAACATTGCTGCAACACAGCCCCTCTAGTCTCAGTTTGGGAACTATCAAAGCAAAGCTTTTTCTAAGTGCAGCTTTTTGAGAGCGCGTGAGGCTCTCCATCTGCCATGGAACTTTTGGAGGCAACAGGCAAGCCGCGTTATGCCGATCTGATCTACGTCGTGGAAGACGATCCCGATGTGTCTCGACTGATCGAACACAACCTGCGGACCGCCGGATATGAGGTCTCCACATTTTTCTCCGGAGGGCCGGTCGTTCCCCAAGCAGCCAGGGCGCGACCGTCACTGTTTCTTCTCGATATTATGTTGCCCGGGATTAACGGCTACGATCTCTGCCGCCAGATCCGCCAGCACGAACGACTGGGCAAGACGCCCATCATTTTTCTTTCCGCCAGAACTCAGGAACCCGACCGCCTGCAGGCCTTCGACGCCGGCGGAGACGGATATATCACCAAACCCTTCAGTCCCCGCGAGCTGATTGCGCGCGTCCGCAACGTTCTCCGCGTTCAGCCGGAGGCTCCCAGTTGCGAGATCATTGAGTTGGGAGACCTGGAAATCGATATCGCTTCGATGACGGTGCGCGTCGAGGGCAGAGCGGTACTCACGACGGTGCGCGAGTTCCGGCTTCTGGAATATCTGGCGCGCCACCGGGGACGCGTCTTTACCCGCGACCAGTTGCTTGACGCGGTGTGGAAAGAAGGATCGTTTGTGACCCCGCGCTCGATTGACGTCTTCGTGCGGCGGTTGCGGGAGAAGATCGAACGGGATCCACGGCATCCTCGGTATTTGAAAACGCTGCGCGGAATCGGCTACCGGTTCGAAAACGGACGCTGACAACGCCTGCCTACTTGCGCTGTTCGAGCTTGACCGACGCTGTCACTGGTTGGCCATCGCGCAGCACCTTGACTTCTACCACATCGCCCACTTTGCTGCGGCGCAGGGCATCGGTGAAGTCGTAAAGATTCTTGATTGGTTTGTCGCCGAACTGCACCAGAATGTCTCCCGCTTTCAGTCCTGCCTTGGCGGCGGGTGATCCGGGCTTTACATCGGAGAACTTTACGCCGGTTTCCACCTGGCCGAAATCCGGGATTGATCCGAAGTACGGTCCGTAACCGCCGGGGCCTCCCGACCTGCCTCCGGGCTGGTCTTCCGCGACTACTATAAAGGAGGGACGCTCTTCCGCATCCGCCAACAGTTCGCCCGTTTCACCCACCACGTTCAGTAATCGCGCGGCCGCGTCGGGATCGATCTTGTCCCAGGTGTCCGACGGCTTGTGATAATCCGAGTGCAATCCAGAAAAGAAAAACAGCACTGGAATTTTTTTTGCTACGAACGAGGTATGGTCGCTGGAGGAATATCCTCCGGGGGAGTATTCGATCTTGAATCCGGAATTTTCTTCCTTCTGCGCCTGCTCTACCACAGCTTTCAGCGTGGAGCCGGTGCCAACGCCTCCGATGTAAACTTTTTGATCTTTGATGCGGCCGATCATGTCCATGTTGAGCATGGCCACGCATTTTTCGAGCGGACGCGTCGGCTCCTTCACCCAGGCGGCCGAACCGAGCAGGCCGAGTTCTTCGCCGGCAAAGGAAGCGAACAGAATTCCGCGCCGCAACTGACCTTTTTGCGGCGCCAGCAACCGCGCCAGTTCGAGCACTCCGGCGGTGCCCGACGCGTTGTCATCCGCTCCGGGATGAATCTGCCCGATCTGCGACGGCGCTAGCGAATCGAAATTGCCTCGTCCCAGGTGATCGTAGTGGGCGCCGATGATTACGTATTCGTCGGTCTTGCCGGGCAGATACGCGAGCACATTGTTCACCGTGGCCTGGGTGGTTTCGATGCTGACGGTCAGCGCCGCGGTCTGATTTTCTGGCAGCGCGAAGGATGCGGGCTTTGATGAAGCGTTGATCTGCTCCTGCAATTCCGCGAGCGATTTGCCCGCCGCTTTGAGCCAAGTCTCGGCGACCGCGTTTTTTACCTGCAGAAAAATGATGCCGGCATTTTCCGGACCGCTCACGCTGCCGAATCGCGTTAGCAGATCTTCTTCGCCGTCGCCCAGCTTTCCGTTGACCAGCACGAGCGCCTTGGCGCCGTGGTTTCTGGCGTTGATGGCTTTGCTCACCAACTGGGAATGCTGCGTCATGCCCTGATTGCCGGCCTTCACGGCGAACGACGGCGGCTCATAGCGCAGGACGACGACAATCTTGTCTTTGACGTCGATGCCGGCGTAGTCATCGTATTGAAACTCGTCGGCCGAAACGCCGTAGCCGGCAAACACCATGGGCGCGCGGGCCGATCCCGAGGCGGAAAAACTGAACGGAACAAAATCCTGCTTCGCTTTCAGCTCGCGCTTCTGGTCAAAGGTCAGCACGGCTAGATTGTTCTTTCCTTTCAAGTGCGCGCCGGTGATCAACGTGAAAGGCTGTAAGTACGAATTTGTGCCGGCGGGTTCCAGTCCCAGGCTTTTGTAGCGCTTCTCGATGAGGTGCTCGGCACGGGTCAATCCCTTGGAACCGGCGCCACGTCCCTCCATGGCCGGCGTGGTCAGCGCCTTGATGTCATCCAGGTAGCGATGCGGATCGGCAGCGGGAATTGCCGGCGGGGCGGCCAGGGAAAGACATGTGAAGGCCAGCAGGGCGAAGAGAATGGCGAGGCTCTTCACTGCGACGCTGGCGTTGCGCGCATCAATTTGACGGCAGTAGTGGCTGCTTGATTTCGGCATGATCCTGCGAATCGTAAGTGGCATGAAGGCTCGTGTCAAATGGCGGGCGGCGGGCAGCGTGATTTCGGCGCGAAAGTGCAGGAGTTGAAACGGGCGAGACTGAACAGATCAGGGATCAGGCAGTGGATGGGGCCCTTTTATCTGGGTGCGTCATTCCTTCTCCAAATCAAGAACATTGTTGCCCACGTTGCCAGAATGATGGCTATCAGTACGGGACGTGGGGGCTGAAAATACTCCCCAATCACAAAAGCGACCATCGCAACGAGTCCGATTCGAGCGCCTTTTTTTCGGTTCATTGCCCACTCAGTAAGTGTTAATGAGATTTTGCGACAGTTGACCTTCTGGCTTTTGTGGCTCTCGCCATTGACCACCCATCTGATGTGATTCAAGTCACAGACGGCACGCGCTCATTCGTGTCGAATTCGCACGTCTCGCCTCTCCGAAGAGCAGTTCCGCCAGTTGCGGACGCAGCACCCCCTGAGGCGAAATCGTTGACGCAAAAAGGAGAACCTCGTGAAGCAAATCGTAGTAGTAGCTGTGCTCATTGCGACCGCTTTTGTTTCCACGGGAACCCAGCGTGCGGCGGCTCAGGATGACGAGAAGAGTGCCGTAGAAGCGACCGTGCGAGACTTCGAGCAAGCTTTCCAAGACTACAACCTCGCCAAGGTACGCTCGCTCCTTACGCCCGATGCCCGATTGATACAGAATTCCCTCCCAAGCAAGATTGGTGACGATGTTGTGTGTTGTGAATGGAAAGCGGCCGGAATTCGTATTGCCCTGCGGCTTCACGATTTCGAGACTCATGTGCAGGGCGACGTGGCGTGGGTGACGCTGGCCATCGACGGAACTGAAAGTGCTGAGAGCGCGGAAGGACGGGAATTGCTGTTGCGTCCTAAGCCTTACAGGGAATGCTTGTCGCAGGCAACCAGCGTGAGTTGCGAGATCACTGCCGTGGAGAGCCATGTCTTGGTTAAGACCCCGAGCGGATGGAAAATCGCTCTCTCCCACGTCTCACTACTCCCGAAAGCCCAGAAATAGTATTTCGTCCTCCGACGACTGACGCTATCACGGCGGTGCTGCCGAGCTACTCCACCCAGGTTAGCCTTCGCCCAGGTTAGCGCCCAAAGAACGGGCGCGAACCTGGGGCACCTTGCAAGTTCGGATTGCTAGAAAAATCGGAGTTGCACCGGAAGCGATGAAATCCGACGGAGTGTCGCCTTGTCCATAAAGCCCTCCCTACAACAGTGCGGCACTCCGTCGCAAGAACACCCCAACACTTCAGGGCGCCCCCAAACTTTTAGACCCCGGCCGTTACTCCTTTAGTCCTTCGGCTTCTCTTCCGGCGGCTTCTTCTCTGCCGGTTGCTTCTTCACTTCCGGCGCTTTCGCCGCGGGCTGCGCGCGCTGGGGTTCCGGTGCTGCGTGCTTCGCTTCCGCAGGAGCAGGCGCTGCGTGCTTCGTTTCCGCAGCGGCAGGAGGAGGAGTCGCGCGCTGGGGCTCCGCCGGACGAGCCGCGGGTTGCGCGTGCTGTGGTTCCGGCGCCGCGCGCTTCGTTTCCGCAGCAGCAGGAGCAGGAGTAGCGCGCTGGGGTTCCGCTGGACGCGCGGCCGGCTCCGCTGGATGCGCGGCTGGCGCGCTGGCCGCTGGCTTAGCTGCGGCACTTTTGGCTGGGGCTTTATAAGGCGCCCCTGCCGCTTTGGCCGGCACGACGCCTTTGTCGGTAAATGCTCCAGGCTTTGGAGTCGCAGCGACTGCCGGTTTGCCCTGGTTCACGGAAGCCCGCTGCTGCGGGTTGGCGTGGGCCGCCTGCGCCTGTTGAGTTTGAGCGGCTACCGGTGGAATATGCGTCGCGCGTGCAGCAACCTCATCTTGAGCGGTTGGGCGGGCGGTGATCCCACCAGTGCCGCCGTTGTAGCTGACCCGAACCGTCGTGGTGTTGACCACCGTGGTGTTGTAAACGTTGTGAATGTCAGTGACGCTCACGTTGTTCACCGAACTGTTATAGAAAAATTGTCCATTCTGCCAGCGTCCACCCTGGTAGCCCTCGCCGGTGTAGCCGAAGCCGTAACTGATCCCACCATAGAAACCTACCTGCGGACCCCAGTAGCCCTGATTGAAGATATATCCGCCGTTACTCCAACCCCAATAGGCTGGAGTCCAGAGCAGACCGGGCTGGGGAGCCATCACCCATGTACCCGGCACCCAGTAGTAATCGTCGTAGTCGTCGCCGTAAGCCCAGTAGCCAGGCGTCCAGAGATAACCCGGGGCGGGACAAAGAGGCTGCTCGTAGACAGGCAGTTCAGGCGGGGCGAAGCTGATCGAAATGCCGATTTGCGCGAACGCCGTGGCCGACATGGCCAGTACTATGGCGAGCACTACGAGCGCAAACAATATTGAACGAATGCGGGAGACATTATGCATCGTAATTTCCTCTTGCCCGATCATCCTTCGCTTGCCCGGTGTCACTCTGCGGCTGCGGGTTGCGCGGATTGAAAGGCATGATTTGCGGACGACACGCACTGGCGACTCTTGTCCGGAAATGCATCTGCAGGGGAACTTTCTCATTTCGGAAATGTCGAAGTCTGTACAAAAGTGCTCACTTTCAGCGCGCGTCCCTTGCCCAGTGGGCTTTTGCCTTGGTTACACTCTCGTGACTCATCGCTTGGCGGTGAACGACATCGACATCATGAAGGGCACAGTGTTCCGAAATGAACAGTCCGGTTTCTCCTAAGTCGCTACGATGCTATAGCGGTGTGAATGTCCCGGTTCGAAAGTCCTGGTGATTTCGAAAGTCCTGGTGAAACGATGCCTTCCGGAACTGCCAACTCGGCTGCTCCAGCAAGAACAGCGCAAGCTAGCGGTGGAGATAGCCTGTCGCGCGGTCTGACGAGCGCGGAAGCTCGAGCACGGCTCGCGCAGTACGGCCCCAATGCCATGCTGGACACGGCGATACCAGCATGGCGTATGGCGCTGGCCAAATTTTGGGCGCCGGTTCCGTGGATGCTGGAAGCCGCGATCATTCTCCAGACCGTGCTTCACGAGTACGTCGAAGCTGCGGTCATCGCGGGGCTCCTGGCATTCAACGCTGCCCTGGGATTTTTTCAAGAGGGGCGCGCGCAGGCAACTCTGGCGGCGCTGAAATCGCGGCTCGCGCTTTCGGCTTCGGTGCAGCGCGACGGCGATTGGAAGAAGATACCCGCTTCTGAACTGGTACCGGGCGACACGGTGAAGCTGTCGCTCGGTGGCGTAGTTGCAGCGGACGTAAAGCTGATCGCGGGATCGATCCTGCTGGATCAGTCCATGCTCACCGGCGAATCCGTCCCGATCGAAGCTGGAGCGGGCTTCGAAACTTATGCCGGCGCGCTGGTGCGGCGAGGAGAAGCCACGGCAATCGTCACCGCAACCGGGGCACGTACGAAGTTTGGCCATACTGCGGAACTCGTCCGCACCGCCCATGTCGTGAGCACCCAGCAAAAAACCGTGGTGCGCGTGGTGCGAAATCTCGCCCTGTTCAATGGCGTAATCATCGTCTTGCTGGTGGCGTACGCCCATGCCCGTAAAATGCCGGTCGGCGAGATTATCCCGCTTGTTCTGACGGCTGTTCTGGCGTCCATCCCGGTGGCGCTGCCGGCCACGTTTACGCTGGCGGCGGCACTGGGCGCAAAGGCCCTGGCACGCCTGGGTGTGCTGCCAACGCGATTGTCGGCGGTGGACGAAGCGGCCACGCTGGACGTTCTTTGCTCGGACAAAACAGGGACTCTGACGCGCAACGAACTGGCGTTAACCGCCATCCGCCCCGAGCCTGGCTTCGATGAAGCGCGGGTGTTGGCCATGGCGGCACTAACCAGTTCGGATGGCGGAGAGGACCCCGTGGACGCGGCCATCCGGGTTGCGTCCGTGAAAGCAAATACCGCCAATCCGCCGAAACTGACTTTTAAGTTGACCCGGTTCGTTCCCTTCGATCCAGCGACGAAAATGTCTGAGGCGTCAGCGATCGACGCGAACGGCGGCACGCTGCGTGTCGTGAAGGGCGCGTTCGCGGCGGTTATCAAACTAACCGGCCCGGTGCCCACGGCGGCCGCGACGGAGCACGAACTCGAAGAGAAGGGCTTCCGGGTTCTGGCCGTGGCCGTGGGCACCCCGGCTCCGGTGCGGCTTGCGGGGCTCATCGCGTTGAGCGATCCACCGCGCTCGGATGCGGCTGAATTAATCAAGGAGTTGAATACTCTGGGCGTGCGCACCGTGATGGTGACTGGCGATGCCCCGGCAACGGCCGCGATAATCGCGCGAGCGGTGGGACTTGATGGAGCGATCTGTCCGCCGGGGCCAACTCCTGAGAAGGTTCGCGCGGAAGACTTCGCGGTCTTTGCCGGAATCCTTCCGGAAGATAAGTATCACCTGGTGAAGGCGTTCCAAAAGAGCGGCCACACGGTTGGCATGTGCGGGGATGGCGCCAATGATGCGCCCGCGCTGCGCCAGGCGCAGATGGGAATTGCGGTTTCGACGGCGACGGACGTCGCCAAGTCGGCCGCCGGAATCGTGCTGACCAAGCCCGGGCTTGAAGGTGTTGTGGACGCGGTGAAAGAAGGCCGCGTGACGTTCCAGCGCATCCTGACCTATACCTTGAACTCTCTAACCAGCAAAATTGCGAAGGTGCTGTTTATTGCGGTGGGTCTGATTATGACTGGACACGCGATTCTAACGCCTATGTTGATGGTCATTATCTTGATCACCGGCGACTTCCTGGGTATGTCGATGACGACCGACAACGTGCATCCTTCGCCAAGGCCCAACGCATGGCAGATTGGCAAGTTGACGATCGCCGGCGTCTTCATGGGTATTTCTGAGCTGGCGTTTTTCATTGCCGTATTGGCCATAGCAAAATACCGCTTCGGTCTTGGGATTGAGGCTCTTCGGACTCTCGTCTTTCTGGCCGTAGTGTTCGGGAATCAAGCAACCACCTATGCGAATCGAACTCGTCAGCGCCTCTGGTCGATTCGCCCCAGTTTGTGGCTCGTACTTTCGTCGGTACTCGATCTGGCGATCGCCTCAACCCTGGCGAATCGCGGAATCGCCATGGCGGCTCTGCCTTTACTCGCGATTGGAGGAACGCTTGTGGGGGCGGTTATCTTTGCCTTCCTAGTGGACATTGTCAAAGTCCCGGTATTCCGCCGCCTGGAGATCGCCTGAACCCGCTCTCCACCGGCACTGTGCAATAGGGAACAGTTTTTCATGGCAGTGCGCTGTCATAGTTCGGTTTGGGACCTGGCTTGATGGTCCGAGCTTGACGGCAAATCGCCGAGGGGGTTAGAAAATGTCTGTAGTAAATTCAGTTGTCGCCGTATATCACACGCATGCCGAGGCGGATCTGGCGGTGAAGGAATTGCAGCGCGGGGGAGTCGACATGCGCAAGTTGTCGATCGTGGGCAAGGGCTACCACACGGATGAGCAGGTGGTCGGCTACTACAACACCGGCGACCGCATGAAGTATTGGGGCAAGATGGGCGCATTCTGGGGAGGCTTTTGGGGACTTCTATTCGGTTCTGCTTTCTTCATGATTCCCGGCCTGGGGCCAATCTTAGTGGCGGGACCGCTGGTGGCCTGGATCGTGGCGGCGTTGGAAGGCGCGGTGGTGGTGGGAGGGCTGAGCGCTCTCGGAGCGGGCCTCTACAGCTTGGGAATTCCGAAGGACAGCATTGTGAAGTATGAAGCAGCGCTCAAGACGGACCAATTCCTGCTGATCGCTCACGGGACGGCTGCGGAAGTGGCCAAGGCGAAGGACATCATTGAAACCACGCACCCGGCCTACTACACACTGCATGCCGCCGAAGCCGTACCAGCGTAGCAAGAGGCGGGATAACGCCTTGCAGTTACAGGAGTGACACTTATGCGTGCGAACCTTAAGCTTAACCCTAACCTTGCGGACAGTGAGCACAGCGAGGATGAAAGTGGATCGAATTCGGCCGGGCAGTCTGGCGACATTCAGGGAATATCGGATGTGGCCGATGCGGATTTCGAGAGTGTGGAGGAATTAGTAGAGGAGGGCAACTCGTTCGAAGCCGCTGCCGTAGAGGGTGTGGAGAACGCCAAGGACCCGGACGTATCTGAGGTAACTACACGCCAGGTGCCGGAGGACGACGTTCCTGAAGAGTACCGGAACGCCGACTAGCACCCTGCGCAAAACCGACTCTTGCCCAGATAACAACGTCTAATTCGTGAGGAGAACATCATGCCACAGAGCCCGCACGACCGACTCGCAGAGCTCCACAACCTTGCGGCCCACGCCCACGCCGCCGCGGCCGTCGCCCACGGCAAGGGAGATCATCTAAACGGTCACGAACTCAGCAAACAGGCGCACGAGCACTCCATGAACGTCCACAAGCTTGCGGAAGAGCTGGCAGCGAAGGCCGCGAGGTCGGGCAAAGCGTAAGGATTGCGGGTGAAAACTGGGTCGTCCCTGCGGGACTCCCATCGCTGATCTGGTTTGGCTCAAGGTGTAGCCACATGTGAGCACGGCCACGCCAATATTCCGCAGAGAGTCTTGGGCCTAATTCTCCCCAGTATCATCATCACATCACCTCATCAGCCGGGAAATGCCGGTATTGTAAACGAGTTTCTTACCTGTTTTTGACTCGGGAGGGCACCTATTTACAGGACGCCTAGCCTCTCATTGATTGACCTTCGCTGACCGGCGGCCTTCCCGGATTTCTTTTTCAGCAAAAGGACACCTGAATCTTCTTTGTTAGGGCTTTCATCGAAAGCAGAGTGTGTCTGCGCCGTGTGTCGGCGGCCTCTGCAAGAATCGAGGAGTTGATGGATGTTTGAGAGCATACTCTGCCAGATAACCGAATATGATCCTGACGTTCTTGAGTCCCTGATTGGACTCGCAGTCGAAATTGCTCGCGAGGGTCGAGAGGGAAGGCGGGTTGGCACGCTGTTCACGATGGGAGACGAGGATGCCGTAATGGCCAGATCCCGAGCCTTGATTTTGGATCCGTTGTTGGGGCATCCTGAGGCCTCGCGGCATGTCACCAATCTCAATCTCCGCGGAACCATCAAGGAATTGGCGCAGCTGGACGGTGGGTTCGTGGTAAGTCGCGAAGGAATTGTGCTTTCTGCGTGCCGCTACCTCGATGCCGTGGCCGCACAAGTAGAAGTGCCGCTGGGACTCGGCAGTCGTCATATTGCCGCCGCCAACATGAGTGCTGTTACCAAGGCGGTGGGTATTGTGGTTTCTGAGAGTTCAGTGGTGCGACTTTTCTGTCATGGACAACTGGTCGGCGAAATCATTCCCGAGCTTTGGATGAAGGACCATGCCGCCCTGCGGGGTACCGTGAAAAGGGAACAAGTCGGCGAATTGACGATTCTGACGCCAAATCGACGACCAGCCTCGATCGCGAAGTGAGGACGACCAACCACTGGCATACGGAACTGAGCGCATGACAACACTGCAGGAATTCAAATGTGAAGTCTGTGGACTCGTGACCACGAATCCGATCCACTGGTTCGTGATTCAATGTGGAGATTCCGAGCTTACCGTGCATCGGTGGAATTCCGAATCCGCCAATGCGACCGGAGCCCGGCATTACTGCGGTGAAGCCCACGCCGAGGTATACATCAGTCGCTGGTTTGACTCAGTGTGCGCGCCGCCGAAACCAAGTTTTAGATGACTCGCCAGTGAGGCGGCATTGCAGAACAACCGGAACGACCGGCGTTCACCTGGACCTCAGGCTTCCACGACTGCGGTTGGCTTCAGCTCAATCATCGAAGCAATACCAGCCACTCGTCGATACGATTCAATCCTGTCCGCGTGCTCATAGGTATCAGTTACAATGATCACCTCGTCGGCGGCCGTATCTTCCACCAACTTCTCCAGCCCTGCCTTTACCGTCGCATCCGATCCCACAATCGCCGCGCGCAGTTTGCTCTCCACAGCCGCACGCTCATAGTCCTGCCATAGCGGCTTCATGGAATCGACTGGGGGCAACAGTTCGACTGGCTGGTTTCGAATTAGTCGAAGAAAACGCTGCTGCGGTGTCGTGAACAACCGTCGGGCCGCCGCGTCCGTCTCCGCCGCAATCACCTGCACCGCTACGATGAAGTACGGCTTCCGCAGTACTTCGCTTGGCCGGAATTCCTCGCGGTATAGCTGAGCCGCCGCATATAAGTGCTCAGGAGCAAAGTGTGCCGCGAATGCGAACGGGAGCCCCTGCATCCCCGCCAGTTGCGCGCTGAAGCCGCTCGACCCCAGCAACGTGATCGGCACGTTGCTCCCCTGTCCGGGAATCGCTTTCACCACTTGCCCTGGCCGCTCCGGGCCCAGGTAGGTCTGCAATTCGGCGAGGAGCATCGGAAAATCCTCGCCACTCTGCTGCAAATCTCTTCGCAGCGCCCGCATCGTTTGAAAGTCGCCGCCCGGAGCCCGTCCCAGCCCTAAATCAATTCGACCCGGGTACAGCGCGTCCAGCGTCCCGAACTGTTCCGCCACCACCAGCGGTGAGTGGTTTGGCAGCATCACTCCACCACTGCCCACTCGAATCGTCTTGGTCGCTGCCGCCACATGCCCAATCAGCACGGGCGTGGCCGAGCAAGCCAGCCCAGGAATGGAGTGATGTTCCGCCAGCCAATAGCGCTTGTATCCCCACTGCTCCACGTGCTGCGCCAGGTTCACCGATCGTGCAATTGCGCTGCCTGCGGACTCACTGGCTCGCATGCCCACAAGATCAAGTACTGAAACAGCTAACCCGTTACCCATGGTTGCTTAGATGAATCAGCCGGGAAAGCGATGCGACCTGACATGGAGGGCTCAACCTGCGGATGCCGACAGAACGGGGGGTTGTTGATCGATATTGCATTGGCTTGCTAGAAATAGCCGGCCAGACTTAGGATATTGCCTCGCGGCGCCGCTGCCGCAAAGATTCGAGCCTTAAGGAGTCTCCCTTGAGAATTCACGGGCGCCGCCACGTTTTCCTGTTTTCTGGACTCTTGATTTGCGGAGCGGCAATATCTCTTGCGCAAACTGAGACCACACCCGGCTCAAGCAATCCAGGCCAGGCCATTCCCGGGACGAGTGGAGTGAGCCCGTTCGCGGGCAGCGTGCCGGCCAAGCTTGTTCCTGGTGTTATGCCGCTCTCACTGCAGGACGCCATCAACCGCGGATTGAAGCAGAATCTCGGACTGCTGCTTTCGCATGCGGACATCGGCTCGGCTCGCGGACAACGCTGGGAACAATTGAGCGCTCTCCTGCCGCATGTGACAGCGGCGCCTTACGTGGCGGAGTCGAAACTCAATGTCGATGAACTCGGCTTTGCCGGTCTCGCTAACCTCTTGCATATCTCGCCATCGGTTGGCCCTTTTTCTTACTTTGATGCGCGTGCCAATGCGACCCAGACTTTATTCGATTGGAAGTCGATCAACGCCACCCGCGCGGCCAGCCAGAGCCTGAAATCCGCCGCTTACACTTTCAAGGACGCTCGGGACCTCGTCGTGCTCGCGGTGGGCTATGTTTATCTGCAGGCCCTCGCCGACGCGGCCCGCATCGAAACCGCAGAAGCCCAGGTGAAGACGGCACAGGCGCTCTACGATCAGGCAGCGGACCAGATCAATGCCGGCACTTCGCCGGACATCGATGGACTGCGCACCAAGGTCGAGCTCCAGACCCGGCAACAACAGTTGATCCAAGCGAAGAACAACTTCGCCATCCAGAAGCTAACCGTGGCGCGCGTCATCGGCCTGGCTCCCGGGCAGGAATTTGAATTCACCGACAAGGCACCTTACCAGGCGATCGAAGCCATCACCGTGGACGAGGCTCTGAAACGCGCATACGCTTCGCGTTCCGATTACCAGGCAGCAATGACCGACGTGCGCGCAGCCGAATTCGCCCGAAAGGCAGCGGTGGCCGGCTATCTCCCGTCGCTTTCCCTGAACGCGGATTACGGGTTGGGAGGGTCGCATCCCTCCACTGCAACGCCCGTAGCCGACGCGCGCGGAACACTGTCGATTCCGATCTTTCAGGGGGGCAGCGTTCACGGTGATGTCTTGCAGGCCGACGCAAGACTGGAGCAGAGCCGCGAGCGCCTGGAGAATCTGCGCGCCCAAATCGATTCCGACGTGCGCGCCGCGCTGCTGAACCTGCAGTCTTCGGCAGATCAGGTGAATGTGGCGCGCAGCAACATTGACCTGGCAGAAGAGACGCTGATTCAGTCGCGCGATCGTTTCAGCGCGGGTGTTACCGACACCGTGGAAGTGGTGCAATCGGAAGAGGCCGTCGCGAGCGCGCATGAACAGTACATATCGAGTCTATACAACTATAATTACGGGAAAATTTCGCTGGTTCGAGCCCTCGGCATCGCTGAGCAGGGCGTCAAGGAATTCTTCGGAGGGAAGTGAACATGGCGGAAGAAAACTTACCCCGTTCAGTACCTGAGACAGGCAAGGAATCTTCGGTCGATGCTTCGCCCCTGACGGACCGGGACCATACCACGCCGGTGCGCCGCCCTGCCAAGCGCCGCAGAAACATCGCAATTCTGGGCATCATCGTTGTGGTGGTTATCGGCGGCGTGTTCTTGTGGCGCTACTTGAGCAGCTATGAATCCACCGACGACGCCCAGGTAAATGTTCACCTCTACCCCGTCAGCGCACGTGTTTCCGGCTATGTGGTGCGGGTCAACGTAGACGACAACCAGTGGGTGGAGAAAGGCACGGTACTGGTCGAGATCGACCCGAAAGACTATGAGGTTTCGGTCGCGCAGGCACAAGCTAATCTCGCCAATGCCGAAGCAACGGCCCAATCGCTGAATATCACGGTACCGATTACTTCGGTGAACACCTCAAGCCAACTGAAGTTTGCTGCGTCCGGCATCGAAGACGCCAACGCGGGCGTCATTGCCGCCGAGAGACAACTGAACGCAGCTCATTCTCAAGTGGAGGTGGCCGAGGCGAACGATGTGAAAGCGCAGGACGATCTTCACCGCTACAAGTTGCTGGTCGACAAGCGGGAGGTAGCGCCGCAAGTCTACGATCAGGCGCTGGCCGCAGCCAAAGCCAGCACAGCGACGGTAGAGGCAGCCCGCGCCAGTGAGTCTGCCGCACAGCAGTTCGTCCAGCAGGCCCGGAGCCACTTGGCGCAAGCTAACGCGAACCACCAATCTGCGGAGACCGGGCCGCAGCAAGTGTCGTCAACTCAAGCTCGCGTGCGGGCCGCGATCGCCGATGTTGAGCAAAAGCGCGCGCTACTCGAGCAAGCCCAACTCAATCTTGGATACACGAAGATCGTTGCCCCGGTCAGCGGTTCAGTGAATAAGACGGTGGTGGTTGGAATGAACGTCCAGGATGGGCAGCAACTCCTCACCGTAGTGCCGCTTGACGAGGTGTGGGTTACCGCCAATTTCAAGGAGACGCAACTCAGGCACATGCGCGTTGGACAGAGAGCGGAAATCCACGTGGATTCGAGCGGCCGGACCTTTAAAGGCCATGTGGACAGCATTGCCGGAGCAACCGGCCCGCTATTCAGTTTACTTCCACCGGAGAATGCCACTGGAAACTACGTGAAAATTGTCCAGAGGATTCCGGTAAAGATCGTTCTCGAACCCGGGGAAAACCGGGACCGCCAACTTCGACCAGGCATGAACGTGGTGCCGGACGTGTCCCTCAAATGAGTTCCGCTGCTCTCACACTCGACCAGGAGGTTTGGAGGCCCAAATACAATCCCTGGCTGATTGCCGTTGTCGTGGCGATGGCGGCCTTCATGGAGGTGCTCGACACCAGCATCGCCAACGTGGCGCTGCCGTACATGGCCGGGAATCTGGGCGCCAGCAACGACCAAAGCACCTGGGTGTTGACTTCGTATCTGGTCTCGAACGCTATCATCTTGCCGATTAGCGGCTGGCTCGCCGGAGCCTTGGGACGGAAGCGCTTTTTCACGTCCTGTCTAGCTGTCTTTACGGTGAGTTCTTTGCTCTGCGGCATCGCGCCGAGCCTCGGGTTTCTCCTTCTCTTCCGGGTGCTCCAGGGCGCGGGAGGGGGCGGGCTGCAGCCGATGGCGCAGGCCATTCTGGCAGATACGTTTCCGCCGCAGCAGCGAGGCTTGGCATTTGCGCTGTATGGAATTACGGCCATCATGGCGCCCACGATCGGGCCCACCCTGGGGGGCTGGATCACCTTCAACTATTCCTGGCGCTGGATTTTCTTCATCAACCTCCCGGTGGGCTTGGCCACATGGTTCCTGGTGCGACGCTTTGTCGAAGACCCTCCCTATTTGGCTAAGCTCAAGTCGGCTGGGGTCAAGTTGGACTATATCGGCATCGCTCTGCTAACTCTGGGCATCGGGTCGCTGCAGGTATTGCTGGACAAGGGCCAGGAAGACGATTGGTTCGGGTCGCACTTCATCACGACTCTAGTTGTCATCGCGTCTGTATGCCTGATCTCGCTGGTGATTTGGGAGTGGTATCAAAAGGCGCCGATTATCGACGTCCGCATGTTCAAGAGCTTCAACTTCGCGAGTTCCAGCCTGATGATGTTCACCCTGGGAATCCTGTTGTTCAGCAGCCTGGTCCTGATGCCGCAATTCCTGCAGACGCTGGTGGGATACACCTCGCAACTGGCGGGGCTTGCACTTTCAGCTGGAGGCCTTGTTTTGCTGTTTGAGATGCCTATCATGGGGCAGCTGACGACGAAGATCCAGGCGCGCTACCTGATTGCCTTCGGCTGGCTGGCTCTGTCCGTCGCCATGTTTTATTCCACGAAGCGAATTGACTTGCAGATCAGCTTCAGTGCCGCCACGTGGTTGCGCATCACCCAGGTGATTGGTTTGGGGTTCCTGTTCGTGCCGATTACGCTGGTGGCTTACATCGGAATTGCGCCGGAGAAGAACAACGCGGTCGCCGGCATCGTGAATTTCATGCGGAACATGGGAAGCAGCGTTGGAACATCCCTGGTCACGACATTGATCGCTCGACGCTCGCAATTCCATCAGGGAAGGCTGGTGGAGAACGCCAGGATCGACAACCCCAATTTTGTGAATGCGGCGAACGGTCTGGCTCGGCAGTTCGCCATCTCCGGCGTGGGCAAGCACGAGGCAGAAATGACGGCCTACGCCAGGATTTATCAATCCCTGCAAGCTCAGGCTGCAAGCCTGGCATACATTGATACCTTTATGGTGCTTTGCGTGGGAGCGGCGATCATGTTCGGCCTGGCTTTTCTATTGAAGAAGAACGATCCGGGTGGTGGCGGGGTAAGGCTAGCGGAGTAATAATGAATCTGAGTAGTGCGGACGATCGCGAGCACCAGAGACGCAGTCATGCCGGAAATTAATCTCATTCTTTGCCCGGTTGATTTCTCCGAGTTCTCAATCAGGGCATACCACTATGCGCTATCCCTGGCTGAGCATTATCGAGCCAAGTTGGTGGCGCAGCACATCGTGGAGCTATCGCGATATCCTTACGCCGACTATGTGGCCTCTACTGGAGACTATGCGGAGTTCTGCCGGGCACTCGGCGAGGGCGGCAAGGAGCGACTGCGGGAATTCGTAAAGAAGCACCCCCACAATGAAATCCAGCCGGAGCTAGTGGTGCACGAGGGAACGGCTCCGGACTGTATTCTGTCGTTGGCGCAGGCGAGGAAGACGGACCTGATCGTCATGGGAACGCACGGCCGGCGGGGGTATGATCGGCTGGTGCTTGGGTCGGTGACCAATCGAGTGATGCGCAAGACTCCCTGCCCGGTACTGGCAATTTGCAAGCTGCCCCACGAATCCATGGCCGCAGGTGAAGAGCGGCATCACGTCCACCACTTGAACCGAATTCTCTTTTGTACAGATTTCTCCGAAAATTCAGAGCTGGCTTTGCGCTATGCGATCTCTGCGGCAACGGAGTACGACGCCGAGCTCACGCTGTTGCATGTGCTGGAGGACGTCCCAAGTCCCGCCAGGACGGAAGAAGCCATAGCGGCAGTCTCGAAGCAACTCGATAAACTGATTCCACAGGAGGGGCGTAAGACCCTCAAGATTAAGACGGTGGTGCGCATCGGAAAACCATACCAGCAAATCATTCAACTCGTCCTGGAAGCGCAAATCGACACGGTGGTTATGGGAGTCCGAGGCCGTGGCGCACTGGATCTGGCGGTGTTTGGTTCAACAACCTATCGAGTAATGCAGTTGGGAACCTGTCCCGTTCTCGCCGTCCACGTTTGAACGGTCAGGCCTGGAGAATTGCGACGCAGATGATCAAAATCATCACCATTGAACGCGAGTACGGGAGCGGCGGTGGCGAAATCGCCCAACTGCTTGCCAAGCGGCTGGGCTGGAAGCTTTGGGATCAGTTGCTGACGGAGGAGATCGCCCGGCTTGCCGACTGCCCTAAATCGGTCGTCGAATGCCGAGAGGAACGAACGGATCCGCTGTACTACCGGCTCTTCAAGTCATTCTTGCGCGGAAGCTATGAAGGAAGCATCAATGCGCACAAGCTCAAGCTGGTCGACAGCGAGTGTATTTTGAAGTTTACGGAACAGGTCGTTCAGCATGCGGCGAAAACCGGCAACTCCGTCATCGTCGGAAGAGGCTCGCAGCAGTTTCTCAAGAACCGCCAGGACACGTTGCGTGTGTTTCTTTATGCTCCCAGAGAAGATAAAGTGCGGCGCCTGTTAGCTCGAGGCAAGAGCGAGGAGGAAGCCGAACAACTCGTGGACACCGTTGATCGGGAACGCGTCGATTTCATCCAAAAGTATTTCCACGTCGACTGGCCTGACCGCCCGATTTACCACACCATGATCAATACTGCGATCGGCGATGAGGCGGTCGTTCAGATGGTTCTGGATCTTATGAAAACCTTTGAAGCAAGAGTCACCGCTTGAGGTAGCTAACCCCGACTGCAGTCGTTATTTCGGGTCGTTGTTTCGGGTCGTTATTTCGGGTCAAGGAACAATCACTGCCGATCCATGCTCGGTTTCTTCTTTGACCGCCAGCAGGGCCTGGTTTGCATCTTCTAGTGGAAAGGCTGTTACTTGCGGGCGGATGTTTAGAGCATCAGCGATCTTGAGAAAGTCGCGCGCATCCTGCCGAGTCATATTGGCCACACTGCGTATCTGGCGCTCGCCCCACAGCAGTTTGTCATAGTCAAAGGCGGGCATGTGGTCGAGATGAATGGCATTGATGGCGACTACTCCTCCTTTACGCAAACTGGCCAGGGCACTAACTACGACCTCGCCACTGGGAGCGAAGGTGATGGCGCGATCGAGCTCCACCGGCGGCATATCATTCTCTTTACCGACCCAGGTGGCTCCGAGCGCGACCGCGCGTTTGCGATGGGATTCGCCTCTGGTCACAACATAGACTTCGCATTTCCAGGATTCGAGAACGGCAATCGCTAAACTGGCGGAGCTGCCAAAGCCGAAAAGCCCGACCCGCTCACCCTGCTCAACCCCCGCGACCCGCAAGCTGCGAAAGCCGATGATGCCGGCACAGAGCAGGGGCGCCACATGTACGTCATCCAAACCAGCGGGCAACGGGAAAGTGAAATCGGCGCGCACGAGGACATACTCGGCATAGCCTCCATCCACCGTGTATCCCGTAAAGGTGGGCCGATCGCACAGGTTTTCCATGCCGTGATGACAGTACCAGCAATCGCCATCGACACCGCCCATCCAGGAAACGCCGACCCGCGTTCCGAGCGGCAACTCCGCGGTCGCGCCTTCGACCACTTCCCCGACGATTTGATGACCGGGAATGAGTTGCGGTCGGAGTGGCGGCAGATCTCCTTCAACGATGTGCAGGTCAGTGCGACAGACTCCGCAAGCAACCACTCGAAGCAAAACATGACCGGCTGCAAGCTGTGGACGGGGGACATCCTTAATATTAAGGAACGATCGAGGCGCTGACGATGGCGCTGTATGCGCGGATGCAAAAATGGCTGCTTTCATTACTCTTGCTCTCTTTTCTCCTGAAGCTCCTGTGGCGAGAGCTACCGCCCGTCAATCGCGAGACGGCGACATAGCATCAAATTTAGCTAATCATATTTAGCTAATCATATTTATCTAATCCAATTTATCTAATCCGTAGATGCCCGCAATGAGCAAAACGGAACAGAATTGTGGTTTCCGCTGGTGCAATGCTTTGTAGGTTTCAATCCTGCCGCCAGAAAGGGACGTCCCTTATGACCGCCTCTCGTTCGGACGCGCTGGTGCTCTTCGGTGTGACCGGCGATCTCGCCCACAAGATGATCTTCCCGGCACTCTATGCCATGGCGAAACGAGGGACCCTCAAGGTCCCGGTAATCGGCGTCGCTTTTCCGAAGTTTAGTCTGGAGCGTTTGCATAAACGCGTGACCGACAGCATAAAGCGATCGGGCGGGATCGATAACCAGCGTGCCCTGAACCGTCTTCTATCTCTGTTCAGTTACGTGAGTGGGGATTATAAAGACCCGGGCACGTTCGCGGGGATAAAGGCGGCGCTCGGCAGCGCTCGCAGTCCAGCGCACTACCTCGCGATCCCGCCCTCACTCTTCGAAACAGTGATCAAAGGACTGGGCTCCGCGAGTCTGGCCGAACATGCGCGGGTTATTGTCGAAAAGCCGTTCGGACGCGACCTGGCCTCGGCGCGGGAACTCAACCAGGTGGCGCGCTCGGTGTTCCCGGAAGACTCGATCTTCCGCATCGACCACTTCCTCGGAAAAGAGGCGATCATGGATATCCTCTATTTCCGCTTCGCCAATTCGTTCCTGGAGCCGATCTGGAATCGCAACTACGTGGCCAGCGTCCAGATCACCATGTCCGAACAGTTCGGCATCGGAGACCGCGGCGCGTTTTACGAAACTGCGGGCTGTCTGCGCGACGTGATCGAGAACCACCTCTTCCAAATCGTCGCGCTGCTGGCCATGGAGCCACCGGCCGGCAGGCACTATGGAGCCGTGAACAGCGAGAAGGCCAAGATCTTTCAAGCCATGCGGCCTCTGACGCCGGACGACTTGGTGCGCGGCCAATACGCTGGCTACCGGAAGGAACCAGACGTGGCGAAGAACTCCGACGTCGAGACTTTCTGCGCCCTGCGACTTTTCATCGACTCATGGCGCTGGGAGGGGGTGCCGTGGTATCTGCGCTCCGGCAAATACCTGGCCGATACCGCGACCGAGGTGCTGGTGGAGCTGAAACCGCCGCCGCAAAGGCTTTTCGCCGACTCAGCGCCCACTCCAAAGACCGGCCCGGCCAATTACGTGCGCTTCCGGCTCTCTCCCGACTCGGCCATCGCCATCGCCGCTCGCGTCAAGATCGCAGGCAAGGAGTTCGTCGGGGAGCAGCGGGAGCTCCACCTGTTCGAACAGCAGCCGGGAGAGGAAGCGCCATACGAGCGGCTTTTGACCGACGCCATGGCCGGCGATGGGGCGCTCTTCACTCGCGAGGACGCGGTTGAGGCCGCCTGGGCTGTGGTCGATCCAGTGCTTAAGAAGCACCACCGGGTTCGCCCCTACAAGCGCGGCGGATGGGGACCGAAAGAGGCGGATGCGATCATTGCGGCAGACGGCTGTTGGCACAACCCCAGACCGAAAGAGGCGTCATCGGAAACCCAATCAGAAACGCAATCGGAAACCCACGGACGTTAGATTTAGATTTCGATTTAGATTTCGTCACATTTTTTCAGTTCACTTATCACTGACAGCCGCCCGCGAGTTTTCATACGATCTTTCGACTAGTGCTTTTGCCGGCACCTTAATGGGTACTCCGCTGTGTTTTGTTGAAGGTGTTCAATATTGCACAGTCGAGGCATTGTGAATCGGATTATGATTGTGCGATTTTCGCGCAAATATTTTACGGTAATGTTTAGCGGCAGCCTGCCGATAGGTTTTGAAATGCGGCGTTGGACTGGTGGATGAGATGACGGCGGGCGACTTCAAACTTGCAGGCAACAAAATTTCCTTGTCACACATTCATGACAAACCGCGATGTCGAGGGGGCGTGCGAATGCCAGCAAATTCAAGGACCACTCGAGTTGTTCTGTTCCCGGTTTTATGTCTTTTCGTCCTCGTCGCCTTTGCTCCAGGCCGGGCTCGGCAGCCCGTTGCCGATAAGAGCGGCCCATCGACGAGCGGACCATCAACCAGCGGTCAATCCGCCAACGCACCCACGGCCGGTGCGCCTGCATCTGGCTCCAACTACGTGGGAGCGGATACCTGCAAGACCTGCCACGAGGAAGTTTTCAACGCCTGGCAGAAAACGCCGCACTGGAAGACCACACTAAATAAGGAGCCCTCGCACCAGGGTTGCGAAGGGTGCCATGGTCCCGGGGCGGAGCACGTGGCGGGCGGCGGCGACGCCACCAAGATATTCAGGTTCAAGGACGCTTCGACGAAAGAAGTTGACGCCAAGTGCCTGACCTGTCACGCGGGAGCGCACCCGAACTTTGATCGCTCGCCCCACGCCAGGGCGAAGGTCAGCTGTACCAGTTGCCACAGCACTCATCACAGCACGGAAGATAAGCTGCTGAAGGCTGCGCAGCCTGCGCTCTGCTTCCAGTGCCACGGCGACACGAAGCCGGCGTTCAATATGCCGTTCCACCACAAGGTGAACGAAGGCTTGATCACGTGCAGCGATTGCCACGACGTGCACGGCACCTTTCTAGCCAACAACGTGAAGTCCACGGCCGACCAGAACGCGATCTGCACCAGATGCCACACCGAGACGCGCGGGCCGTTCGTCTTTGAACACGTCGCGGTCAAGGCCGAGGGGTGTTTGGGATGCCACACTCCGCACGGTTCCCAGAACCCCCGCATGCTGAACATGCCGGCCATCAACCCGCTCTGCAACCAGTGCCACAGCGGCGTAGCTGCCAACACGGTTCACGGAATGAGCGCGGGGTCGTCGGAAACCATAACTTGTACGAACTGCCATACCTATATTCATGGCTCGAACATGAATGCGGCGTTCATCAGGTAGGAGTCATGGGTTGCAGCGCGCCTGGAAAATTGCGGAGGCGTGGCCGCGTTTCGATTGCGCGCAGGGATTCAAGGTCTCGACGAGCAATGTTTTTCAAGTGAGGCTTTCAATTATGATGAACCCACGATGGATTTCCCGGCTGTTGAGTGAAAAGCATTCTCTTGCAGCGGCCCGATGCATTGTCGGGAGCATGGCCGCAGCCATTTTGGGCTTGACGGCGGGCACTGCCGTCGCGCAGGTTCCAATATTTGTGTCTCACCAGACCCCTCCGGACGGCTACACGCTTCATGAGTCTATCGATCTGGGCGGACGTGTCGCCACTATCGACGGCAGCAGCGCCATGTACGACACTCTGGTCAACCTGCAGTCCGGTCCGCGCATACTGGGCGAGACCTATGAACTGCGCGCGCTGCCGGACACGAAGAACACCCTCGTCGATCACTTAAAGGCCTTTGCCAGCGGGTTCGGCGGCGATCCGATCGACGTTGCCAAGCTGGACTTTTCCAAGGGCAAGCTCTACGACTTCTCCGGCTTGTTCCGCCGTGACCGCCAGTACTTCGACTACAACCTGCTGGGCAATCCGAACCTTCCGCCCGGCCAGTCGATTCCAATCGGTCCCACCGCAGCGCCGACGGGTTCCTACGCGTGGCCGCAGGTGGCGCAGTCGCCGTTTATGTTCAACACGGTGCGCCGCATGACGGACACCAACCTTACACTGCTTCCGCTGTCGAAGGTGACCTTCCGCTTCGGCTACTCGCAGAACGTCTTCCAGGGCCCAAGCCTGTCGCCCAGCGGTTATTTTGTTGGCGGCTACAACGACCTGCTGCTCCAGGAGTATCAGCGCAACAGCACGGATGACTGGACGGGATCGGTCGAGTGGAAGCCCGTATCGCGGACCCGGTTGACCTATGAAGAGCAGATCACTCACTACAAGGGC
>JBEKIB010000065.1:0-40211 GCA_050011975.1 Terriglobales bacterium | reverse complement strand
ACGCCCCTGGTTCACGGAAGCGAGAAGCGCGTGGTTGGTGCTGGCGGCGTGCACATGCTGGGTTTGCAGCGCCGTCGGCGCCCTATGCTGCTCGTGCGAGGCGGTCTCTTCCGCAGCGGTTGGTCGAGCGCTAATTCCGCCCTCGCCGCCGTTATAGCTGACACGGTTCACCGTGGTTTCGTTGATTACGGTTTTGTTGTAAACATTGTGAATGTTCGTGACGTTCACGTTGTTCACCGTGGTGTTGTAATTGAAAGCTCCGTTGTTCCAATATCCGCCTTGATAGCCGACACCACCATAGCCGAAGCCATAGTTGACGCCGCCATAGAAGCCGATCGTGGGACCCCAGTAGCCTTGATTCCAGGCGTAGGCGTTGTTGCCCCAACCCCAATATCCCGGGGTCCATAGCAGACCCACCTCGGGCGGTTCGGCCCAGGTGCCAGGTACCCAGAAATAACCGTCCGGACCGTAAGCCCAGTAGCCGGGTGTCCAGAGATAACCATTTTGAGGACAAAGAGGTTGCGAGTACGCGACCAGTTCGGGCGGAGCGATCGTGATCGACACGCCGACCTGCGCGAACGAGATGGCCGATATGGCCACTACCAGAACTGCTAGGAAGAGAAAACGGATTTTGCGCATTTTGAATCACCCTGCCAGATCACCCTTCGATTGCCCGGTCCTACCTTACTGCTGCGGGCTGCGTGGATTGAACGGCGACTGCGTCGATGTAAGGATTCCACGAAGGCACTGCCAAATCTGTACACTACAGCTCACTTCTCGTGAATTTTCCCATTTAGGTCTGAACGATCGTCCCAAAATGACAACTTACTGACGCCAAAAAAGCGGCGCGAGCCTAAGTCGTGGCCCCGCGCCGATCGTAGTTCAGCTGGTTGCGCCCTGAGGCGACACCGGACGAACTGGCTATAGTGTGAAGCTGAGAACAAGGTTAACGCCGGGAAACGATGCGTTGCACAGGTAGTACACGCCGTTAATTTCTATGACATAAACGTTTTGCGTGTAGAGCCAGTTGCTGGGCCACGGGTCAACGAATCCGAACGAATAGCCACCGTATTGGAAGCGGTGATTGCTGTAGTCGGCTTGTGTAACACGAAACGAGTGCTGCTGTCCAAAATTGGCCTTGAATTTGTCTGCGGGAATCTGGCCACCACGGTTACCGGCGGCTTTCTGCTCCGGAGCGCTTTTCTCTGCCGGCTTGGCGTTCTTCTCTTGCTGTGCATTCTTCTCTTCCGGCTTGGCGTTCTTCTCCTGTTGCGCCGCGGGTTTTTCCTCTTGCTTTGTAGACTTTTCGGGTTGTGCTTTCTTCTCGTCCTGTGCGGCAGGTGCTTTCTGTTCCTCCTGCTCGTGTTGCTCCTGTGCGAACGCCGGAACTGCGACTCCAAGCGCCAAAGACAAAACTGCCGTGCTGATAACTCCAACTAGTTTCATAGGGTGTTGCCTCCATTATTAAGTTCGTTGCGTACCTTGCTCTTACTGCAAGCTTCCTGTTGTCGCGTTGACGGGGCTGCCGATGGCTTCGCCGGACACGAGAAGTTCAACTCTCCGGTTCTGCTGGCGTCCGGAGGAGTTATCGTTTGAGGCTACTGGCAAAGTGTTGCCGAAACCTCTGGCCGAAACCGAATTCGTCAGCACGCCTTGTTGCACAAGGTAATCGCGTACGGATCCAGCACGGTTCTCAGACAATGTCTGATTCATTTGATCGCTGCCCACATTGTCGGTATAGCCGCCGACTGCAATGTCGAGTCCAGGATAGGCGAGCAGAATGCCGGCGACTTTCGCCAGCTTCTCCCGTGCGCCCGGCTTCAACGAGTATTTTCCGGTGTCAAACAAAACATCGGACATGCTGACGATGAGCCCGCGCGCGCTATCGCGGGTCTGGAGAATGGAATTCAACTGCTCGGACAAGCGCGCGCGCATAGCAGCTTTGTCGGTATCCGCTTGTTGTGCGTTCTGCTCGGCCTGCTGTGCAGCTAAACGAGACTGCTCGGCATCCGCCCGGGCGGCGGAGACTTCACTGGCCGACGTGGCCGCGCTGGTCGCCATGTCGGACTGAGCCTGCGCAGTGTCGGCGCGTGCCTTGGCGGCATCAGACTCGGCCTGAGTCTTTTCCGCTAGAGCGTTCGCCGTGTCGGACTGGGCTTGGTCTCTCTGCCGCATCGCGTCATCGGCTTGCGCCTGCGATTGGGCCTGTGCGTCGCTCGAAGTCTGACGCTCGTTTGCCAGGCGTATTTCGTCCAGTTTCTTGACGGCGATTTCGCGCGCATCTTCGGCAGTTTGCACGGCATCGCGAGAAACTGCGATCAGCGGCTTGGTGTCCAGATGTCGGCTTGTGGCATATTCATCGGCATTGTTCATCAACTGGACAGCATGCCCGTAGCTGTCACTGGCATACTGCTCGGCTCCCTCGGATTGCGCGATGCGCAACGCATTCCGCGCCTCGAAGAACTCCAGCGGCAACCGGGCATTCAGAACCACAGGATCGAACTTGTAGCCGGTGGGGATGTAGCCGCCGCGCTCCATCAGTTCGTACTTTGCATTGACCGCTTCGGTGGTTCCCTTGGTGTTATCGCGAACAACATTCTCAAGCACGACCGCGTTGCTGGGCTGTCGCACGGCATAATAAGGTTCCGCGGTAACGATCAGAGCGAAGGCCTGAAGGTCGGTAGTGGCGCGCAGCTTACTGCGATGGTTGTCGCCGACTAACACTTCGCCCAGGTTCACGGAGCGGCCTTCGGGAGAAATCGCCCACAAAACATAGGTCAGATACTCAGTGCCGAAAGTCGTCGGTTCCCGCAGGTCGCCAAATTCCGCGTCGATCTCAATGGATCCCCGCTTGCTATTCACCTTGGCTTCACCATTCGCTGAAGGCATCAAGTCCGTGCCCGCGAAATCGACCCTGGTGGCGCCGCTGCGATGCTCGTAGTTGACGGCCTGCACGTTGCGGCTAATCACGTTCACTCGGAATATGGGTGTCGGACTCATGGGCTCGACGACCAGGGTGGTTTGACGATTCGTCTGAGCAAACGCGCTCACACTAAAGGCGATTCCGACTACTAACAAAAGCTTAGTCTTCACAAGTATCTCCTGGTTCCTTCCGGCAGATGTCTGCCGGGTTGCGTTATCTTGATCTGGTGTAAGTGCGTTGAGCCTTCTTGACCGTTTCCTTTACGTTCCAACATGGATTCCGGAAAGGGAGTGAAAGAGTCCAAAGACATTCAGCAGCCATAGAACCACGGCAATGATCACGACGCCGTTCAAAATCGACTTGATGGTTCCCTGCATGGGAATGAAGCGATTCACCAGCCACAGGAGAATACCCACCACGATGAGAACTTCCAGCAGTTGAATTAGAGGCATAATGTTTGACCTTCCTTCTTGTGCGGGCTAACTGCTCCCATCCGCCTGGAGTTGTTGCCCTGATTTCGATCTTCGAGGCTCTTAGGGTCGAATCGTGTCCCACCGTGGGGTTTCGCGGCGTACACACGGATGAAGAATGCCGATTGGCTGGATGTGGTTGCATGGAAGCAACCGGAGAATTGAGAGCTACGAATCAGCGGTCGTGGCTCCGACTACACACTCAGGACAATTAAGAATGACAGGTGTGGACTTTTGCGTCTGAGCAAGATAGCTCACATACCGAGATTAAGATGGCGATGCGGCGGTGCAGCGTGTCTATCGCTCTTCAGCGGCGCGTCGGGACTATTGGCAACGCTCGACCGCAGGGGGCGGCGCGAAATACAAGGCGGTCAATATTGACCGGTTGCGTTCGGATATCTGTGCCATAGTAAATAGTAAGAAGACAGTTCAAGGGATGCTGCGGCTTGGCACCCACGGTTTGACGAGGGCTATGCAAAAACGTGAATGTTCGAAGTGCGGTGGTGAGTTGGTTCTAGCGGTGCGTGCGAACCAACCCCCGACGACTAATGATGGATCAAGCTTGTTGACGAGCGCGTTTACAAGTTGGAGATGCGGCACTTGCGGCTGCGCCTATACAGCAGCACAACTCCGCGAGGACAAGCGCGCACGGTCAAAAGCACGCGTGAACGCTTAGCAGGGCATTACGCGAAATAACGGGCTGCGGGGAAAATTGACCACGCGCGAGAAGATGACCTCAGCGGCTAAAGCCGACACTCACTTGAATGCAGTTACCGCAGCGCTGAAGCGTTGCGCCACCGTGCCGCTGGTGATGAGTACCCGTTCCAACGAAGCGCTGATGGTATGCCGCTTCATTACCGATCATGCGCTCGCGGAGTAATTCCCGACAAAGGACCGTGCTTATTATTTAAGAGCGCATATTCTCTTCTAAGTCTGATATCTAAGCCGGGATTTGCAATACCGGCGACGTCTTACGGATTATCTCCAACAGAAGCGCCCGGTCAGGCTGGAGCAGTTCGGCGACGCGCTCCTTGCTGACTAGCGCGACGATGATTTGGCCGATCTCGGTATGCACATCCGAGAAGATGCCCACGCTCTTCATCCTCTGTGTCTGAAACTCGTTGTCCTCGGTCGGGGTGACGTAGTGCACCGAGCTGGCATTGTAGCGGTGGATGAGGAACAATTGGGCGATCGTCATCAGCCGCTTCTTGCGTACCGGCGCGAGCGTGTTCTGGTCGCGAATCGAGAGTATGCTGCGCCCGCGACGATCCTGGATGTAGGCGAAGACCACGTTGGCAAGCTTCTCCCCGTTGGGCTCGTTCAGCACACTGAGCTCCAACAGTTCCGAACCGGCCGTGTGCGGACGCAGCCGGACGCTGATCTTTGCCGCATAGTCGTTTTGCTTGCTCCAGTCCGCCAGCCACTCTTCCAGCAGCTTGGTCGGGACCTCGGTTTGAACCAGGTGCTGAAACTGCGTCGACCCCTTGCCCATCGCCTTGGTCGCCGCGGTGCGTCCTGACGAAGCCATCAAGGCGGCGTCCATGCGGGGTCCTCCGACCAGGGTCTGCGGCGTCCGATACGGTGACTCCAGCAGTCTGAACTTGCGCTGCAAGCGCGCCAGCGCCAGCATCCCATCCTGCTTCAATGCGGTCGCGAACTCCTCGGCAGCCAAGCCGTCGATCTGATGGCCACCGTAGGTGATGAAGTTGAAGACAAAGCCGAGTTTGCCGAGTTCCTCGGGGAACCGTTTCATCTGCTCGTCGTTCATCCCGGTGGTGTCCCAGCTGAACGAGGGCGAAAGGTTGTACGCCAGCATCTTGTCGGGGAAGCGCGCATGAATAGCCTGCGCGAACTTCCTGGCCTCCTCGAGATCGGCCGTCTTGGTCTCCATCCACAGCACGTCGGCGAAGGGCGCCACAGCCAGCGACTTGGCGATGGCGTAATCGATTCCGGCTTGGATGTGATAGAAGCCCTCGGGAGTTTTGGGCAGCTCGCAATCCCAGATCACGTGGGCGCCCATTGACTTTGCTCGCTCACGGGCCTCGTAGAAAGAAGCCTGTTTCGAGAACGCCAGCCACTCCTCGACGGTCATGTCGAAACGCTCGCCCTCGGCCGTGCGGAACTCCAGCACCTCGGCGACCGCGAGACCATAGGTCTTCATCCCCGCTTCCGCCTGCCAGGTTTCCACATAGCGCGTGTCGATCTTGTCGAGTGCTGCATCGAGCTCGGTTGCCGTCATATCCTTGAGAGCCGAAGCGCGCTCGGTGATTATGGACATGAGTCCAACCCGATCGAGCCAATCGAACGCCGCCGAGTACTCGGCCTCGGACATGGCAAAGAGCAGGTGGCCGCGGACCTCTTCGACGCCCAGTTCATAGAGCCTCCTCAAGATGGCCAGATAGCCGGCCTTGTAGCTGGGTAGATCGATGTTGGTGGCGCCGAGGATGAAGGGTTGGTCGCGCTCGTCGCTCCGGCTCTCGATGAAGGTCGCGGACTCGGCGTCGGTGCGGGCCACAATAATGCCCGGAACCCGCATGATGTCGAGCTGCAGGCGGGCAGCGTTGAGGCGCTTGATCTGCTCGTCCACGGCCACCAGCACCTTACCGCCCTGGTGGCCGCACTTCTTGGCTCCCGGCTTCTGGTCTTCGATGTGGTAGCCCGGCACCCCGACTTCGACCATGCGTCGGATCAGATTGCGCACGTGCGCGTCCCCGCCGTGACCGGTGTCGGCGTCAGCGATGATGAAAGGGCGAAAGTCGATGGCTGGTGTCGCCTTGCGTTGTTCTTCGGTCATCCGCATGCGCGCGAAGTGCTGGTTCTTGTCGGCGGTGAGGAGTGCCCGCACCAGTCCGGCGGCCTCGTCCGGCACCTGGTTGAGCGGATAGCTGGCGAGGTCGGGACCGGGATCCTCCGACAGCGAGCCTCTGGCGGAGGTCGCCCAGCCGCCCAGGTAAATACCTTCCATCCCAATCCGCTTCATCATTACTGCCTGGCCTGGCGAGTAGGGACCAAAGGTAGTGATCTGCTTGCGCTGTTCGAAGAGTTCGCGCAACCGCGAATAGAACTCCTCGGCTGCCCGGCGCGCTACGGTGTAGTCGCCGGAAAGCGTACCCTGCTGCTCGGCTACCTGGCGCGGGGAGTAGAGACGGACGATCCCGTCGAAGCGGGAGCTCGCGATAAATTCCCGCGTGGCCGCGACCTGCTGGTCAAACATTGTCATAGTGGTTTCCTGGTTCTCAGCGCTGATCAACACTTTCCGCCTCCATGAATAATCGTGTTCTTCGAGCCATCAGTAATACTATTGCCAGCAATGTTACCGCGTTTCTTTTCCTCCAGCACGACCGGGCCGGGGCTTTCTGCGGCCAGCCGTTCTGCTGGTCGCAACCGCGGTTTCAGAATCCTTAATGGAGGAATTATTTCTGCCCTTGACATCGGGTTGGGTTCACGGACGCAGGATGCCGCGCCACCGAGGGCTGGTTTGCCAGTTGCTGGTTTGTCGTTTGGAAAGTGGCGCCGATGCCAGGCGCCGCTCCCAAAGGGTCGGCGGGATCCGGAGCTAATCCCCCGACGGCAGCAGTTCGTCGTCCTGACCCGCCAACGACGGATACTCCAGAACCGTTAAGGTAGCAAGACCGTGGCTTTGGCTCGGTTCGAAGATTGTATCGTCGACGTTGCTGGCATGCCGGTTGGAAGTCGAAGGCGTCATCTATTTATCCCCACTCAAGAATTTGCGTCCTGATGCAGTAGACCCCGGATTGCGCTTCCAGACAAGCCGCACTGTCCGCCCGGACCTACTGGGTCAAAATGACCTAGTGCGCAGGGCTTGCGCCGGCCGATGGATATGATGTTCACTTATGAATGCCATGCCTTCTTTTCGTCACGATGCTGTTGAGAACCAGACGCTGACCCACACCGAGGCCAGCGCACTCACTCCGGAAGCCCGAGCATTCCTGTTGAAACTGGCGGCTCGGTTCGAGCCCCGGCGGCAGGAACTGCTGGCGCGGCGGCAAACCGTGCAGCGGGAGATCGACAACGGCAAGTTTCCGGACTTTCTGCCGGAGACGGCCGGCATCCGCCAAAGCGATTGGAAAGTGGCGCCAATCCCGAAAGATCTGCTCGATCGCCGCGTGGAAATTACCGGGCCGGTCGATCGCAAGATGATCATCAACGCGTTGAACTCCGGGGCCAATGTTTTTATGGCTGACTTCGAGGACTCGAATTCGCCGACCTGGAGCAACAATATTGAAGGCCAGCAGAATCTGCGGGACGCGATTCGAGGAACGATTCGCTACGAGAGTCCGGAGGGGAAACAGTATCGACTGAGGTCCAATCTGGCCACGCTGTTAGTGCGACCGCGAGGATGGCACCTCGATGAGAAGCACTTCTTGGTGGATGGGAAGCCGATCTCGGGGGCGCTGTTCGATTTTGGTCTGTTCTTTTTTCACAACGCTGCGGCCTTGCTGAGCAAGGGCACTGGCCCTTACTTCTACCTGGCGAAGCTGGAGAATCACCAGGAGGCGCGGCTGTGGAACGACGTATTTTGTTTTGCGCAGGACGAACTGGGCATTCCGCGGGGATCGATTCGCGCCACCGTCCTGATCGAAACGATTCTGGCGGCGTTCGAAATGGACGAGATCCTTTACGAATTGCGCGACCATTCCTCGGGGCTGAACTGCGGGCGCTGGGACTACATTTTCAGTTTCATCAAGAAGTTTCAGGCGCATCCTGAATTCGTGCTGCCGGATCGGTCGCAGGTCACGATGGAGGTGCATTTTCTCAGCTCCTACGTCGAACTGCTGATTCAAATCTGCCACCGGCGCGGTATTCATGCGATGGGTGGAATGGCGGCGCAGATTCCCATCCGAAATGATGCCGTGGCCAACGAACAGGCGCTGGAGAAAGTGCGGCGCGACAAAATTCGTGAAGTGCAGGCGGGCCATGACGGCACCTGGGTTGCGCATCCTGGGCTGGTTCCGGTGGCAAAGGAAATTTTCGATAAGTACATGCCTGAAGCGAATCAGATTTCTTCACATACGAAATCGACCGGGCGGACGGTGCGAGCGCAAGACCTGCTCGCGGTTCCCAAGGGCGAAATCACCGAGGTAGGTTTGCGTTGGAATATCGACGTCGGTCTACAGTACCTGCATTCGTGGTTGCAGGGATCGGGTTGTGTTCCAATTTACAACCTGATGGAAGATGCGGCGACCGCGGAGATCTGCCGCGCCCAGGTGTGGCAGTGGATCAAGTACCGCGCGCGCCTTCGAGATGGCAGGCCGGTGACGGAAGCAATGGTGAAGGAGATCATCCGCAAGCGGGCAGCGGAGTTGGGCAACGACGAAAAGTTGCGGCAGGCGGCCAAACTCCTCGAAGATTTGACGACGAGCCGGGAATTTGCGGAGTTTCTAACGCTTGCCAGTTATGATTTATTGGACTAGAACGTCTATGCATGGGTGCACGCAGGAGTATTCCCGCCAACCTGTCGGTTGACCTTGTTGCGATTGACGCAGGCTTCCTCTCGCAGTTACGGGAACATATTGCTGCACGTGAGATCGAGCGCGGGATTGCCTGCCTTCGATCGCACCATGACGTGATCGCCAAGCTTGATCCCTGCCAGCAAAATGCCGCTCACCTGCTGGCGCATCTTGCGATATGGACGGACATCGGATTCAGCGGGCCTCCACTCCGGGAGCTTCTGCAACGCTTTGAGCACTTGGCACCAGGTTTGCGGTCGAAACTCTCGATCGCCGACTACATCTGCCTGCGCATGGCCGAGGGTATGGCGGCGATGGTGGAAGAGGCAATGGAGCCGGCGATTGGTCATTTTGACTTTGTCCTGAGCTTGGGGGAAGAACTGGACGACCGGTTTCTGCTGGCCATCGTTTATTTTTGGAAAGGCCGCTGCCTGCGGAGAAAAGGCGACTACGACGAAGCTCTGATCTACACCGGCAAAGGCCGAGACCTGGCGCTTGGGTTAGGCCATCTGCGGATGGCGGCGGTGATGCAGGTGCTCGAGGGCTGGCTTTTGTTTCAGCAGGGCAAATGGAAAGAAGCGGTGCGCATCTCGCAGGCGGCGGAAAGCGCATTGCGCGAGACCGATGACTATGTGACGCTCGGCAACATTCAATCCTTCTATGGACGAATGGCGCGCCGGGAAGGCCGTTTCGATAAAGCGATCGAGTTCTTCGAGAGCGCCATTCGCCATTATGGCAAGCGGGACCCGCGGCATCCGAACCTGGCGCGATCGCTGGCCAACATGGCACTCGCCAAGCGCGGGATCGCTCTGCAGTTGCAGAAAAGAATCGACCGCGAAGTCCAGCGGCGACGGAAGACTTCCGCCAGCCGTCCCGATCGGCCAAGCGCAAGCGGCCATAATTCTCGGGAACAGGATTCGCGCCAGCACGACTATCGCGGCCGCCTGGCCCAGCTTCGCCGCGAAGCGCTGGAGCACCTGGAGGCGGCCCGGGCCATCTACCAGCAGCGTCCGAGCCATCATGGAGTCGGCACGGTTTACCTGAATGCCGCCTACATCCACCTCGATAGTGGAGATTTTCAGCGTGCCGAGGAAGAAGCGGCCTCGGCATACGAAGTGGCGGAACAGAAGCAGGACTACATTCTGATGGGCCGGGCGCGCATTCTGCAGTGCATGATTGAAAATGCGAAGGTGGAGGAAGAGATCGGTGAAGGCGCTGACCCGGGAAGCCATGCGCGACGCGCCTTCGAATTCAGTCAAGAGGCGATTGAACTGGCGAAGCATACCCAGCATCATCTGTTGCTCGCGAACGCGCATCTGTGGCAGGGATTGACCCAGTGCAATTCTTTTTTCGACAATCCGGAAGCGGCGCGCGAATCGTATGACTTGGCGCGGGCGTCGTGCGGGGTGAATCAACCCGACAACAACATGTGGCAGGATCTGCAGACGTTGAGCGCGAAAATTCTGCGCAGGGGAAGCGTCGATCCGGCGCTGAAAGCATGGTCGCAGGGTGCGGTGGGCGAGAAGACGTTCCGGCAAATCAGCGAAGAATTTGCGGAGATTGTGATCGCGCGGGTCTGGGAGCGCGAGGGCCGTAAAGTGTCTCGAGTGGCGGCCCGGCTCTCGATTTCTCCCAAGAAAGTGCGGCGCATCCTGGCGCGGGTGGGACGGCGAAAGCCGCGTCAACGTTAGGTAAACCGGCATTTCGCCGGGGGCCGGAAAAGCTCACTTGGCGTGTGATTTGCATCACTGTAATATAGACTAGTAAAGTAGTAGAGTTAGTTGTGTTAAACGGCGTAGGGAACACTGATTCCCGAACCGTTGATCCCAGGAGTCGAAAGAGTCGAGCCGAATTATGAAAATCGCAAAGGATGTAACGGAACTGATTGGCCACACACCGCTGGTGCGACTGAACCGGGTTACCGAGGGCGCGGTTGCCGAAGTCGTGGCGAAGTTGGAGAGCCAGAATCCCCTGGCCAGCGTAAAGGACCGCATCGGGGTGAGCATGATTACCGATGCCGAGCGCGCCGGCCGGATTCACCCCGGCAAAACCGTTCTGATCGAGCCGACCAGCGGCAACACCGGCATCGCTCTAGCTTTTGTCGCGGCCGTGAGAGGCTACAAGCTCATCCTCACCATGCCCGAGACCATGAGCCTGGAGCGGCGCGTACTGCTGCTTGCTTTTGGCGCCGAGATCGTTCTCACGCCGGGTCCGCGGGGAATGAAGGGAGCAGTTCTGAAGGCCGAGGAGTTGTTGGCCAGCACGCCAAACGGATACATGCTCCAGCAATTTGACAACCTGGCAAATCCGAAGATTCATTTCGAAACTACCGGTCCCGAGATTTGGGAAGACACCGACGGGCGCGTCGATTTTCTGATCTCCGGCGTGGGCACTGGTGGAACCATCACCGGCGTTTCCGAATATATCAAGCCCAGGAAGCCTTCGTTCAAAGCAGTGGCGGTGGAACCGACAGATAGCCCGATCCTTTCCGGCGGAAAGCCCGGGCCGCACAAGATTCAGGGAATCGGCGCCGGTTTTATTCCCAGCATCCTACGGCGGGATTACGTTGACGAGGTGGTCACGGTCAGCAACGACGAGTCGATTAACATGGCGCGACGGCTTCCGCTCGAAGAAGGTCTGCTTGTTGGCATCTCTTCGGGAGCGGCGGTGGTCGCGGCTTTGCAGGTGGCGCGCCGTCCTGAAAATGCCGGGAAATTGATCGTTGTGATTCTGCCGTCGTTCGGTGAGCGCTACTTGAGTAGTATTCTCTTCGAAGGACTCCGGAACCAGGCGTTGCAGATTCCGACGACGCCACTTCCGGCCTGATTCATTCATGCCGCATCTGCTGTCGCTAATCCGCGAGGACGTTGCCACCGTGCTGGAGCGCGATCCGGCGGCGAAGTCACGCCTGGAGGTTTATCTCTGCTACTCCGGCCTGCATGCGGTTTGGTTTTATCGCATGAACCACTGGTTGTGGAACCACAAGTTTTTTCTGCTGGCGCGCTGGTTGTCGCAGGTCGCGCGCCTGCTCACCGCCATCGAAATCCACCCCGGGGCTCGGATCGGCAGACGTTTGTTCATCGATCACGGTATGGGCGTGGTGATCGGCGAGACTGCCATTGTCGGTGAGGACGTCACGCTCTACCAGGGAGTGACGCTCGGCGGAACCGGCAAGGAACACGGGAAGCGCCACCCGACGCTGCTCGACAACGTGGTGGTCGGTGGAGGCGCGAAAATTCTCGGCAACATTACCGTGGGGCGTAACTGCCGGATTGGTGCGGGATCGGTCGTGTTGCGAAATGTGCCTGACGATTCGACCGTAGTGGGCGTGCCGGGGCACATCATTTTCCGAGAAGGCAAGCGCGTGGTTATCACCGACCCCAAGATGATCAACGACCCGCTTTCCGAGGCCTTGGCCGCGGTCGCGTCTGAGGTGAACAAGTTGGCAGAACGAGTGCATCAACTGGAGGGCACGGGCGGAAGTGAGCCCCTTTCAGAATCCATGCAACGGATCATCGAAGATATCGATTACCAGATCTAGCAGAAGACTTTTCCCGCACCGGCGGGACAAAGGCCAGTGCACGGGAGTAACTTTTCGGCATCTGGGGCCGCGGCCTAAAATTTGGCGAGTCAAAGGCCTCAATTCCGGGTTTACTACAAGCGAGTTTCATTCCGCCGGAAGGCTAACTTTAAAGGAGACTATGAAAACCGTACGACATTGTGCTGTAATCGCGTTGTTTCTTGCTGTCTGCGCCACACTGACCTTCGCCGACGAACCGGGAAGGCATCCCGCGTATCTTCACGCCCTCACCGACCTGCGCCACGCGCGCGCTCATCTGGAGCGCCAGACATGGTCCGGCCGGATGGATAGAGAAGAGGATCACGCCATCGCCGAGATCGACAAAGCCATCGAAGAGATCAAGCACGCTGCCATTGACGATGGCAAGAATTTGAATGACCATCCTCCGGTCGATGCGCATCTCGGACACAAAGGCCGCTATCACAGAGCGCTCGAACTGCTTGATAATGCGCATCACGACATCGCGGAAAAAGAGGACGACCAGTTTGCCCATGGATTGCGTCATCGCGCCCTGGAACATATCGACGAAGCGCACCGCATCGTCGAACACCTGATCGAGCAGGCTGCCAACGACTAGAATGGTCCGGTTGCAATCCGCTTCGTGCCCATATCGGCGGACGGGTGGCACAGGCAAATCCCCCATGTTTACTCGCAAGTGTGCTCCCGTCCAGGCTGGTCTTGGGCGGGGGCGTTCTGCAGATGGACGTGTCCCGGAGTCAGTCAGAAGAAAATGTCCCGTCGTTGTCACGCCGCTCCGCAAGCAGCCTCAACAACGGCACTGCTCTTTCGAGCGCGTCCAAGTATGATTGATTTTTCCGTGTCGGGAATTCTCGCGGATGAAATACAGCTTCGTAATCGATAACCGCAAGTGCATCGGATGTCACGCCTGCACGGTGGCGTGCAAAACCGAGAACCATGTACCCGTGGGCGTGAACCGGACCTGGGTCAAGTATGTCGAAAAGGGCGTTTTCCCCAACACGCGCCGCGTATTCCAGGTCACGCGCTGCAACCATTGCGAGAAGCCCCCTTGCGTCACTATCTGTCCCGTAACGGCGATGTACCAGCGCAAAGACGGTATTGTCGATTTCAATTCCGAGCGCTGCATTGGCTGCAAAGCCTGCATGCAAGCCTGTCCGTACGATGCGATTTACATGGATCCCGACGATGGCACTGCCACCAAGTGCCATTTCTGTGCGCATCGCACCGAAGTCGGATTGGAACCCGCCTGCGTGATCGTGTGCCCGGAACACGCCATCATTGCCGGAGATCTGAGCGATCCCGAGAGTGAAGCGGCGCAACTGGCGGCGCGGGAAACGGTCGCGTGCGCAAGCCCGAACAGGGAACTCAGCCCAAGCTCTACTACATCGATGCCGATGAAAGCGCGATCGTTCCCACGGCGGCGCGCCATGAATCGATTTACATGTGGTCGCAGCGGAATGCGTTGGTGCATGGCGGCGGCGCTCTCTATCCGCCTGATAGCCCCTTGCTGCAAGAGAACGCGCTGGCAGCGTATGACGTTTCCCATGCCCGTCCGTGGGGATGGCAAGTACCGGCTTACTGCTGGACCAAGTCCATCGCTTCGGGGGTTCTCGCCGTACCGGCCATCGCGATGGCGCTCGGGAGATTGTCGGGTGACCGCATTCGCGATATCGCGCTGGCGACTGTCGCGTTGCTATTCACCGCTCTAACCACGGTGCTGCTGGTTTGGGATCTCGATCACAAAGAACGATTCCTCCGGGTGGTGTTCACGCCGCAAAATAAATCGTGGCTGGCGCGGGGCGCGTTCATTCTGATCATATACAGCGCTTTGTGTGGCGTGTTCTGGTTGGCGGCGGTTGCAGGATTTCCCGTCGTCACCTTCTTATTGTTGTGGCCCACGGTGCTGGCCGGATTTTGCGCCGCCGTCTATACCGCGTTTCTCTTTGGACAGTGCGAAGGGCGCGACCTGTGGCAAACGCCGCTTCTGCCGGCCCATTTGATCATTCAAGCATTGCTCTGTGGAGCGGCGGTGCTGGCGTTGCTTCCGGACGCACTCGGTGGCTCGACGCAGGCTCTGTCCTTCGCGGTTCCCATGCTCGTCATCAGTTTGGGATTGCACTTGCTCATGCTGCTCGGGGAAGTTGCGATGCCACACGTCACCGATAACGCGCGCTACGGGGCTCGATTGATGACCCACGGGCCGTTTGCACGGGCATTCTGGGGCGGCGCGGTGGTGGTGGGCGGAATTGTTCCGCTGCTGCTCCTGTTAATGGGCCCTTGGTTGTTCGCCGCGCCCAATCGCATTGCAGTCGGGTTGGCCAGCGTGCTGGCGTTGGCGGGAGTTCTGATTTTCGAATGGTGCTTCGTGATGGCCGGCCAGAGCGTGCCGAACAGCTAGGGTTGGAAACTGTATGGAGATTTCGCAATGACCGAATTCAAGCGCGACGGCAGCCATCTTTCTTATTGTCCCCCGGTCGAGAAGTGGGACGACTGGGTCGAGTATGATGCTGAAGCCTGGCCTCGCCGCGTCCAGAAGCATTATCAGCTCGTGCCCACCATCTGCTTCAACTGCGAATCGGCTTGCGGACTTCTCGCCTATGTCGATAAGGAAACAGGACAAGTGGCGAAGTTTGAAGGCAACCCCAAGCATCCCGCCAGCCGCGGACGCCTTTGTGCGAAAGGCCCGGCGACGATCAATCAGATTCACGATCCCGATCGCATCCTCTATCCGATGAAGCGCTCCGGGCCGCGCGGCGGCGGAAAATGGACTCGAACCTCGTGGGACGAAGTGCTGGAGACTTTCGGCGCGCGTATCCGCAAAGCTTTTCAGGAAAATCGTGGCGAAGAAGTCATGTACCACGTAGGCCGTCCGGGATACGACTTCATCATGGAGCGCACCTTGCAGGCGTGGGGCATCGACGGCCACAACTCACACACGAATATCTGCTCGAGTGCGGCGCGCTTTGGTTATGTGCTCTGGCACTATGCCGACCGGCCGTCGCCCGACCACGCCAACGCGCGCTTCATTCTGCTGCTGTCCGCGCATCTTGAGTCCGGCCACTATTTCAATCCACATGCGCAGCGCATTATCGACGGGAAAATGGCGGGAGCCAAACTCGCCGTAATGGATCCGCGTCTTTCGAATACGGCGAGCATGGCGGATTACTGGATGCCGAGTTATCCGGGGACCGAAGGCGCGGTGCTGCTGGCGATGGCGATGGTCATCCTGCAGGAAAATCGCTTTGACGCGGCGTTCGTGAAGAACTGGACCAACTGGGAAGAACTTGAAGTGGATGGATTTTCTGCGAGAGGCCAGAGTTTCGAAGCCCTGATCGACGCGCTGAAGCGGCACTACGCGAAGTACACGCCGGAGTTTGCGGAGAAAGAAAGTGGAGTGAAGGCGGAAATCATCGTCAAGACGGCACGCGAGATCGCGACCGCCGGGAGCCGCTTCGCGTCGCACCTGTGGCGGGGCAGCGCGTCCGGCAATCTGGGCGGATGGCAACCGGCGCGCGCCTTGATGCTGCTCCACGTGCTTACGGGTTCGGTTGGAACCCCGGGCGGACACAATTTGAATGCGTGGAACAAATTTGTGCCGCGTCCATTCAAGAATCCGCCGCCGCAGAAACGCTGGAACGAACTGCTCTACCCGCAGGAGTGGCCGCTGTGCATGCATGAAATGTCGTTTCTGCTCCCGCATTTTCTCAAGGAAGGCCGCGGCCGTCTCGAGGCTTATTTCACGCGCGTCTTCAATCCGGTGTGGACTTATCCCGACGGATTTTCCTGGATCGAGATGTTGCGCGACGAAGAGAAAGTCGGATTGCACGCCGCGTTGACTCCGACCTGGAGCGAGACTGCCTGGTTTGCGGATTATGTTCTGCCCATGGGCTTCAGCTCCGAGCGTCACGACCTGATGAGCCAGGAGTCGTACGCGGGCAAATGGATCGGCTTTCGCCAACCCGTGCTGCGCGTTCTGCAGGAGAGAGAAGGCAAGAAATTCGATTACACCTATCAGGCGAATCCAGGAGAAGTTTGGGAAGAGGATGAATTCTGGATCAACCTCTCTTGGGCGATCGATCCCGACGGTTCGATGGGAATTCGGCAGTGGTTCGAATCTCCGTATCGTCCCGGGCAGAAACTGACGCTCGACGAATACTACGGTTGGATTTTTGAAAATTCCGTTCCGGGATTGCCCGAGGCCGCTGCCAAAGAGGGCTTGAAGCCGCTTGCATACATGCGCAAGTACGGCGCTTACGAAGTGACGACCGACGTCTATAAGCTGAACGAGAAACCGGTGGCTCCCGCCGATCTCTCCGGATCGAAAGTCGAAGCCAATGGCGTGGTCACCAAAGAAGGCAAAACGCTTGGCGTGATGGTCGATGGCAAAGCGGTTGTCGGCTACAACACGCCGTCGCGGAAACTTGAGTTGTTTTCGAAAACCATGGCGGACTGGAAGTGGCCTGAATTCACGCTTCCGGAATATTATCGCAGCCACATTCATCGCGCGGCGCAAGCGGCGTCGATGGGAAAGCCTGCAGAAGATTTCGATGCGCGATACATGCCGCTCGTGGAATGGCCAAAGGATTCGAACGGCGAGGTGTACACGCTGCTGCCGATTTTCCGGTTGCCGCATCTTATCCACACGCGCTCGGGGAACTCGAAATATCTTTACGAGATGGCGCACAAGAATCCGCTGTGGGTGAATCCGGTGGACGCGCAGAAGCTCGGTGACATTCGCACCGGCGATTTGCTCAAAGTCCACACCGAAATTGGTTTCTTCGTATTGCATGCGTGGGTGACAGAGGGCCTGACGCCGGGCGTGGTCGCCTGTTCTCACCATCTTGGACGCTGGCGCATCAACAAAGAGGATCAGATCGAACGCATGTCGAGCGCGTGGGTCGATCTGCAAGAAGTCGGCAAAGGACAATGGAAGATGCGCCAGATTTCGGGAGTGGAGCCCTACGGCACATCCGATCCCGATACGAAGCGAATCTGGTGGAGCGATGCGGGCGTGCACCAGGACATTACATTTCCGGTACACCCCGACCCGATCAGCGGTATGCACTGCTGGCACCAGATGGTGCGCGTGGAGCGGGCCGGCGCTGGCGATCGCTACGGCGACATTTTTGTCGATACCAATCTTTCCTTTGCGGTGTATCAGCGGTGGAAAGCGCTGGCCCGTCCCGCTCCGGGGCCCGGTGGTCTTCGCCGTCCGCTGTGGATGCCGCGGGTCGCGCGTCCCGAGGAAGCGGCGTTTTACGTGAAGAAAACCTGAGCTAGCGGCTTGACGTTGTAAAATGGCAACATGCCGTCACAACCAGGAAATCCCGCGTTTAACAAAAAGCGCACTCCGCCTCCGGACGAGACTTTTGAAGAAGCGTCCTATCTGAAAGCGCTGGGGGAAAAGCAGAGGGTCGTGAGCCTGAAGCTGGCCGACGGCGAAGTGGTCCGCGGCTGGATCGAGTACTACGATAAGAATATGGTGCGAGTGACGCGCGAGGATGGGCCGAATCTTTTCATCTTCAAGCATGAGATTGTGTACATCGCGGAAGACAGCAAGAAAAAGTAGCCAGTACCCAGTAACCAGCGCCCAACCCTGAAATGAAGGTCTAGACGTCGCATGACATCCCATCAATCCTTGGATTTAATTTCTCCGATGCAGGCGATGGCTCGTGAAGCGGGCGTCCTGCTGATGGATTACTTCTCTCAGCACGTGAAGATTGAATATAAGGGCGACGTGGATCTGGTTACGGTGGCTGATCGGAAGTCGGAAGCGCTGGTTCTGGAAAGGATTCGCCACCAGTTTCCGACCCACGACGTGATGGGTGAGGAGGGAGCGCGCATCGAAACGGGGAGCGAGTACAAGTGGTATGTCGATCCGCTCGATGGCACTACGAACTTTGCGCACGGCTTTCCGGTGTTTTGCGTTTCACTCGCGGTGGAGCGCCGGGGACGACGGATTGCGGGAGTGATTTATGATCCGACTCGCGACGAGATGTTCGTTGCCGAACTTGGCGGCGGTGCGCGGCTGAACGACAACGCGATCCACGTGTCGGCTACGGCGAATCTGGGAGAATGCCTGATCGGCACCGGTTTCCCGAGTCATAAGCGGCACAAGAACCCGAATATTTATTTCTATCACCAGATCACGTTGTGCACGCACGGAGTGAGGCGGGCGGGCTCGGCGGCGCTTGATCTGTGCAATGTTGCGTCGGGGCGGTTTGACGGCTTCTGGGAATTTAATCTCAATCCGTGGGATACGGCGGCGGGCGTGCTGATGGTCGAAGAGGCCGGCGGGAAGGTCACGGATTTTTCCGGGGGCGAATTCCAGATCGCAAGCCGCGAGACGCTGGCGTCGAATGGGCTGGTGCACGCCGCGCTCCTGCACGAGTTCCAGGAGATCTTCGCCGGCCGGGGTTTGGAAGAGTTGCCCAGCCCGGTTGCCTATGCCAACGATCGAAAGATCTAGCGGTACAATGCGGAAGTGGGGCTGAGGGTTCCTGCATTTTCCTTGGCATGGTTCGTGGGATCTGAATCTGCATTTTCGCTTGGAAACTCGCGTGATTTCGTCGCTGCTTGAACGCAAGATCGAGAAGCGCCCCGACAAGGTGCGGCTGCAGGGGCGCATTCTGTTTCTTACCGAAGACCCGGAGTTGATCAAGAAGCAGTTGGCCGGTTGGGATCTGCCGTGGGACACGAAGAATCCAGCCAACAATCCCAAACTCCGCGACGACATTTCGACCGACGAGATCACTCCCGCGCACTACTGCTTCTACTTTGATCGGACGCTCGGCGAGATCCCCTATGTCGGCTTGCGGTGTGGGAACACTTTGCCGATTGGGCGCGGTGATGTGAAGAAGGGCGGCTTCGTGTGCTCGGTGAGCGGCAAGCGTCGCGGCAAAGGCTCGAGTCGCGAGCAGTCTCCCTATGCCGAAATGTGCGCCGGGATTCAAGTTGCGATTGGGGAGAACATTGAGCGCATCTACCAGCAGAACTGCCAAAATCTCGGGTTGCTGACTTCGACTAACTTTTCTTTGATCGACCGGATTCGTGCCGGAGAAGAAATCGCGCTCAGTGAATTCACCGCTGGGGAAGACGAGATCACGAAACAGGTGATCGAGTATGGGGGATTGTTTCCCTTTAACGTGGCGCGGATGCAGGGGAAAGTTTTTCTGCCCCCGATCAAGGCTTTCACTTACCTCGGACTTGCGGGGAATGTGCGTCGTTATGCGACTCGTCCGATGACTCTGGCGGAAAAGATCTTTGCAACGCATATGGTCACTCCCACGGGCGAGGTCGGCGTTGCAGCGGTCAGGTCGGGCGACACCGGCTTCGCGCGCGTCGATCTGCGCTTCAGCCATGAATATGTCACGCCGATGGCGTCCATCTTTTACGAGCAATACGTCGGCAAAGATGTTCCGGTGAACGATGCCTCGAGCATTCGCTTCTTCCGCGACCATCTCACCTTTCTCGACGAAGTGATCTCCGAAGAAAAGAAAAAAATGGGGCTACTCGACTTGGCCACGCAGCTCAAGCTGAAGCAGGAGGACTTCGCCAAGCAGCAGGGAATCAAGCTGCACGGCGAACTTACCGACCGGAAGGGCTCGGAGGGCATCTGCCACTCGGTGATGCTGGAGACCTATGCGCTGCCGGGACAGGTGAACGTTGGGTCCGATTCGCACACGCCGCACGTTGGCGCGATCGGCTGCATCGCCTTCGGCATCGGGACGACCGACGTATTCAATTCCTGGATCACGAAAGACGTTCGTGTCAAGGTGCCGGAGTCGGTCAAGATTGTCATTCGGGGCAAGCGGCATCCGAACGTCACGGCGAAAGATTTCATCCTGAAAATTCTTTCCCTCGATTACGTGCGCAGCGGCAAGGCGCTGGCGAAAGTCATGGAGTATGCAGGCGAAGCGGTGGAAGCGCTCTCGGTGGACGAGCGCGCCACCATGACGAATATGGCGGCCGAAATCGGAGGCTTCACGGGCATCGTCGCTCCGGATGAAAAGGTGGTCGAGTTTCTGGTCGAGCGCCGGGGTATGAAGCGCGCTGAAATCGAGAAGATGATCGCAGGCCTCGATAGCGATCCGGACGCCGAGTACGCCGAGGTAATCGAACTCGACGCCGCGGAGATCACGCCTATGGTCGCTACACCGGGCGATCCGGGCAACGGCAAGTACATCCGCGAACTTGGCGCCCGCGTACCGATTGAAATCGCCTACGGCGGAACCTGTACGGCGGGAAAGAACGAAGACATGGACATGTACGCGTCGGTTCTCGCCGATGCGCTGAAGCAAGGCCGGCGAGTTTCAAGGAATGTCAAGTTCTGGATCCAATTCGGCTCGCAGGAAACGCGCGAATACTCGAAGCGACGGGGCTACATCGAGATTTTTGAGAAAGCCGGCGCACACGTGATCGAGCCTAGTTGTGGCGCGTGCATCAATGCGGGGCCGGGAGTATCGACGCGTCCCGATCAGGTCGTGATCAGCGCGCAGAACCGGAACTTTCCCGGACGCAGCGGGCCCGGGCAGATGTACCTGGCGTCACCGCTGACCGTGGCCGCGAGCGCGGTGGCGGGGTACATTGTCGGGTACGAACCCTCGAACACGCTGGTTGTGTCCTAGTGTTCAATTTTGAACAGCGCCGTTCCACCCTTTGTTCATAAAATCTTCTCGTTTGTTCCAGTACCACTGCATCTTGGCCAACGGTGTGAGATTTAAGTCGGGACATCGATATCGCGGCGACGCACAGCCTGCTAGCGTAGCCGGTGTACGCCGTGGATTGGGGTCGTTTTAACGGACACATCCAACTCAATAAGCACTAGGGGAAGAATTCGCCCTGGCGCCCTCGACTGTCCTCAGCCCATCACGCAAAGCCGCGCTTTGCAGAATCGCTAAAATCCTATGAAAATTCTGCTTTATAACCCCGACAACGGCATAACACGCAATTTCATGCCACATCTGTGGATGTTTCTGCTGCAGGCGCTCACGCCAACTGGCCACGAGGTGTTGCTGGTGGATGGCAACGCCCAACCCATGGATGAAGCGGGAATCGCGCAGTTTGTGCGCGCCAACAATATTCGCTTGGTCGGCATCGGTGCCATGACTCGAATGATTGCCAAGGCGTATCGCATGGCGGATGCGGTGCGCGCCACGGGAGTCCCGGTGGTGATGGGTGGACCTCACGTGACGGAGATGGCTGACGAGGCGCTGGGTCGAGATGGCGGGCCGCGCCACGCCGATGCCGTTGCCCTGGGGGAGGCCGATGCGACCTGGCCGCTGATTGTTGAGGATGCCGCCCGCGGTGAGCTTAAGGAAGTTTATGCGCCGGTCGATGCTTTTGGCCAAGAGAGCAAGCCATCGTTGAAGGAATACCCGGTGATTCCGTGGCACTCGATCGATCTCAAACAGTTCAATCTGGTGCCGAAGGCCGCAAAATCGCTGCTGCAGAAAATTGGAGGAGGCTGGGGATCATTTCGCATTATTCCGATTGAATCCGGGCGAGGCTGCCCTTATGGCTGCGAGTTCTGTACCGTGACCGGATTTTTCGGAGATGCGATTCGGTTCCGCACCAATGAGAGCGTGGTGCATGAGCTGCTCTTGTTGAAGGCCCGCGCCCGCACCGAGAAGGGCCAAATGGCGGTGTTTTTCATCGACGACAACTTCGCCATTAATATCAAACGGACGAAGTCGTTGCTGCGCGACATCATTGCCGCCGGCGCGCAGGTGCATTGGGTGGCGCAGATCAGCGCCAATCTATTGCGTGACGAGGAACTGGTGGACTTGATCGCGGCTTCTGGAGGCAAGTGGATTTTTATCGGCATGGAGTCCATTGACCCGGCCAATCTGAAAGATGTGAACAAAGGATTCAACAAGCCGGGTGAGTATGCGGCGGTGCTAGAGCGGCTGGCGCAACGCAATGTGTACGCCATCACGTCGTTTATTTTTGGCATGGACAACGACACAGTCGGAGTCGCCGAGCGAACGCTCGGACAAGTTCGGAGCTGGCCTCCGGGCCTGCCGATCTTTGGTCTGCTGACTCCTTTGCCTGCAACGCCGCTGTACAAGCGGTTGGAGAAGGCGGGCCGGCTGACGCGGCCCAGGCACTGGCAGGAGTTCATCCCGTTTGCGATGGCCCACACGCCGTTGAAGATGACCATTCTAGAAGCTCATGCGGAAGTTGATCAGGGGTGGGCCGATTCTTATAGTCCGGAGGCGCTGGCCCATGCGGTCAACTCGCTGAACGACCAGCCCCTGGGTTATCGCGTCAACATCTTCCTGGCGCGTCTTTGTTTCCGCGGCATCTATTTCCCCATGATGGGGAAAATGGCGTGGCTGAAGGTGATTGCGCAAAATCGGCGAACGATCTTCAAGCTCGTAAGGGAGGGGTTCAAGGCGGGCGCCTGGCGCGGCGCGCCTGCGCGGCTTCCCGCACGCCCAGAGCCGCAGGTGGAGACGGGTGACGCGATTGCGCAAGGGGCGGAGGGGTAATAAGGAGCGGGCAGCTAATTCGTTCCCAGCTTCGTTTTGGCATACTACCTGTGGCATGATGTAAAGAATCAGGCGAGGTGCTTATGTACATGCATGAAAAAGTTCAGAAGGGACGAATGATTGGTTATGTCATCGGTTTAGCCGTCTTTGTTGCAGTTGTCGCGTGGAAGTTTCTGGTCCACTAAAGCGAGAATCGTGTGCAGGGAAACCTCCCCGCTCGCCCGATTGGTGCTGCCTGTACCGATGGCTACGTTCTTGCTAGAATGTGAATTCAATCACACTCCCTGCGCCCGAGGAGCATGAGAATCTATGGCCTACGTAATCGCCGAGCCCTGCATCGGAACCAAAGACACCGCCTGTGTTGATTCCTGTCCGGTGGATTGCATTCATCCCAAGAAGGACTCCGACAAGTTTGCGACCGAGGAGATGTTGTATATCGATCCGGTAGAATGCATCGACTGCGGCGCCTGCGTTCCGGTGTGCCCGGTTTCGGCCATCTTCGCGCTCGACGACCTGCCGGAAAAGTGGAAAGAGTACACCGAGCGGAATGCGAAGTACTTCGGGCGGTAAAGCAGCTTTCAGCTCTCAGCTATCAGCCGTCAGTAAAACCAGTTCGGCACCGAGAGCGCTTGGTTCTGACTGGGAGCTGAAAGCTGACGGCTGACAGCTCCTTCCATTACAATCATTGATTAACCTGTTGATCTTCCATGGCGCTGAAGGAGTCGGAAGCGATCGTTCTGCGCACGTATCCGTTGCGCGAGTCCGACCTGCTGGTCACGCTCTTTACCCGCATGGAAGGCAAGGTGAAAGGTGTGGCGCGCGCGGCCATGAAGTCGAGACGCCGCTTTGGAGGCGCACTGGAGCCGCTCACCTATGTGCGGGCGTTTTACGACGACCGCGAAGCGCAGGAACTGGCGCGGCTTGATTCCTGCGAAGTGATCGAATCGCCGCTGGCCAGCGAGGTCAGTTATACGCGGGCAGTGGCTTTGGCGCACGTCGCGGAGTTGCTCGACGAGTTGATGCCTGACCGCGAGGCGAGCGACGCGGTGTTTCGGTTGAGCCTGGCGGTCCTGCAGGAACTGAAGGGTCAGGCGCTGTGGATGCCGCTCACGTACTTTGAGCTGTGGATGACTCGGCTCATGGGATTTCTGCCGGAGTTTTCAGAGTGCGTTGTCTGCGGACGCGCGCTAGATGACAGTCGCGGCGGCAGCCGGGCCTTCTACCATGCGCTCGCCGACGGCCTGATGTGCCTGGACGACAAGCGCGTGGCGTCGTCGGAGTTGTCGTCCGAATCGAGAAGGATTGCGGCGCAGATGCTGCGGTCTCGGGTTTCCGAGTTTTCAGAGATTGACTGGCCGAAAGCGGTGGGTGCGGACCTGCGCAAGTTTCTTCTCCAGATTCTGGAGCGGCACATCGAGAAGAAGTTGGTGACGGCGGGAATGCTGGAGAAAATCTAGCTGCGAGCTTCGAGCAGAACGCTGATTTTGTTTGCTCGAAGCCCGCAGCCCGAAGCTCGTAGCGCGCAGGTGCAATAGAAAGCAAAATTGACCCCACGTAATTCCAATTCGCTGACCTTCCAGCAGCTCATCCTCAAGCTGCAGGCTTTTTTTGCTGAGCGCGGAGCGGTCTTGCAGCAGCCTTACGACGTTGAGGTCGGCGCGGGGACGATGGCTCCCGAGACGTTTCTGCGCGTGCTGGGGCCGAATCCTTATAAGGTTGCTTACGTTCAGCCTTCGCGGCGTCCTGCAGATGGGCGCTACGGAGAGAATCCCAACCGGCTGTTCAAGCACTTGCAGTTGCAGGTGATCTTGAAGCCGCCGCCGGAGAATGTGCAGGAGCTTTACCTCGAATCGCTGGGCGCGATCGGCATCGATCTGGGGCAGCACGACATCAAGTTCGAAGAAGATAACTGGGAGGCTCCTACGCTCGGCGCTTGGGGCATCGGCTGGCAAGTTATGCTCGACGGACTTGAGGTGACGCAGTTCACTTATTTCCAGCAGTGCGGCGGCGTGGATCTCGATCCCATTTCCGTGGAACTCACCTACGGACTGGAGCGGCTGTGCGCATTTCTGCAAGACGTCGATTCCATCTACGACATCGTGTGGGCGCGCGACCCGGACACGGGCAGGGAAGTGAAGTACGGAGAGGTGCGTCTGGCCGATGAGCAGCAGTTCTCGGTGTACAACTTCGAAGCGGCGGATGTCGAGAGCGCATGGAAGCATTTCGAACTCTGCGAGGCTGAGTGCAAGAGACTGATTGAGCGCTATGCTGCTTTAACCAAGGAGAAGAGCGAAGGCGATGGCGCTAACGCTAACGTTGCGCGTGAGAAGGTGCGGTTTCCCTTGCTGGGCGCTTACGATCTGTGCCTGAAATGCTCGCATTATTTCAATATTCTCGATGCCCGAGGCGCGATCTCGGTTACCGAGCGCGTCGGTGTGATTGCGCGGGTGCGGGCGCTGGCCGTGGGGATCGCCAAGGCCTGGATGGACCAGCAGTACTCGGCTGAAAAAAAAAGTGAGAAGACTGACCAAGGTTCAAAAGCCGGAGCTAAGGAAAAGAAAGGGAAGCTCGCTCCAGTGGTGTGAGAGCTTCTACCACAGGGGTTCACAGGGGAATTCACTCTTTTTGCCGATTGACACACTTCGTTTGTGATGAGGCTCACATTCACGTTGCTATAGTTCTGAGAGCATAGATTGATTGCCTGATGCCTGACTTCTTACTCGAAATCGGATGCGAAGAAATCCCGGCGAGGATGATTGATGCCGCCTCGCGCGAACTGGGCGAACGCCTGCACGCTCTGTTGCAGCGCGAGCGCCTCGAACCCGCCGGAGCGATTTCGCATCTCGACACGCCGCGCCGTCTGGCGGTTCTGGCTTTCGGAATTCCCGCCTCGCAGCCGGACATTACCGAGCAGGTGAACGGGCCGTCAGCGCAGATCGCGTATAAGGATGGGCAGCCGACGCCGGCCGCGCACGCGTTTGCCAGAAAAGTCGGCGTGGACGTTGGCAAGCTTGGGAAAGTCAGCACTCCCAAGGGCGAATACCTGGCGGCGACCGTCACTCGGAAGGGCCGCGCCGCTGCCGAAATTCTTGCCGAGACTCTTCCCAAGGAAATTTCCACGCTCTACTGGCCGAAGAATATGTACTGGCGCAAGCGCGGGGAAGTGTTCGTTCGTCCGGTGCGCTGGCTGGTCGCAATGCTCGATGACGAGATTGTTCCGGCGGAATTGTTCGGCCTCGCAGCCGGCAAGACTTCCCGCGGACATCGCATCATCGCCAGCGAGACCGTCGCCATCGCCAAGCCCAGCGCCTATGTTGAAACCTTGCGCGCCGCGAAGGTTCTGGGCGCGGCCGAGCGCGAGCATGTGATCCGCAAAGCGCTCGACGCGACCACACGTACCATCCCCGGAGCGCGCTGGCGTGAAGACAAGCCGCTCGTCGCGACCGTCGTCAATCTGACGGAATTTCCCTCTGTCATCCTCGGCGGCTTCGATCCTGAGTTTCTCGATTTGCCTGAAGAGGTCCTGGTCACGGTGATGCGCGACCACCAGAAATATTTCGCCATCGAAGATGCAAACGGAAAATTGCTGCCTCACTTCCTGGCGGTGCTTAACACGGCTGACGATTCCCACGGACTGATCCGCCACGGCAACCAACGGGTTTTGCGCGCCCGCTTCAACGATGCCCGCTTTTTCTGGCGAACGGACCAGAAGCAGACTCTCCGCCAGCGCGTCGATTTGCTGCGCAACGTCACGTTCCAGAAAGATCTCGGCAGCTACTACGACAAGACAATGCGTGTGCAGCGCATGGCCAGTTGGCTGGCCGAGACGGTGAAGCAGAGCGGCATGGCGATTCGACCCGGCGTAGTCCACAAAGCGGCCTTGCTGGCCAAAACCGATTTGACTACGGAACTGGTCAAGGAATTCACGGAACTGCAGGGCATTGTCGGCGGCCTCTACGCGCGCGTGCAGCACCTCGATGAGGACATGAGGCCCGACGTGCAACTGGCAATTTCGCGGGCTATCTACGATCATTACAAGCCCGAGTCGATGGAGGACCGCGCGCCTGCGACGGTCGAGGGCGCAGTTCTCTCCATCGCCGATAAGGCCGATTCGATTGCCGGAATGTTTGCGCTCGGTCTCATTCCCAGCGGATCGAAGGATCCGTTCGCGCTGCGCCGCCAGGCGAACGGCATCGTGAAGACGATCGCCCAGCATAAACTGCCGCTCCGGCTCTCGGAGATTATGGCCGATGCACGCATTCGCTATAAAGGTTCCGAGGCGGAGAAGAAGTTTTCCAACGCCGCCTACGCCGAATCGGTGCGAAGCTTTTTCCGCGAGCGCCTCGAGTTCTACTTGAAGGATGCGCATGAACCTCGATACGCGTATGACGTGGTGAACGCCGTACTCGCGGTCGAATCCGACGATGTGGTGGACGCCGCCGCCCGCGCCGAGGCGGTGAGCAAAGTGCGGGGCTCGGCCGATTTCGAATCCATTTCCATCGCCTTCAAGCGCATGAAGAATATTCTGCGCCAAGCGTCTGAAAAAACTAAGGTTATTGCGATGCGTGTCGATCCCGCCGGGCTGCAGGAAGAATCCGAAAAGGAGCTGGCCGCGCTGATTCCGCACACTGTGGCGACGGTTGAGAGACTGCGCGCGGCGCGCGACTATGAAGGCGCGCTGCTCGAAATCGCAAAGCTGCGTCCTGCTATCGACAAATTTTTCGACAAGGTCATGGTCATGGTGGACGATGACAATCTTCGCGCCAACCGCCTGGCCCTGTTGCAGACCGTGATTAAAGAATTCTCCACGATCGCCGATTTCTCTGAGATTGTGACCGAAGGCAAGGAATCTACGAAATAATGGATAATAGAAAAAAGAGGACCTACATATGGCAACGACGACTCTCCCTGATGCCGAAATCATCGGAACGAAACCCGCGACTACAAAATATGTGTACTTCTTCGGCGGCGGCAAGGCCGACGGCAACGGCAAGATGAAAGACGTTCTCGGCGGCAAAGGCGCCGGGCTCGCCGAGATGACAAACGCCGGTTTGCCGGTGCCTCCCGGGTTCACCATCCAGACCGAAGCCTGTCGCGAATACATGCGCGATAACGCGGTGTCGAAAGAAGTGGACCGCCAGATGGATGAGGCGCTGGCCAAACTCGAAACGCTTCAGGGCCAGAAGCTTGGCAAAGGCGAGAGCCCTCTGCTGGTGAGCGTGCGTTCGGGCGCGAAGTTCTCGATGCCAGGGATGATGGACACGATCCTCAACCTAGGCCTGAACGACAAGAGTGTGGAGGCGCTGGCCAAGCGCAGCAACAATCCACGGTTCGCCGCCGATTCGTACCGACGGCTGATTCAGATGTTTGGCAGTGTCGTTTTGGAGATTCCGAAGGCGGCGTTTGAGGAAGTCTTTGACGCGAAGAAGAAGCAGAAGAAGACCAAGCTCGACACCGATCTTGATGCCAAGGCGCTGCAGGAAGTGATTGGAGAGTACAAGAAGGTGGTCAAGAAGCACGCCAAGCGCGACTTTCCGCAGGATCCACACGAGCAGCTGGTCATGTCTAGGGACGCGGTGTTCCGCTCGTGGCAGAACGATCGCGCCAAGCACTATCGCCGCATCAACAACATCGATGACATGCTGGGCACGGCGGTCAACGTGCAAGCCATGGTATACGGCAACCTCGGCGACACCAGCGGCACGGGCGTAGGCTTCACGCGCAACCCGGCCACGGGCGCGAAGGAGTTCTACGGCGAATTTCTGATGAACGCTCAGGGCGAAGATGTGGTTTCAGGCGTGCGTACGCCAGTTCCCATCATCGAACTGCAGAAGGTCATGCCCGCCGTGTACGACCAGCTTCGCGAAATCACCACGAAGCTGGAGAAGCATTACAAAGACATGCAGGATTTCGAGTTCACCATCCAGGATGGCAAGCTCTACATGCTGCAGACGCGCAACGGCAAGCGTACCGGGCGAGCCGCGGTGCGAGTGGCGATTCAGATGGTGGAAGAAGGACTGATCAGCAAGGAAGAAGCGATCTTCCGTGTGGAACCGAACCAGCTCTATGACTTTCTGGTGCCGGGGCTGGATGAGAAGAGTACGAAGGTGGAAGTGCTGGCAACGGGATTGCCGGCGTCACCGGGCGCGGCGGTCGGGCAGATCGTTTTCACCGCGGAAGAAGCCGTGAAAAAGGCCGGACATGGGGCGAAGAAAAATCCTGTGATTCTGGTGCGCGCGGAAACGACTCCGGAAGATATTCAGGGTATGGAAGTTGCCGCCGGCATTTTAACTTCGCGCGGCGGCATGACCAGCCACGCCGCCGTGGTCACGCGCGGTATGGGGAAATGTTGCGTGGCCGGCGCGGGCGATGTTCAGGTCGATGAGCGAGCCCGAGAAATGCGCGCCAAGGGACAGGTGTTCAAGGAGGGCGACTGGATCTCGCTCGATGGCACGAGCGGGCGCGTGATCAAAGGGAAGCTGAACACGCTGGAGCCGTCGGCCGAAGATGCGGACCTGCAGAAACTGATGGGCTGGGCGGAGCCCTTCCGCAAAATCGGCGTGCGCGCGAATGCGGACATTCCGCGTGATGCGATTCAGGCGCGGGCCTTTGGTGCCGAGGGCATCGGTCTGTGCCGCACCGAGCACATGTTCTTCGCGGAAGAGCGTATTCCGCATATGCGCGCCATGATTCTTGCCGACAACGAGAAGGACCGGCGAGCCGCGCTGAAGAAGCTGCTTCCCATGCAGCGTGAGGATTTCATCGGCCTGTTTAAGGCGATGGCAGGGTTGCCGGTGACGATCCGCCTGCTCGACCCGCCGCTGCATGAGTTTCTACCCAAGCGCGAGAAGCTTTTGGTTGACATCGCTGGCCTGCCCGGTGCCGACACGAAGCAGAAGAAAGCTCTGGTGGAGGAGTACAAAGATTACGGCGCGAAAGGGGTCGGCGATCTGAAGAAAATTCTCCCGGAACTGCTGGCCCGGGTGGAAGAATTGCACGAGTTCAATCCGATGCTAGGGCTTCGCGGATGCCGCTTGGGGATCACCTATCCGGAGATTACCGAGATGCAGGCGCGGGCCATCTTTGAAGCGGCCGTGGCCGCGGACAAGGAAGGCATCAAGACCCACGCGGAGGTAATGATCCCGCTGGTCTCGACGGTGAAGGAGACAGCGAACCAGACGGCGATTGTCCGGCGCGTGGCGGAAGAAGTGTTCAAGGAAAAGGGAAGGCACGTGCACTACCTGGTGGGCGTAATGATTGAGTTGCCCCGCGCCTGCCTGGTTGCGGGCGAAATAGCCAAGGAAGCGGAGTTCTTCTCGTTTGGCACGAACGACCTGACCCAGACCACGTTCGGATTCTCACGCGACGACGTGAACAAGATTCTGACGGCGTATCTGGCGGAAGGGATTCTGAAGCAGGACCCTTTTGCCGCGATCGACCAGGAAGGGGTGGGCGAACTGGTGCGGATTGCGATTGAACGAGGTCGGAAGACGCGTCCGAAACTGGAAGTGGGGATCTGCGGCGAGCACGGCGGCGACCCGTCGTCGGTGGAGTTCTGCCATCGGGTGGGAATGGATTATGTGTCTTGCTCGCCGTTCCGCGTGCTGACCGCGCGGTTAGCGGCGGCTCAGGCCGCAGCCGGTGAAAAGCTGCAGATTGACGCTGGACGAACGAAGTGAATTGAGAAAGTGAATTGAGAAGGGCATCGAGGCCATGTCATCGTGGTTTCGATGCCATTTTTCTTTTGAGGAATACAATCGTCTGTCCGACGCCTTTACTGCACTCTCTGCAGCCGTGCAATCAGCTTCTGCGCCAGATTCTCCTCCGACTCCGACCACAGCAGCCGACCCGTTGCTCCGGAGTTTTTTTCCACCTTCGCCGTGAACTCGACCAGTTTGTGTACGTTGCTGCGCACGTTCCGCTCCGCCTCGGACGTAAACTCGACTTCTTCGTGCAGGAAAGAGTTGTCCAAACCGAAATCAATTTGAATGTGTCCCGCCTCTTCCGCTGCGCGCTCTTCAAATTCCACCCCGTGCGCAACCAGACGCACCAGTGACGGCTCCAGTATCCATTTCTCCGCACCCTCGGGAGGAGTCCACAAATCCCAATAGGCCTCGAAAATGTAGGCATAGTCGTCGTGGAGAAGTTCCGCGACCACTTCCGCCGCGTCTTCCGGAGGAACACCAGGCAGGAAGCGGCGCTCGAGAATGGTAGGCTCACTCCACGAGACCGGTTGGATCGCCGCGTAGGTTACCCCGTCCCGCGTCGCCGAAAACGGAAGTTGCCGGAGCACGCTGACCGTTCTCGGTAGAATCTCGGATTCATCAAAGCTGGGAAACCACAGGCTCAAATAAAGCGAATCGCCCATGGATGTATTCTAAATCGCAGGCACGTGCGTTTCGCTAGTCAAGGGGGGTGAGCGCATCCAGTTTTGACGCGGGGAAAGCGCCCTGCTACTATGAACCTCGGCGGCAAACAATCACCTCACCCAGAAATGTCCCCGTCGTCTAGCCTGGCCTAGGACATCGCCCTTTCACGGCGGTAACATGGGTTCAAATCCCATCGGGGACGCCAAATAAATCAAACAGTTACAGAATCGCGGACTGCGTTGTACGTCATGCATACGTCATAGGTCTTCTCTGGCGTCGAGGCAAGAGCGCCAATTTATGCGGCAACAGACAGTGCTCCTCGCTGCGCGGGGCGTCCCGACCGCCCCATACCCCCCACCCCTAAAATCACCGAGGCGTGCGCGTCGCGCGCCCCATATTTCCCCCAAAGAAATGAAAGGATAGCGATTGCCAAACCGGCGCACCGATTCTTCTGAGACGCTTGGCCCTCTGAAAACTCAAACGAGCGCTGAAGAACTGAATAAGAACCTATGTCTGCGCCTACATTTGTTATTGGAGCGTGTGGAACGTACGGGAAGCGCCATCAGGAGATTGGTGAGAAGTCGGCATAGCGTCACAATTCCAAGATCAGATAGATGGGAGATGCGTGGCTCGATGGGCGTTTCCCAGTACCGATCTGGTGAAACCTCCCAGAAGCCGACTTTCCGGGCAGTTCAAACCAGTTTGTGGGAACTTGAAAGAGCTCGCCAACCTAAAGCCCAGAACGCGCGCTATCATGGATGGCTCTAGCCGTACGGGTGACTGCGCCCGAGCACTGGATGACCTCAATGTCGTGTTGCGCGAGGTCTTCGGCCCGCGTGAGTAGAGCCGGAAATCTCCGATGGCTTTCAAGCATCTTCAAGGCGAGGAGGAATGAGCCGTGAAAGCAGCCAGAATTCATAGCTTCGGGCCGCCCGATGTCGTAGTGGTCGAGGATGTGCCGATGCCGTCGCCGGGTCCCGGCGAAGTTCTGGTGCGCGTGATGGCTGCAGGCGTCGCGGCCTGGGACGCGATCATCCGTGAGGGTAAGAGTAAGGTCAGCCCGCAACCTCCGCTTACCCTCGGTTCGGACCTCTCCGGTGTAGTCGAACAGGTCGGTCCCGGCGTTACGGGCTTCGCGCCGGCCGACGAAGTCTATGGCGTCACCAACCCGCAATTCTGTGGCGCCCAGGCCGAGTTCGCCGTAGCCAAGGCCGGGATGATCGCCCGCAAACCGCAGTCGCTGAATTACGTCGAGGCAGCATCGGCTCCCGTCATCGCCGTGACGGCCTGGCAAATGCTCTTACAGTATGGACAGGCGACTCGGGGTCAAACCGTAATGGTCGTCGGAGCTGCCGGGGACGTCGGGGCCTACGCCGTGCAGATGGCCGTGGACGCCGGGATCCACGTCGTTGCTATCGCACACCTCGCAGACCGGGACCTGCTCCATTCCTTGGACGTCAAATCCATCATCGACTCGAGCAAGCCCGCCTTCGAGCACGACCTACCGCAGGTGGATGTCATCCTCGACACGGTCGGCGGCAGTACATTTCAGCGCTGCGTCGCTGCGTTGAAACCCGGAGGCAAACTCGTCACTTCGGTCTCCACGCAGCCGCTGCCAGCCGGGGCCATCTTCTTCTACGCTGAGGTGACCACCGCGCGCCTGCAGACGCTCGCCCCATTGTTTGAGGAGGGCAGAATCACAGCGCGTGTGGGCTCAGTCCTGCCGCTTTCCGAGGCGCGCCAGGCGCAGGGCATGCTTGCGGGCGCACCACACAAGTCCGGCAAGATCGTCCTGCAGATCGGGCACCCGCAGTAGTGCCAATTTGCGCCGCAAAGCCTGTAGTTCCCCTAAACGCGCTTGGGGGAGATTACTCCCCGCAAGTCGGCCAGCGAATACCAATTTCTACGCCTGTTCCTCACGACGGCGCATCCGGCTCCAGGCCGATGTGATCATTAACCGCATCCTGAAAACGTGTTTTCGTACCAGGTTAATTCACATTTGATTCGCGGCTGAATGACTGGTGAACAAACCAATGGAAGACCACCCATGATCAAACCTGAGGACATCGGGTCACATACGGACTTTAGCCGGAACACGAAAGCCGACTTGAAAAGACTAAAGCGGACTGGTGGTCCCGAGCTGCTGACGGTCAATGGCAACGCGGCGGTGGTCGTGCAGAGTGCTGCAGCGTATCAGCAATTGATCGAGTTGGTGGAAAAGCTCGAACGTGATTTGCTGAGGAGAACTGAGTGAGAGCGGATGTGGTGGCGGCAGGGCGGGGATTTCGCACGGCGCTTCCGTGCGTGCTGTTATTTCTGCCAGTAGTCGGGATGAGGCGGTAGTCGTAACGTGCAGCTTGCCCCCGTAGGACGCGCGCCCGGGTCAGCTCTCGTACATCTATGACGCACAGCATCGAATTGATGAGGTAACCAAGATAATCACGGAACGTGATGAAAGAGAAGAGGGAATCATGAAATGGTCACTAAAACAGCCGCTTGCTTTGTGGGCGCTGGTGGTTCTGATCTCGTTGGCTTTGCCGCTGATGGCACAAGATACGCCGGTTGAAGTGACCGGGGCTGAGGTCGCTACCCAGGCAACGCCAGCGGCAGCGACGAATTCAAACGCGTTGAGAAATGCGGCGCAGAATCCGATCGCTAGCCTCGTCAGCGTTCCCGTTCAGGAAAACTGGAATTTCGGCATCGGGCCGGCCGACCGCACCCAGAATGTTCTGAACATCCAGCCCGTGATTCCGTTCAGCATTTCGAAAGACTGGAACCTCGTCACCCGCTGGATTACTCCGGTCATCTTCCAGCCACTTCCCGTGCCGCTGCCAACCGGGCAGCTTGAACAACAGACCGGGGTCTACGGCTTGGGAGACATTAACCCTTCATTCATCTTCTCGCCCAAGAGAAGCAAGGTGATCTGGGGTGTCGGCACAACTTTCGTGTTTCCTACAGCCACCAACACGACTTTTCTCGGCCAGGGAAAACTCAGCGTGGGCCCCACGGTGGTCGCACTGATCCAGCCTCCACATTGGACGATCGGGTTTCTTACCAATAACTACTGGTCAGTAGCCGGTCATTCCAACCTCGATAAACCTGCCGTGAACCAATTCCTTCTCCAGTATTTCGTGAACTACAACATGAAGAAGGGATGGTACCTCACCACATCGCCCATCATCACCGCCAACTGGAGAGCAAGCAGCAATAGCGTGTGGACGGTGCCTTTCGGCGGTGGAGTGGGAAGAATCATGAGGCTTGGATTCCAGCCGGTGAACCTCACTGCGCAGTTTTACGGCAACGCCAAGTATCCCACTGGAGCTTCGCCTTGGGGCTTCCGGATGCAGATTGCGTTCCTGTTCCCCAGGCTGACCAAGCAACAGGAAAAGATGTTGATCGAGCAAAAACTGAAACAGCTGGAGCAGGAGCCAGCGGAGAAGAAGTGAACTTGTTTGGCCGTGCCGCTGCGTAGGCGCGAAGCAATTCAGGAGGCTGAGATGACCGACCGGTCCGCGTCCGGCTTGATCGTGTTTCTGCTGGCGGCTGCCGTGCAGAAACCGATCCGGCGATTGACGGCGGTCTTCTCATTGTTGCTCATGTTGCTATATGGAAATTCAACATCGGCGCAGGGCGGACAACAGAATCTTCAATTCTTGCTGCTCCGGTAGTGCAGTCCTCGGAAACCAAGGCCTATTGGGAGCTTCCGCCTGCACTCTTTGCGCCTCAGAAACCGGAGTGGGCGACTCCATAGGCAGTGTTGAAAGGTAAGGAGACTAAGAAGGTAGCCGATGTTCTCAATAATCCTCAGCGCGTGCGTTCTGGCAGCCGTCACAATGTGGGTGTATGCTGCCCGCATTCGCCGTGCTGCTGTTCGGCTGGATGAGGTCGCACGCCCTGCAGCCAACCGACGTCTGGCCCATCGCGCGGATGCTGCTCCGCATGATCTGGTGGCTGCTCCTGATCCATCTGGCGGAGATTTCAGTCTGGGGGCTCTTCTACTTATGGCGCGGCTGCCTGCCCAACGCAGAATCGGCGTTCTACTTTTCCGGGGCGCCTTGCACCACCGCGGGCTATGGGGATGTGGTGCTGGCGAAACCGCGGCGGCTCGGACCGTTCGAGAGCTTGATGGGCATCCTCATGTGCGGCTGGTCGGCCGGTTACTTCTTTGTAGTCGTGAACCGCATCCATCAATCGCGGCTCGTGAAGGCCACCGGCGTCTGCACCGCGGAAAGAACGCAACCATGAAAACGATGCTGAGTGTAAGGCGTGAGATCGGTTGGTCAATTTTATGAGTTCCCGAGAGAAAGCTTCAACAAGCCGCGTTGTGGACAACGGCCCCGGCCGCCCCGCTCCATCGTCGAGGTGGTTGAGAGTCCTGCAGGCGATTGGAATCACGATTGTGTGGTCTATTCTCGCGCTGCTTACTCTGTGGGCGGTGGCAGCTCTCTACGTCGATTGTCGGATTGCGGCGTTACGCATTCCGGTGACTTTGATCTACGTCGTTGGCATAATCTCAGTTTTATTCAAGCTCAAAGGATCCCGTTGGGCTGCCATCCTGTGTCTCGCGGGCTTTTGTTGTGTGCTCGCATGGTGGCTCACCCTAAGACCCTCGAACGAAGGCAATTGGGAACCCGACAGTGCTCGAACAGCCTGGGCCGAAATGGACGGAGATCGAGTCACAATTCACAATTTGCGCAACTGCGACTATCGCACCGAAACCGACTATACGAATTGCTGGAGTGACCGAACTGTCTATCTTTCCCAGATCCGGGCCGCGGATTTATTCCTGACGAACTGGGGGATACGCTTTGCCAGCCACCCGATTGTCAGCTTTCAGTTTGGGGACAACCAGCACATTGCATTCTCCATTGAGGCACGCTACAAAGCCGGCCAGGCGTACTCGACAGTTCTCGGGTGTTTTCGTCAATACGAGTTGATCTTTGTCACGGCTGATGAGCGCGACTTGATTCGACTGCGCACGAACTACCGTAAAGGCGAAGAAGTGTCCATGTACCGGCTTCAAGCGACTCCAGAAGTCGCACGAGCTATGTTTCTCACCTATGTCGACTACCTGAACAGATTGAAAGATCATCCCGAGTGGTACAACGAAGTGACAAAAAACTGCACCACCACCATCCAGAAACCGCTTGCTGCTGACGTTAACAATCCTCAGCCCTGGAACTACCAATTCCTACTGAACGGCACGCTGGATGAGTTGCTCTACGACCGGGGACGGTTGGTCACGGGTGGGCTTCCATTTCCAGAGTTGAAGCAACGTGAGCATATCAATGCTGCGGCTCGAGCTGCAGACGGCTCTCCTGATTTTTCTGCGCTGGTTCGGGCGGGTCGGGTCGGATTTTGAGTGTTACTAGAAATTGAGGAAAAGCGGAGGTCGCTATGAATTTCATTTGTCCGTTTGCAGACAGTCGTCGGCGTTCTTATTTTCGTGCGTTGAGGATCGCGCTCGTTCTCTTCACGGTGAGCGCGTCTTCGCTCGTCGCTGTGGCGCAGAACGTACCCCCGGCTCCCAAGCGGCTGACGATCGGAGTTGCGCTCGAAGGCGGCGGTGCCCTCGGACTGGCCCACATCGGAGTGCTCAGGTGGTTTGAGCAGCACCACATTCCAATTGACTATCTCTCTGGAAACAGCATGGGCGCGCTGGTAGGGGGCATGTACGCGACCGGCAAGAGCCCGGATGAACTCGAAGTGCTAGTCAAACATATAGACTGGCCGCTTATTATTGGGGGTGGGACCCCCTACGGAGACCTCTCTTTCCGCCGCAAGGAGGATGAGCGTGCGGTTCAAAACGACTTGGTCGTTGGTTTCAAACACGGGGCGTCGCTCCCATCCGGATTGAGTTCGGGACATCAAATCAGCCTCCTCATTGACCGGGAAACACTGGCCTATTCGTCCGTGAAATCGTTCGACGACCTACCCATCCCGTTCCGCTGCGTTTCCACCGAGTTGATTTCGGAAAAGGCGCATGTGTTCTCTACTGGTCCGATTGGTTTCGCTATGCGCTCCTCCATGTCCCTGCCGGGAATCTTCGATCCCATGCGCGACGGAGACCGCGTATACGTGGATGGTGCGTTGGTGGACAACCTGCCTACGGACCTGGTGCGCGAGATGGGGCCCGATGTAGTGATCGCGATTCATCTCCAGGTCGCTCCCGCCACCGCCGATGAAATCCAATCGATGTTTAGTGTCCTCGGCCAGTCGATCACGGTCGGCACCGCAAACACGGAGCTCCGAGGGATGGAAGCTGCGGACATCGTCGTCAAGGTGGATGTTCAGAAATTCACCAGCCTGGAATTCAACAAAGCGGAAGCGCTCATCCAGAAGGGAATGGAAGCGGCAGAGGAGAAATCTAAAATCCTGCTGCCTTATGCTCTCGATCAGGCCGCATGGAACGAATACCTGGCTAAGCGCGATGCGCGCAAGAGAGGAGCGGCGGGCATTCCGCAATTTGTAAAAGTCGAAGGGACCAGCCCCGACTTCGAGCAGAAAATCCAGAAATTTCTCCAGCCTCTGGTGGGCAAGCCGATCGACACGCAGACGCTGGACACCTATCTGACCCGCTTGACTGGGGTGGGCAGATTCGAAAGCGCTTCCTATGGGTTGACCCAGAATGACGGCCAGGTCGGCCTGCTAGTCACTGTCAGCGAAAAGAATTATGCACCGCCAGTTTTGCAACCTGCCTTTGGAGTGGACGGCGCGGAGCCCCAGAACAACGTTACCTTCACGATGGGAGGACGTTTGACGGTTCTCGACATCGCAGGGTACGGTTCGGAATTGCGTACGGACTTTCAGTTCGGAAACGCCTACGGGATTGCGACCGAGTTCTACAAGAGATTTAACCAGACCACCCGCTGGTTCTTCGCGCCACGCGTGAGCGCAAGCGACTCTGCGCAGTGGATCTATTCTCACAACGACCCTCAGGCCGACTACCGCCTCGGGAGAGCAGAATTTGGGATTGACCTTGGCTACGCAGTGAGCCGGTTCAGCGAGGTCCGCGCTGGATACGAAATCGGCTATTTGGATGCAAGCCTGAAGTTAGGTACTCCCCAGTTTTCATCGGTCAAGGGAGAGGTCGAAGCTTCGCGATTTCGCTTCGCCACCGACCACCTGGATGATCCGATCGTTCCACGCCGGGGTTATTCGGGCGAGTTGGATTTCCACTGGGTGGATATGAGCCCGGGAGCAGCCACCGCGTTTCCAAGTCTGGAAGCGAAAACCGAGTTTTTCAAAGCCGTGTCCGCGCCAGCTTCTGTGTTCCTGATAGCGCAGGGAGGGTCGACCATCGGCTACGACCGTACCGGCATTCCTCAATACTTCCTCGGAGGTACGGGAGGGTTGCTTGCTTATGGCCAGAACGAGGTGCGCGGAGATCAGTATTACCTCTTCCGCGTGGGATACCTCCACAGACTACTCACTCTTCCGCCCTTCCTTGGCAGTGGCCTTTACGCCGTCACAATGTATGAGGTCGGAAAAATGTTCAATGCTCCAGGCGTGAGCAAACTTCCCAATGACGGCGCGGCCGGGTTTATTGTGCGGACCGCTCTTGGACCCCTGTTCCTTGGCGGAAGTGTCGGAGACACAGGGCATGCCACGTGGTTCTTTGCTCTGGGCCGCGTGTTCTAGCTCGCCCGTGCACACGATAGCTGCGGGCGACAGATGGGAAATCCACGGGCAAGAAAGCGGTCGCAAAAGAAACCTTTCCGGTCTTCCGGATGCCGTTTTTCGCTTCTCCGTAAACCTTAAGGGCTACCGAGCAATGCCAGAGCAGGTGTTCGTCAAATGGAAGCAGAAGGTCCTGCTGGGCGCCAGTCTCAGGATAGTGGCTCCGACTGACCAGTACGACGTCACGAAGCTGATCAATTGGGAACCCACCGATGGTCCATCCCCCACTCCGTCCGGTTAGAACGCTGCCCCGTCACCGACCTCCAATACAGAATCGATCAGGCAGCCGCTGTTTCCTCGAATAGCACACCTTTAGCGCGAGGCGATAGAGTCGGCTTTCATCTTCTGCATGACCTGCCCCCGCTGTGCTTTCACCGTGATCTCGCTGATGCCGAGCTCGCCACAGAACTGTTTGTTCAACAGGCCGGAAACGACCAACGCCATAACCTGCCGCTCGCGAGGGGTGAGTAATGCGTAACAGTTCCGGAGTTCCCGTATCTCCGCTTCGTGGCTAAGCGCAAGGCGGCTACGTCGGAGCGCTTGCCGAATCGCCTTCAGGAGCTCCTTCGAGGTAAGCGACCGCGGATCGTCAGAGCGCTTGAATGGTTAGCTCGCTCGAAGTGCGGCATTGAGCGCCTCAAGCAGAGCCGTGTCGCAAAACGGCTTAAACAGGCACTCCACTGCGCTGTGCTCGAGTAGCCGCGGGTGAACAATCTTATCTCGATTCGCGGTGATGAAGATGGTCGGAATCGCTTGTCGCCGACGAATCAATTCCTGTTGAAGTTCAGGCCCGGTCATCCCCGGCATGGCAATGTCGAGGATCAGACATCTGGTCGGGCCGACGCAATCGGAGGCGAGAAACTCCTCTGCCGACGAGAAAGTTCGAGTTGCATAGCCGAACTCCCGCAGCATCAGGCAGCGATTCGCGCACTGACTCGTCGTCATCAACCACTGATACAAGCGGACGTTCGGTGGCGCTTCCCTCCGGGTGAAACTTCATAAAACAACATTGCTCCACTCTAGGGGAGGCGTCTATTGTACTTAGGTATTGGGTGACCGTTGATTATCTAGACCAGCCTCGCATCATGCTGTGCGAGTCAACGGATCTGTCTAGTTGACGCGACTTTCGGCGTCGGCCAGGCTCTCGCGCCTGCAAGGAATAGAGAATGCAAACGTGGCTCCTGGGCCATCGTTCGCTGTCGCCCATAGACGTCCGCGATGAGCCTCGATAATGGAGCGGCTGATC
>JBEKIB010000064.1:0-26642 GCA_050011975.1 Terriglobales bacterium | reverse complement strand
AACTGCGGGTACGAGACCGGGTCTCAGAGGCCCCCGCGCTCCAGGCGCTGGAGGGGAGTGTCGAACTGTGCCCAGGCTCTGATCCCGAGCCAAAGAATGAGATTCTGGTCGGATGACGGGCGCGCCGGAAATAATCCAGAACAGGAAAGCCAGGCTGGGAAACCAGCCTGGATTGTTGTCCCCGTCCCTACACCCGCGATCTGTTCAGATTCACACCAGGCGATCTATCCCGATTTCGCGGAGTGGTGTGCCGCGCGGTGCTTCTTCGCTGCTTCCAGGCGCAACATGAGCATGTAAAGTACGATCCCGACGTTGACCACGATAATCGCCAATCGAAACCAGGTCAGCCGCCGCCACAGATCGGCTGCCTCAAACGGGATGTAGATGGCGCCGGAAGCAAACGCCAGCCACTCTGCCCACGTCCTGACATACCACAATCCGTAGGCTTCGATGAAGCGCAGGGTCACGTAAATGGTGGCCACCACGGCAATCTTCCACAGGCGCACGTCGCTGAGCTGGTGCGCGAGGTTGACGAAGACGCCGAACAAGCGGTGGTGGTGGTGAGGACTAACGTGAAGAAAATCCAGGAAGCTCTCGGTCACTCCCCAAATATCCTTGTGCCGCATGGAGAGCACACCCAGTCCCGCGAGCGCGACGATGATGCCTTTCGTAAACTCCACGGTGGCGACGGTGCGCACGCCTTTGATGTGTCCGGGATCGTCGATTCTGGGATGCGGGATTCTGGGATGCATTTGATGAAAATTGATTTTGCGGTATCCAGCGACTGGTCGCAGATTCATTCTAAAGCGTGGCCTCTCAAGGGGCATCCGATTTCGAAGAGCTCGCGGTATCGCTCAAATCGGTACCCTGTACAAGCTTCCTGATTCTCACATCTGCTGGCGGACGCTGGCGCGCAACTCTGCGACAACCTCCAACGCGGCTTGGCGAGCCGCGTCACTTTGAGTGACTTCGAACGAGATCGCCCCGACGCGGGCGTGGCCGCCGCCGCCATAGCGCTCGCAAACTTTGGCGAGATTGACGGTGGGCTCGCGCTTCGACCAGGGGTTCGACCCGACCGAAACCTTCACCCGGAACGAACTTTTGCTCAGGCCGACGCTGTAGACCGAATCGGGATGCAGATAGTACGGAATGAATTTGTTGTAGCCTTCGAGGTCGAGGTCGGTGATGTCGAAAAAAATCGTGCCGTCTTTTTCTTCCATGCGCTGCCGCAAAATCTCAACCGAGCGCTCGTGGCGTTCGAGCAGGGGCGGCAGGACGGCGGCGACAAATGGCTCCTCCAGAATCGCGGCCAGAGATTGGTACGCGAGCAAAGGGATCAGCTTCTTGACGAAATCGCGCTCCGTGGAAGCTTCGATGGCCATGGTCAGCTTCATGGCGGGAGCTTTCATTTCCACCGCCGACTTCGCGTCTTCGTACATGGCGCCGTCGACGATGTCGGTCCACTGGACAAGCTCCGAGACGGGGCGCGGATCAAAGCCGAAGTGTTCTTTCGCGATCATGGCAATAAAGCTGGTGCAGGACTTGAACGCCGGATCGTAGAACTTGCGGTCGCTCTCATCCTGCTCGAAGTGGGAGGCATCGGCCGGGGAAAGAAAAGCGCTCTGGTGGTGATCGAACCACCAGGTGATTTTGGGCGAACTGGAATACTTGAAATCGACGATGGCATTCTCGTCGCCGTCAAACTGCTTTTCGTCGAAAAGAGCGCCCGCACGATGCAGCAGGCCGGAGTACACGAAGTCCACATCGCCGCGGATTCGTTCCCGGTAGAAACGGGAAAACAGGGCGGCCGAGCAAGCCCCGTCAAAGCATTTGTCGTGATAAAAGACCCGCACTCGCAAATTGGCTTCCCTCACCCGTTTCTCCGGGCGTGAAGTGGAAAACAGATAGAGTTGCTGGTTTGGAGATTTATGTCAAGGCGGAACTTGGGCGGAGAGGCAAAGTTTCAAGGTTTCAGAGTTTCAAGGTTTCAAGAAAAGAATACCCTGAGACTCTAAAACCTTGAAACTTTGAAACTCTGAAACCTTGAAACCTACCCGTTATCACTTCATCCGGTGCCGTATTTTGAAGTCGAAACTGACCACTCCGTTCCAATCGCGCAGCGCCACGATCGAGATGGCCCGGGTTACGTGGTACTCCAGCTGGATGATCTGCTGGTTCGAAACGGAGACGTTGGTGCTGTAAGTCAGGGTGAGATTGCTCATCACTTCCTGCTCGACCGTGACCTGCGGCCCGCGCACCAGGGCGGTTTCACTGGCCAAACCCTGGGGATCAATTTTGACGCGGCTGGCTCCGAACAAACGCTGCAGGCGGCTATTGACGGTGCTGTTGAGGGCCTGATTGATGAGCAGGTTGGAGGCCTCACCGCCAAAGCCAAAGCCTCCGCTGGAGGCCACGCTCGCCGACTCTTCGTGGGTGCGGCCGAGAGTCAGCAGAGCGATGACGTCGGCTTCAGGAAGCTGCGGCTCCGACTGCCACGTGACCTTCAAGCCATTGGGAACGCTGGCGTCACCGCGGAATTGTACCGTGATGTCATAATCGCGCACTCGTGTGGCGGCCTGCAGGTCGATGATCGGCTGCGTCTTGGCTGGATTGGCGAAGGTAACATCGCCGCGCTCGAGCTTGTACTTGTTTCCGTTGAAAGAGATTTCTCCTTCCAGAACTTCCACTCTCCCGAGAATTGCCGGACGCTCGGCCGTGCCCCGCACCCTGAGGTCCGCGTTGCCAGAGAGCCTGGCGACGGCCGATTGCATCTGCAGTTCAGGAGTGGTCACCACGTGAACATCGAGCTTAAGGCGGCTTGACAGACTGTCGCTGTCGCTCAGGACGACCGTCTGTCTGCTCCTCACGATATAGGCCCCGAAGTCAAATCCCGGAGTGACGGCCAGCTTGGTGACCACCACATCCCCGCTCAGCAGAGCGGAATTCGTGGTCCCAGTGAGCCGGACGTCCGCGTTCGCGGTGGAACTTACGCCGGGGGGATAACGCAGGCGAACGTCATGCGCCGTTGCTCCGAAATCGAGAAGAAACACGCCGCCCTGGTAGGTCGCGGAGCCGGTCAGCGCCACCGTGCCACCGCCGGTAGAGCCGCTGAGGCTTTCGATCTGGATGCGGTTGCGATCGAACAGCAAAACACCGTTCAGGGCGCTAAGGCCGCTGGGAAAGTCGTTGTGACTGACGAAGATGTCCTTCACTTCGAGACGCCCTTGCAACACGGGCTGCGAGAGCGTGCCGCTGGCGTTGAGGTTTACGCCCAAATTGCCGCGCGCCAGGATTTTGGGGTTGAGCGACTGCAAGAGCGTCATATTGACCGAGCCGTCCAGACGGACGTCGAGCTCTTGCGCGCCGGTCAAATGTGCCCGTCCGTGCGCGGTGAAATCCGTGCCACTTCCTGCCAGGTGGAAATTTTCGACGAGCAGGACTTGATTCGCGACCTCGAAGCGAATGGGCGCGACACTTTGTACCTGCACGTGCGCGACCTCAACGCTGAATGCCTGGAGTTCGGCGTCCGCTTTCAAATCGCGTGGCGTGCGCAGCGGACCGCGAACGTGCAGCGTTCCCTCCAGAGGAGAGTGTCCCGTGATCTTTCCCGGCAGGTAAATGCGCAGCAGCGAATTGACATCCAGATGATGGAAGGCGAGGTTCAGATCGGCGGGAAAGTCATGCTCAAGTCCGACGCTCCCGAGAATGGTCAAGTCCGCTTTATCGAAGTCCGAGTGGGCATTGAGATCGAGCTCGTGTCCGTGCGTAACCGCGTCGACGTAGAAATCTCCGGCGCGTTCCTTGTCCAGGGCGAGGTCCTTGAGATGAACATGCGCTTCGATCGCAGGCTGCTCGGGAGTGCCGCTGGCTCGCAGCGTGAAATCGACGACTCCATCGGCCGTGAAGCGGCTGGTCTGCAGGCGCGGGAAACGGGCGAGATCGAGGTTACGTCCGGAAAGATTCAGGCGAAACTCGGTCTTCGCCCAGTCGGTATTTGTCTCAGTCAGGCTCGATGTGCTGACGGCGGCGCTCCCGGAAAGTAGAGCGCCGTAGGCACTGGCATCGATGTTGTTGAACTGAAGTTCGCCACCGGCGAGGCGGAGATCGCTCGTCAACAGAGGAACGCCGACTCCGTAGACCGTTCCATTGTGGAGCTCGAGGTGTCCGTCTCCGTGGGGACTGGCGCGCGTGCCCGAAACGGTGACGGACATATCGAGATTGCCAGACAACGGCTGAGCAACTCCGGCCAGTTGCGCAACCTCCGCCAGATTGGCGTTGCGCAGGTCAAAGTGCAGAGTAAAGGGAGCGCTCTCCGGAAGTACGCCGCCCGTCAGCGCGGCACTGGCGTCGAAGTGCGCCGTGGTGTGGCCATGAATGAGGGAGCCATTGCGCGCGGCGAAATGACTGCTCGAGTACTGGACCGCGGTAGAGAGCGCGTCCCAGTGAAGAACTCGAGCGGAGACTCGCTTGGTCGCCGGCAAGGTTGTGTCGAAATCGTAGACTTCAAGATTTCCGCTGACGGAAGGCGCCGTGAGTTTGCCGCTGGCGTTGCCGGCAAGGCCCGCCCAGCCGTGAACAGCAAAGGGCAAGTCCCGGGATCCATAGGCTGCTTCGACGAGCGGCGCCCACTCCCGCAGGTTATGGCTGGTGAACGAGAAGCGCAGGGATGACGATGACGATGACGACGCGTCCGCCGCCAGCTTGCCCGAGGCGGTGATTTCAGAGCCTGGGGTTGTCAGGTGAAGCTGGCTCACTTCCAATTCGTCGCGCGATCCGCGATAGATGCCATCCATCTGGCCCTGCACCGGAATCTCGCTCGGGGCCAGCTTTAGCGGTGGCGCAATGCCAAGGCTCACGCGAGTCTCCGCGTCGCGGATCGATCCTACCCAGAGCATCTCAACCTTGCCGTTCGCTCTTCCGGAGAGGCCGAGTTGATCGAGGGGAAGGTTTTTTGAGCTCAGCATTTCCATGGCCGGGAGCAGCGGGAGGCCCGCCACTTGCAGGCGCAGCGAGCCGCGCTGAAGACTTTCCGGCGGAACTCGTCCGATCACATGGCGCCGCACGGGGGCCGGCGAGGGTGCGAGCGAACTCTGCCAATCGGTCACATCGGCCTCGCCCTGCAGGTCGCCGCCGAACAGATTGGCCTTGATCGAGGAAACGCGGAAGCGGTCCGAAGTAAGGGAGAACCCTGCGCTGATGCGCCCATTCGGCATCGACAGCTTGCCATTCGACCATTCGATGTCTTTCGCCTGCACCGTTCCCTGAGTGGAAAAATCCTGCAAGTTCCAGGAGCCTTTGCCCTCGAACTGCGCCGTACCTTTGCGAACCTGCGCCTCACGTGTCAGGGACGCGAGTTCGCCGAGATCCGCCAGGCCATGATAATGACCGCTCAGTTGAGGATTGTGAAAGTCCTGCAGCTGTCCTGAGAAATGAATTTCAGATTTTCCGGAAGTCACCGTCAAACTGCTGATGTCGGCGCGTCCGCGGGCCAGAATCACCGAAGCATCCGCCCGCCACGCAAACGAGGGATACAGTTGAAAACGCGTGGCGACGCTTCCCGCCACTATCCGGGCTTCGTATTGCCGGCGCAACAAGGAGTAGTTCAAAAGCAGCGCCAGGTCCTGGGCGGCAAAATCGAACGGCATTTTCTTGTCTTCCCACAGAAGTTCGCCCCGCTGCACGTCGATGCGCGAAACCGAAAGCGAGATGAGTTCCTCGACCGGCCCCTTGTTGGAGGAAAGGCTGGCTGGCGGCGCCGGAACGTTCGTGGTGCCATCGGAATAGACAATGACGTGGACGACGGGATGCTCGAGCACCAGAGAATGCAATCCGATAGTGGTGCTGAGGATGGAAATGACTTTCATTTCCGCTTGCAGGCGGTCGACCCGCACGAAAGGGACCTGATCCGGAGCTTCGTGACCGTGGATAGTCAGGTTGCGAGCGTCCACGCGCAGGCGGAACGGGATGGTGTGAAGTTCTCCGAGTTCAACGCGGCCGCCGGTGATCTTCTCCACCGACGCGACCACGCGGCGGCGGACCAGTTGCTGAAAGGAATCGGTAGTGACGTACCAGCCGAGCAGGGCGAATGCAAGCAGGCTGAAAACACAAAACGACAGAAAGAGTTTCAACAGGATGCGCCGGCGCTCGGGAGGAACCGGCCCGGTCAACGCTTCGATCAACGGTTCGATCGGGGGTTCGCTCGGGGGTTCGGTCAAGGGTTGCGCTCTCCGGCACTCGATTCAGGAGTCAGAATATGGCTTCCAGAGCGCAGACTCGCCAGCCAGCCCGAGAGCAGTTCGTTCATTTTTCGCTCGGCCAGCAAATCCTTAATTCGGCCATAGACCTCGGGCAGCGGCGTGGCGCGACTGCCGGCCTGTTTCATATCCGGCAGCAACTGATCGTTGTAGTAGGTCTCCACCGCCTGTTGGTCAATCTGGATGGAGGGACGCAGACGGTCTTCAACGAGATTCATCAGCTGGATCTGGTCGCCCAGGCGCTTCTCAAGTGAGCTTAGGGTCAGGCCATAACGTTGCAGCCTGGCGTGCCACGCTTCGTCGGTGGCACAATCCGGATAAAGCTTGCGGACTTCGGCCACGCGGGCAGCGACCTGCTCGGCGGGAACTGGTTGAGACGGCCGCAACTGTTCGCGCAGCAGTTCCTGATCGATCAGGCGATCGAGGGCCGCATTGCGCTCGGCCGTGGTGAACGAGTCCGGATTGCGGGCATTCGAAAAGGCCTCGAAGGCCACTTCCTGCTCCCAATCGCTCTGCAGAACCACGTGGCCGTTCACGCTAGTGACCACACGGTCGACGATCTGACCGGCTTGGGACGAGGCCACCAGAGCGAGGGTGAGCGCCAGCGCAACTGCGCAATGTCTCCCGAGTCTGATGCTTGCCGGTGGAGAGCCGGGCGTCCCCGCCCGGCTTGACCCTTCGGCTTCGCTCAGGGCAGACTTACGAGGACGCCCGTCGCTCCACCAGATTCCGAGTTTGATACGCCCGAGTTTCATCAGAATGACTGCCCTACGCTGAACGAAAAGTTGAAATGCCCGGCGCGATCGTACCCAAACTGCCCGACCGCTTGCCCAGTTACCTTGTTGGTCGTGATGTTGTTATAGCTGGGAAAGTACGGTGGATTTAAATTGTATCCGAAGTCAAAGCGTAACGGTCCGATCGGCGTCTGATAGCGGACTCCCAGGCCAACCGCTTGCGAAGCATAGTTGTAATTACACTGCAGGTGCGTGCTCTCATGGAAACAGAAATCCCGGTCGGGTTGGTGAAAACGCCCGAGGCTGGGGAACATCTCCTGTGGCCGCGCAAAGACGTTGCCCATATCCTCAAAAATCGTAAAACCGACGTTGTCCTGAAGGTAAGGCACCATAACGTTGGGAAAACGCATTTCCACGCTGTTGAGGAACACGGCGCTGCCGCCCACGGGATATCCGGTGAACGGATCGCGTGGTCCTGCCTGATTTAACCCAAATCCGCGATTGGAGTTGCCCCCGCCGCTGTAGAAACGTTCCGGCAGCGGAATAAGGGTTTGGCCGGGTGGCACCGCTTGCGCGGGATCCAATAGAACCGTGCTGCCAAAACGGTTCTCAATCCCGACGGTGGTGGAGCGGGCGAAGACGAATCCCTGTCCCGTGCTGCGATTGCGAAAAAACGTGTGATAGGTAGAGTTCTTGGCCAGCACCCGGCTGAAGTCGGCCTCGGAGCCAAAATAACTCGACGCTACACCGCCTTCGACGCTGGTGTAATTGCCGCGTGTGCTCTCCAGATCGTTATCGCGCCGGTTGCGAATGTAAAGAAAATTGGGAATTCCTACCCGGGTTGGGGCTGAAAGAAGGGGAATGAGGTTGCTGGTGACCTCAACATTGCTGGCCACCACCCGGCGGTAACTGAAACGGTAGGCGAGCGTGGTCAGTTCGCGTTCCTGCACTTTGTACAGCGCTTGCAATACCTGCAAAGTGCCCTCCAGACGTTGCGAGGTAAAGGTGGTGACGTCCACGGTGTTGTCGTAAAGCGCGGTCGCAGTGAAACGAAGGTTGTCACGGTTCAGCAGTTTGGGGATGTCGTAACTGATGAGCCCTCTTTGTTGCAGGCGGCCGACGTTGGCCTTCATGGTGAGGGTCTGATGACGGCCGCCCATGTTGAGGCGGCTGACGCCGAAAGACACCATGGGGCTGACACCGGTCTCGCCGAGTGGTTGGGTAGCCCCGACTGTGGGCTGCCCCGTCTGAAACTCGAAGCCGACGCCGTAATCGAAGGTGTATCGTTGCGCCTCGCGTGCCGTGACCAGCACGTTCTTGCGCGACTCGGTGCCGTCCGGGTTCTGGATGGCGGTGTCCACCTGCTTGAAAAGGCCGAGGTCGTACAGGCGGCGCTGGCTCTCCAGCATGTCCTGCTGGCTCAAGGGCGCGCCCGGCTGCACCCGCATTTCCCGGCGGGCGACACCGGGGCGGGTGTAGTGCAGGCCATCGAGAAAAACTTGATCGACAAAAAATTGCTCGCCTTCATGAATCGAGAAGGTGACCCCAACGCGCGGAAAGCCGTCCGGTGACGGAACCGTAACATAGGCGACGTCGACCGTGGCATTGGGGAAACCATTGTCGAAATACTTACTCAGAATCGTGTCGCGGTCATCCGCCAGACTGGATTCGTCAAAGCCCTGTCCTTCGGCAGTGGAGATTTCGGGCAGCTGTTCCTGCGGAAGCGTATAAGTGCCCTCGATGCGGACCCACGCCACGCGCGTCTGCGGGCCCTCCTTGACGACGATGGCGACGGCAAGCTTCGAAGGATCGCCCTGATACTTGTCCACCAATCTGCTGCTGACTTCGGCCTGGCGGAAACCACTCGCCCGATATAGATCCTGGATACGCCGGACATCTTCCCCAAGCAACACTTCGCTGTAGCGTCCGTGGCTGAACAGGCGTCCGGCGGCTTGGTCCTGCATGCGCGACCGGATCAGGTCGTCGGAAAAGTATCGATTGCCAGAAATACGAATGGCCGCGAGTTTGTGGCGTTCTCCGGGATTGACGGCGTATACCACCTGCAAATTCTTGCCGTCCGCCGCAGTGTGCTGGCTCACGCTGACGGTGGCCTCGAAGTAGCCAAGAGTCTGAAGGTGGTTCTCGATGTTGCGCCGGCCTTCGTTAAGCAGATCGTCGTCGACCGCGCCTTCTTCATAGATTGGCACCAGCCGGTGCAGCACCCGCTGGCTGAGTTTAAAACCATCGGCGGCAATCTCCACCACCGGACCGCGGTCCACCTTAAAGATGTAGTCCACAGTGTTGCGCTCGGAACGGTAGGTACGGTCGGCCGCCGAGACCTGGGCGAGCAGACGGTCCTGCTTCTGATAGCGGCGGCGAATTCGCTGCAGTGCGCGCGTAATGCGGTTCGAGGCGACCGGATCGCCAGAATGCAGTTTGGCGATTTCCTTGAGTTCCGCGATGGAATAGCCGGCGTCGCCTTCCAGGGTGATCTCTCCGACTACGGCCCTCGGCCCGCGGACGACATGGAAGGTCAGGTTGACCTGGTGTTGCTGCTCGTCGCGCTGTTCGGAGATGGTCACTTTCGACCGGTGGAATCCGTTTTCTTCCATCACTCGTTGGATGCCTGCGCGAGCGCGGTCGAGTTTTTCTGGAGAGTAAAGTTCGCCAAGCTGCAGACGGGTGGCGCTGGCCACCTGGTTGGCGGACGGATTGGTGGAAACGCCCTCGATCGTCAACATGCCGACAAAAAAATTGGCGACCGTCAGAAAGCGCAGCCGGACACCGGCGGTGTCGGTGCGATCCGCTTCGGCCTGAATATCGGAGAAGCGTCCGGTGGCAAAAAGAGCCTGCATCGCGTCATGCAGGGCGTCGCGCGTGAGCGGTTCGCCGATCTTGAGCGGTGTGGCCGCGAGCAGTGCAGCCGCTTCTTCCGGTCCAACGCCCGGCAACTCGATCTGATCAATCGCTAAACCAAGGTAGGGCGTGATGGTTCCGAATTGCGCAGGCGCCCCGGCGACTTGCTGCGGGGCGGGGGGTGAGCTCTGCGCCAAGCTTGGGCTGTGCGTCAGGACGAGCGCGAACAGAAGCGCGAGCGTGACCCGAGATGCAACGCTTAGGAGCCCGTGGGGAAAGTCCGGTCCAGTTCGGTGCACGATCGATTCACTTAATGAATTGTCATCCCGAGCGAAGCGAGGGATCTGCAGTTCGCCGCAAGATGCAGATCCCTCGCTTCGCTCGGGATGACAAGCTCCGGAGAATTGGCGGCCTGGAAGCGGGGCCTCACCTTCACCGCGGGTTGCTGGCCGCAAAACTCCCTCCCGAAAACCACGCTCGTCAACCATGAAGCCTATCGGGTTCGATGAATCGCAAAACGGCACACGTTGCTCGCTAAAACAAAGATTGACGACCGGAACCTATAATACTGGTTTGAAAGGTTGAGAAAGGTAATCGCTAAGGTTATTGCTTTGGAAATCGACGCTTTGGAGATGAACGACCGTTACTCGCGGCAGGTGTTGTTCAAGGAGATCGGAGCGGAGGGCCAGAAAAGGCTGGCAGAGGCCCGCGTGGCGATTGTGGGCTGCGGCGCCACCGGTTCTGCCCTGGCCTCGCTATTGGCCCGTTCAGGCGTTGGGACGCTGCGGATTCTCGACCGCGACTACGTCGAACCCAGCAATCTGCAGCGGCAGGCTTTATTTGATGAGGAGGACGCGCGCGAATCGGTGCCCAAGGCGATCGCGGCGGCGCGGCAAATTGTGCGTTTCAACTCGCAGATCGTGGTCGAGCCCCATGTCGCCGACCTGATTCCGGCGAACGCCGATTCCCTGCTTGGCGGGTGCGAGTTGATTCTGGATGGCACCGACAATTTCGAAACTCGCTATCTGATCAACGACTATGCGGTGAAAAATTCCGTGGCCTGGATTTACGCGGCCGCGGTAAGCAGTTATGCCGTGACCATGAACATCCTGCCCGGCGAAACGGCATGCCTGGCCTGCATTTTTCCAGAATCCCCCCGGGGAACGGTCGAGACCTGTGAGACCGCCGGCGTTTTGAATTCCGCGGTGAACCTGGTGGCGTCGATTGCTGCGACTGAGGCGCTGAAGTTTCTGGTAGGCGCGCGTTCGAAGATGCGGCGAACTCTGCTCTCCTGGGATGTCTGGACGAACGAACGAGCAGAATTGGCGACGGCCGCGATTCAGCCGCGGGCGGGATGCCGCGCCTGTTCGGGAGACTTTGTTCATCTGGCCGGTGAAGGGCGGCCGCATATTACGATGTGCGGCAGAAATTCGGTGCAGATTCACGAGCGGCAGCGGCCCGTCGACTTCGCGGAGCTGAGCGCCCGCCTTCAGCCTCACGGCCAGGTTCGCCACAACGAGTTCGTGCTCAAGTTCTGGCGCGAGCCCTACGAGATGACGTTGTTTCCCGACGGCCGGGCGATCATCAAGGGAACGACCGACACGGCTATTGCCCGCAGCCTGTATGCGAGATTCGTTGGTAGTTAACAGCGTCGGTCGTTAGAAGATAAGAGCATAAGAGCAATAGAGCGACGGGCGTCCCTTCGACTAGCTCAGGGCAGGCTCTCGCCCGTCCATCGATCGCTTAGGCCGGGCGTGGGACGCCCGGCGCTCCACCAGAGGCTGAGCTAATCCATTGCAGGTTGTGCGCAGCAATTTTCACCACTTCCCCGAACGAGCCTCACCTGAATTCCGTTGTTTAGCCGAGAGCGCCGTGAATCTCCGAACATTCTGGTTATCTGCGGCCCAGTGCGAACTGGCCAGCAAACTGCACTTGCAACCCGCAGGGAGACGGGGCAAGCCCCTTCTCTACGATGGATTTGTTGTCCCCTGTGGAGGCAGTATGCGACCCTATTTGGTTCTGATGGCGGTGGTCTTGCTGGCAGTAGCGGCTTTTGGGCAACAGCCCGTTCCTCGCCCCGGCCCTTGCCTTTATGGATGCGGCCCCTATATCCCGCTGGTGACCACGCCGATGTTGTCGCTGCAAACGGTTTCGCCGAATCCGGTGGGAGCGAGCAACGCCACCACCGGGTTGATCGCCGGCGCAACCAACGCGACTCTTTCCGAGGTTCAGGGATCGACCAGCTCGGAGTACACCGTGCCCGTGTGGTACGAGGGCGGCGGCGCTCCGCTGACCGCGTCCGATGTCCACCTGTGGCCCGAGCCGATTGGACGCGAAGGTCATCCCATGCACAACGCGATGCGCGAGGAAGGTCCGCGTGAAGATCGTGCGCGTGAAGGGCGTCCGAATGAAGACCATGGCCCACGCTCACCGCGCGGCTGGATGTATTACACGGGACCGGAGCACACTTCGGACGCGGCGCTGGTGGCGAGCCAAGCGAAGGGCTCGAGAAAAGCGGGCCACGTCTATACCAACGACGACGTCACGCGCCAGAATGACAAGAATGGCGATGTGAAATACGACGGCAAGACGGAGAAGCTGTAGGAACAGCTTTTAGTTTTCAGCTTTCAGTTTATGGCTCTTGGTGACCACGTTCCGTGGAGACCAAGGGCCTTTTCATTTGAGGGCAGAGATGCTGAGCCATTCCCTCCCCCAATCTGTTATCTTCGTCGGTTGATTCTCTCCACACATACCACGCAGGCGCCGCCGTGCGCCGAGGATGAGTGTCTTCATGCCTGAGCTTGCTCGACCGGAACCTTCTCGTCTTTACCGCTGGACTGTGCTGCTGTTCGTCAGCCTGGCCATGGGCGGCAACTACTACATCTACGACAGCATCAATCCGCTGGAACGGATTTTTATCGACAAGCTGGGTTTTTCCGCGACCGCGTTCGGATGGCTGAACTCGTCCTATAGCGTGGCCGCGGTTGCTACATTGCTGATCGGCGGCATCATCATCGACCGCATTGGCACCAAGAAGGCGATTACGTTCTTTGCCGTACTTTGCCTGCTGGGAGCCGCGCTCACTGCCGCGCGCGGCCGTCCCGGCGTGATGATCGCCGGCCGCACCGTGCTTGGACTGGGCGCCGAATCCATGATCGTTGCGGTCACGACCGTGCTCGCCAAGTGGTTTAAGGGTAAAGAGCTGAGCTTCGCCTTCGGGATCAACCTGACCATTGCCCGCCTGGCATCGGTGGCCGCGGACAACTCGCCGACTTGGGCAAACAAGGCCTTTTATCCGGATGGCCCGGCAGGCGAACCGAGTTGGCAGGGGCCGTTATTGATCGCTGTCGGTGCTGGACTCTTGGCCGTGGTGTGTTCGGCAGTTTACTGGGTGCTCGAAAGCCGAGCCGAGGGACGCTACGAACTCGGGCAGGCCGGTTCCATCGACAAGCTGGAGTTCGGGCAGATTTTCAGATTCAACGCATCGTATTGGTTCGTAGTCGGGCTCTGTTTCACTTTCTACTCCGCCATCTTTCCCTTCCGTACGTTTGCCATCGACTTCTTCACCAACAAGATTCTGGCGACCCACGGTGGCATAAGCGCTTCGGAAGCGATGCGGGTACTGGCGCACGAGCGGGCGGGAATGTTCAACAGCCTGCTGCCCTTATCGGCCATGGTTGCGACCCCTCTTTTCGGACTGCTCTCCGACAAGATCGGGAAGCGCGCATTTTTGATGATGTTCGCCTCCGTCCTGCTGATGCCGGTTTATCTGCTGATGGGATTCACCAATGTTTCGCTGTTTGTGCCGGTCTGCATGATGGGCGTGGCCTTCTCGCTGATTCCGGCGGTTATGTGGCCGTCGGTCGCGTATATCGTGGACCAGAACCGGCTGGGCACCGCTTACGCTCTGATGACCCTGATTCAGCAGATCGGCTTTTTCATCATGAACCTGCTGATTGGCAAGGCCAACGACTACGCCCACGCTGGACTGGATAACCCGGGAGGATACGGGCTCGGCATGTGGATCTTCTCGATCCTCGGCTTCGTCGGGCTGACGTTCGCCATTCTGTTGCGGATTCGCGAGACCGGCCCGCACGGACATGGGCTGGAGACGATTACGGCCGGAAAAGCATAGCGGGGAGAAATGCGATTTCCTGTCGAGACGCGGCTTGCCGCGTCTCCGGCAGCGGAGGCGCGATGGCGTTACGAAGGTGACCTCTACGCTAGTTTAGCCGGGTACTTTGGTCGGATAGGTCATTCCGCGGGCTACAGTTTTTGGTATTCTGACGACTTGGAAACGGTCGAGAGCACTTCCCGCAACTGCCTCGGCAAATTTGTACAACGAAAAGAGTTCGAAGCCGCATCTGAAGCAGTAGCGGCCGGAAAAGACGACTTGACCGACCCGAAGGAACGCATCACCGAAGCAGAAGCTATAGAGCAGGCGAAACAGGGCCACGAAGCAGCCTTCGAAGTCTTGTATCACCTGCACAAACGCCGCGTGTACTCGCTATGTTTGCGCATGGTCTCCAATCCCGCGCAGGCCGAAGACTTGGCCCAGGAAGCATTTCTACAGCTATTTCGCAAGATCAGCACTTTTCGCGGCGAGTCCGCCTTCTCCACCTGGCTGCATCGCATGACGGTCAACGTGGTCCTGATGCAACTGCGCAAGAAGGGCCTGCCTGTTTTGTCGCTCGAAGAGACTCTGGAAGCCGACGACGACGCTCCCAGAAAAGAATTCGGTACCAGGGATGTAAAGTTGACGGGCGCCGTCGATCGTCTGCAATTGCAGCGGGCGATCGATAAGCTGCCGCCGGGCTATCGAACGGTTTTTGTGTTGCACGATATTGAAGGGTTCGAGCATAACGAAATTGCCCAGCTGGTGGGCTGCTCGATTGGCAATAGCAAGTCGCAGCTCCACAAAGCACGATTGAAGCTGCGAGATTATCTGAAGTTCATGAGAGCCGAAAAGGCCAAGACTGGGTAACTGAGCTGCGGTATTGGGGAGAGAGTTGGCTATGAAGTGTTCAGACGTAGAGCGAGTTGTGCCGGAGCTCCTCGACGGCGCTCCGGACGGTGCGTTCGAGAGTGGCGACGGCGTGTCTCGGGCTGACCTTGAGACTCATTTGAAATCCTGTCCAGCCTGTGCGGATCTGGTCTCGGACCTGAAGCTGATCGCGAGCGGAGCCCGGCAACTGGCGGCAAGCGAAGAACCGGCGCCGCGGGTGTGGGTGCGAATTGCGGCTGAATTGCGCGCCGAAGGGCTTATTCGTGAGCCCGAGTCCGCGCTCACGCAGCCCATCCTTATCCCAACATCTCCACGACCTTCTCTACGACGACGATGGACGTCGACCGCGTGGTGGCTGGCGCCCATCGCGGCCGCGCTCGTGGCCGCAGGCGCTTACGTGGTAAGTCACAGGCCAGTTCCGGAAGTGGCGAAACAGCAAGCTCCGGCAACTCCAGTTAGTTCCCCGGGTGTAGTAGCGTCCCCCAACCCAGAGACCGCTGCGACTCCCTCGCCTGCAGTGCCAGCCCCGGCTCCTCAGCAACTGGCGCAGAGGTCGGCGAAGCCATTAGGCACGGTGGCATCCGCGGCGCGACCCGCGGTAGAAGCTGCACCGAGCGATGAAGATCAACAGTTTCTGAGTGTAGTTTCCACGCTTGCCCCGGCGACGCGGGCCACCTATGAAAATGAGTTGCAAGCGGTGAATGCCGACATCCGCGAAACGCAGGCCTACGTGAATCGGAATCCAGGGGATGTGGACGCCCGGCAGCACTTGATGGATGCTTATCAACAGAAGGCACTTCTTTATCAGATCGCGTTGGATCGTATTCAATAATCTTAGAAGGGCGGACCGGCGTTCCCGGCCGCAGGGGCGGCGTTTTATGGCGAGACTTCAGAAGGCGAATCTGCAGCAAGCGAGTCTGGGTCAGAGCACGGTCGTAACTCTGGTTCTGGCAACCTGCCTGGCGTCGGCGGCCTTCGCCGAGAGCAAAAAGGAATACCGTTTTACGGTCGGCCCCAACGCAATTATTTCCGTGGATACGCAGTACGGGGCGATTTCGGTAAAGCCCGGCAGCGGCAATCAGGTGGTGGTGACGGCCACGCTTAAGTCGGAAAACGTGGAAGTCGACCAGCAGCAAAATGGCAACCGGATTGAAATCGCGTCCCACTTGCTGCAGGGCGCGAACGAGCAAGCCGGCCAGGTTGACTACGAACTGCTGATTCCGCCCGACGCTACCCTCAATCTCCATTCTTCGTCCGGTCCGCTGTCGGCGGAGCGCTTGCAGGGCGACTTAACCCTGGAAGGCACGGATGCGGTAGTGAATGTTCGCAACGTCCAGAATTGTCATGTGCACGTCCGGACGATGAGCGGGCCGATCACCCTGACCGATATTACAAACGGCCACGTTGAGATCGCCTCGATCAGCGGCGACGTCCATATGAAGTCCGTCACGGGGTCGCTGGTACAGGTCGTTTCCGGCCGCGGAAAGATTTTCTACGATGGAAATTTCGGTTCCGGCGGCGACTATAAGTTCACCACCCACACCGGTGATATCGAAGCCTTGGTGCCGGCGGATGTCTCGGCCGATTTTAGAGCGCACTCCGTACTCGGCCGCGTGCAACACGATTTTCCTCTCCAGCCCAAGCACTCCCGCTTTCCGGTGGAAACAGGACGTTCCTTCCTGGGTACGTCTGGCAAGGCATCATCGGAAGTCGTGCTGCGCTCTTTCAGTGGTAAAATCCGCCTCAAGCAACGCTGAACCCAAGCTACGCTGAACAAAGAAATAAATTGGGAGCAGATGGGCGCGGACTCTGGGCTGACAACATCACCTGACAATACCGCCCCTTGCGTGCCCGGGAGCGCCATGGCAGTGCGCGCGGTCTTTCTGGTGGGATTCATGGCTTCCGGCAAGAGCAGCGTCGGGCAGGAACTTGCCCGTCGGCTGGGCTGGGATTTTGTCGACTTGGATGCCCGCATCGAGTTCCGCGAGCGGCAAACCGTTCCCGAGATTTTTCGGGAGCGAGGCGAGCCCGGGTTTCGGCTCGCCGAAACCAGCGCGCTGCGCGATCTGCTGACCGAGTCGCTCGAACAGGACAGCGTGGTCGCGCTCGGCGGCGGGGCGTTCGTACAGGAAAGGAACCGCGAATTGTTGCGGCAGTGGCCGACGGTTTTCCTCGAGGCGTCCGCTTCCGAACTCTGGCAACGGAGCCTGACCGATGGCATAGAACGGCCGCTGCGGGGAGATCCGGAGCAGTTTGCTCGACTCTATGCGGAACGACTTCCCTGTTATCGCCAGGCGAGCGTGGTGGTAGAAACCACGGGCAAGCAGGTGGCTGCTATTTGCGTCGAGATCGAAGCTGCATTGCAGCTTAAGGGAACTACGGAAGACACGGGGTCGGGCTTATCCCAAATCGACGGTACAAGTTTCGGAACAGGAGAATCACAGTGAAGTTGTCTTATCGGCTGCTGGCTTTCATGATGGTGATGGTTTGCTGGATTGCGGCGGCGGGGTCCTCGGCGAGCGCCGCTCCCATTTCAAAAGAAAAAGAAAAGGAGAAGGAGCACGAGGGGACTAAAGTCGACTCCGGTTCTTTCGGCATTTTCCAGAATGGCCATCGTGTAGGAACCGAGACGTTTTCCATCTATCAGACGAGCAACGGCAGCGTCATCCAGTCCGAGTTCAAGACGGAGAATGCTCCCATCGCGGCCGTGCAATCCTCCGAGATGCAGCTGACTGCCACCGGAGATATCCGGCGCTACGAGTGGAACGAGTTGAGCCCGGGAAAAGCGGAATCGGTGGTGCTTCCGAATGATGATTTTCTGACTGAGAAGTGGCGCAATGCACCGGAGGAGAAAGAACATGAACAACCTTACCTGCTGCCGGTGTCAACCAGCATCCTGGACGACTACTTCTTTATCCACCGCGAAGTGCTGGCCTGGAAGTTTCTGGGCGCATCCTGCAAACAGGACAAAGGGCTAGTGCAGTGCCCGCTGAAGCAGCGTGCCCAGTTCGGCACCATGAACCCGCACCAACATTCTTCGGCGCCGCTCAGCGCAGAGTACCTCGGCCGGGAAAAGGTGACCCTGAAGGGCGGACAACAGGAACTGATCAAACTGGAACTGAAGTCCGAAGCGGGAACCTGGCAACTCTGGCTCGACGATCAATTCAAGGTCATGCGGATGCTGGTTGTGGGCGAAAATACCGAAGTGGTCCGCGATTAGATCGAGGCGATCGGGTGCCCCGTCCAGGCTCTGCTTGGGCGGGTGAGCGGCGAGCAAACCTCAACTGGCTGAAGGTTAGCCTCTTTCGGCAGTGGATCGCTCTCTATTTCAGGCGATACCATAGGGTGCGCCCCGGGAGAGGTCGTTCGCATGCGGGACCTGAGCGGTTGGGATAACTCTTGACGATTCTTGATTCACGCACGTCGCGCGTTCTGTTCACGGCTTTTCTGTTTGCCGTGGGGTTGGGCTTTCTCTATGCGGCGCGACGAACCCTGATTCTTTTCCTTTTCGCCATTTTCTTTGCCTACCTCATTAATCCGGCGGTGGGGCGACTGGAGAAACTGGTCCGCAGCCGCGTCTGGTCGATCACGATCATTTACTTCCTGCTTCTCTTTGGTCTAGCGGTGTTCGGCTTTCTTGTAGGCCCGAGGATTGCCCGGCAAAGCGCCCGCCTCGGAGAATCGCTGCCCGGACTCGTGGATAAGGCCGGCACCAGCCAGTTTTCCGGCGAGATCGGCCAACTCACCGCGCAGATCGGAAAGCAACACGGCTGGACCAAAGACACCCAGAAACATATTCAGGGTTTTTTGATAAGTCGGCGCGACGACTTGTCCGCTCTGGCGCAGCGCATCGCCGTTCGCGCGGCCGAAGCGGCGCAGCAAGGGTGGGTGCTCTTTCTAGTGCCGATCCTGGCCATCTTTTTTCTGCGCGATGGTGGCAGCTTTCATGAAGTGCTGCTGGCGCTGGTGCAGTCGCGCACGCAGCGTGAGTTCCTCGAGGATGTACTCCAGGATCTGAACCAGATGCTCGCCCAATTCATTCGCGCCCAGTTGACCCTGGCCGCGTTGTCGCTGCTGGCCTACACCTCAGTTTTGGGCGCGATGCGAATGCCGTACGCCCTGATGCTCGGTACCGCCGGAGGCGCGCTCGAGTTCATCCCTCTGGCAGGGCCGCTGCTGGCGGGCGCCGCGATGATGGTCGTCGCCGTTCTGTCGGGATATCAGCACTGGCCCTTCGTGCTTTTGTTTTTGATCGTCTGGCGAATTGTGCAGGACTACGTAATCTCTCCCCGCGTCATGGGAGCCAGTGTGGAATTGCACCCGCTGGCGGCTTTGTTCGGCATTCTCGCGGGCGGCGAAATCGCCGGTGTGCTCGGCGTCTATCTCTCCATCCCGGTGATGGCCAGTTTGCGCATCGTCTGGCGGCGCTGGCGCATCTATGCGGAAAAACGCAAGTTCGGACCCCTCAACGAGTATTCTTTTCCGCCAGAACTCGGGAAGGGCAGAAGCTAGAAATCAGCGAATAGAAAACAGCGAATCGGTTGATCGGGCCATCGGGTGATCTAAATTGCCTTTGACTTTCGATGGCCCGATGACCCGATGCTCAGATGACCCGATTGTCAGTTAGGTGGCCGTCGCGGCTGCGTTCTTCACCGCGTCCACATCGACTTTGCGAAGAAACTCCGCTGCCGCTTCCGGCAGCACCGTGTTGATAAACATTCCCGAGCCCAGCTCAAATCCGGCCATGCGCGTCAGCCGCGGGATCACACTCAGATACCAGTGAAAGTACTTCACGCCGACGCTCTCGGCGGGTGCGCTTCGAATCGTAAAATTGAAATCCGGGTCCGCCAGCCCGTGGTAAAGCTTGGCCAGTATCCAGCGCAACATCCGCGCCAGATCGTTGATCTCCGCGGCGCTCACATCGCCAAAGCTGGCCATGTGCCGACGCGGATAAATGTGGGTACAGAACGGAGCCGGCGAAGCATACAGTTCGAGCGCGACGAAGTGTTCGGAAATCGCGACGATGCGGGTTTGTTCTTCTAATTCCTCTTCCAGCATCTGACAGAACATGCACTCGCCATAGTCGTCAAAGTGTCGCAAAGCGTGTTGAAAGCGCTCCCGCACCTGCAGCGAGATCACCGGAGTCGCGATGATCTGGGAGTGCGGATGTTCCAGGCTGGTGCCGGCGTCAGGCCCGTGATTCTTGAAGATGGTAATCAGCGCGATGCGCCGGTCGAGGCTGAGTTCATCGTAGCGAATTTTATAGATGCGCAGGATTTCCGCCATGTAGGAATCGGGCATGAGGGCCATAACCTCGGAGTGGTCCGGCGTCTCCACGATCACATCGTGAACCCCGAACCCGTTTACCGACCTCCGCGACCGGTGTACGGTGCGCGTCGGCTGCACTTCGCGCGAAAGCGCCGCAAACTTATTCGGGATCACTCGCGCGTGCCACGGAACCTCCAGCGAGGTGGGTATCCGCATAATTTCCGCCGGAGTCAGCTTCTCGTTTCCCGGACAAAAAGGGCAGTTCGCGACAAACGGTGCCGCGGGCTTCCGTTGGCAGTGGCGCGCCATTTCCTCTGGACGGCGGGCGCGCTCGGTGGCGATCACTACCCATTCCTTGGTAGCAAAATTCTGGCGCAGTTCTGACATTAGTCGCTCCTACGCAAAGCCTACATCCAACATCGAGAGTCGAACAGTCACCCCAGGGTCGTATCTCCGTGTGGCACGAGAGACAGGCGGCCATGCCCATTGATTTCGCCGGCGGATCAGCGGCGGCATTCCCCGCCGAAATTTCGCTGGTATAAAATCAAAACTAATCATGGCAAACAAACTCCCTGTAGGAATTCTCGGCGCCACTGGCATTGTCGGCCAGCGCTTCATCCAGATGTTGGAGCGCCATCCCTGGTTCGAAGTCGCATGGCTGGCCGCTTCTGATCGCTCGGAGGGACGGCCCTATGCCGAAGCTGCGCGCTGGCGTTTGAAAACTGCCATCTCCGCTGACGTCGCCAGGATGACGGTTGCGCCCGCCAAGCCCGAAGGCGCGCCGAAAATTATTTTCGCCGCTCTCGATGCTGCGATCGCCCGCGAACTGGAGCCGCAGTTCGCCGCCGCCGGTTGCGCCGTCGTTTCCAATTCGAGCGCCTTGCGCATGCAGGCCGACGTTCCGCTCGTGATTCCCGAGGTTAACGCCGATCACATCAAGCTGATCGACAAACAATCTTGGCGCGCCCAGTCCGGCGGCTTTGCCGTCACCAATCCCAACTGCTCGGCCATCGGACTGGTGCTGGCGCTCGCTCCCCTGCATCGCGCGTTCACGCTGGAGACGGTGATGGCAGTGACCATGCAAGCCGTCAGCGGCGCCGGATATCCCGGAGTGCCTTCGCTCGATATTCTCGGCAACGTCATCCCTTACATCGCCAAGGAAGAAGAAAAGATGGAAGAGGAGACGCAAAAGTTGCTGGGGACGCTGAACGGTTCCCGCGTCGACCCTGCTCCCTTTGCCATGAGCGCGCAATGTAATCGAGTCGCGGTGGAAGACGGGCACACGGAATCGGTCGCCGTAAGATTGAAACAAAAGGCCGCGCCCGAGGAGATCATCGCCGCCTGGAACGATTTTCGCGCCGAACCGCAGCAACTGCGCCTGCCCAGCGCCCCCGAGCAACCGGTCGTGTACATGACAGCGCCGGATCGCCCGCAACCGCGCTTCGACGTTGACCTTGGTGCCGGCATGACCACAGCGGTAGGCCGCTTGCGCAAGTGCAACGTCCTCGACTGGAAGTTCACCGTGCTCTCGCACAACACAATTCGTGGCGCCGCCGGCGCGGCTCTGCTGAACGCCGAACTTCTCAAGGCGAAGGGATATCTAGGGTGATGAACAAAAGTGGTCAGTGGCCAGTGGGCAGTGGGCAGTGGTCCGATGAACCTCCGCCAGCACCGTTTTTGTTGGCAACTGGCCACCGGCCACTGGCCACTGACCACTGCTCCAAGGAGCACCCCCGCCCATGATCGTGATGAAGTTCGGCGGGACCTCCGTACAAGACGCGAAAGCGATTGACCGCGTAGCTCACATCGTCCAGGGCCGGTTGGCGGACCGTCCCCTGGTTGTGGTGAGTGCCATGGCCAAGGTCACCGATTCCCTGCTCGCCATGGGAAAGGCCGCCGGTAGCGGCGACCGCAAGAGCGCTCTCAAAATGGCGCGAGCCTTGCGTGAACGCCACTACGACACCGCCGGAGAACTGCTTGGCACCGCCCTGTTCACTGAATTCCACGGCGACCTGGGCGCCGACTTCGAAGATCTCGACGAATTGCTGCGCGGTATTGGCGCGGTCGGCGAGATCACGCCCCGCACCTACGATTACGTTGCCTCTTTCGGCGAGGTGCTCTCCAGCAAGATCGTGGCCGCCGCTTTCACCGCCCGCGGATTGCCGGGTGCGCATGTTGATGCACGCCAGGTTCTGCTGACCGACAGCAGTTATGTCCGCGCGGTGCCGCAGATGGAAGAAACCAACGAGCGCCTGCGCAAGCGGGTTCAGCCTCTGGTCGACTCCGGCAAGGTGGTCGTGATGGGCGGATTCATTGGCTCGAACCGCGCCGGCATTACCACTACCATCGGGCGCGGAGGATCGGATTTTTCCGCCGCGATTTTCGGCGCCGGCCTCAATGCCGAGCGCATCGAAATCTGGACTGACGTCGACGGCATGATGACCACCGATCCCCGTCTTTGTCCCGATGCCCGCCGCATCAAGGTCATCAGCTTTGACGAAGCCGCCGAACTCGCCTACTTTGGCGCCAAGGTTCTGCATCCGGCAACCGTGCTGCCCGCGATTCAGCGAAATATCCCGGTCTATGTTCTGAACTCGCTGAACCCGACCTGCGAAGGTACGAAAGTCACGGCGCGAGCTCCGCGTTGCACAAATATTTTCAAGGCCATCGCGCTCAAGAAAAAAATCACGATGGTAGAGATCGCCTCGCCTCGCCGCCTGCTGGTGCATGGCTACCTGAAGTCCATCTTTGAGGCCTTCGATCAGCACGACGTAGCGGTGGACGTGGTTTCTACCTCCGAAGTCAGCGTCTCGGTGACGGCCGAGACCAACGAAGCCATCCCGGCGCTGGCCGCCGATCTGGCGAAACTCGCGGACGTGAAATACGAAGGGCGAAAGGCGATCGTCTGTCTGGTGGGCGAGAATTTGCGCGAAACACCAGGAATCGCCGCTAAGGTCTTCGGCATTCTTGAGGATGTGAAGATCCGCATGATCTCGCAGGGCGCCTCCGAAATTAATCTGACCTTCGTGATTGAAGAAGACGACGCGGCCGAGGTAGTCCGGCGGTTGCACCACGCATTTTTCGCGGAAGCCGATCCGGAAGTGTTTGCATAAGCATTTAACCGCAGAGAACGCAGAGTACGCGGAGAAAAACAACAGAGTAGTTTTTGCATTAGTCCCCAGATTTCTCTGCGATCTTTGCGTTCTCTGCGGTTCAAGGTTTCAGCATGAATCTTCTAATTCTAGGTCGCGGCAAAACAGGATCGCTGGTGGCGGAAGTCGCGCGCGCGCGCCGGCATCATGTGCGCGTTCTCTCGGCCGCTGAAAACCCCCGCGCTAGCGCTCTTACGCCGGATGCGCTCTCCGCGATCGACGTGGTGATCGACTTCACCACGCCGGCGGCGGTCGTCGCCAATGCTGAAGCCTGCATTCGCGCGAAGAAGAACCTGGTGGTCGGAACCACCGGCTGGTATGACCAATTGCCGCGCCTGCGCGAAATGGTGCTCTCGGCGAAAACCGGCTTCCTCTACGGATCGAATTTTTCCATCGGCGTGAACCTCTTCTTCGAGATTGTCGCGACCGCAGGGGCGGCCCTGAAATACGATTACTCGGGTCAGATCTTCGAGCGCCATCACGCCCAAAAAAAAGACGCGCCTTCCGGAACTGCGGTCACCATCCAGAAGATTGTGCGCGAGGCCGGAGGTAACGAAAAAGAGGTCGAGATCGTTTCCTTTCGCGAGGGCGACGCGGTCGGCATGCACGAAGTGGTCTTCAATTCTGCCGGCGACCGCATCTATCTTTGCCACGATGCCAAGTCGCGTCAGGGATTCGCCGAAGGCGCCGTGCGCGCCGCTGAGTGGCTGGCCGGGAAGGCCGGTTTCTACGAGTTCCGCAACGTCTGGCGCGAACTCTAGACAAACCTGCCAGGAATCGCGCTCCGATTCGTTGCACTCTAGATGAAAATCGTTTCACCGATGTGCGAACGCGCGCCATGGGAGTACACTGGGCGCGCCTTTGCAAGCCAACAATAGATTTCGTTTTAATCGAGGGAACCCAACATGAGCGAGAAAGAAATAATGCCACTTCGCAGCATTTTTACAAGCGCACTTCTAGCGCTAGCTCTCATCACGGCAACGATGCCGGCCGCAGCCCAAACCTCTGTCGCGTCCGACGACGGGTCCGCGCCCGCCGTCGTCCACAACACCTGGACCACCGGCACGAACATGCCCACCCCGCGCGAAAGTCCCGCCGTCGGCGCAATCGGACACTATATCTACGCCGTCGGGGGCATCACTGCGCCTTACGGCACGATCCTCTCCGTCAACGAAATCTACAACACAATAAAGAAGACCTGGACCACGGGAGCCCCTCTGCCGACGCCGACCTGCTATGCCGTTGGGGCGGTGGTCAATGGCATTTTGTACGTCATCGGAGGCTCCTACGGCACCGGAGAATATACCGACACCGTCTATGCCTATGATCCCGTCGCCAACACCTGGTCGATAATGGCCCCCATGCCCACGGCCAGAAACAGCCTCTCCGCCGTCGTTGACAAGGGCATCATCTATGTCATCGGTGGCTACAGCGGCGGGCGGGACACGACCGTCGAAAGCTATAACCCCGCTACCAACACCTGGACCGAAGAGGCTCCTATGCTGGTGGGGAAATCGACCGCAAATGTGGGTCTGCTGGGAGGAACGATCCTGGCGGCGGGCGGATTGTCCAACTCTGGCGTAACCGGCGATAACGAAGGTTACAAAGTGAAAAAGAACGAATGGACCGATCTGGCGGCCGACCCCACGGTCCGAGACGCTAGCTGCGCTTGGGCCATCGGCGGCGTGTTTCATGTTGCCGGCGGCGGCCTGAGCTCCGGCGAAACGACCACTGTTAATGAAGCCTATAGCACAAAAACAAATTCGTGGACGACCCTCGCTCCGATGCCGCAGGACACCGGGTACCCGGGCTCTGCGGTCGTTGGTGGACGTCTCTATTGCTTGGGAGGTTACAGCAGCAACACCGGCGTCGTGGGTGCGGTCCAGATTTACCAACCCTAGTCGAATGTCCAGCCGGGCCCATTCATCGCTCACTTTGCGATGAGTGGGCTTGTCGCAACCGTTGCAGCGGAGAGATCCCAGCAAGTCATCCCTCTTCCCCCATCCCCCAGTACCGTGCTAGCCAAATGCACGAGAGAGAGAGAAGAGTTATCCTTAACCCATGGAACTGCGAGGCTGTGGCACCGCTCTGGTCACACCGTTCTCTCAGGATGGTGCTGTCGACGAAAACGCACTGCGCAATCTGGTCGCCTGGCAGGTTGAATCGGGCATCGACTTCCTGATTCCCTGCGGCACCACGGGAGAAACTCCCACGCTCACTCACGATGAGTGGCTGCGCGTCATCGACGTGACCATCGAAGTCGTTGCCGGACGCGTGCCCATCGTCGCCGGCGCCACCTCCAATTCGACGCAGGAGGCTGTAGGCAGAGCGAAGGAAGTGGCGGCGCGGCCGGGTGTCAACGCCATCCTCACCGCATCGCCGTACTACAACAAGCCGACGCAGGAGGGCCAGTACCGCCACTTCCGTGCGATCGCCGAAGCGGTCGACAAGCCCCTAATCCTCTATAACGTACCCGCCCGCACCTCTGCCAATCTCGAGCCTGCAACTTTGGCGCGCCTGTGCGAGGTTCCGAATATCGCGGGCGTGAAGGAAGCCAGCGGCAACATGACGCAGATCGCCGAGGTGCTGAACTTGGTGCCGGAAAGTTTTCTGGTGCTGTCCGGTGACGATGCCGTTACTTTGCCGGTGATCGCGCTCGGCGGCGTGGGCGTCATCTCGGTTGCGTCCAACGAAATCCCCCACGAAATGGCGGAGATGACGCGGGCCGCTCTGAACAACGACTGGCACACGGCGCGCACCCTTCACCGCAAATTTCTGCCGCTGATGCTCGCCAACTTCATCGAGTCGAGTCCACTGCCGGTAAAGGCCGTCCTCGCAATGATGGGTAAGATCGAAGAAGTCTATCGCCTGCCCTTGCTTCCCATGCGCCGCGACGCGCGATCAAAGCTGCAGAAGATCGCGACCGACGCTGGATTGATTACCCGCCCCGCGGCTCCGCCGGCCGCTGCCGCCGAATTCTATATTTACGAGAATTGGGCAGCGGGCCCGCACAAAGCGATTCTGCACCGCGCATCCTGCGGACAGTGCAGTTCCGGCAAAGGACGCCCCGCCGGGCACGATCCCAATCATTCGCGCTGGCACGGACCGTACAGCAATCTCGCCGAGGCGCGCGCGGCAACCCATCAGATGCAAGGCGTTCTGATCCGCAGCGAATGCAAGTGCGTGGCGTAAGAGGAGTTTGTGCCTTTTCAGTTTGTCTTCAAAATCCTAGGCGAAAAAAACTCCTGTCCTCCTTCTATGAAAACAGGCGCACCGTCCACAGGTATTTTTGCGGCGCTGCGGACAGGCTTCTATTCGTGCTCGAGGCACATAAGGTATGTCCGGACTCCGCCGCTCCCTCTGAGCGTCGCTC
>JBEKIB010000063.1:0-27062 GCA_050011975.1 Terriglobales bacterium | reverse complement strand
AATGACTCCGCACCGCTCACTCCCATCAGCCGGATCATCAGCCAGGCAGCCGCTTTGATTACCAGTTGCATGACCCCGAGGTAATAGAGCACCGCGAATAGAGCGCAGATGAAAATCACCGTCGGCAAAACCTGGAATGCAAAATAAAAACCGAGGTGCGAACCCTGCTTGCCCAGATCTCCAAAAACAAATTGCGAGCCGGCGAAGGCGTAGCCGAGGAGCCGGGACACCGCGTCTCCGGCTTTCTGGAAAAGCACTCGGCCGATCTCAATCTTCAGCACAAAAATGGCGAACACAACCTGCAGTCCCAGGCCCCAGACAACCGTTTTCTTGTTGATGGCGCGGCGATTGGTGGAAAAAGCGTAGGCGAGGCCCAACATGGTTAAAAGCCCGAGAATGCCAGTAAAGCGTCCCATCTTTATCCCCTTTGTAGATCGGCCTTATAAGTCAATGTTCTATAAATCAATGTTCAACAAATTATTGTTCTATGAATTAATGTTCCCCTTTATAAATCGCGCGATGAATCAAGGATGTTTTGTGCCTGGGCGGTGCCGCTGCAATTTGATAGCTCTCTTCCAGCAACGTCTTTGCGCGAGCGGCCTGCGCGTCGGAGTGGCAGTGAATGGTCGAGAGCGCCTCGCCGGCAGAAACTTTGTCGCCAATCTTCTTATGAACAACAATGCCGACGGCGGGATCGACGGAATCTTCTTTGCGTTCGCGCCCTCCGCCGAGGATCACGCAAGCGGTGCCGACCCGTTCGCACGCGATCGCAGTCACATATCCAGCTTGCCGACTGGGCACATCGACGCAGTGACCGGTGCCCGGAAGCCGCGTCGGATCGTCGATCGCGCTGATGTCGCCTCCCTGTAACTCGACCATATGGCGGAAGCGCTCAAAAGCTTGGCCGGAGGCGATGATCTGCTCAGAGAGTTGCTTGCCTTGCGCAACTGTCTTTGACGCGCCGCCGAGAAAGAACATCCATGCCGCAAGATCGAGGCAGAGCTCGCGCAGATCCTCCGGTCCACCGCCGTGTAACACCTCAATGCACTCCTGCACTTCGAGCGCATTGCCCACCATGTGGCCGAGCGGCTGGTTCATGTCGGTGATAAGCGCGACCATCTGCTTGCCCATGCGTTCGCCAGTTTCGACCATCAGTTCGGCGAGGAAGACGGCGTCTTCCTCCTTTTTCATAAACGCCCCTGAGCCGGTCTTCACGTCGAGCACGAGCGCGTCGGTACCTTCGGCGAGCTTCTTGCTCATGATCGAGGCACAGATGAGATACGGACTCTCGACCGTGCCGGTCACGTCGCGCAACGCGTACAACTTGCGGTCCGCCGGAGCGATCTTCTCGGTCTGGCCAATCATGGAGCATCCGCAACCCTTGAGAACGCGATGGAATTCGAACACGGTCAGACCGACGCGAAATCCGGGGATGGATTCGAGCTTGTCGAGCGTGCCTCCAGTGTGACCCAATCCCCGACCGCTGATCATGGGCACGAACAGGCTGCCGGCAGCGACCAGCGGGGCGAGCACGAGCGAGGTCTTGTCGCCGACGCCGCCGGTGGAGTGCTTGTCCACTTTTTTCGCGGGGAGAAAACTGAGATCGAGAACTTCACCGGAATGCAGCATGGCGTGCGTCAGAGCGGCAGTCTCCTCGCGCGTCATTCCGCGCAGCACGACTGCCATGAGCCACGCCGCCATCTGATAGTCGGGAATGCTGCCGTCGGTGCAGCCAGCGACCAGGTATTCAATTTCAGCGGCGGATAATGCGCCGCCATCGCGCTTCTTGCGGATGAGATCGATGACGCGGAATTGCGCAACACTCGGCGGGTTCACTTGAGGCGGAAACCCTCCGGCAGAAGATCGGTGATGAGACTTTGCTTCGGTCCTTTTTCGCCTTGGTAGAAGATGATGGCGCGCGGCCCGAATTCGTAGATGACCTGGCGACAGGCGCCGCAGGGTGAGCATGGCACTCCGTGATCATTAGTGACTGCGACGGCGTCAATCTCAAGTTCCGGGCCAGCCTTGGCGATGGCAGAAAAGATGGCGGTGCGCTCGGCGCAGTTGGTCATCCCGTAAGAAGAGTTCTCGACGTTGCAGCCCACGAAGACTTGGCCTTTCGAGGTGAGAATGGCCGCGCCCACTCTAAAGTTGGAAAAAGGCGCGTAGGCGTTCTTCATGACTTTGCGCGCCGAACGGAGCAGGCGTTCGCGCATGGCCGCAGGCACCTTTATCTCTGGCATATCCAAACCGATTTCGCTGCAGATCAAGTGGGCAATTGTAACGCCTGACCGGCTTCGACAGTAAAGATTTTCAGAGACCGTAACGCGGGCACAAGCCGAATCTCTAAGGTGTTGACCCCTTGCCAGGCCGCGGCGTCGGTGCAGTCAACAGGTCCACAAACAACTTATAGAACTTATCCGTGTCCAAGTCGACCTGCACTTCCACCGGCTGGAGATCGCGCTTGGGTCTATCTAGATCTGTCCAGGTGAGGGTATCTCCGTAACCCGCGCCGCGATCCAGGTTCACGTCCATATAGCGGCTTTCTTTCTTCGTAATCAGGCCAGGGTCAAGCCATGCCGCCGACGCAAGTTCGTCCCACAGGTAGTTATAAGAGCCCTGCAGGCGCGCATACTTTCCAATGTATTGCGCCGCCGGCGAGTTACCCGCCTTGACCCTGTCGATTAGCTCATTGGTCATTTTTGTTTTCACGGAAATATCGACCGGGGTGCAAGTAATTTTCTTCCAAGGCGCCCGCAGCACAATGTGAGCCGCTTCCGGATCGAACCAGAGGTTGAATTCGCGACGGGGTGTATTGGTGAATTCGGGATTTTCGGTCTGCGGGCTCAGGCTTGCGCCCATGAACACCAGTTCCTTGGCCAGGCTCGGAATTTCAGGGTCGATGGAGATGGCGAGCGCCAGGTTTGTCATGGGGCCGCCTTCATAGATAGTAACTTGGTGCGGATACTTATGGACCATGCGCAGCAGAAAGTGGGCAGCGTCTTCGTCGGCGGCCTTGGTGGTGGGCTTCCCTTCCCGCATCGCTCCCAATTCCCGGGCTGCGTGATACACCCGCGGAGTCCACGCCCCCAGCCACGCTACCACCCCATAGCTTTGCTCCCACTGCTCCGTCTCTTCTTTTGTTCTGACCAGCGGATACTCGGCTCCGGGCACGACCGGAATGTCGGTTCGTCCGATCAGTTCCAGCATGCGCAGAGTGTGTGCGACTTCTTCGGTGAGCCACGCATCGCCCGTCACCACGGTGATTCCCAAGACTTCCGTCTGCGGAGACTGGATAAGCAGCAGTATCGCTTGCTGGTCAGTGCCGGCAGGTCCGGCCGCGTCCTGATCGATGATGATCCTGCGCTTGTCCTGGCTTTGGGACACGAGACACGTCACTAAAACTACAGCTGCGATCGCGATGGAACCCCGGAATCGCCCCAGCTTCATTCACTCACCTCAAAATGTTGGAACTGCTCGCAAAGAAACTTTGCACTACTTTGACGTAATCGCGCCGCGAAACAGGAATTGCGTTTCACAACGATGCGGAAAGTTAAGGGCAGACGGAGCGGCGGCTGGTGATTCCAGCTCGCTCAGTCTGCCCAAGATTGAAAAGCGCACGTTTAACCGCACAACCGAGAACGCCCTTAGAACTTGAGCTTGAGGGCGAACTGAACCAGGCGCGGATTGTTCACGGTGCTGCTGATCACCCCGAAACTGGAGGTCGTACCTATGTCCTGTTCTCCAGTGCCGCTGATACCGGGCATCCAGTACTGCGGATGGTTGAAGAGATTGAAAAACTCGGCCCGGAACTGCAGACCCATTCCTTCGCGAAAGGTCAACGGAATGTCCTTGATTACGGAGAAATCCGTGTTTACAAAGCGAGGACCGTAAACCGGCGCGCGCACGCCAGTGCCGAGTTGTCCGGCCGGGGCGCTCGCAAATGCACACGGATTAAACCAGTTTGAGAGTGTGTGTATCTGAGCAGGGCAATCCGTCCTGCCGCCCTCCGGCCCTGCCTTGTTGGGGTCACCAACTTGGTCGGGACGCGAAACGGTGAGTCCATTGTAGGAGAAGTTCACGCCCGATGGGTTGGTGCTATCGACCACGAACAGCGGGAACCCTGATGTGACCCTTTCGATCAGATTCACCGACCAATGTCCAAGAGCCGCGTCCACTGGACTGCTCCAGCCGCTACCCCAATACTTGCCTTTGCCGAAGGGAAGATCGTAGAGGATGCTGGCGGTAAAACTGTTGTTGAGGTTCAGTTGCGAAAGACCCCAATCCAGCTTGCTTGTTCCAGGCAGAGGCCAATACAACGCGCCGGGGTTTGTGCCCAAGCCATCGGGCAAGCCGGAGTCAAAATTGCGAGAATAGGTGTAGCCGAACAGGGCGTAGAGTCCATGCCGTGCGCTCTTGGTCTCCGCCTTGATCAGAACGGAGTCATAGCGGGCTTGGCCGATACTGTTGTTGCTGGAGATGGACTGGCCATACGGGGCGTAAGGGTAGGGGGCGAAAGGGTAGGCGGCACCAAGATTACAACCGAGCGTGTAACCTGGGACGGGATGGGCGCCGTCGGGGCAGGCGCTGGGGTCCTCGATGTTTTCGTCCACCTGGCTGACAAGAATATGGGCGCTACGCGTACCGGCGTAGCCCACCGTCAGCACGACATCGCCCGGAAGTTGACGCTCGACGTTGAGGTTGAACTGCTGGATTATACCCTGTTTGAAATTGCGGTTCATGGACTGGATGGTTCCGCTGTAGGCTTGTGGGTTCACGGGCGAGCTATAGATAGCACCGTTTCCTACCGGCGTGGTAGAAGCCGGACAGGTTGGCGTGCACTGAAGAAGGAAGCCAAACGACAGTCCGCAATTGGTGGCGCCGAAGGCGCAAACACCTGAAAAGGGGGTTACATTCGGATAAAAGGCGGGGTCAACTTCCGCATAGTACGGCGGGTTCTGCCACAGCCCCTGCCCGCCCTGATCCCAGGAAGAATCGTGGTAGATGGAATAGCCGGAGCGCACCACCGTCTTGTCGCCTCCGAAGGGTTTCCATGCCAGGCCGATGCGAGGCTCCAAGGCGGTCTTATCGAATTGGATACCGACTCGGCCGTTGGTGGTAACGCAGTTCGTGCAGCCGGTAATTCCGGGGCTGCCTGCGGGAACGTACCACGTAAGGTTCGTAACATCGAAGTTCGCCTGGCGGTTCTTGACTTCGGTTTCGGGGGTTACCAGCGCCCAGGCAAACCCGAGGTTTAACGTCAGATTGCTGGTCACGCGCCAATCATCCTGAACGAAGGGGCGAATTAGCTTAAAGCGGCGACCCACTGTCGCGCCCAGGAAGGTTTGATCGTGCGCCGCAAAAACGCCCATCGCGCCCAGCAGCAAGTCGCCAATGTTATCGCCAGTCCCCAGAGCAAAGTTCACGACATAGCCATCTTGAAATGCGTTGTTTCTTATATTCATCTCCTCAGCGCGATATGTCATGCCGACCCGAATGTCGTGTTTGCCGCGAATCAGGTCAATGGTGTCGCCGACCGAGTAGACGTTAGTTCCGCCCTGATAAGGTGCGTATCCGCGATCGCCAATCGAAAAATAGCTGCTCATCTGGAAAGAAGTCAGCCCGCAGCTTACGCAGTCGTTGGTGGCCTGGTTCAGACTCGCGGGGTAGCCAGTCAAGCCACTGCACTTGCTGCCTAAATCGGCGCCGGGAATATCCAGGATTGCGGCTTCACAGGTTCCGGTGCCGTAAGAGAGGATGTGGTTGAAAATCCGATTGAACCCAGCGTTGAATTGGTTGATGGTGGTGGGGGAGAAGACGTGGGTTTCGGAGAACGCGGCGTTGCGCCCGTGGTTGGCAATGTATTGGTTGCTGCCAAAAGCGTTTTGTTCCGACCAGGTCGGCGAGCCTCCGGGGACGTAGTTGGTTGCCTGGTCATAGCTGAAGCGCCCAAACGCTGAATCCTTACTGGAAAAATTGTGGTCGAGGCGGATGTCCCATGTTCCCTCGTTGAGCTTGCGAACGGGTTGGTTCGCGTAGTTATACAAGGAATTGCCTGAAACGTTAGGTGCCGGATAGAGCGCAGCCACGGCCGCACCTTGCGGGCTGATCATAACCGCGGGAATGACACTGCAGTCCGCCCCAAGTGGTTGTGTCCCGGTTGGGCTGACCGGTTCGGGAGTTGTAGTGCCGGGCACGCATTGGAAGTGAGTATCTGCACCCGTCTCGAAGGGATTTGTAAGCACAGTCCCAAAGGGATTGGAGCCTAGGTTGTAATCGCCCGCCGCGTCAGAGGGCGTCACCATGGCAGTGGTCGGAACGAAGCCCGTAAAAGGCACGCCCTTACGCTGCATTTTGGCTTGATAATCGGCAAAGAAGAAAGTCTTGTCTTTCTGGATGGGGCCGCCGAACGAGCCGCCAAACTGGTTGAGATTGAATTTCCCCACCGCGTTAACGAACGGAGTCGATGCGTCAAGAGCGGTATTCCGGAAGAACTCAAACAGCGTGCCGTGAAACTGATTCGAGCCCGACTTGGTCGTGACTAACACGGTCGGACCTGCGCGCTCTCCATATTCCGCGGAGTAGTTGTAGGTCAGCACCTTGAATTCCTGGATGTCGTCGATCGAAGAGAAAATTCCAATGCCGCCTTCGTCGAGTTGGTTGTTGTCGTTGCCGTCGAGGAGCCAATCCGTGCTCTGTTCGCGCGATCCACCGACCGAGAGCGAAAAGGCGCCGCGCGTGGCGGCCTCGCTGCTGGCAGCGCTGGTAAAGAAGCTGGCCGGGTTGGTGGATTGAGTTGTTCCGGGAGTCAGGGTCGCGAGTTGGACAAAATTGCGTCCGTTGAGCGGGAGGTCCGCTACTTCCTCCGATGTGATGACCTGGCCGAGGGTCGGATTCGTGGTCTCCACCGCTACTTCGGTGGCGCTGACCTCTACCGTCTGGCTGACAGACGCGGGGTTGAGCGTGAAATCGACCTCGCGCGCCTCGTCGACTTGCAAACGTATGTCTTTCTGCTCCGTAGTCTGGAAGCCTTGGGATTCCACTCGGATGGTGTAAAACGCTACCGGCAGCCGGGGTACCAGGTAATGTCCTGACGCATCGGTCTTCAGTTCGCGCGTGAGACCGGTGCCTTGCGAGGTGATTCTCACCGTCGCTCCAGTGATGACGGATCCGGTTTTATCGGTAACCGTTCCGGAGAAACTCCCGTTCGCCTGGCTGTAAAGAAGTGGACAGAGGAAAAAGACGGAACAAAAAACCGCTACGAGCAGCGCTTTTCTTTTCAGCATGAGTTTTCACCTTGCGGCCACTTCTCTTCAAGGAGTGGCGATTTGGGCTCACTCCCTCGCGGCTGGAACGTGGAGCGTCCCTTTTTTTACGAAGCGCCATCTAAATAGATTAGATATGCAAAGTCAAGCGTTTTGTGCCGACTCCGCGAATGCCCTGCGACGAAGTGCGGAATTCACTTTTTCATAACTTCGTTTCTCACAACTATGCTTTCACGGATTTTCTACGACGCAGTCGCCGCGCGATGAATCATACGTGGAGCGACAGGCGTCTCGCCTGCGCGGCGGGGCGCGGACGCCCGACAATCCAGCCACCACGTCGCGGTTTGGGGCGTGACTTCAGCCATTTCCCCTGGCTATCCGCAGGATTCCCAGGCAGTAGAAGATGAACATCAAGAGCAGGTACATCTTGGCTTTGCCGGGCTATTTGCCGCGAATTCTGGAAACAAACATCTGCAGGAAGCGGTCGGCATCGACCTCGACGCAAACCTTCGAATTCGGCTCGACTTTGTCGAGACCTTCAATGATGTAGCGGTCGCCGTGAAGCACGTTGCGCTCGACTGTGCCGTGGCGATTGGCGACGGTCTCGCCGCGCGTGAATTCGCCTCGGGTTTCAACGTCCACATGCATCGGTGGCGCTTTTACGAGCGATGCGTCGATGGCCACTCCGACTGCGAGCGGATCATACATCGGCGTGCCGTCGGAGCCGAATTGCGCCGACAGATCGATCAGATAGTGCGCCACCTGATAAATAAAATCATTGATGGGCCCGTGGGTCTGTCCGAGTTGTGCGAGGTACTTCGGCGTGAGCAACGTTTTATCGCCGACATCGAGGCCAACCATCGTCAGCGGCCAGCCGGCTTGGAAAACAATCTGCGCCGCTTCGGGGTCGTTGTTGATGTTCGCCTCGGCGGCCGCGTTCACGTTGCCTCCGGTGATCGAGCCGCCCATGAGAATAACTTCCTTCACCAGCGGCACTATCGACGGATCTTTCTCCACCGCGAGCGCGATGTTGGTAAGCGGACCGACCGGGACCAGCGTAATTTCGTGCGGAGCGGCGTGCACCATCTCGATAATCAGGTCCGGACCATACCGCGCATCGACTTTGCATTTGCTGGGCTGCAATTCGATATTCGCGAGCCCGTTCTTACCGTGCCAGAACTCCGCCGTGATCAACTTCTGAAAGAGCGGATGCTGGGCTCCAGCGGCGACAGGAATATCGCAGCGATTGGCCAGTTAGATCATGCGCAGCGCATTCTCCAGCCCCTGCTTGGCGGTTACGTTGCCGGGCACGACGGTGACGGCGCGGACATCCAACTCAGGCGAGTTCAGCGCCAGCATCAGCGCCATGGCGTCGTCAGAACCGGGATCGGTGTCGAAGATGATTTTCTTGGTGGCGCTGGACGCGGGGATAGCCAGCGTAATTACGAAGCATGTGAAGACAATCGCGGTAATGAAGGCCTTTTGTTGAACTCGGAAACGAATGCCCGGGATGATCAGAACCGACCTCCAGATTGCAGATTGCAGGATTTAGGAATCGCGCCGAGCGTAGTCGTGCAAAGCCCCAGTGTCAAGGCGAAACCAGAAATGCGAAACCCAAGAATGCATCTTTCAGCGTGTCTGCCGTACAATCGAACCGCAAAGCGTGTTTCGCAAAGAGTACTTGATGCCGGTTGAACACAACGACTTTCCGAGCGTCGCCAACCGCGTTTCAAATGACGGCGGCGGCGCGATTGCGATTCTCTCCGGGCGGCCTCTGCTGCCAAATACCGGCATTCCTCTCAATCTTGATTGGGTGCGCGAAGTGCGAGTCAACACGAGCGCGGTCGAGCGCCGCGCCCAATCCCAAGTCGCGCGGCGAACGGTGAAAAAAGAATGGCAGGCGGCGTGGCTTCTGCGCGCTATCACCTGCATGGATCTGACCACTCTTTCCGGCGATGACACCGATGAGCGCGTACGCCGTTTGTGCGCGAAGGGCCGGCATCCCATCCAGCCGGAAATTGAAAAAAAGCTTGGGATCGAGCAGCTGGAAATAAAAGTCGCGGCCATCTGCGTGTATCACACGTTTGTCGAAACGGCTCTGCAAGTGCTCGATGGCAGCGGGGTGCATGTTGCGGCCGTGTCCACCGGCTTTCCCGCAGGCCTGTCGCCGATGACGGAGCGGGTGGCGGAGATTCGCCGATCGGTGGAGGCGGGCGCTGATGAGATCGACGTGGTCATCACCCGAGCGTATGTTTTTGGCGGACGTTGGCAGGCGCTCTACGACGAGGTGGCGGCGTTCAAGCAAGCTTGTGGATCCAAGCGCATGAAAGTGATCCTCGGAACTGGAGACCTGCTGACGCTGCGCAATGTGGGGCGCGCGAGCGTAGTGGCCATGATGGCTGGCGCTGATTTCATCAAGACTTCCACGGGTAAAGAGTCGACGAACGCGACCTTGCCGGTCGGCTTGGTGATGACTCGCGCCATCCGCGAATACGCGCAGCAGACCGGAATGGCAGTGGGCTTCAAGCCAGCCGGAGGCATCCGCACCGCGAAGCAGTCGATCGATTGGCTGGCGATGATCAAAGAGGAACTGGGCCCATCGTGGCTGCGCGCGGAAATGTTTCGCCTCGGCGCCAGCGGCCTGTTAGGCGACATCGAGCGGCAACTGGAGCATCATGCAACCGGACGTTATTCCGCCGAGTATCGCCATCCGATGGCGTGAGTCGCGAACAACGACTACGAGGCCGGAGATTTTGGTGAAAGACTATTTCAATTGTCATCCCGAGCGAAGCGAGGGATCTGCAGTTCGCCGCCAAATGCAGATCCCTCGCTTCGCTCGGAATGACAATTCATAAGGGAATTGAGCAAACGCCAAATGAGCATTGCCGAAAAGTTCGTGAGCATGGAATACGGTCCCGCTCCAGAAGATTCGAAGGAAGCGACGACGTGGCTGGAGCGTCATGCCTACCGCTTTCAACATTTCATCGGCGGCAAATGGCAGCCACCCGCGGCGGGAGAATACTTCGACACCGTCGATCCGTCGAACGGCGAAAAGCTCGCGTCGGTTGCGCAAGGCTCGGCGCCTGATGTTGATGCCGCGGTCAAAGCCGCGCGGGCTGCGTCTTCCGGATGGCAGGCGCTCTCTCGACACACTCGCGCGCGCTACCTCTATGCCATCGCGCGGCTGGTGCAGAAACATTCGCGGCTCCTCGCGGTTCTCGAGACGATGGACAACGGCAAGCCCATCCGCGAGAGTCGCGACATCGACATTCCCCTAGTCGCGCGACATTTCTATCACCACGCGGGCTGGGCGCAACTTCTGGAGCGGGAGTTTCCCGACTACGTTCCTTGCGGAGTCGTCGGTCAAATCATTCCCTGGAATTTCCCGCTGCTGATGCTGGCGTGGAAGATTGCGCCCGCTCTGGCGACAGGCAACACCGTGGTCTTGAAGCCGGCGGAGTTCACGCCGCTGTCCGCGCTCGCCTTCGCCGAAATTATCCAGGAAGCCGGCTTGCCCGCCGGTGTGGTCAACATCATTACCGGAGACGGCTCAACCGGCGAGGCGCTCGTCAAACATCCAGACGTGGACAAGATCGCATTCACCGGATCGACCGAGGTCGGCCGCGCCATTCGCGCCGCCACCGCGACGAGCCACAAGCGCCTTTCGCTTGAGCTCGGCGGAAAATCTCCATTCATAGTGTTCGAAGACGCCGATCTAGACAGCACCGTGGAAGGCTTGGTCGACGGAATCTGGTTCAATCAAGGCCAGGTATGCTGCGCGGGCTCGCGCCTCCTGATGCAGGAGAGCATTGCCGAAGCTCTGATTGCCAAAGTGCAAGATCGAATGAGCACCCTGCGCATCGGCGCGCCCCTCGACAAAGCGATCGACATCGGCGCCATCGTGGCTCGCGTGCAACTCGATCGCATTCAAAAGCTGGTGGATCAGGGTGTGGCGGACGGTGCGACTTGCTGGCAGCCGCAAATGACGTTGCCGGCCCGCGGCTTCTACTATCCTCCGACGCTCTTGAGCAATGTGCATCCGACGTCGATTGTGGCGCAGCAGGAAATCTTCGGACCGGTGCTGGCGGCAATGACGTTCCGCACGCCCGCGGAAGCCGTGGAGTTGGCGAACAATACGGTCTATGGTTTGGCAGCCTGCGTCTGGAGCGAGAGCATCAACGTTGCCTTGCATGTGGCCGCGCAACTTAAAGCGGGCGTGGTCTGGGTAAACTGCACCAACCTGTTCGACGCTTCCTGCGGCTTTGGCGGCTATCGCGAGAGCGGCTATGGACGCGAGGGCGGACGCGAAGGCCTGCTCGAATATTTGGAGCCAGCATGGTTCAAGGTCGCCCCGCCGCTTCCATCGGAGCCGAAAGACAAGGCACCCGCAGAACTGGAAGACGAACCCGACGCTTCAAGGATGGAGCGACGGGCGTCCTCGCCCGTCAATGAAGTCGCGGCCGGGCGGGGACGCCCGGCACTCCACCAACAGGCGGGTACTCCTGATGTCGACGTTCCTGCCGTTCCTGCCATTGACCGAACCGTCAAGCTCTACATCGGCGGCAAGCAGGCGCGGCCCGACTCCGGCTACAGCATGGAAGTGCGTGCGGCTGACGGGCGATTGCTGGGTGAAGCACCACTCGGCAATCGCAAAGACATCCGCAACGCGGTCGAGGCCGCGCGCAAGGCTGCATCGTGGGCCAAGGCTACCGCGCACAATCGCGCCCAGGTTCTTTTTTACTGCGCGGAGAATCTTTCCCAAAGGCGCAATGAAATTGCGCATAGCCTAGCCGCCGTGGTTGGCGAAAAGCAGGCTGCCGCAGAAGTCGATCTCAGCATCGAGCGCATCTTTTCCTACGCAGCGTGGGCCGATAAGTTTGACGGCGCGGTGCACAATCCTCCGTTCCGGAATATCGCCGTCGCGATGAACGAGGCCATTGGTACGGTTGGCGTCATCTGTCCGCGCGAGGCGCCCCTGCTCGGTTTTCTTTCGCTAGTGATGCCCGCGCTCGCGGTGGGAAACACGGTGATCGCCGTGCCGTCGGAAGCCTATCCGCTGATTACCGGCGATCTCTACCAGCTTTTCGACACCAGCGATCTGCCCGGAGGCGCGCTGAATATTGTGACCGGGTACACGTCCCAGCTATTGAAGACGCTGGCTGAACACGACGATGTCGACGCCATCTGGTGCTTTGGCGATGAAGCCAGCGCCGCCGCAGCCAAGGCGATGTCGGTGGGCAATCTGAAGCAGGTTTGGACAAACGAAGGCCGCGCCATCGACTGGTTCAACCCGAAGCTGGCCGAAGGCCGCTGGTTTCTTGAGCACGCCACCCAGGTAAAAAACATCTGGGTTCCTTACGGCGAGTAAGGGCATTGAGTCATTTAGTCATTGATTCATTGAATCACTAAAAACCGAGGCTTCCGGCGGGGTTTTCAATGACTCAATGAATCAATGACTAAATGAATCAATGAAAGCCACATCCACGCCACGAGTAAAAATCTGCTGCATCGGCAGTGTTGACGAAGCCGCTCTGGCAATCGAGTGCGGAGCGTCCGCCCTGGGCTTGGTTTCCAACATGCCGAGCGGACCGGGCGTCATCAGCGATGAGCGTATCGCGGAGGTTGCCGCGACCGTTCCACCTGCCATCGGAACATTCCTGCTGACCTCGCGGCAAAGCGTTGCCGAAATCGTCGAGCAACAACGCTTCTGCCGCACGAATACGATCCAGATCTGCGATCATCTCACCGTCGGCACGCATTGCGATCTGAAGGATGCTTTGCCTGGAATTTCGGTAGTTCAGGTCATCCACGTGACCGGTCCCGAGTCCGTCGACGAGGCTGCGCTCGTGGCGCCACATGTGGATGCCATCCTGCTCGATTCCGGCAACCAGAAACTCGCAGTCAAAGAATTAGGCGGTACAGGCAGAACTCACGATTGGACCCTCAGTCGTACGATCCGCGAACGCATCGGCGTCCCCCTGTTCCTAGCGGGCGGTCTCACGCCGGAGAACGTAGCCGAGGCGATTGAAGAGGTGAGCCCGTTCGGGCTCGATGTGTGCACTGGCGTGCGCACCGATGGCAAGATGGATGCGACCAAGCTAAAACGATTCTTCGCAGCGGTGCGCAGTGCTGCGAGTTTATAAAGACGAGACGTCGTCAGATTAGGAAAGCCGGTTCGATGCCAAGAGTGACGAGAACGATGATTCCCCGAATTAAGAAGTCTTTGCGGGAGCGTGGCCCGGTCACCAGCCTTTGCCGGAGCTTTCTTTTGCCCGTCCATCTTTTTAAAGAGTACCGCGCCGCCAAGTCACTGCGTCCCGATGGCCCCGTCAGCGAATTTGACCGGGAACACGGCGTCGACACAGACGGCAGATTCGAAGGATGGACCTATCTCAGCGACCTCGACATTCCGAGTTCGAACTGGATCGACGGGACTGACTATGCAGCTATCGAGCCCGACCGCTTCAAGCGCGTGCTTGCCAGCTTTGATATTGCGTTCGCAGACTTCACGTTCATCGATTTTGGCTCCGGGAAGGGACGCGCGTTGCTGCTGGCGTCCGAGTTCCCGTTTAAGCGGATACTCGGTCTGGAATTCTCACCGGAACTGCACCGGACAGCGGAAGAAAACATCCGGCGATACCGTTCTACGACTCAGAGGTGCCGGGATATCCACTCTCTCAACGTGGACTTCGTGGATTATGCGCTTCCTCCCGAAGCGTCGGTTCTGTTTTTCTTTCATCCCTGCCGCACGCGAGTGCTGTCAGAAGTCGTGGCCGGAATTCGCCGCTCGTTGCTCTCCCACACCCGTCCGCTGTACATCGCGTACGTCGCACCAACGCCAGAACAAGAGCAACTGTTTGCTTCTGCCGGCTTCTTGGAGAAGATATTCGCCAGCGCGGAGTTCAGGTTCTGCCTTTATCGAGCTCGCCTGGCATGAAAACGCGCGCTCGTTCGGCAGCGCGGTGAAACCACAACCAGGGGACATTTCTATTGTGGTATGACAACGCTTGGGCGGTCGCGTTGACTTTTGCGGGCCCTACAGGCAAACTCTCACTTCGCCCGTTCCGCGCATTCGGGCGGGCATCAAGGGCCCGGCGTCACCGCTGCAAGTGCGGCGAAGGCCAGCTCAGGAACCGTTCGCTCTATGTCCGCAGACCGAGTCTCCTATACGCTCGATTCGACGCTGGAGACGGTGAACAACGCCGAAGAGACGGCCAGCCGCATGGCCGCCGCAGCCGGCTTTGACGACGAGGAGATCATGAAGATCTCCATGGCGGTACGTGAAGCCGCGGTTAATGCAGTTTTGCATGGCAATGCCTACGACCCGAGCAAGAAAGTTACGCTCGCGTTTGAGCGTACAGCCCACGACCTTGTCATCGTCATCCGCGATCAAGGCAAAGGGCTCGACGCCAGCAAGATTCCGGATCCATTGGCGCCGGATAACCTGCTGAAGACATCGGGGCGAGGCATTTTCCTGATACGCTCGTTCATGGATGTGGTGGAAATCCACCCCTCCCAAACGGGCACCGAACTTATAATGATCAAGCACGTCCACGGCAACCCCGCGGACTCTTAAGGAGGCTCCCCAGTGAGCATGAAGTCCAGTACTCGTCAGGTGGATGGCGTCACGATTGTAGACCTCAGCGGCCGGATCACCCTCGGCGAAGGCAGCGTAGTTCTGCGCGATACGGTGCGCGACCTGCTTTCCAAGGGGCAGAAGAAGATTCTGCTGAACCTCGCCGACGTTAACTATATCGACAGCTCAGGTATCGGCGAGCTGGTCAGCGCCTACACCACTGCCAAGAACCAGGGCGGCGAACTCAAGCTGCTCAATCTCACCAAAAAAGTGCACGACCTGCTGCAGATCACGAAGCTCTATACCGTTTTCGATGTCCGGGAGGACGAAGCAGCGGGCATTAAGTCTTTCAGCTAATAACGGCGCGCGCGGTGCATGTCGCCGCGAGAACTGTGGCAGGCCGGGGCCCGGCCCCGGCGCTCCACCTCATCACGCCAAAACCCGGCGTGCTGGCAACCCCGGCGCTGCAAGTTCCCCTTTCGGGAAGTAACTGCGATTTTTTTCGCCCTGTTTGGCCGGAGATCTCTCCTCCCCGCCTAGAATAAAACTGAGGATGCACTTCTCTGCGCCTCAGCCATCATGCGTTTTCTGAATCTGACTCTTTTGTTCGGCGCCGTTCTTGCGATCAGCGGGGTTTGCTCTGCGCGCAATACTTCCAAGCTGGACTGCGTCTCCTTCGCCGAAGCGCGCCAGCATGTGGGCACCACCCAGTGCATCCGCGGGACCGTGGTGCGCGTGGAAGATGGCGGCAATGGTGCCAAGCTCCTCAACTTCTGCAAAGACAAGACGTGTCCCTTCACCGTGGTCGTGTTCCCGGCCGATCTCAAAAAAGTGGGAGACGTTCGCCAACTCGAAGGCCGGCAGGTTGAAATCAAGGGAACCGTCCAGGACCGCGACGGACGCGCAGAGATCGTCTTGCGCCGCACCCAGCAACTACAGGGGGACGCCGCCTTCCTATTATTCCCCCGCGTGCCCACCGACTACGACGTCGAGCGTCCGGGCCACAATAGTGCCGGGAAGTTCAGTCATCCCAAAGCCGCCAAGAAGTCGGATACTAAGCAGGGCGATCCGATATCGATCGAAGATCCAGGAGAGCCGCAGTAACAGGCCGCCGCATCATCACGAACGGGTTTCACACCATCCCCTTGCGCAACTCTTCCAGCGGATACTTCGTCCCCCGCCACACGATGCCGTCGTTCCACAGGGCGTGGGCCATGGAGCGCAGCAGTACATACATGAACAGGCTGGTGCTGACCGGATGCAGAAAAAAATAATACAGCGGGACTTCCGACCTGTGCGAGATTCCGTAATAAATCAGAAACAGCGAACCTAACGCGATGACGTAAGGAACGCGCGCCCATCCCTGGGCCAGCCAGACGCCTAAGAATGGTCCGAAATTCAGACAACCCAGGCCCACTACGGTGACCAAGGTTCGTGGCCACTGAAAAGACAGCACGGCAAAAAAATTCTTGGTGAGATTGTTGACGATGCCAAATGCGCCCTTTGCCCAATGGATGGAAATCAGGTCCTCCCCAAAAACAATACGCTGAGAGAACCCCGCGTTCTTGACTACCTTGCCCAACTTCATGTCGTCCACCACTTCCATGCGCAATGCCCGATACGTGCCGACCGCGTCATACACCGACCGCCGGACCATATTGAAGGCGCCCACCCCCATGTGATCGCGCGCTTTGGGATCGGCAACTTTCCACGGCCGGTGTCCGAAAACGAAAAGCACCTGGAAGAAGGCGATCATCATTCTCTCGCCCGGGCTCTTCATGATCATGCGCGGGAAAAGGACGACGTGATCGGCGCGCTCCGCTTCAGCATAGGCAATGGCGCGCCATAGCGAATCGGGCTTGAAGAATACATCGGCATCAGTGAAGAGCAACCAGTCCCCTGTCGCCTGCTCTCCGGCCGTCCACATGGCGTGCGTTTTGCCTAACCACCCCGAGGGCAGTTCCGAAATGTGGATCACCTTCAGCCGTGTGGAGCGGACACTCTTGTCCGCTTCTGTTTGCAGTTCGGGTGCTGCTGACACGCGGGCGGGGGCGCCCGCGCCACACAGGCTCTTTGAGGCGGCGACCTCATCCATGTTCTGGCCGGTGCGGTCCGTCGACCGGTCGTTGACGGCAAAAATTTCGTAGTTTGAATAATCGAGGGCGAGTAACTGCACGAGCGTCTCGCGAATATCCTCTTCCTCGTTGCGCGCCGGAACGATAATGCTGACTCTAGGCTCGCCGTTTGGCGTCACCGGCCTGCGGTCCCATTCGGGCCGCGCGATATCGGCAACATTCGGCATACCGAATGCCGCTTCCACGATGCGCGAGAACCACGCCAGTGCGAGGATGCCGCCCGCAATCCAATAAATGGTCTGCCAATGCATTCTGCTTAGGAAGATGCTCCTGGGGGAACGTGCGACTCCGCCGATTCTCCGCTGATCCGCAGCGCTGGCGCATAGCGCATGCCATAGAACAGAATCGCCGCGGAAATCACCATCGCAATCACTGGCAAAATGAAAGCGGCCTGCAACGAGCGCCGATCGGCCACCCATCCCATCATAGTCGGCGAAGGCACGTCGCCCAGAAGGTGAATGATGAAAATGTTCACGGCGATGGCCGTGGCGCGTATATGAGCGCCCACCGAGTCGATCACCGCCGCATTCAGTGGCGCAGTATTCAGCAGCAAAAAGAAAGCTGCCAGCGCGATGGCCGGAATCATGACGCGGCCTCTTGCAAACAGAGCCACAATCATTACGGGTACGCCGAGCGCCATGCTGGCGGCCGAAATCAGGTAGTAGGAACTTTTCATCCGGCGCAGCAGATAATCGCCCAACCATCCGCCGGCCAGCGCGGCAACAATCCCATCCACCACGATGATGATGCCAAAAACAAAATTGGCGCGGGCGAGCGAGTAATGACGTTCGCTGTAAAGAAACTGCGGCATCCAAACCTGAATACCACCCAGCGAAAACGTCATCGCCGCCATTCCCAGAGTCGAGGTCAAAAATGCCGGATTGCGCGCTAGACCAATCACCGTCCCACGCTCCGGAGTCTCTTCGAGGGAATCAAATTGTCCCCGCTCCGGTTCCTTCAGGAACAGCACCGCAATCGCCAGCAGGAATCCCGGCGCCGCCGCAATGTAGAAGGGGAAGCGCCAGCCATAGTGCGGAGCCAAATTCCCCCCCAGCAGATAACCCGCGGCCGACCCCACCGGAATCGCCAGATAAAACACGCCGAGGATGCGTCCGCGCATGTCCTCCGCAAATAGATCGGCCACAAAGGTCGGTGCGATGGTAACGAATGTCGCTTCGCCAATGCCCACCAGCGTGTGCCGAATCAGCAGTTCCGTGTAGTTGTGGGTGACCGCCGTGAGCAACGTGAAGCCGCTCCAGAAGATCGCACCCAGAGCGATGATCAGCTTGCGCGAGTAGCGATCCGCCAGCGGCCCCACAAACGGCGCGGCGATCATGTAACAACCCAGAAACGCGCTCGTGAGATATCCCAGCTGAACCTTACTCAGATGGAATTCATCCTGCACCAAAGGCTGCACCGCGAACAGCACATTGCGATCCACATAATTAAGCAGATTGAGCACGCTGAGCACGAGCAGCGCGGTGCGGGCTTGGAGCTTTTGCGGCTTCACAGGTCGAGCGAATATAGCATGGCGAATGGGAGAAATGCGGGATCGCGGCTATCATTAAAGCATGAGCATTGCCAGAAAAGGCACACCCAACTGGAGAGTTCACCCCGGCGAAATCCTGCGTGAGGAGTTCCTGAAGCCGATGGGCATCTCCGCTTACGAATTAGCGAAGCGGCTGCACGTGCCTGCGCCTCGGGTCAATGACATCGTTCTCAAACGCCGTGGCATCAGCGCCGACACGGCGGTCCGCTTGTCCCGCTTCTTCGGGACGACCGAACAGTTTTGGCTGAACTTGCAGGGAGCCTACGAAATAAGCCGCGTCAAGGCCGAACACGCCACCGAAATCGAACTCATCAAACCACGAGCGGCCGTCGCCTCCCGTTAGCTAGCAGGCGCAACAGGTCCGCAGAGTTCCAGACGCCCCATCACTTCTGAAATTTCTTCCCCCGCGGCCACCTCGCGATCACCACGGTCGAAATCCCCCCGCGCGGACGGAACTCGCCCTTCACCTCCGCCCACACGGGCTTAGCCCAGCGCACAACATCCTCCAACACCTGATTGACAATGTTCTCCTGGAAGATGCCAAGGTCGCGATACGACTGGAGATATTCCTTTAGCGATTTCAACTCCAGGCACAGGCGATCGGGCTCGTACCGAATCTCAATGTTGCCAAAGTCCGGCAGGCCCGTCTTCGGGCAGACGGACGTAAATTCCGGATCATCCACAACAATTTCGTAGCCCGGGAACTGATTCGGCCAGGTCTCGATTTCCGGGAAATCGTGATCGAGCCCGGCGCTGGCGTGCTCCGCGGTGTAGCGGGGAGCAGTGTGACGAGGGGAAGCGTGGCGGGGAGACTTTCGCATCTGACTATTGTACCTACGAGCCCGTGGTGAAAGTCGGGTCCGGGGCGTTGAGCAACATCCTTTATGGATTGTCATCCCGACCCTGAGCGCAGCCGAAGGGGAGGGATCTGCAATTTGCGGCGAACTGCAGATCCCTCGCTTCGCTCGGGATGACAAATTCTGGCAAATTCAAAGCGGAATGAACGTAGGACAGCTGACGCAAACGGCCTGCACCATGCATCTAATTAGCTAAGTCCGAAGTGCGCACTTGCCTGCTCCCCGCAGCCGGCGGATGATATACATTGAAGCTTGCGCTATTCTCTACATGCCATTGAATGCAAACAGTTCGGGAGGCCGGCCGCGGCGTTGGTGGGTGACCGCGCTTGCCATTCTCGCGGCGGTGATCGTGCTCGCTGCTTTCGTCTCCCACCGCGATGACTCAGTGCCCGTCCGAACCGCCGTCGTCGAGCAGGGCGCCATCCGCAGCCTGGTTTCCACGAACGGAAAAATTGAGCCCGTCAACAACTTCGAAGCCCACGCTCCAGTAGCAACGACTGTACGCCGCGTTTTTGTCAAGGAAGGCGACTCCGTCAAACAGGGGCAATTGCTTCTCGTTCTGGATGACGCTGACGCTCGTGCGCAAGCGGCTCGTGCCGAAACACAATTGCGGACAGCGCAGGCCGACCTGAACGCCGCCAAACGAGGCGGGAACCAGGAAGAAGTACTGAGCCTCGAAGCCCAACTGGTGAAAGCTGGCACTGACCGCGATTCCGCACAGCGCAATTTAGACGCGCTGAAGAGACTTGAGCAGGAGGGCGCGGCCTCGGCCGGAGAAGTGCGAGAAGCAGAAAACGCTCTGGCCCGTGCCGACGCCCAACTCACCTTCCTCCGGCAAAAGCAGACGAAACGATATTCCAATGCGGAGTTGGCGCGGGTCGAAGCACAGCAACCGGAAGCGCAGGCCACCTACGATGCCGCACAGGACGTTCTGTCGAAATCGAATGTCCGCGCCCCTTTTGATGGCATCGTGTACGCGCTGCCCGCGAAGCAAGGCGGCTTCGTCGCGGCCGGAGATCTTCTGCTGCAAGTGGCGGATTTGCGAAAAGTGCTGGTCCGCGCTTTCGTCGACGAACCCGACGTCGCCCGGCTGGCTGCGGGAGATCCGATTCAGATTACGTGGGACGCCGTCCCTGGACGCATCTGGCGAGCCACCGTAACGGACGTTCCATCGACCGTGAAATTGCACGGTTCGCGCAACGTCGGTGAGACCACCAGCATCGTAGATAACAAGGATTTGAAACTCTTGCCCAATATTAACGTCGGAGTCGGGATCGTCACTGCCGAGCACGATAATGTGCTGGTGGTACCGCGAGAGGCTATCCGCACTGACGACCACAAGCCTTATGTCCTGCTGGTTGCCGGCCACGAACTCAAACGCCGGGATGTGGAGACTTCCCTTTCCAATCTCACGCAGGTCGAAATAACCCGCGGCCTCTCTGCCAAGGACGTGGTTGCAATCAGTTCGTGGAACGGCAAACCAATTGGCGACCTCACGAAGGTCAAGTTTTAGATGATCACGCGCGCTTCCAGAATCTTGCTCATCTTGCTCATGCTGAGTGTCGCGATGCTCGCTAGCGTGGCGGACTCTGCCCAGGACAAGCTGGCGGCCGGCCGCATCGATGAAGCCATCACCGAGTTGAATGAACGTCTCTCTTCGGCTCCGGCGGATGCGGAATCGTCTAACCTGCTCTGCCGTGCTTACTTCGCGCTCGAAGATTGGGATCGCGCGGAATCGTCGTGCAGGAAAGCGGTCGCGCTCGATCCGGACAATAGCCGTTTCCATCTGTGGCTGGGTCGCGTGTACGGCGAAAAGGCGGATCGCGCAAATTTTGTGGTTGCCGCGGTCCTGGCCGGAAAGGTCCGCGAAGAATTCGAGCGCGCGGTGCAACTGAATCCGAAGGACGTCGATGCCCGGCTCGATCTGGCGGAGTTCTATCTGGCAGCGCCGGGCATTGTGGGCGGCGGAGAACAGAAGGCCCGCGAGCAGGCGCAGTCCATTGCCGCCATGAATCCCGCCCGAGAACACTGGGTTTACGCGCGCATCGCCGAACAGAAAAAAGACGCCGCCACCGCCGAACGGGAATATCACCAGTACATCGACCTCAGTAAAGGTGACGCGGAAGCGTGGCTCAACCTTGCTCTTTTTCTCCGGCGCCAGAAACGCTTCGACGAAATGGAGCAAGCCATCGTCAAGCTCAGCCAGTCGCCGATGCCCAAACTCGATGTTCTGGTGGAGGCGTCCCAGATGCTCTATCGCGCCGATCGAAACTATCCCTTCGCCATCGAACTGCTGCATCGCTATCTCGCCTCTGGCCCGGTAGAGGCAGCGCCCGCCTTCAAGGCCCACTATCAGCTGGGCCTGCTGCTGGAAAATCAAGGAGACAAAGCAGGCGCGGCGCAGGAGTACCGTGCTTCCCTGTCATTGGTCCGAAACTTCGGCTTGGCCCAGCAAGCACTCAACCGCGTTGCCCACTGAGGATGGCGAGATTCCTCCCGCACCTGGTGGCATCCCAAATAACTTCAAAAGTTACTGCCCGGCTTGCGCCTGGCGCACTACAATTTGTGCGTCGCAGCGGAGCCGTGCTCTGCTCCATATTGTGCTGCTCCATTTGTGCCGATCCATGCGTGCTTGACCCACGGGTGACGAGATGAAGGTGACGAGATGAGCCTCCCATTACCGCGCTTGCACTGCGCAAATCTGTTCGCCTTACTTGCAGCCGTACTGATTTTCACAACCCGCGGCCAGGCTGAACCGCTGCCTCTCGAACGTGCCATTCGGCTCGCGCTCACGCACAGCACGGGCTCGGCGATTGCGGACGCCGACGTGCAGCGCGCCTTCGCCTCCTACCGCGAAATCCGCAACAACTTCGTGCCCCAACTGATTCTCGGTTCGGGCCTCGGCTGGACCTATGGATACCCCCTCAGCATAGAAGGGTCGGCGCCGGCACTGGTAAATGCTGTCGCCCAAAGTTCGATCTTCAACCCGGCGCAGCGCCAGTTCCTGGGTGCGGCGAAAAGGGAGTGGCACGCTGCCGAGTTTCAGGAAAAAGATCAGCGCAACGCCATCATTCAGGACGTCGCCTTGACCTACGCTGAGCTGGCGAAGTGGGAGGCGCGACTTGTACGTTTGCAGCAGGACGAGGCCCAGGCGCAGCAAATGGAACAAGCAGTCTCCGAGCGCTTGCAGGAAGGTGTGGACAGCGCCGTGGACTTAAATAAAGCCAAGCTCACCGCGGCGCGCGTACGCCTGCACCGGGCCGAGGCGCGTGGCTCCGCCGACGTCCTTCGGCGCCATCTTTCGACGCTGACCGGTCTGCCGGTTTCTTCCATTGAAATTGAGCCCGAAACCATTCCGGCCTTGCCGCCCGTCGCTGCGGAAGAAGATCTTTCGGAGAAAGCGATTGCCTCCAGCCCCGCCATCAAGATTGCCGAGCAACATTCGCTGGCGGAATCGATGCGGGCTTTGGCTGAGCATCGCTCTTTGTTGCCGTCAATTGATTTCTCCGCCCAGTATGCGCGGTTCTCCACCTTCAATCACTATGCCAAGTACTTTCCGCCGAACACCTTCCAGCAGGACAACGCCACCATCGGCCTTGCCCTGCGCATTCCGCTGTTCAATGCCAGCCAGCGCGCCCGAGCCAGCGCGGCTGAGGCCGAGGCTCTCAAGGCAAAAAAGCAAGCCGAAGCGGCTCGCAATCAGGTGGCGGAGGAAACGTTAAGACTCCAGCGCGTCGCCGAGCAACTCGAGGCTGCCCGCGAGGTGGCACAGTTGGAATATCAACTGGCGCAGTCGGGCCTTGAAGCGGCCCAAACCCGAATCGACGCCAAGACTGGCACCTTGCACGAATTAGCCGATGCCCGGGTGCAAGCCGCCGAACGCTATCTGCTTTTCCAGGATGCCGATTTTGAGTATCAGCGCGTCCGTATGAACCTGTTGCGGGCCACCGGAGACCTGGAGAACTGGGCGCTCCCGAATCCCACCTCTAAGTAACGCACATATCAGCTGTACGAGCCAAGACTTGAGCTTTCAACACGTGCTGTCGGACGGGTTCGCTATCGTCGGGCTGACCCTTGGCAGGGATTTTGAGCGCTAACGCCTGGTTTCGACAGTTACAAACAACACTGGAACACTTTCTCTCGGAAGGTGTCTACTATCTGGGGAGTAGGGGGAGACGCGACAAGCGATGCGACGTGTATTGATTGGAATCGCACTGATTGTGATTGCCGCTTACTTGACGCTCTCTCTCTACGGATTCCTGCAACTGAGGCGTGCTCGACGATTGGTCAAAGCAGTCGAGGAATTGCAGATTGGAGCACCAATCCCGAGACAACGACAGGCGCAATTTAGCAATCTGCGCTGTGTTCCTAAGTGGGGCTGTTACAAAAGCCTGAGTAATTTACCGTTCGTGGACTTCTTTGCACAGCCGCGCAGGCTACCTCCGAAACTCACGCTATCAAACTGGTGGGGCGTCATTGCTCGGGTCAGTTTTGACGCAAACGGCAGCGTGCTTGAGAAAGCGGTGGGAATTGATGATGGACAGTACCATCAGTCCGGAACTGTTTCCATCAGTGTACGAAAGGATGGTCGTCTTTTCGATCCTTGCGCACGTCCGGGTGTAGCAACGCACCTGGGATACCTGCCGCACCGCGAAATGCGCACCGGGGCCCTGCTGGTCGATGTGTCGCCTGACGCGAACCAAGACTTTATCCAACGGGCGTTTGACATCCGCTTAGACTGTCTGAACAGCATCCGGGGGTGCAAGACTCCCGGTGATATTGCACCCGCTGCTTGGCAGGATAGTGTTTTCCACGCTGAGGACTATCGAGAGTTGTTTAAGAGTTGCAGCAAATGAACTGTTGTAACATCCCGTTTACACTCAGGACCCCGCATCTACCCCGTCAGTTGGCGCCTCGGTCAAAACGGGATGCTGGGGGGTGGCGGAATATTGCTTCTAGTCGACAGATGGGGCCTTGCTAAGGCTGTCCGCAAGGTCGAGTTCAGACTATTGCAAATCAGCTCATCCAACCGGTACCCGATTCTCGCGCCTTAATGCGCAGAAACGACGTTCGACGAGCTTCTTTTGCCGTTTGAGCCCCGCTAAGGCACACTTAGACAAAGGTTTCCGCGTTTTCGGCGCAGGTTCAGCACGTACCTGAATGGTAGCGTCAGCTGGGGTGTCTGCGCCCGTAAGAATGCTAAAATAGAGACTCACAATATGCCATTAAAAACACTGTTCTTGAATCCGCCTTCGTTTGAGAATTTCGATGGGGGCGCAGGTTCGCGCTGGCCCGCCACGCGCGAGATTGAATCATACTGGTATCCGGTCTGGCTCGCCTATCCCACCGGCATGCTCGAAGGCGCGCGCTTGCTCGACGCCCCGCCTCATCACATCACGGCGGAAGAAACGATCCGCACCTGTCAGGATTACGAACTGCTCGTCCTGTTCACCAGCACTCCGGGATTTCCCGGCGACGTGCGCATAGCCGAGGCCATCAAAGACAGCAATCCTCACATCAAGATCGCATTCGTCGGACCCCACGTCAGCGTGCTGCCCGAGAAGTCTCTGATGGAAGCGAAAGTGATTGACGTCGCCTGCCGCAAGGAATTCGACTACTCCATCGTCGAATACGCCCAGGGCAAGCCGATCGAAGACGTTCTCGGCATTTCCTATCGCAAGAATGGCCACGTCGTGCATAATCCCGACCGGCCGACCATTGAGAATCTTGACGCCCTGCCCCATGTGACCGAGGTTTACCGGCGCGACCTCGATGTCCGCCGCTACAACGTGCCTTTCCTGCTCCACCCCTTTGTGTCCCTGTACACGACGCGCGGATGCCCGGCGCAGTGCACCTTCTGCCTCTGGCCCCAGACCCTCAGCGGACACCCCTGGCGCAAACGCTCCACCGACGACGTGGCGCGTGAAATGGACAAGGCGAAGGATTACTGGCCGTACGTGAAGGAATTTTTCTTCGACGACGATACTTTCAACCTCCAGAAGGCCCGCACCATCGAGTTGTGCTCAAAGTTGAAACCGCTGGGCCTGACCTGGTCGTGCACCTCGCGAGTCACCACTGACTTCGAAACCCTCAAGGCCATGAAAGAGGCTGGATGCCGGCTTTTGATTGTGGGCTACGAATCGGGCGATCAGCAGATTCTGAAGAACATCAAAAAAGGCGCGACCGTCGAACGCGCCCGCCAGTTCACCAAGGATTGCCACAAGCTGGGACTGGTGGTGCACGGAGATTTCATCCTCGGCCTGCCGGGAGAAAGTCGCGAGACCATCAAGAACACCATCAACTTCGCCAAGGAACTCGACGTGGAGACGATCCAGGTCTCGGTGGCACACGCTTATCCTGGAACTGAACTGCACGAATTCGCGATGAAAAATGGCTTTATGACCAGCGACACAAAAATGGTCGACGATGGCGGACACCAGATGGTGCAGATCGAGTATCCCGGCCTGCCCGCCGCGGAAATTCTTGAGGCGGTCCATCACTTCTACGACGCCTATTATTTCCGTCCCAAGGCGGCGTACCGCATTTTGCGGAAAGCCATGTTTGACAACTCCGAACGCAAGCGCTTGTACAAAGAGGCGCGAACCTTCCTGAAACTGCGCGCGCAGCGCCACAAGTGGGTCAAGGATAACCGCAAGGAAGAAGCGCCAGCCCCGGCGCCAGCCAAGGCCTAGAAAACCATTGAGGCATTCAATCATTGAGGCATTGAGACATTAAAAAACGAAGCCTTTGACTTTTAAATGATTCAATGCCTCAATCACTCAATGATTCAATGCCTCCGGCGGAATATTAGGTGACCTTTCGAAAATCTTCATCACGACGCGGTGCGGCGCAACCTCAATGACTTATGCTCGCCTTCGCTCACCTAAGATCACGCAAAGTTACCTCATTCGACAGTCATAGGACACCCTAACGGACACTTGCCGGGATCTCGCTTGGCGCCAGCCTTCGGCTAGTTAAATTCCAAGGCTAGGTGGTTGGTACGTTCAACTGGCCGGCCATTTCGTTCGAATTGCCACCGTGGCACTGACGGCAGAATTGTGCCGCATTGTTGCCGCCGGTTTGCGGTTGGTAGTAGCCGCGCAGGAAGAACATGGTCTGGACGGCGCACGTCTCGCCGACCATCGTGCCATTGTAGACATTTTCAAAGTGCTGATTGTGGCAGGTCGTGCAGGTGACTACCGGCGTGGTGCCGCCGATCACGGACGGGCTGACCGCGAAGCCATAGTTCAGGACGAACGCCGCCGAATTGGTGCCGGTCATCAGAACCTTGCCGCTCGACGAGATGCTGCAGTCCCAGGTGTACGTGGTGCCGCAGGCAATAATTGCCGTGGGTCCCACCGGGGGGTCGTTGGCATAGTTGCCCGCGGACGATCCGTCGTTGCCGAGGAGGGTCGGAGCATTTCCGCCAACGATTGGCAGGGTTTCAACCGTGGTGCCATGCATCATGGCGACGATTGCCAGGTTGCCGTCATGGCAGCTTAGGCAAAAGATGACGACAACGGTTGGATCACTGATGCCAAGGGAGTTCACGTTTGCCTGGCTCGTCGGCAGTGTAACTGAGTAACCGCCGCCGCCGAACGCCAGGGTCTTGCCATACAGAGGAGTCAGGTTTTGGCCCCAAAGAGCCGTTGAGCCGTCCGAGGTGGCGACGCCGGCCGC
>JBEKIB010000062.1:0-27086 GCA_050011975.1 Terriglobales bacterium | reverse complement strand
AAAGTCTTGTAGGCCGGGATGACGTCGGTGTTGATGGCGTCAGTGATCTGCTGGGTCAAGCGTTTCTGGTCTTCAGGAGAGATGTCCGCAGGATACTTCTTGGTTGGGATCAGAAAAGGGTCGGCGTCAATTATGCCCTGACACTGCACGGGGAGTTTCTCAATCAGGAACCGGACGGGCATGAGCTTGTCCTTCATGCCGGCGCGAAGGACTTCGGTGGTCTGGTTGAGGACGCGAGGGATCTGGTGAAGACGGGCGATGTAGTCCTCGTAGTGCTTGACGGAGTCGAGCGGGACGGACAGCGGCAGATCCGCGAGATCGGTATGGACGCCATTCTGCTGATTGATTGGCATCTCGTACTCTTTGAGGCCGAAGTCGGCGATGCGCTGCTGGAGGACACGAACCAGGAGATCGTGCGAGAGTTGGTCCTGGTCGGAGAAGCCAGTACTCGGAATGGCTTCAAGCCGGGCCAGGAAGGCCTCGTCGGTCTGGTGGCGCTGGGCGATGGCAACGAGCGAGTACTCGGCAAGCTTGTCGTTGTAGCGGTAGTCGCCGTAGGCGGTGGCGCGCTGCGGAAAGTTGCGGAGATCGGTCTCGTACTGCTCTTCGAAAAGGGCGTTCTGGGCGGCGAGACGGTCGGCAACTGGTTTGACGTTTTGGGCGAAGAGGGAACCGGCTACGGCGACTAAGAAAAACAGGCTATGTTGGAGGCGCATAGGTATGCAGCGTACCAGAAAGAGGAGTTGTTGCGCGAAGAAATAGGGCCGCCAGACCTCGCGCCACGTCGATGATAGACTTTGCCAAGTCAAGCCAGGAGGCAGTCATGTCCTCGGACGATCCGGTTGCCCAGAGCCTAAGTGGTCACATCCGAACCTTGGGAAGCTGTTGGATAGTTTACGGAGTTATTCGCCTGATCATGGCGGTCTGCCTGGTCGTCTATGGCAGGGTCGCTGCCTTAATGTTCGGCGCTCTGCTCAACCGCGTGCCTGACCCGTTTACGCTGCTGGGTATTTTTCATTTCCTTTACACAGTAATGATAGTTTTGTCGGTGGTCTGCGGCATTCTAGGGCTCATCGCTGGATTGGCTCTGCTTGCAGGACAGCGATCAGGCCGCGCCCTCGCCCTCCTTGCCGGATTTTTATCGCTCTCCAATATTCCCCTCGGCACAACCCTGGGAATTTACACGCTCGTAGTGTTGCTTCCAAGTAGTGTTGCTTCCAATAAGAGCTGAGCAGCTCTACGGTCGCTCCGGCTGAGCTGCCCGGGCGGGCGGCAGTGCGGCTCTATAATGAGCGGGGCAAGGCCGAGCAATGCATCGCGAGCCGTGCAGAGCCATTCGAGAGTGGGCGACATTTGGAGGTGAAGGCGTGAACGACAAAGTGGAGAAGGATAAGTCGACGTTCGACTGGGTAACTGAGCGTTCTTCATGCTCTCTACCGAATGTATTCAAGAAACTCAGATTACAAGTTGAAGAGGACGTCAAATCTCGCAACGCCCAGCGCCCCAATAATTCCCCTTATAAGTTCTCGCTGGTGGAGAATGGCGGCGGCTTTACGGTTCTTCTGGAAGCCAAAGATGTGCGCAAGTCAGTAATATTCAGCCTGACCGAGCACGCAATTTCAGTGCGCGATGATAAAGGCAAGCCGATGTTCGATGTGACCCTGACCTTTAACGACGACGGCGATTGCAAACTGCATGTGAATGAACAGGAGCTCGACTTTTGGCAGGTCCGACGGATGGCTCTTGAAGAGCTGCTGTTTCGAGACTATTAGGCTGAGGTTACGGTTGCTTCCATCCGGTTCCATCCGCCAGTTGTTCCCATCTTCACTACCACGAGGATCATGCCAGAGCGGCGGTGCAAGCAAAGGAGTTCCTATGAATCATCCATTGTGAGCATTAGTGACCAGCGGAAACCTATCCTTTCCCGCATAGTTAACTGTGGTGGCATCTCCACCTGTCAGGATGGTCCCTGTGCCAGCGCATATCCCGATCGCGAAGAAAAAACATGATTTTAGTCCCCACGCCTTTCTTTCCACCATTGGGAAGGGTAGGGACAAGCAATCTTTTCAGAGGAAAAGCACGATCTTCGCTCAAGGCGAACCGTCAGACGGCCTCTTCTATATCCAAACGGGGAAGGTGCGGCTGAGCGTTGTATCGGAACGCGGGAAAGAAGCAACTCTGGGGATTTTGAGCGTAGGAGATTTTTTTGGCGAGGGTGGTCTTTCCGGTCAGCTTCTACGCATGTCATCTGCAACCGCAATGACAGACTGCGCCCTTCTGCATATCGAGAAGAAGGCGATGATGCTTGGAATGAGTCTGGAGCCAAAATTGTCGGCCATGTTTCTCAGGTATTTGCTGAAGCGAAACATCCGGTATCAGGATGATCTGGTCGATCAACTTTTCAACTCCAGCGAAAAGCGGCTGGCGCGGGTTCTTCTGCTGATGGCGCAATTCGGTACCGAAGGCGTGTCCGAAATGTCGGTGCCAAGACTAAGTCAGGAGACCCTTGCAGAAATGGTGGGGACGACCCGGTCGCGGGTCAGCTTCTTCATGAACCGGTTCAGGAAAATGGGATTTATCAATTACGACGTAGGAGATAATTTACACGTCCGCAGTTCACTCCTTAACGTTGTTCTTCATGATGACGATGGAGCAAGCGCGACTGCCGAGGCCAGGAACCCAGGTTCCAGTGCGAAGAAAGGTTTCGAACCACCAACCGAGCCCGGCGAGCGCCCGGACAAAGAGCGTGCCATGAGGCCACCCCTCCCCAGCGTTGAACGACGCCCGAAATAAACGCAGAGGCTAGCCAGACGCTGCTCTCATCGGTACACGGCTGGGTCCGTGCTCTCGCGATTGCTCCCCTCTGAGGCCACCGCGAACGTTCACCGCATTTCAGCTACAGGCACATGCGTGCAGCGCCGGTTCGCTCGCCGTTTGCTAATAGTTCAGGTTGAAGCTGATCAGCTTCGTGATGACCGCGATCCAAACTATGCCAACCAAAGCACCGGCGCTCAGAACATGCCAAACCGCGGCAGTCCAATTTTGGCTTTTCTGACATGCAGCCCAGATGCCCGCCACGGCAGCGGCAATCACCAGAAGACCTCCGACTTGCAACAGCCGAAGGTACAGGTCGAAGCTGTCGTTGTACGCCTCGATGTGGTTGTTCAAAATCGGGGATATAGCGAAAATCCAAGCCAAAAGGTAGACAACATCAATCAGTGCAGCGACGCGAAGAACTCTGGTACCCAGCAACTCTTTTCCTGCGAGGGTTGAAGGCTGGCGATACTTCCAGCGCAACAACGCCGAGACCGGCCACAGAATCACCACGATCAGCAGTATCGCGATTGATCCACAGAGTAACGAGAGATTCCAGATGGCCGATTTCCACGCGGGCACCGGCTGCAAGATCGAGCTTGGGTCGTCGCTGCTGTAAACGGCTCGGTTGCTGCCTTCTCCGGCCAGGGCAACTTTGCGTTGACCACCCTCCTCGGTCCAGACGAAAGGAGAAACCTCATAGTAGCGTTTCGGCTTATTCGTGGGGAATGTAGGCACATTGATTGTGCCATCGTCATTGGTGCTGATTACCGTCTGGCTGAGCAGATAAAGTACGCTGATGAACGCAGACTCGACTCTCCGCGAGCTTTGATATCTCCCGGCGATGAGCTGAGCATGTTCTTTTGCGTTCGTCACGACAGAGCTGGCTGGAATCGCCGATTGTTGCCCGCTGCCTGGAAAGTAGCGATCCGCAAAAGCATCGAACAGCCCTTGCCTGATTCCATAGACGGCGTTGTTTTCGCCGCGGCTATTGAGTGAAAAGAAGATGCCAACGCCGTCGTCAATGAACAAATCACATTCGGTGTGGAAGACGATGCTGTCGCCGCCATGCCCGCGAATGCGATGGCCATTGCGGTTTTCCTCGAAAAATCCCAGCCCCATGACATCGATGTCATCGATCTGGTGGACGGCGGGTTCGAACATCAGGCGCACGGTCTCCGGCTTCAGGATGCGATTCTCCTGATAACGGCCTTCTTGCAGGTAGGCGATCATGAACTTCGCCATGTCATCGGCCGTGGTGCTCATGCTGCCTGCGGGCGCGGTGATGATGTACTCGAACGGCCGGGGCGGCTCGGATGCGGTCATGTAGCCCTCCGACTGGTCTGCCCTGAGCCGCTCTGGCACGGGCTGCTGGAAGGTCGAACGGGTCATGCCCAGAGGCGCGTAGATGTGGCGTTCGACGTAACTCTCAAAAGGCTCACCGGACACGCGCTGGACAATGTAGCCGGCGAGAGCAGCGCCGTAGTTGGAGTAGGCGGGAACTTCTCCCGGGGGAAACAACGTCGGGCGCTGATGACGCTTGAGATAGGCTTCCGTCGTGATGACCTGCTTCGGGTCGTACGCCAGGATCGACTTAATGCCCTCTTCGAAACCGGCGCGGTGCGTCATCAGATTGCGCATGGTGATCGGCTTCGAAAAACTGCTGTTTACCTTGAAGTCCAGGTAGTCATTGATATCGCGGTCGAGATCAATTTTGCCCTGTTCGACCAGTTGCATGACCGCGGTCCAGGTGAAAAGCTTTGAAGTCGAACCTGGGCGAACCAGCGTGAGATCCGGATCCATGGCCCGCTTCGTCTTCACATCGGCGTATCCATAGCCTTTCTCGAACAGGATCTGGCCATCTTTCACGACTGCCAATGTGAGGCCGGCGATGTCGGCATTCTTCAGTGCGTAAGGTACGAAGCCGTCGAGAAAAGCTTCGAGGTCGGCCGCGGTCAACTCGTGGGCGGTAGCCGACCGGGCTGGCGCAACCGCTGCTGGCGCTGACGGCTTCACGGGTGGAGACGCCGGATGCGATGGCTGCGCCCACATCCCGATGCAGACCAATGGCACCAGGAGCAGCGGGACCGTGAGTGTCGTCAGATATCCACGTGCATGGCGGCCAGAAAGGATCTGGTTAGAAATCATTATTTCTCCCGATCGAAATCCATTATTTTGTTGTGGGCGCTTCCGCCTTGTGCAACGGATGAAAATCCAGATCCTGGTAGTCGAAGCTGAAGTCAGCCAGCGGCGATACCGGCGCCATGGTGAATCGATCGATCGCGCCGTCCGGTTTCAGGGAAAAGGTCACAAAAGCATCTTCGATAGTGCGTACACGCCAGTGCGCCTGGAAGGTGTCGTATTGCCAGTGCTCCAAATCGCCCACCATTTCCGGAGTGTGGTCAAAGCTGAGTACAAGGTGCCCGTTTTCCATGCGCATCGTGGCCGTGCCGTACCAGGCATCCTCGTAGGTCCCGGCATACTTCTCCACTGGGAGCGAAGAGTGTGAAGCGGCGTTGTGTGCCGTGTTCTGCTGCTCCTCCACCGCTTTGGCATTTTTCTCTCGCAGGTCGTTCGCTGTCTTATAGGCTGCAATCCAGTCCGTGGGCGGCAATTGCAAGTACTGGTCGAGCACGTGGTAGAGAATCGAGTCGAACGCGCCGCCCTCCATCGCGTTGGTCAGGATGACGACGCCGAGATTCTCCCGCGGCACCAGCATGACACGCGACACAAATCCGATAACTCCTCCGGTGTGAGCAACCAGCTTGCGCCCGCGATAGTCGCGCACCATCCAACCCAGCGCATAGTCCGCGAAATCGGGCTTCAGGGCGGCCAGCGGCGGAGGAGGATCGGCAATCGGAAGGATGGTCTGCGGCGTCCACATTTCCTGCGACCGCGCTTCACTGAACAGGCGTCCCTCGCGGTCGAGCAATTTACCCCGGTTGAGTTGCAATAGCACCCACTTCGCCATGTCTGCGGCGGAGGAATTGATCGAGCCTGCCGGACCTGCGTTGTCGAGGTTCTCGAACGGGACCACCTGCAACTTGCCATCTACCTTCGAGTGCGGATAGGCTACATTCTCTCCTGGCCGGAAAGCGGCAGTGCTGACGTTGCTGTGGCTCATGCCGAGCGGCGTGAAGATGCGCTGGCGCACGAAGTCGTCCCATGATGTGCCAGTCACAGCCGGGACGATCTGACCGGCTGTCATGTAGAGCAGATTGTCATAGGCAAACCGGCTGCGGAAACTCGACGCCGGCTTCATGTAGCGCAGTTGGTGAATAACATCCTCGCGCGTATATGTTGTATGGGGAAAGAACAGCAAGTCGCCTTCCCCCAATCCCATTCCGCTGCGGTGGGTGAGCAAATCGCGGATGGTCATTTCGTGCGAGACGTAAGGGTCGTACATCTGGAAAGCGGGCAGGCGCTGATACACGGGATCATCCCACGCGATCTTTCCTTCGTCCACCAGCATGGCCAGACACGCGACGGTAAACGCTTTGGTGTTGGAGCCAATGCCGAACAACGTGTTCTCGTCCACCGGAGTAGCTTCGCCCAGTTTGCGCACGCCGTAGCCTTTTGCAACCACCACCTTGCCGTCCTTCACAATCGCCACCGACAGGCCAGGCACTCCAAAGGTCTGCATGGAGCGAGCAACCCACGCATCGAGATCAGCCGGTGGACCGATCTGTGCGAACGCTGTTGCAGTGAAAAGAATGCACAGGGCAAGCGCAGCCAGTGTGCGGTCGAGTTTCATCAGGATCCTCCTGCCTGTCCGCGGGTTTCGGTTACAGGCTTTAGACGTCGTGACGCAATGCATTCGCGTAAGTAGTTCTGACGCAGACGCAATCTGTTCCAGTTCAGCACGAACCAGACCAAACCGCGCATTGTCGGCCACGCACGACCTCCGAAGTCAGGCTCAGTAGTGGATGTTGAAGTTCATGAGATTCCAGGTGAGCGCGAACCAGACCAGGCTCAGGCAGCCAAGCGCCAGTACCGTGTCGTGTATTTTGGTCCAGATCCACCGGTTGGGCGTGCTCCAGCTTCGAAGTGCGTTCAGGCACACGAGAAGCGAGCCAACAACGCACAACACACCGAGGATTCCAAAACAGATGATCCAGGGAGCGAGGGCATTAATCGCGCTGATTGATTCCAGGGCTGTTGCCAGAACCACCAGCCAACCTCCGAAGAAACAGATGAAGAGGATGCAGACCAACCGCACACCCAGCCGCAGTTTGCGCTCCAGAGGATTTAAGTCCAGTGGACGGCCATAGTGTTTGCGAATCAGCGCTCCGACTGGCCACAGCAAAACCGTCAGCACGACCATGATCAAGCCGAAAATCGCAAGGGTGTAATTGAAGTACTTGTTTTCCCAAAAGCCAACCCTCTGGAAAACGAAGAACGGCCAATCCAACTCAAACTGCAACCGCCCACTCCCATCCCGCTTGAAGCCAACGTGCGCCCGTCCATGGACTTCGCGATAGAGCAGCGGGCTGATCTCTTCGAACTTCAAGAGTTGACCATTGGTCCCTTTGAAAGGATCTATGCTGATGGTCCCGTCGGAATTCTCGGAGACTTTATTTTGACCGAGCAGGGAAGTTAACTTCAGGAATGAATTTTCAAAACGGCGGCTGCTTATGTAAAGCCCGGCAACGCTGGCCGCGTCCGCTTTGGCATTTTCAATTTTGCCCGGAGGGGGCTCGGTGTAAGGGAAATACCGGTCCAGAAACTTTTTGAAGAGAACCGTACGCGGGCTAATCTCGCCTTTTCCCGCACTGTTGTAAGAAACAAAAAAACCTACATTGGAATCGAGAATCAGGTGCAAGTCGCTGTGGAAAGCCTCGGTATCGCCGGCGTGGCCAATGATGCGGTGTCCGTTTGCGGATTCCTCATAAAAGCCGTGCGCCATCCCACTCAAACGGTCGTCCGCATCGAAGAGCCGGGAGTGCATAAGGATGGCGGTTTCCGGGCGCAGAATCTGCACACTCCCAAATTGTCCGTTCTGCAGATGGGCGATCATGAAGTTAGACATGTCCCGCCCAGTGGTGGAGAGGCTGCCTGCGGGAAACGCTTCGACGAATTCGAACGGTTTGGGTTCTGAGGAGGCCCGTGCATAGCCGTTGGACATCAGCGGCTTCAGTTCCTCGGGCAGAGGTTGAACAAACGTGGACCGCTTCATCTCCAGGGGAATGAAAATATTTTCGGAAACATATTGTTCGAAAGGCTTACCGGAAACGCGCTGCACGATATAGCCCGCGACTGCGGTCGCGTAGTTCGAATAGGCAGGAACCTCACCGGGAGGAAAGATGCGCTCTGGAATGTGATTCTTGACGTAATACTCCAGGCTGCCCATATGTTGTGCGTCCTTAACGAACAGGTCCTTACCAGTTTCTTCGAAGCCCGAGGTGTGCGTCATAATGTTCCCCAGGGTGATGGGCTTTCCGAACGCAGGAGGAATCTTGAAATCCAGGTAATCGTTGACGTCCCGGTTCAGATCGAGCTTGCCTTGCTCGACGAGTTGCATCACCGACGTCCAGGTAAAGAGCTTCGAAATTGAGCCAGGACGGAACAGCGTACTGTCCGGGGTTACGGGCGTGCGCTTGGCCATGTCAGAGTACCCGTAGCCTTTGGCAAAAATGACTTGTCCGTCTTTGACCACCGCAATCACGGCGCCGGCGATATCTTCCCGTTCAATCTGAGCGGGCACCAGGCCATCGATAAAAGCATCGAGATCGACCGCAGTCAACTCGTGTGTGGTAGCCGGCTGGGCTGGCGCAACGACTGCTGGCGCTGAAGCCTTCACGGCCGGAGAAGAAGGACTCGATGGCTGCGCCCACCCGGTGCAGAACAATGCCACCAGAAGCAGCAGGCCTGTGAGTATCGTCAGGGCTCCTCGTGCATGGTGTTTAGAGAGGATCTGGTTGAGGATCATCAGTTTGCTCCTATATAAGAAGAGGATGGAAGTCGATTTACTAATGAGACAGCGTGCACATTTTCGATTTGCCGCTGCCGCCTCCAATACCGTTTGTCGAGTGTGGATAAAACCCAGGGAACAGGCTTGCTGGCTCCGCGCGGCCGGAGCCAGCAACGGCCCCGTGTTTCACTCCTAATCAAATACGGTGAAGCTTGTTGAAGAATGCAGGATCGATGTCCAATCCTAGTCCGGGCGTGTTTGGCAGGGTCACGATTCCATTCTTCAATTGCATCCCGCCAATCACGGGATCAACCGAAAGCTCCAGGAACCCATCCAGGTCCGCGTAAACGATATTCTTCTGCGAGGCGACCAGGTGAGCGCCGGCCGTCAAGGCCAGGCGGGTCTCCTCCATGCAGCCAACCATACAGGTGACTCCGGCGCTGGCGGCCACCGTAGCGATTTGCACGCCCCGCAGTAGGCCCCCCGACTTCATCAGTTTTATGTTGATGCAATCCACGGCGTTTGCACGGACAACTGCAAATGCGTCGTGCGGCGAGTGCACGGACTCATCCGCCATAATCGGCGTGGGCGAGTTATCCCGGGCGAATTTCAGGCCCTCCACATCCCAGTAAGGAACCGGCTGCTCGCATATTTGCATCTGGTATTTCTCCATCATCCGCAGCGCGCGGACGGTCTCGGCAGCGGTCCATCCCTGGTTGGCATCGGTGCGAACTTTAATACTGTAGCCGATAGCCTCACGGATTGCTTTCATGCGCTGTGTGTCCGGCTCGGGTCCATCTCCGAGTTTGACCTTCAGCGTTTTGAACCCATCCTGGACGTACTTGGTCGCCTTCTTCGCCATCTCCTCCGGCGTACCCATTCCGATGGTGATGTCGGTTTCGAAAGAGTCACGATAGCCTCCGAGCAGTTTGTACACCGGCTGCCCCGCGAGTTTGCCGCAGATATCCCAGACTGCCATTTCCAGCGCCGCTTTCATGCTGGTGTTGGACGGAGTGAATCCGTCCATATCCGATACGATCGCGCTCAGAGCAAAAGGATCACGTCCGCGAACAAAATTGGCGAGATCCTTTCCTACTGCCAGGTCGACAGCCTGTGTTTCTCCCGTAACCGGCGAATAGGGGCCCGCTTCGCCCCAGCCCACGACTCCCTCGCGGGTTCTCAACCGCACCAGAACGTTTTCCGCGGATGAGATCGTGCCCAAGGCAACGCGAAAGGGTTCTATCATGGACACGTTATAGGGATAGATTTCAACATCTTGAATTTGTGTGCTCCGTACGGGCTGTCCCGTTACAGCTTGTGCGGAGAGCAGGAAGCCGGTTTTTGGCCATGGCAGTCCTGCGAATGTAAGGCCAGCCATGCTTTTCAGGAAACCGCCGCGTGTAAGTTTCATAGTTATTTACCCCCCAATCATTTTTTGATCGCAAGTTACTCACTCCAGCCGCAGGCCGATGCCACAGCGTTAGACGATCGTCTTCAATTCATCGAGCAGGCGGTTGATCTGTTCTGATTTGCTTGGGGCCCCAAGGCACAGGGCCCCTTTTGATTTCGTTGAGTTTCAAAATGACAGCTTCAAGGCAAATTGAGCGATTCTTGGAGCGACAGCGGCGGTAGTAATTGCTCCGAAGCTGGCTCCATCGACGGCGTAGCCTGGATCGGAGAATTGCGGGTGGTTGAAAGCATTAAACAATTCCGCGCGAAACTCCACGGCTGCATTCTCATTCGGCCACCGGGGCGAAAAATTCTTGATCAGGGACAGGTCGGTATTGTTCTGTCCGGGACCCCGGAGAATGCCCGGGCGGGTGTTTCCAAATGCCGTGCCGCCGTCTGAGCTTATGACCGGGTAGGGCGTCGGCTGACCTGTCGCCACGTTCTCAAAGCAGCTTTGATTGATGAAGTGGTTGATTTTGCTCTGAACCGAGCCGGAACTGCTCACCTGCGACACCGTACAGTTCGGAGCCAGTTGGGCGAAGTCATCATCGGTACCGTTAATGCCGTAGAGATTGAAAGCATTCGTATTCTGAACTGCTAGCGGGTGCCCGTTCTGAATGGTTGTCACCCCGGCAATCTTCCACCCACTCAATGTGTTCCGTAACAGAGCGCCCCTATGCTCGAAGTAGGGCGGCGCATAGACGTAGCTGGCGACAAAACGTTGCGGACGAACGAATAAATCGGGCCCGTAGCGCGCACTTTGAAGGTACTGGTTACCGATCGACTCGCCCCCGTTTGGTGAAGTCGAGGAAGAGAAGTCGGTGGAAAGTTCCTTCGCCCATGTATACGAGGCCAGGAGCTGCACTCCGTGACTGAAACGTTTAGTCAGGCTCGCTTCCAGCCCGTTGTACCAGGATGCGCCCTCCGAGTTGATTTGCCTCCAGGTTGAGATGCCGAAGCCCTGTACGGGAACCCGTTGATACAAATTGGCGAGCGTATTGTCGGTCTGGCCCCGAATGGGATTCGATGGGCTGGCATCGAGAGCCTGATCTGGCAGAACCTGCTGCGTCAGATGCAAGCCTCTCGTCCCAATGTAGCCAATTTCCAGCATCATGTCTTTGCGGAGTTCGGTCTGCAGATTCAGGCTGTAGCGTTGAAGCATCCCGGGCCGCCAGTGGTTATTAAAGGTAAATGGACTCAGCGCGCTGCCAGGCGAGTAAGGCGTGAAAGCAGGCAGCGTGGAAGGCTGCCCGGGGAAGGCGAACGGATTGGCGAAGGTCACCGTCGGGTCCGTTCCCAATTGCTCGCGAATCAGGCCCCAGGGTTGGTTGGAGACCGTTTGGAGAAACGCCTCCCCGGTAGTATGCGTGTGCGAAACGCCGTAGCCACCCCGAAGCACAACTTTGTCGTTGCCGGGAATCATCCACGCAAAACCAATCCGTGGGTCCCAGGTATTTTGATTATCCCCTGCTATACCGAGTTTGTTGTTTCCTTTCTGCACTCCAGTGGGAAGGGCCGGCCCATTGTAGTTCGAAGCGACCACGATACCCTGATAGGACCCGCCTGTCGGGGGATTCGGGTCGGCGGCGTACTGGTTGAAGTTAGCCACGCGACCCAAGGCGTCGCTTACATCTCCCAATCGCTCGTAGCGCAGTCCCAGGTTCAGGGTGAGTCGCGAAGTGACCTTGTAATCGTCCTGGAAGTACGCGTTGGCATCCAAAACTCGCCACTCACGAGCGCCCTCCAAGGGCAGGTCTATCGAGCCATAAACGTTTCCGAATTGTAAGCCCGGGGGTAAGCTGGTATCGCCAGCCTGACCCAGCAGGAAGTCCGAAGGGGTAAGGAAGATTAAGCCGCCGAAAAATTGGAAAGCTGCCTGGTTGTCTTGTGGACGCGTCACCCCGCCGCCAAACCGAATGGCATGGTGCCCCTTCTGCCACGCCACCGTGTCCTCGGCGACGTACGTGTTCTGCGCGAGAATAACATTTTGCCCGTTTCCACCCACGGTGGGCAGCCCGGCGGCGTAGATCACAGGGTTCTCGTCAGTCGGCCCCGGCGAAATCGTCACTCCGATTTGAGGATAGCTGAACACCTCCTGCTGGACGTCGCTCGAGGAAATCCGGTGGTAGCCGATTTCGGCCTGGTTTAGCAGGTTGTTGGAGAACGTGTGATTGTAAGTGAGCGAGAAGTTCCGGAAGTGTTGCTTGGTCACATACGGAAAACCTGGAGCCGTAGGACCGCCAAGGTCCGTTGCTGGCAGCGTGTTCGCCTGGCTGCTGTTCGCGAAGAAGAAACGCACTTGCCACTGGCTCTTGTCTGATTGGTTCCAGTCGGCATTGGTCATGAACTGCTCTTCGTAGAACGTGCACGGATTGCTGACCGAATAGCTCCCCTGCTCGGAGAATGGCAGTGAGCCGTCAATCCGTTGGGGAGTCGGGTACAGATACTGCCCGTTGGGTAGCTTCATCTGCAGCAGAGCCAGCGCCGGTGCGCTGATATTGGAGCCGTCCTGGGCCACGGAAGGCCCGAGAGGCAGCCCTGTGGCCTCCTGAATAAAGGTAGGCTGCCCATAAAACAAGGCACCGAGAGCCGCAGCCGAGCGGTCGTTCGTCAATGGTGGAGTAGTAAAGGTGGTAGAACAAGTTGGATCCACTCCGTTCGTTTGCCGTGTCCCCTGATATGAAGTGAAGAACAGCAGCTTATTCTTGACAATGGGTCCACCAAACGTCATCCCATACTGGTTTTGTCGCAACTCCTGCCGCGGGACGCCGTTCTCATTCAGGAACCAGTCATTTGCGTTCAACGCATCGTTACGGAAAAACTCAAACACCGTGCCATGAAACTCGTTGGTGCCGGTCTTGGTCACCACGTTTACGTTTGCACCCGCATTGCGGCCGTAAGAGGCATCATATTGACCGGTCTGGACCTTGAATTCCTGAATGGAATCCGGATTCGGCACGGCCACTCCACCGCTGAAATTGCCGCTCTGCTGGAAGTCGTTGACCTCCACTCCGTTCATCTGGAAGTTATTGTCGTTGCCGGCGCCGCCCGCCGTTACCATATCGTCATTCGGGTTGCTGCCGCCGCCGCTGGTGCCGCCCCGCCCCAGTTCACTCGCCTTCATCACGTCTGCTGAAACACCAGTGGAGAGTGCGAGGATCTGCGTGTAATTTCGAGTCACCAAAGGCATGCTCTCCACCACGATGCTGTCTGTCACGCGCCCTGCCGCGCTCGTCTCCGTCTGCAACTGTTCGCCTTGGCCCGTTACTTCGACGGTTTCCTGCACGCTGCCCACCTGCAGCTGAATGTTCAACGTTAAGATCTCCGTCACACTCACGGTGATGGCCCGGTAGCTCGTGTTCTTGAAACCGGCCTTCGACGCTTCCACCGCATAGTTTCCAGGCGGCAACAGGGGCTCAGTGTAGTTCCCGCGGCCGGCGGACACGGCCGTGCGCGTTTCTCCGGTCAGGTTGTTGGTCACCTTAACCACCACCCCTTCAACCACCGCGCCCGTCGGATCCGTCACCACTCCGGCGATTGCGCCCGTGCCGGCATTCTGGCCGTAAGCCGCTACACCCAACATCGACAGCAGTAAAAGCGAACCAAGCAACGCTACGAACAACTTCATGGAAAGCCTCCTCGGTGTGCATTCATCGCGATTTTCAGGTGAGCAACTTCGACGATCTTGATCCCAGGCCGCGCCCGCCGCGAAAAAGACGGGCCTGCGGCAATTATTCTCTTCTGGCGACAGCTCGGGCGGGTGGTTTGACAAGCCAGGGGAAGGGCCGGCAACTACCAGACAGTTCATGGCAGCTCCCTGCGGAAATCCCGCAGCAGTTTTGATCTGCATGAATGAAATGAATGTTTCAATTTTGCCGGTAGCGCACTATAACATCGTAAAATCTAGGCCGAGATTCACTCGCTGTCAAGTTAAAAAAGAGAAAACTATCCGTGACGAACTGGTTAGAAACATACGATACATACCAACAAGATGGCCGGAAATGGGGACCGGGCGTGTCTGCATTCCAGCCCCGGCGAGGACGGACTCTACGCGGAACTCTGGTACCATGCTGCTTTATGGCAAATCGCGGCAAGAATGAAAAACGTCCGATAGTGGTTTCCCGGATAAGCCAAACAGAACGCCTGGCCCGACTCAGCCCCCGCCGTAGGGAGATCATCCGTCCCGCCCTCGAGGACCCTCGGCAGTTCGTGCTACTCAGCGTCCGCGACCTGGCAAAAAAACTTGGAACTGATCCCGCGACGACGGTCCGCATTGCACGGGCCATGGCATTCGAGAGCTACAAAGAATTCCAGATGTATCTTCACGAGCTGTCGGTTGCGCGTGCCACCTCCCTGGAAACGATGCGGTCTGCTCCTGCCGAAGGCTCCACGACCTCACTATTGCAGGCATCCTTGGATCATGAACTCAAGAACCTGCGCGCCCTTTACAACGTTCTGGATTTGAAGCGCGTGGCGGCGGTTGCCAAGCGAATCTGGAAAGCGCGACGAGTTCTTCTCCTGGGTGGAGACGTCGCTGCCAGTTTGGTAACTTACCTCGAATATCATCTCAGAATCCTGGGCCTGCCCGTATCCAGCGCGACCATGCCCGGAATGGCCGTCCACACCGTCCGCTCCTTGGGTAAACATGACGTTGTCATTGCCATCAGTTTTCGCCGTGGTCTGCGGATGACGGTCGAAGGACTCGAGCAGGCTCGCAGACAGGGTGCGTACTGCGTCGGTATAACGGACACTTACATCTCTCCGATCACACGTTTTGCAAATGAGGTGTATTTGGCCTCCGTAGACTCGCTTTCGTTTAACGCTTCGTACGCGGCGCCCATGGCGTTGCTCAACCTTCTCCTCGTGGCGTGCGCAGAAGATCGCCACCTGCATACTCTCGGAATCATGAAGAAGGTAGATGAAGAACAGCGCCGCGGATTCCGATGGTACGAGGCTTAGTGTCGGCGCCCCCCGTTACCGGCCACCGTTACAAGTAAGACCGGCTGTGCTGAAGGGTTAATCGTCGCGGGGCTGGCCAACAGCCCGCGGAAACAGCGCATATTTGCCCCGGCATCGGAAAGTCGCCTTCCGGCGTGCATCGTATCATATGTTTCACTTCAGCACGATTCGGATGGATATCATTCAATAAACTCTTGACAAGCTCGCTGGGACTAGTATTCTTGCTGACGTCTACTAAGATGTGCAAATGTAACGTTAGTTTCATTCTTATCCGGCATGGCAGTTAGTGATTCTTAGCCGGAGTCTGCCGGACTTTGTTGGGGGAACTTTCCGGCGCGAGTGGAGTGGGTATGCGGATTGAAGAGATCACTCTACGCGAAATACATATGCGCTTGAGAGAGCGCTTTGAAACTAGCTTTGGCGCTTTCCTGGACCGCAGAATTCTCCTTGTCGAAATTTGCTCGGAAGGTCTGAGTGGATGGGGTGAAGCCACCGTTTTGGAATCCCCGTCTTATAACTCCGAGGCGACCGATTCGGCCTGGCTCATTTTGCGCGACTTTCTCATTCCCCTTGTCCTCGGTAAGGACATTACCGAGGCTTCTGATCTGGAAAGAGTGATGGCGCCCGTCCGCGGACATGAAATGGCCAAAGCAGCGCTGGAAAATGCGCTTTGGGATATTGAGGCGCAGCAAAAGACTGTTCCTCTGGCCTGCCTACTGGGCGCGACCCGCAGCGAGATCCCGTGCGGTGTTTCCATTGGCATACAAGATTCGATCCCCGCGCTGTTGTCCAGGATCGGGACGGAGTTACGCGATGGATACCAGCGCGTCAAGATCAAAATCAAGCCCGGAAACGATCTTAACCTGGTCCAGGCAATTCGCCGGCAGTATCCGGAAATCCGGCTCATGGTGGACGCCAACTCGGTATACAGCCTGGCCGACAGTTACCGACTCCTCGCTCTTGACTCCTTCAACCTCATGATGATCGAACAGCCACTGGCATGGGATGACATTTACGAGCATGCAATACTGCAGGCCCAATTGCGCACGCCCATCTGCCTCGACGAGTGTATTCACAACGCCAGACACGCGAGAGCCGCGATCGGGCTGCACGCCTGCGGAGTTATTAACATCAAACTCGGGCGTGTAGGTGGCCACAGTGGTGCGCGGCGTGTGCACGACGTGTGCGTTCAGAGTTCCATTCCGGTGTGGTGCGGAGGCATGCTGGAATCCGGCATCGGACGCGCTCACAACATTGCCATGTCAGGGCTGCCAGGCTTCGTGTTGCCTGGAGATGTGTCTGCCAGCCGCCGCTACTGGCACGAAGATATCATTGATCCTGAGGTCGAGGTCAGCAGTAGCGGGACTATCTGCTTGCCGACAGCAGCGGGGCTGGGCTTTACGGTTCGCCGTTCACGGATCGAGCAACTGACAGTTCGGAAGGAAACGCAGAGTGCGACACCGGTTCAGATCGTTGCGCTATAGCTCGCCTCGGGCAGCGTCGATCTCATATCGCGGTGGATGCCATGTGGTACCCAGGCAGAGACTCGCAACGCAGGCAGTCGGCGATTGTGGGCATCAATCCTATCGTTAATAATAATAATCTTATGTCTGTGGCCGCGGCGTTGGTTTAGGTTTTGGCGCGGGTTTTGATTGTGGAGCCGGCTTCTTCTGCGGCTGCGCGCCGTTCGGAGTTGCGGGTTTCGGCTGACCGGCGGGCCGGTCTACGGCAGGCTGCTTCGGCGAGGTCGGTCTGGTTTGCGCTGGTGGGCGGCTCGGAGGCGTGGGTTTCGGTTGAGGGGCCGGCCGGGTTGTTGCAGGCGGCTTCGTGCCATTTGCCGGTGGCCGATTTGTACTGGGCGGGTTTGGTTTGCCCTGCGCTGGCGGCTTTACGGGCGGCCTTGTCGAACTTGGCGGTTTCGGGGTGGGCTTAGCTATCGGCTGGGTGGGGCGGCCGGGTTTAGGTTGCTGCACTGGCGGACGACCGCCGCCTGCAGGAGGTCTGTGTCCCGGGGGGTTGTTGGGTCCCCAAGGCGGACGATTCGGAGGGCGGTTTCCCGGAACCGGCGGCCGATAGTTCGGCGGACGATAGTGCCAGTTGCCACCGTATCCCGGACGGCTGGTATACAGAACCGGTCGCGGATGGTACCAGACGTTCGGCGGACGGTAAGGATTTCCCCATGCCACCCAGACGGTGCGGTTGTAATAGCACCGTCCCGATGACCATCCCCATCCCCATCCACCCCATCCCCACGGCTGGTTACTAACCACCAGAGCCCCAATCGCGATGCCCGCGCCGAAACTGATCAGCGATGTTGCAACTACAGTACTCGTGCTAGGTTTGACATAAACGACGGTGGGGTTATAAACCGGCACATAAACCACCTGCGGGTTCGCCGGTTGAATTACATAGATCCGTTGACCGGCGGGCTGCTGCACCTCTACCTGCTGTTGTGAATTGCTGCGCAACGCACCTGCGGCATATGCCTGGGCTCGCAATCGCTGAATCGAGGCGGTGACCGCTCCCTGATCCGCCAAAAATGCCTGCCCGATAGCGGCGTAATCGTCGATGTTCTGCGCCATCATGTCCAGCACTTGCGGAAAATTTGTCAGCGCGATGAATGCCGGATCGAATCCTTGTTGCTGCGCCGCATCGGTCAGAGCAGTGCCTGTCAGCCCGGGATTCTTCTGCAGCCAGTTATCCACGTCCAGAATCTCCTGCGGATTCGTCGACGCGGTTGTAATTTGGGCCAGCAGAGAATCTGGGTAAAGTGCGACCGGAGCCAGCAATTGATCGAGTTGCTGCGGTGTGACAGAGGCCGTTTGCGCCGAGAGTAAGGGCCCAAAGTCCTGGGAGACGACCATGGTGACCAATAAGACGATCGCTGTAAAGCCAGGTTTCTGTCGCATTAAATGCCTCCTTGATGGCCGCGGCCTGCACAAAACGTAAGACCGCTCATTTTCCTGCCGGAACCCAGGCATTGTCCAGGAGCGGCGATCTCAGCATTCGGCACTTCGGTTGTCACATTGGCCCGCTGGAGCCCAGCTTTGTTTTTCGGGATGGCCTGGAAGCTACCTTTCTAACACCAGGAAGAAAATGCGCAACTGGCAATACTGACAGGTGACAAAGCAGGTGAAATGACTTTTGATCGTGTTCCATACTTTTTTCATGTCAACTCTCGACGTGGGGCTGTAGAGCGTGCGCGTCCCAACAGCCCTTTTTTATTGTCCCTATTCGCCAAATTCCAGATCGGTGTGACGTTATTAAAATGTCCATCCCAGGCTGGAAGTGGAGCCGTAGTCAGTCCTGGGCAGGTTTTGCGGGGGGCGGCTGTCGAAGTCGAGAAAGTAGCCAAACCTCCAGTAGAGATCCTTAGCGATCCTCAATTTCAGTGATGTGTTCAGGTCAAAACGTACGCGACCCAGGTCGGACAGGCTGGGGTAGACGTGGGCGTCAGCGAGAATGTTGGTCGTTTTGAAGCGGAAGAAATTCACCTGGGTTCCTAAGATAACTTCGGCGCTGTTTCCGTTTCGGCCAACCGTCGCCTCCGAAGAATATCGCTCGCGGTTCCAATCCGCGCCGCCGTATGCGGCAATGAAAGTGTTGTTTGTATAACTGAACACATGCCCCAGGGCACCGCCAAGGGTCGTGCGCAGGTCGAGTTGCTGCTCATTGCTTTGCAAGAAATCTGCAAGCCCCATGTAGAAATTGCGGGGTGACAGCAACTGTCGCGAGCCATTCAATTGCAAATCATTGCGAAGGTTCGAGACGTCCCCTCCACCGCTGAAACTGGATTGATAATTTGCTGCTGCCGACCACTTGGTCCGTTGAAAAAGTGCGTTTGACTGAAAGTTGTATTGCGTGCGGTTTTGCTGTTTGGAGTAATTGAGGCCGACGTCCATTCCGCCGTGCAGGTTCTGCCAGAAACTAGTGTCTGTCCGGTCGATCGTAGCGACTTCTTTGCCTGGGACAAGCTGGCTTGTCGAGGCTCCCATCACCTGCACCTTCAGTCCTTCCGGTTCTTCCTCGGTCTCACTCCTCAGGCTGCCTGTGTAGCGATGTCCCTCACTATCCGCAACCACAAAATTCTGGGGGCTTTCGATGTGGGTAATCTTGGACCAGTCCATTGCAACCGTGCCATCCGCGTACTCGAGCTTGACATACAAGTAGCCCTTCTCGAGTTTGATGATCTCGCAGGTGATGCGGTCGCCATTGTTGAACTGAATAGCGTCCTTCCTCTCTCGTGCAGAGCACACTCCGCTTAGAGTCAAGAAGAGGAATACCAGCAAGATGGAGCAACGTGGAAGTGAACAGTGTTGAGGGACACTCATGTCTTGCATTTTTCACCTCGAGCACTCAGCGGGGCAGGCAACGCCGTGCCACGGGCCTCATAGAGCGTGACTGGCCAGTCGTGAGCATGACGATCCTGTGACGTTTTTCCCGCAACCCGCTGGCGGACAACTGGGGTCAGTCGCTTCCTGGACCACCGGAAACCGTTTTCGCGCGCTCGCAAATAAACTACGCGACACCCTCATGACGCACACCTGTCAGAATTGCCGGTTGAATGTGACGGATGCGTAGGTAGACTCGAATCGTCAGAGCAAGAACGCTATGAGAGAGCATCTGCGAAGTGTCTTCTGTCCTGCGGTACTAGCGCTTTCCCTTCTTTTCCCTTGCGCCTCGGTGCGTGCGCAAACCGTGCAGTTCCTGCCGGAGATCGACACCTACCTTAAGCTCAACTCAATGGTTCGTGTTTATTTTGAGGCAAAAGAAGACCGAGACGGCGGTGACCCAACCCAGGCTACGTTGGGACCGAGCCTCCAGTTGTACCTCAAACCCCTCGTCAAGCTACGAAATATTACCGCCTTCGATCTGGACGATGCCAAGCAAAGGCCCCTGGTATTCGAAGCTGGATACCGATATATAGCGGCTCCGAATGAGCCCACTGACAATCGCTTCTTGACGTCTGTAACTTCCCACTTTCCCATGAAGGCGGCATTTCTGATCACCGACAGAAACCGTGCGGACCTCGATTGGCAAGGCGGCAAGTTCAAGTGGCGCTATCGCAATAAACTGACACTCGAAAGAACCTTCGCGATCCATTCCTATCATCTGATACCGTATGCCAGCGTCGAACCCTACTACGAGAGCCAGTACGGGAAATGGAGCACTACGGCCGAGTTTGCCGGCTGCCTTTTGCCTGTAGGAAAGCATGTGCAGTTCAATCCCTACTATGAGCATGAGAACGACACCGGCAAGCACCCAAACAAGCAAGAAAACTTCATCGGCCTTGCGGCCTATTTTTACTTTTCAGTGGAAAAGAAATGAATCGTAAACCCTAAGAACGCGGCGCCTGGTGTGGACGGAGAGACGTGGCAACTGCCCCAAAACGCGAGATAATCTCACGATAAAAGCTATTAACTCCAGGCTTCAGGCGTTGCCACTTACCTGCCACAATTGACCATGGCCCGACCGGGCCAAGTAAATACGAAATCGGTTGTGTTAACCGTAACCGAGAACCGTATTGTTCCTTTCGGGTAGCAACCCTCCACCGAGCACAGAACGGAATAGTAGCGCGGGTCTTTGGTGACAAAGGAAACCGTCAACGCCCTTTTAGGAGTTACGGTGAGGACTTTGGAAGAAGTGTTCGAGGACCAAAAAACCTCGTTTGGAAGAAAGCCGCTCGAAAAGCAATTCATTTTCGGTAGCTCCCACACCTGGTTGCGCTCTTTCTTGCTCACACCTTTTTTCGTGAGTACGACCGTAAGCGGCAAAACCAGGCGTCCATCAACACTGGCGGTACCTTGGCGCACGGAGAGTTCAGACTCCGTATTGTTGATAATGGTGGTCGTGAAACTGAGGAGTTCGCCCTCTTCGCCCGACCGAACCCTCTCGAATCCCGCGCGTGAGCTGACCTCGATTCCCGCGTGGTTCAGCTTGTGAATCACATCGCCCGTTACTGGGTCTCGAACGCTTGAGGACACACCTCCCGGGCGGTTGTCCTCATCCCACACAAATGCGCTCGCGGCTTCCGTCCTGAAAGTGGTTAGGTCATTTTGGGCAAACGTGGAGAAACTGAACGCGAGAATGGCAACCGTGACTGCGAGTGTGCGTCGCATTGTAGTTAGCAAAGGTCGATGTCGACCTGCTCTTGTCCTGATGGCACCCCGGCTCGCTGGTGCGCGATACCTCACCTTATAAACCACGGTGGAATGCTGCGCGACTGGCAGAACTACCAACGGCAGTAGATCGGCAGTGTATTCCCGTTGCTCCCTGTAACTTTTGACAGTTCCCGATATACCAAGAGCCTTGTAGGCTGAATCGCACATTTCTCTCCGCCCCGTCCAAGCTCCTTTTGGGCGGGGCTTTTTCGTCACAGCCTTACGGGCTGGGGAGGGATTCCGTACGAAGAAATGGCCGAACGCCTGGGCATCAGCGATCTCAGGCCCGCCACTGTCAGATGTGACAGTTGTGGCCTCAGACCCGCCCCCCTACTCTCCATTTGAGGGGCGTTCTCTGATGCCCTGTGCGAGTTCATCTCCGAAGAACAAGCAGTGCCACACTGCCTGAGATGGTGTAAACAGACATGCGCGAATGGATCGAATTGTCGTCAGCGGGGATCCAGGATCTGGCGGTAGTCATCATCGTCGCCTCAGTCGTCTTTGGTACCGTGCGCTTTCTTGTGCAATTGTGCAGACGAGTACCAGACCCTTACCCCGCCTATAAGAGACTGCTTGGCCGTGCACTCTTGCTGTCGCTCGAGTTCCTGATTGCGGCGGATGTCATCCGTACGATCTTGTTGGACGAAACAGCCAAGAGTATCGGCATACTCGGCGGATTGGTCGTGGTCCGAACATTCCTTAGCTGGTCCGTGGTGGTCGAAATCGAGGGTCATTGGCCATGGCAGTCGGCGGCGGCCGCGGCGGAGAGCGAACCGTAGGAGGGAACGATGGTCGAAAACTGCAGCCGACTCAAATACAGCGAAAGCGGCGAGCCGCTCTGAGGAGGAAGCCGAGATGAATTTGCCAAGCTTTCCGCACGTCGACTTGTTCTCCGCCGGCATCAACGCCCTGTACGGGGTGCTCATCGCGCGCCAACCGTCGCACAACCGCGGCTACACTGTCGCGGGGCTGCTGATCATGGCCTTTTTCGGCGGGATCGGAGGCGGCGTGACGCGCGACGTGCTGCTCAATGACGTCCCCGCGCCGCTCAAGGACGTGAAGTATCTCGTCGTGTGCCTTCTGTCGGGTCTGCTGGGGCTGGCGATTTATCGCTACCTCGAATCGAAGGAGGAGCGGTTCCGCACAAGGACGCTGGCCTACTTCAAGTCTTTCACGTTGCCCTGGTTTGCGATCCTGGGCGCGCATAAGGCGCTCGATCACAACCTGGGGATCACCGCCGCCATCCTCATCGGGGTGATCGCCACCACCGCGGGCGGGGTGCTGATCGACCTCTTTTCCGGGGTCACGCCAGAGGTGGTGAGGCCGTCGGAGCAACTGGTCATGACGGCGGTGCTGGCGAGCACGGTTTATACGCTGCTCGCAGTGCAGTTGAAGGGAAGCCTCGCCTTCTTTCCCATCACGCTGATCGCGGTGCTGGTTGGGTTCGTGTTCCGCGTGCTTGCTGTCCGGGAGCACTGGCCGTCAATCGTGCCGGTCGTCGCGCCCGCCGAAGGCCCGAGCCCGCGTGCGTGAACGCCTTTTGAAAGAGAACGGCGGTTCGTGCTGGATCTGTCGCGGTTGAGTTGGTTGCAAGGGAAGGGGATGCTATGGACAACATTTGGATGCGCGTAGGAACTCAATTGCTCGCCCGGGTCAGTGGGCCGATGAAGTTCAGACTGGTGCTCCAGCCGTGCATGGCGGCGTTCTTCGCGATTCGCGCGGGGTTGGCAGATGCCAAGGCTGGCAGGCCACCGTGGTTCTGGGAACTGGTCTCAAATCCTCCACAGCGCACGGGCATGATCAAGGAGGCGTGGCAGCGCATCGGCAAGGTGTTCATTCTGGCGGTGGTGCTGGACGTCGTGTACCAGCTCATCGAATTGCACTTTGTATATCCGGGGGAAGCGCTCATCGTCGCCTTCATCCTGGCGATTCTGCCCTACCTGATTCTGCGTGGACCGGCCATGCGTGTGGCTCGGATGATTGAAACGCGTCGTCAACACGGGCTGCAAACACCCCCCGTCTGAGGAAGGTCCCATGAATCTTGTTGAACCAACGCCAAAGGATAGGGGAACGGTTCTTGCCGAAGAGCGGACCGATCTGGCCCTTCAGCGCACGATCATCGCAGCGGAAAGAACGCTGATGGCATGGATCCGAACCTCCATTTCGATGATTGGATTCGGTTTCAGCATTTACAAGTTCTTCCAGTACCAGGCCGAAGAAATTGCCGCCGGCAATATACGGCGCCCGCAAGCGCCGCGCAATCTGGGTTTGAGCCTGGTTGCCTTGGGCACCCTGGCGTTGATGGCCGCAACGTGGCAGCACAGGAATTTTCTGAAGCAGATTGGGGCGTCCGAGACCCGGCATAATTGGTCAGTCTCGTTCGTGGTAGCGATTTGCGTCATCCTGATTGGATTGATCACATTTTATGGGATCCTACTGCGCCACGGGCCGTTCTAGCAGAGAATGGAACTTCGTCTGCGAAGCAGCGGAGTGACATTCAAAAAGAACGACAGAATAGTGTTTTCGCGAGGCGGATCAGTAAAGAGATCAGTATCTTCAAGTCGTGAAACTGGAGACCTCGCGGTGGACAAGAAGGTGATCGTGGACGGTGACTCCGAGAACTTGACCGAGCTTTCCAGCCAATTTCTGCCCGGGTCAACCTCGGTAGAAGTACGATCTGAACCTGCGTTTGCAGCGAACTGGAGGGAACAGGCGCAACGACTCCAGAAACAGGCGCATGTTTTCTATTTTGTGTATAAGCATCCCCGCACGCGCTGGTATGCCAGGTTGGTTGCAGCTTGCACCGCAGCCTACCTGTTTAGCCCCATTCAAATCATCCCAAACTACATCCCAGTGATCGGAATGCTGGATGACGTGGTGGTTGTGTTCCTGGGGGTAAAGCTGCTTCAAAGGATTACCCCTGCGGATGTGCTCACCGAATGTCGTGGGCTTGCCGATGCCGCCGAAGTGCGCAGGAAAGAATCAATCAGATCGACGGCTGCCCTCGTTGCGTCGATCGCAATCGCAGCGGTGTGGTTGCTTGGGGCGTTCATCGCCAGTGCGCTGATGGCGGCATACATTCGCCATTAAATGAAGGGAAAGCGACGACACTGACTGCGGCCCGCTTCATCGCGCCCAAATGAACTGTTAGTTTTGCCAGTTCACCACCCCCATCGGCGAACGTAGTCTCCTCTTAGGCTCCGGCCGCCCGTAGCTAGAACGCTCTAAAAGGAGATCATGAGATGTCGTACGCTCGCGTCGTTCTTTGCGGAGTACTGTTGCTGGGAGGGGTAATCGGAGCTGCACAGACGGTGATTCGCATTGCGCCACCTCCGCCTGTCCGAGTAGGGGTGGTTGGAGTCGCACCTGGACCGGGCTATGTCTGGGTTGGCGGATACCAGCGTTGGAATGGCAACGGTACGTGTGGGTGGCTGGACATTGGGTTCGTCCGCCACGTGCCGGTGTCGTTTGGGTAGCTCCCCGTTACACTCAAAGCGGCGGCGCCTGGGTTTTTCATAAAGGATACTGGCGCTAACAGAGATCAAGAGAAACTCGGGAACTCTTCCATTCATCTCGATTCGGGCCAGGCTGGTAATCCGCCTCCTGGCGGGAACAGCTGGGCCCGTTCATCCAGCCACGTTTGGTTGATATCCAGTGCGGCATCCGGTGAACTGTCAGTTATGACAGTTCACCGATTGGGGGCGTGAGGCTACCCTGTTGCTGTAAAGATAATCCAACCGGCAGCCGGATCTGGTTGTCGTCACAAAGAGGGTGCAAGAATGTCTCCGCTGACTGATGATACCCGGCCCGATCAATCACCACCGTGCTTCCATCTGCTGGCGAAGCCGAGTGGGTCCACTTGCAATATCGATTGCACCTATTGCTTCTTCTTGTCCAAAGAAGCGTTGTATCCGAACGAGAAAAATCGGATGTCCGAGGCCACACTCGAGGCCTACATCCAGCAACTGCTGGAGTCGCACCGCACCCCCACAGTAACCGTGGCGTGGCAGGGGGGCGAGCCGACACTGATGAAGGTCGACTTCTTCAGGCGCTCCGTCGAGCTCGTCGAAAAGTACCGCCGCCCCGATCAGGTGGTGCAACACACATTTCAGACCAATGGCATCCTTCTCGATGATGAGTGGTGCGCCTTTTTTAAGGAACACAACTTTCTGGTCGGCCTGAGCGTCGATGGCCCCCGCGAGCTCCACGATACGTACCGGCTAGACCGCACCCAAAAGGGTACCTTCGACAAGGTGATGCGGGGCTGGAGACACCTGCGCCAGCACGGAGTTGAATTCAACATACTATGCACGGTCAACGCCGCCAACGAGAAACACGGCCGCACGGTCTATCGTTTCTTTCGCGACGAGATGGGCGCGAAGTGGGTGCAGTTCATCCCCATCATCGAGCGCGCCACCGAACAGACGATCGATATCGCGAACCTGGGTTGGAGCGAGCAGCCCAACCGCAAGCGCCTGCTCTACACGCAGGACGGTAACCTGGTAACCAAGCGCTCGGTCGGAGGCGAACAATATGGCCGCTTCCTCGTGGATATTTTCGAGGAATGGGTGCGCCACGATGTGGGAAAGGTTTTTGTCCAGATCTTCGACGTGACGCTTGAGGCCTATTTCGGCCGCCATCTACTGTGTATCCACGCCCCGACTTGCGGATATGGCCCGGCGCTGGAGTACAACGGCGATGTTTACTCCTGCGATCATTTCGTTGAACCGCGTTATAAGTTGGGCAACATCCATGAAACGAACCTTCTGAAGCTCGTGTCCTCGCCCGCGCAACGCAAGTTCGGGGACGACAAACGCGACTCGCTCACTCCGCAGTGCCAGCGTTGCGAGGTCCGGGGACTATGTAACGGGGGCTGTCCAAAGGATCGATTTACGCTCTCAAGCGACGGCGATCCGGGCCAGAACTATCTCTGTTCGGGTTTGTATTTGTTCTTCACCCACCAGGCCATCTTTCCGCGCGATCTCAGTCGGGCCGCCCCTCGGCTGTTCGCCACGGGGCCGCATTTCCGCCCGCGCCGCACTGGCGATCCCATGCAAGGCCAGAGCCGTTGCTACGCCGCCCGTCAACCAGAGGCCGACCTTCCCCGCGTCAACGTCCACACCGAACCCCGGCACCGAGGGCAGCCGCTTGTAAAAGGGTGACTTCGTATCCCAGAAACGATGCGAAGCGCAGGCGATGCATCCGTGGCCAGACTTCACCGGCCAACTGGTCCCATCGTTCCAGCGGACGGTTGGGCAGTTGTATGTTGCTTCGGGACCCTTGCAGCCCATTTTGTAAAGGCAATAACCTTTGCGATGACCTTCATCGCCCCACTCTTCAACAAAACGGCCCGCATCATAATGAGCCCGTCGCTCGCACTGGTCATGAATAATATTGCCGTACGCGAACAGCGGGCGATTGTACTGGTCGAGGGCGGGAAGTTTGTGGAACGTCAAATAGTGGACAAGGACTGCTGCGGTATTGACCGGATTGTGGGGGCAGCCACCCAGATTCACAACCTTCACGCCTGGGATGGCCTCCTGCAACCCTACGGCGCCCGTCGGATTTGGGTTCGCTCGAACCAAGCCTCCATCCCACGCGCAAGCGCCGACCGCAATGTTAGCTGCCGAATTGGTGCATACGTGCCGCGCAATGTCGAGAGCGGTCTTGCCGCCAATCGTGCAGTACACACCATCATCCGCCGTTGGGATCGCACCTTCCACGACAGCGATGTATGCGCCCTTGTGCTCCCGAACCACTCGTTCGAGAGCTGCTTCGGCTTGTTTGCCCGC
>JBEKIB010000061.1:0-27224 GCA_050011975.1 Terriglobales bacterium | reverse complement strand
TTGGTCACGTCGAACTGCACGGTTTGGCCTTCTTGCAGGCTCTTGAAGCCGCCCGCTTGAATAGCTGAGAAATGCACGAAAACGTCTTCGCCATTTTGACGGCTGATAAAGCCGTAGCCCTTGGCGTCGTTAAACCACTTTACTGTTCCTTGTTCTGCCATTGAATGTTCCTTTTTCTTGTTTCTTGAAATGTGCTGAGAAGATTCGCTGCTGTAGAGGGGGTTGACGCTGGTTGGCGATACCGACCTTCAACTGCCTGTGAGTCAAACTTAGCAAGTACAGTGTAGCACAATAAACGGGCAAATGCTGGAAACTTTGGTTGGGGGTGGTTTTCGGGGGTTCCGGTTGGGAGGCGGCTGGCCGCTGCTGAGACTGGCCGAGCTCCGTCTCTACTGGAGTGGGTTACGCTATACATTATTAAAAAAGATGATCGCTTTCCTCACCCTTGAACTCCGCATTGAAGGCGCGCACTCGCTCAAAGACAAGCGGCAGGTTACGCGCAGCCTCAAAGACCGGCTGCGATCTTCGTTCAACGTTGCGGTGGCCGAGCTTGAACCTAGTCCGCTGTGGAATCAGGCCACCATCGGCGTGGTCAGCGTTTCCCACTCGCGCGATTATCTCGACGGGCTGATGAAAAACGTGGAGCGCGCGGCGACCCGCATCGCCAACAACGCGGGCGCTGAGGTTACCGACTCGTTCGTCGAATTCCTCTGACGGGAGAAAGCTGCGAGCTCGCGGCTCAGCCCTGTACCACGAAGATCACCCACTGGTCGGCAGTCTCATCTTCTTCCATCCTGACTTTTCTGATATCCTCATTGGTTTTCCTTCTTTTGAGGTGTGCCTTGGAGCGTCGTGGGCAGAAATATCATCGCGGACGGCTGAGCGAGGCCATCCGCGAAGAGATTGAAACCATCCTCGAAGGCGAACTTGGCGATCCTCGCATCGGGCTGGCGAGCGTCAGCTCGGTGGTCATGGCCGAGGACGCTCGGTCGGCTCGCGTCATGGTCAGCGTTGCCGGCGATGAGGCCGAGGCCGAGCGCACCCTCGAAGGGCTGGCCGCTGCCCGGAATTATGTCCGGCACGAACTGGCGGAACGGTTGCGTCTGCGGCGGCCTCCGGAGCTTTATTTCCAGATCGATCGCGCCGATGAATTGGAGAGTCGGGTGGACGAGCTTCTCGGGCGGGCCAAGAAACGGCGCCGGAAGAATACTGAGCCCAGCCCCTAAAGGGGCGTTCGATTTCGGAGTACTGGCGGCATCGCTGAAGCGATGCCCTGATACGGAGCTAAGAGGTACGAGCCTAGAGCTCGAGCCTAGAGCTACGAACTGAGAGCCAAGGGACGCTTCATGCTGCACCGGGTGCTACAGGAGATTCGGGCGCGTCGCCGGTTGGTCGTGACCTCGCACGCCCGGCCCGACGGCGACGGCATCGGCTCTGCCCTTGCCTGTGGCCAGATTCTGCGGGTCATGGGGAAAGACGCCGAAGTCGTCATGCATGATGGCGTCCCACGCATTTATCAGAACCTTCCGTTTGCCGATCGCGTCGTTAAAGCCGATGCCGTCCCCGCGAACGATGCCGTCATCCTGCTCGAATGCGACAGCATCGGGCGCACGCTGCTCGGGGGTCTTGAAGAATGCTTCCTCATCAACATTGACCATCACGCCAGCGGGCGCAATTTCGCCCACATCAACTGGATCGATTCCTCGGTGATGGCCACCGCCGAACTGGTTTTCCGTCTTGCCCGCCTGGCCTGCGTCCCCGTCGATCGCGACATTGCCACCTGCCTCTACACCGCGCTCATGACCGACACTGGCTCCTTCATGTTCGAAGGCACCAACGAGCACACCTTTACGGTGGCGCGCGAACTGGTGCTGGCCGGAGCCGACCCGGCGCATTGTGCGCGGCCTATCTATTTCGGACATTCCACGGCCAAGATTCGTTTGCTCGGCGCGGCGCTCTCCAACCTGCATCGCGAAGGCCCGCTGGCGTGGATATGGGTCACGCAGGAACAGATGCAGCGCCTCGGCGCCCGCGAAGAAGATTGCGAGGGGCTGGTCAACTACGCGCTCTCCATGGCGGACGTGCAGGTGGCCATATTTTTTCGCGAACTCCCGGATCGCCGCTATCGCATCAGCCTGCGCAGCAAAGGAGAAGTGAATGTGTCGAGCGTGGCCGAACATTTCGGCGGGGGCGGACACAAATGCGCCAGCGGCTGTTCGATCGACGGACCTCTGGCGGTCGCGGTGTCGCGAATTGTGGATCGGCTGCACGCAGAACCTGCAGTTTCCGAGAACCGGCTGGCGGAGACTGAGATGTGAAAAACTTTTCCTTGACAGGCTGCGTTACGGCGTGATAAACCATCCCGTTCCCAACTGGTCCGCTTTTCATACCGGGCAAGAACTTATTCGTAACGTTGTAGATCTTTCGGATCGTGGCCTGAACGAAGAAGGCAGTGCGCTCGCAAGTGTTCGCATGCCTTGAGGACAGGTCGGTTTTGCAAATCATCCCGGGAGAGGAAACACATGCGCTCACTAATAGCGTTCTTCGTGCTTCTGTTCGGTTTCATGGCGCCAGGTTCGCTCGCCCACGCTCAAGCCACGGAACCCGCGAGTAAGACCGACGGGTCGAGCTCCGTAAGCGCCACCAAGGAAGAAGTCAACCAGTTGCGCAGCGAGGTCGCCGCGCAGCGCCAGACGATCGAGCAACTGAAGGCTTTGGTGGAGAAGCTGGTTCAGGGGAAGGCCGTCGGAACCGACAACAGCTCGGCTCAGATTCAGCCCGTGGCAAACCCTTCTTCGGGAGAAATCAGTCCGCAGGCGGTTAACGCTCCCGATGGCGGCGGGGTTCGTCTGATGAACGCGGTTCTGGTGCAGCCCAACCCCGTGTTAGCAGAGGCGGCGGTTGTGGATCAGCCTCAATCGGCCGCGCCCAAAAAGGATGTTCCTCTTACCGCGGGATGGAACGGGGAACACTTTTTTATCAAAAGTCCGGACGGACAGTTCAGCATCAGCCCCTACGGTTATGTAAACACCGATTACCGTGTCTACAGTGGCGATGGAGCCCCCCCGAACACGTTTGTCTTGCGTCAGGCCCGCTTCGGGTTTCAAGGCAATTATGGTTCGCACTTTGATTTTGCGATTCTCGTCGACGCCGCCGCGACTGCCGGTTCGGTGGTGCGCGACGTTTACCTCAACGTAAGAGTCAAGCCCGAGTTCCAGGTCCAGGCAGGGCAGTTCAAAGCTCCCTTTGCCCAGGAAACCGGAATCGGCGACACCAGCCTGGATTTTGTGGAACGCGGGTTCCAGTCCATTTTGTACCCGTCGGCAGCTTCGGCGTACCGCAGTCCCGGCGTGGCCATACATGGAGACATCTCCGGTGGCGTCATGCAGTACTGGGTGGGCGCGTTTAACGGCAAGGGATATGCGCTCGCCAACACGACCAATCAACCGGAAGTTATCGGACGGCTTCGCTTCTATCCGTGGCGCAAAACCAAGAACGAGTGGTTCAAGCAATTTGCCTTTGGCGGATCGGTTGACTTTGCGCGTTCGCGGGGTCTTTCCGGGGATCAGAGCTTTAACGGTACGCTGCCCGATGGCGCTTACAACTTCTTCCCGCAGTTCGCCATTAACGGAGACATCCAGCGCTACAACGGTGAGTTCACCTATCTCAAGGGACCTTTCTCTCTGCGCGGCGAATACGATCAACTCGATATGGACCGTACGAATGTCGGTACGCTGCAAGCGGGTTGGCTGGGCTTCATGAGCCTGCCGACGATCAGAGCCAAGGCTTGGGACGTCAGCACGACTTACTTGCTGACGGGAGAAAAACGGCCGGAGAACGGCACTCCCCGGGTGAAAAGTCCAACGTTCGGCCCCGATACACCAGGCGGCCAGGGACGTGGCTGGGGAGCATGGGAACTCGCTTTCCGGTTCACTGGCCTCCAGGCCAACGAACCGGGTGCGGGCTTCCAGAACAATATCACCGATGGTTATGTGTCCACATTTAATAACCACACCAATGAGTACACCGTTGGGCTCAACTGGTATCCCAATTATTGGGTCAAGTACGTGTTTAATCTGGGCATTGACCAGTTGAAGGAACCCAGCGTAATCGGCCAGGAGCCGCAGAACTTTTATGTGGTGACGCAGCGATTACAGTTCAGGTTCTAGAGTTAGTCTGCCGGGCTGGCCGTTGCGGGTGAAGAGTCAGCAAATTTGGTAGTCGCCGGGGCTGGTGGCAACTGGTCCTGGGAGGAAAATCGCAGGAGGGAATTCGATGAGACCGAGGATTCTGCTTACTATTCTTCTCGCGGCATTATTTATGATACTGAGCGGCTGCGGGAGTTCGTCCAACTGTCCCACGTGCGGCACTACCACGGGTGGCCAGTACGCCGTCATCGACGTCATCCCCGTGCCCGAGCACAACAATACTGGCACGCCCGGCGGTCCGTTCAACTCCTTCGATATTAGCTGGATCGCGCAAAACCCCAGCGGCGCCGGCGACAACATGGACTACGTGTCGGACCGCATCGGCATCGCCCTCCAGGTGATCGACACCACGACCAACCTCGCCGTGAATTCCATCACCGGCCAAAACGGTGTGTCGGCAGCGGGAAACAATGCCAGCCCGTGCGTGAAGGACGCGAATCAGAATCCGATCATCCCGCCTATTCTCGGCGTGAACGGGAACTTTACTCGCTTCGGCTGCAGAACGGCGGTGCCGGGAACGACAGAACCTTTCGGGCTGGCTTCCGGATTTGGCCCGAGCGGTAATTTCGGAGGATTTACGGGTGCCCAGTGCTGTGCTGCCCGCGGCCAAGGTGTAAACCCGATGTCTGGCCCCAACGGCGTAGTGGTAACACCCGACGGCAAGACTGCGTATGTCGGAAACGGCAGCTCCAGCGTGGTCATCTTCGACCTCACTACAAATCCGCCAGTTGTAATTGCCGATATCCCGACGGGCGTCTCCGCGGACTATGACGGCCCGCAGGGTATAGCCCCTTGCCTCGCCTCCTGGCAGGGTGAAGCAGGATCGAGCGCATTTTGCGGCGATGATCGTGGCGATGAGATCTCGTACGACACCAAGGATCAGATTCTCGCTATCATTAACGGCGATCCCGGACTTCCCTTCATCACGTTCATCGATGTGTCGGGGGTCAACGCCCGAACGTCAAACTGCCTGCCGGTCGATCCGCTTACGCCCTACGGACCCGCCATCGCCGGCAATGGAGGCGGAACAACATCGATCACGCCCAGTACCACAGGCGGTTTTAACCCCCCGACTTGCATTCTTGGGCAAATCTATTACGACGGCGTGCCCCCCTCATCTGTCTCGGTCGTGGTGGATAACGTCAACGGTCCATGTCCCGACCCGTCGAATCCCACCGCGCTCTCGGGTGTTTCCGGGATTGGCACCACTCCCAATGCGGGCACGCCTGGAAGCGGCACAGCATACACAATCCCGTGCCAACACGGACCGATCCTCGATAACAACACCGGTAGCTATGCGCTGTGCAACCCAACGCCGCAGCCCGGTACGAATTGCATCCCTGCTATTTCGCCAGCGGGGTTAGGCGCGCACGCCTGGGATCCCACGACCGGAAATTTCCTGCTCACGAATGCGAACTCCACCGGCGCGCTTTACGTCGGAAGCGTAGATGTAATCAATCCCAAAGCGCCGCTCGGCCCGACCGGCAGTGGTGTTGTGGGCCCCGCTGTGATCGGCAGTTTTCCCATGCTGAACTGCATGCCCACCAGCATTACGCAGGGACCTGGCGATAATTTCCTGGTAGGATGCGCGGACCATGATGGTGAGGCCTTTCCCGCCAACGAGTACATAATCACGAACACTGCGTTGAGCGCGAACACCGCCTGCGCGATGCCGCCGGCAGCTAGCGTCAACTGCGTGGCAGTCACTGAAACTGGCGGCGTGGACGAGACGTGGTACAACCCTGGCGACAACAAATACTATCTCGCGGCGCGCGACATGCTTCCCGGTCCGGTCATGGGCGTCATCGATGCCGGAACGAACCTCTGGCTGTACAACCTTCCGGTCAACACGAATGCGCATAGCATCGCGGTCGACCCCGGCAACAACCATGTCTTCATGCCACAGCAGGCTGGCGCCATCTGTGGAACCCAGGCCGGCGCGGGATGCATTGACGTCATAGCGGAACAGTGAGGAGAGGTGCTCGCGCGGTGATATAGTTGGGTTGGACGCGAAACGAAGCGAAGTTTCGTGTCGCGAATGAAGTGATTTATGGAGATTTCTTCTAGGGTAGGCCAGCGGTCCCATGTCCTCGAGTTATCGCTTCTGCTTCTACTGGTCGCGCTGGCCACTGCAAGCGAGCAACCAGCGCCGAAACCGACCGAAGTCCCTGCGACCGTGATCGCCCACTTAGCTTTGCCGCAGGCGACGGGAAGTCAAATGTTGCTGCAGAGGGAAAACGAGAAACACTACTTGTACGTTCAACAGGCTGGCAAGCAAGGCTTCATGGTGGTGGACGTGACCAAGCCGGAGAAGCCGAGCCTGTTGAAACGGACGGCGGAATCGAATCAGTCGACTGCGGGAAACCTGCAGATGGTTAGCCCCGATGTGGCGATTGCGGAAGCTCCGGAAAAAACGCCGGCAACTCTGACCAGCAACAGCCATCCCACTGAGACCGTTCGCGTGCTCGACTTGAGCGACCCGCGCAATCCGAAAACCCTGGAGACCTTCAACAAGGTGACCAGCATTCTTCCGGACGGAGGACACGGCTTGATCTACCTTACGAACAACGAAGGCTTGTGGATTCTCCGCTATAATCGTCCGTCGCTCTTGGAGCCAGCCAAGAAAAAGCCGCCATGTGACTCCGAATCCGAGATCATGGCCATGCCGCCGGACTGCGACTGAGGCGGCTTTCGTAATGGTGTAGTGCGTAGCCCAGCGGCTAAAGCCGGAACCCGTTGTGACTCGTTAGGGCACGGCTGAAGCCATGCCCTACCCGTTTCCGGCTCCCTCTAGAGCCAATCGGGAACTGCTCTAAGGCTTTGACCGTGAGCAAAAGCTAACCCGGTCGAAAACCTATTACTGTGGGATTTGCTGTACCGGGCACTCCTTTTCGAGGGTCTTGATCGAAGTGATGGTTAACGTCACCGAGGATGGAGCGCCGGTTTTTGCCATAGCGTCGGAACTTGTCATCATCGACGGCGACTCGCTCCCGGTTACCTCCACTCGTTGTCCCAGGTACTGGTGGAGTTTTATCTTACCAGTAGCCTGCAGTTCGTAAGTCATGGCTGGGTCTTGCTTGGTCAGTATGTAATCGCCGCTAAATCTGCCGACGCAGCCCTGTACGGTTTCCTGTCCTTTAGAAGTTTTCGACTTGTGCTGGCTGGGGTTGCTGGGATTGCTGTCTTGCGCCAGGAGAAAGCTGCCCGAAAGCAGCAGAACGAACCAGAATGTCTTCATGGGGGACTCTCCTCTCATTAAATGAGATAGCAAGGCCAGGGCGCCGGTTACATTTAATCTCTTGATCTTGTAATCTTTGGGGCAGAGAGGACTACTTGACGTGAGTTTCCTGATAGTGCAGTTCCTTCCATTGACCGGCGCGTTTCACCCAGAGTTCAGTGATATACACCCGTGAGAAGCGTATCTGCGCCTTGGGCGGGAACTGCATGGTGCTTTCGTAGATGACCAGGGCGGCGTCGGGCCCGAGCGGAATCAGCTTGAACCCCCACAGCGTATAGTTGAAGACATTTTCTTCAACCAGTTCGTTCACAGATTGAATCTTATTCCGCTCGCCTCGGCCATCGACTTCGACGCCCTGATAGTCGTCGGCTAACAACTCGGCGTAGGCTTTCTTGTCCTTGTTCTTCAGCGCCTCCCACTCGGCTTTGATCTTCGATTCGAACATAGCGTTCAGTGCCTTGTCGGCGGAGACGCTGCCGAATTGCGGGCTCTCGCCGGACTTAGACGACGAGGCGGGCTTTTGCGCCAGGGCAAGAGAGGTGAGAAACGCAATGCAAACGAAGAGGAAGCAATCCCGCATAAGGTCTCCGAAGCGAAATGCAGCGAAATTTTATCAGGTGCGCGCCAGGTCCGGCGCCACTGCGCCCTATCGCAAATCTTGGGCTTTCTTTCTCACGGCTGCGAGCAGTGGCGGAGGCAGTTCAGAATAGCCTTCCTGGGGTGCAAACTGCTGGCCATCCGAGTATATCCAATCCAAGAGACGGCTTAACGCGCTGGCACGAACGGAATCAGACGCTGAAGTCCGCAGGTAAATCCAGGAAAAGCTGGTAATGGGAAAAGCATCAGCTCCGGGCGTGTCGATCAACGAGGCGGAGAAGTTCTTCCAGCCGGGCGCCTCTGCCGCTTGGCATGCCGCGGTAATGCTCTCGGTGGAAGCTTTAACAAACTTGCCGGCGCGATTCTGCACTGCGGCTTGCGGAATGCTGTTCTTCACCGCATATTGATACTCGACGTAGCCAATGGAGCCGGCGCTATTTTTCACTTGGACTGCCATATCGGAACTGCGTTCCGCCGGCTCGCCAACCGGCCACCTGGGTGAAGGGGTGACCCCAATCTGGGCACGAAACTTGGAGCTCACCTTGGAGAGAAAGTCAGTGAAGACGTAGTTGGATCCCTTTCCCGCAGGGCGGTTGACTACGTGGATCGGAAGATTCGGCAAAGTGATCTCTGGATTGAGCTTTACAATTTGCGGCGCATTCCACGTTTTTACCTCGCCGAGGAAAATCTCGGCTAACACTTCCCCCGAAAGCCGAAGCTCCTGGTGGGTATCGGGAAGGTTGTAGATGGGAACGATGGCGATGAGCACGAGCGGCAGTTCGATCAAACTGCCCTCTTTCTGCTCCTTACTTGTAAGCTGAGCTTCTCCGGCGGCAAAATCGCCCACGCCATGTAAGATCTGCTTTATCCCTTCGCTGGTGCCGACGGGAAGGTATCGCATCTGGATGCTGGGGTTGCGCTTGTCGTACTCCTGTGCCCAGCGGCTGTAAAGAGGCGCTGGCACGGTCGATCCGGATCCCACCAGGATAACGGCGCTTTGGGCATGGGCAGGAACGCTCTGCAGCCCGAGAGTAAGAAGGGAGAACAGACAGACATAGAGCGAGCCGCGTGCGATCTTTGGCTTCGAGAGTCTCGACGTTGTCTGCATCGTTCCCTCCATCACGGCCGTACTAATTCAAGCGAAGCCATGCTTTGGCCACGGGAATTAAACGCTAATCCTGTAAGTTACCACCGCTGGGAGCGAACCCACAGTGTCACGTAACGAGTAGCTGTTGTCAGACTGGGAACAGCCAATGGCTCGTCCTGCTCTCGACTAGGACTACGGTCGAAATCTCGTCCCAACGATGCGGAGCAAACGAGAACGACGGTAAGAGCCCTGGTGAAACTCTGCTTTCCGACCTCAGCGCCAGAAGGCGCTTGCATAATGCAGCATTTTCGGCATGCCTGAAGGCATGCCCTGATGCGAACCGTACTTGTACCACGGGCGGCTAAGATTCTTGCGAAACAGGACGCCTTGGTCCTTTGTATCCAAAACCAATTTGGATAGAATGGTGCGTGCATCCAACCCCAGAGCTTCTAGAGTTGGCAATGGGAAGGCTGAACGGCAACGGCTAATGGCCTGCTTGCAATTTGCCTACAGCATCGCAATGGCCTCTCTGCCAACATGCCGATAAAGCACGGCTTAGTATTTCAGTCCACCAAACCTGTAGTCTTGAAGGCTAACTCTTCGACCCGGCTAACGAACGGGAGAACGAACGCCAGCGAGTGAACGCCAGCGCGCGAATGCCAGCGAATCAGTCTAAGATCACTAACGCGAGATCACCATGGACCTGACCCGCCAACTCATTTCTTTCGTGGGAGCGCTGCTCATCCTGATCGCTTATGCCGGTCACCAGATGGGATGGATCAACGCTCGCCGTCCCACTTACAACATCCTGAACGCCGTCGGATCGGCGATCCTCTGGTGGATCGCGATCCATCCTTTTCAGGTTGGCTTCGTGGTGCTCGAAGGCGTCTGGACCATCATCAGCCTGTGGGCGCTGGCCCGGCCGCGGCCTGCGTGAATTCAATGATTAGGCAAGGAATGAAAGTGCCAAGAACGAATCCGCAGAATCGCACCGACATGCTGCTGCTGGTAGCGTTCTGCGGATTCCTTTTCTTTTATGGCCTCGGGGCCTTCGGCCTGCTCGGCGCCGACGAACCCCGCTACGCGCAAGTTGCGCGCGAAATGCTCGATCGCTCCGATTGGGTTACACCCACGCTGCAAGGCAAGCCGTGGCTCGAAAAGCCGGTGCTGTATTACTGGCAGGCGATGTTGTCGTTCCGTGTAGCCGGCGTCACGGATCAGGCAGCCCGCCTGCCCGCTGCTTTCGACGCCGCCTTGCTCATCATAGCCATCTACTGGTTCCTCCGCCGCTTTCGACCCGGTAGTGAACTCGACGGCGCGCTCATCACGGCCAGTTGCGCCGGCGTCATTGGATTTGCCCACGCCGCCGCGACCGACATGCCGCTCGCCGCTGCATTTGCCATTGCATTGCTTGCCTGGTACGCCGGGTACGAAAGCCGTAAGCGCGTCTATCTCGCCTTTTTTTACATTTTTCTGGCACTTGGAACCTTAGCCAAAGGTCCGGTCGCGCCCGCGCTGTCTGCCGTCATCATTTTTCTTTTCGTCGCTGTAAAGCGCGACTGGCGCGCCATCCCGCGCACCCTGTGGCTCCCCGGCATCGCGCTCTATCTCGCCGTGATGCTGCCCTGGTACATCGCCGTCCAACTGCGCAATCCGGAATTCTTCCGCATCTTCATCCTCGAACACAATCTGGCCCGCTTCTCCGAGAACGTCTATCACCACCGGCAGCCGTTCTGGTTCTTCCTGCCCGTGTTCCTGCTGGCCATGATGCCGTGGACGCTCGCGCTCATCGTTGCTCTTGCCGGACGCGCTCGCCTGCTCTGGTCGGAGGGTAAAGAAGCTTTTTCCAGCCCGGAAGATTCGTGGCCGCTATTTCTTCTCATCTGGATGCTCGTGCCCATCCTGTTTTTCAGCGCATCGCAATCGAAGCTGCCGGGCTACATTCTGCCCGCTGTCCCCGCGGGAGCTCTGCTGGTTGCCGAATATCTGGCAGCGCGTAGGGGTGCTAAGTTCTTCGACGCAGAAGGCGCTGAGGTCTCGCGGAGGTCGCGGGACGAAGGAAAGTTCTCAGCGCTTTTCGCCGCCGCTCACGGACTTCTCTGCGGACTGCTGATCTTTGCCGCTCTCTCGGCCGCCTCTGTCGCGAGGAATCATCACCTGCTGTGGGCAGGCGGAACCTACATCGCCGCTGCCATTGCCGCCGTCGTTGCGCTGGGCATCAGCGTCGCGGTACACTCACGGGCCGGCCTCAGTCTGTTGAGCCGCGTTACCATGTTCGCCGTCGTCGTCAGCGTCGCTGCCGTCATTCGTTTCGCCGCGCCCGTCATCGGCGCCACCCAATCCGCGCGCCCCATTGCAGAAAGCATCCAGGCCTTTTCGCACGAGCCAGTCCCCGTCGCCCTCTATCACCTCAATCGCATGCAGGAGTATGGTCTGGAGTTTTATCTCAATCGTTCGGCGCAGCCCTACGAAAGCGGAAACGTCCCGGCGGCAGCTCATGTAGTGGTTGCCGCACAAGGTACGCAAGCGCAAGTCGCCCGGTTTGTTCCCGGACGCCGAGTGTCATACTTGACCAGCATCCCGGCGCAGAAGTTGGATCTGTACTGGGTGGGAAAATAGATCTCAAAGAGGCTAGGTTTTAAGGAGGCCAGGTTTCAAAGTTTCAAGGTTTCAGGGTTTCAAAGTGAAAGCGGCAATCGAACGCCAGCGTCAGGACTTGAAACCTTGAAAGCCTTGCAACTCTGAAGCTTTGAAACCTTGAAACTTTGAAACTTTGAAACCTGGCTTTTATATGGAAATCCTCGATCTCCGACACTTCTCTTCCGCTGACCTTCGCCCGTTGCTGGAAGATGAGGTCGCCGAGTGGGGACGGCTGCTCTCCTGGGACTACACCACCTCGGCCGAGATGATCCTGCGCTACACGGACGCTAAAATTCTGCCGGGTTACGCTGCCATCGAGCGCGGCAGCATTTTTGGCTACTCGTTTTTTGTCTACGAGCAGAGCAAGGGCGTCATCGGAGATCTGTTTGTGCGGGACGGAGGTCGCGGTTACGACCGTCACGAGGTCGAAGAACGCCTGCTCACCCACGTCATCGAGACCCTGCAACAGTCGCCCGGCATCCATCGCGTGGAGGCGCAGTTGCTGGCGCACCACACCGGAGAAGCCGCGCGCCCCTTTCTGCAACAGGGTTTCAGCCGTCATCCCCGGGTCTTCATGAATTTCGATATTGGCAAGCATCCCCAAACCGCGCCGCCCGACCTGCCTCCGCAGTTCGAAATCCGTCCCTGGTCCGAACAGGAATACCAGTCCGCCGCCGCGCTGATCACCGCCGCCTACCGCGGCCACGTCGATTCGGAGATCAACGATCAGTACCGCAGCATGACTGGCTCGCTGCGCTTTCTCAACAACATTGTGCGCTTTCCCGGATGCGGCACCTTCGATCCCCAGGCATCCTTTCTCGTCTTCCAGCGCCGCACCCGCACGCTGGTCGGCCTCATCCTGTGCTCGCTGGTGCGGCCGGATGTTGGACACATTACGCAGGTGTGCGTGCTCTCGGAATACCGTTCCGCCGGCCTTGGCGAAGCCATGATGGCGGCCTCAACCAGGAATCTCCGCGGGCGGGGATTCCGGTTCGTCTCGCTGACGGTGACCGAGGCTAATGATCGAGCAATTGCGCTTTATAAGCGCATCGGATTTGAATCTACGAGGATCTTTGACGCGTTTGTTTGGGAGGGATAAGAGAAGCGGCTGGTATCCGGCGATTGGCACTTATGGCGAATTCAAAGTTGCTATGACCACCCACAGTTGCCGAGATGTGCTCGGCTTGGACGGGCGAGGGCGCCCGTCCCCACACCAACTCTCAAAACAAAAAACCTCCGCGTCGTCCTTCCCCGTGACGGCGCAGAGGATTTGATTTGGAAGCCGGAGTCTCGATTGCAATATCATCGCGAGCCACGGACCCTTATACCCAGTTGGAAGCAAGCACATCGCCGAGGGGGCAGGCTTTGAATCCAATCCAAGTTGGCTTCCACTTCATAAAACGAGAACGCCTGCCAATCCCCTTCACTTTTTTGGAAAAAAATGGAGCTCCCCCGCGTGGGATAGTGGAGCGACTGGCTTCTCGCCTGGTCGGGCTGGGACGCCCGGCTCTCCACTATTGAATTTATGCCGCCGGACTTACTGCCGCAGAATGTTCTTTGCGATGAACAGTACATTGGCGGGGCGTTCGGCCAGCCGGCGCATAAAGTAGGGATACCACTCGGTGCCGAACGGGATGTAGATGCGCATGCCCCAGCCATCTTTGACCAGGCTTTGCTGCAGGTCGCGCCGGATGCCGTGCAGCATTTGAAATTCAAAAGCGTTGCGCGGAATATTCTCACGTGTGGCGAAGGCCTTGGCTTCCTTAATAATGGCCTCGTCATGGGTTGCCAGGCCGTGAAAGACGCCGCTCTTCATCAGGATCTTCATCAGCTTCACGTAGCTCGAGTCAACCTCGGACTTCTTCTGAAAGGCAATGTCTGCGGGCTCTTTGTATGCGCCCTTGCAGAGGCGGATGCGGATGCGCTCGGAAAGCAGTTTCTCGACGTCGGCCTCGGCGCGCCGCATATACGACTGGATCACGGTCCCCACGCTGTCTTCGTTCCCTGGAATGCGGTGGAGTTCGTGAACGAAATCGAGGGTACGCTGGGTGTATGCCGAGCCTTCCATATCGACGCGAACGAAATTCTTCGGCGACATGCCCGCCGCCTTGGCGACCAGTCCGCGGACAATGTCGTAGGCCATTGTCTGGTCCACGTCCAAGCCCATGTGGGTCAGCTTCAGGCTGATATTCGCGTTCAGTTTGCTGGCTGCGATTTCGTCGAGCAGGTGGTGGTAAAGCTGGGAACTGGCGCGGGCTTCGTCAGCGTTGGTGACGTTTTCCCCGAGATTGTCGATGGAGACGCCGGCGCCAATTCGATTCATCGCGGCGGCGGCGCGAATCGCGTCCGCAACCTCGGTGCCCGCGACGAAGCGGGCGGAAGTGCGTTGGCCAAAGCGGGAGCGTTCGGCAAAGCTGCGCAGCGAGCGGCTCTCCGACAGTGCAATGAAGACTGCCCTTAGCATGGTGTACCTGATTGTCGCGGGTTTGATGGTTCTGAATTAAGACTGCCTGAGGCGTTCATTGGCTTTACGCGCTTTACAGGGCATCACACTATTTTCTACCACAAACGACGGCGGTCTGCAGTGCGGCGCAAACGTTCCTTCCGATACTGTTATATTGCGCTGCGCTTCCCCGGGAAAATTGTAAGTGACTAGACAGATGACTAGTCAGTAGAATGACGTAGTGTAGATGGGGGTGAAGCTTGGCTTCGTGGCAAGTACAAGATGCGAAGGCCCGTTTCAGTGAGTTCCTGGATGCGACCATCAAGAAGGGGCCGCAGGTCGTTACCCGACGGGGGGTTAAGGCCGCGGTTCTGGTGCCAATCGAAGAATGGGAGAGGCTGCAAAAGGCGGCCCGGCCCGGCCTCAAGGAATGGTTGCTGGCACCCGAGCCTCGCTTTGACGACCTGATCCCGGAAAGACGCAAGTTGCGTAGCCGTCGCGTGGTGGAGTTTGAGTGAATCAATACCTGCTGGATACGAACGTAATCTCCGAACTGCGGAAAATGCGTCCGCACCGAGCGGTTATCGCCTGGATCGGCGCCATGGAAGAGGGGAAATTGTTCCTCTCCGCCGTAACCTTCGGAGAACTGCAGGGAGGGATCGAGCGGACAAGACATCGAGATCCGGGGAAGGCGGACGAGATCGAGCGTTGGATTGATCGCTTGCCGGCGTCTTTTCGGGTGCTCCCTATGGATACGGCGTGCTTTCGGGAATGGGGCCGCGTTATGGATAAGAAGCCCCCTGAGTTGCTGCAGGACGCCATGATTGCCGCTACGGCACGAGTTCACCGCTTGATTGTTGCGACCAGGAATGAAAGAGACTTCAAGCAACTCGACGTCCGAACCTTCAATCCATTCAAGGGCTAGTTCATCGTCCGATCCTCAGGAGTTCTTCAGCCGAAGTGGAAAAGCACATTACGAGGCACGGGGGCCTCGCCCGTCCAGCCGGGCGGGGCGCCGGGCTCTCCATCTAGTTCGGATCGACCGAAATCCAGCGACGCCAGCGGTCGTGTAGAATAACCGTTTGTATATGGATCTCTCCGCCATCCAGCAAGCCTTGCGCGATCGCAACATTGATGCCTGGCTTTTTTACGATCATCACCATCGCGATCCGATCTCGTACCGTGTTCTCGGGTTGCCGGATGGGCTCATGGTTACGCGGCGCTGGTATTATCTGATCCCCGCCAAAGGCGAGCCCGTCAAACTGGTTCACAAGATCGAATCGGGGCACCTGGATACCTTGCCGGGCGTGAAGAAACAATACGCCGGATGGCAGGAATTGTTCGACGGCTTGAAGCAGATGCTGGGCCCTTATCGCGATGTGGCCATGCAGTATTCGGCCAACAACATTGTCTTCACCATTTCCATGGTGGACGCGGGAACGGCGGACATGATCCGCGGGCTGGGTAAGAACATTGTCAGCGCGGCGGATTTGATCGCGCAGTTTGAAGCGACCCTGACGGAAGAGCAGATCAAGTCGCACTTCGCGGCGCGCGATGTAATTGACGCGGTCACTGCCGAGGCGTTCAAGGAGATTGGACGGCGCGTCCGCGGGGACGGCACGCACGAGCATGAAATTCAGCAGTTCTTTATGGAGGCATTCGAGCGCGAGAACATGGTGACCGACGATCCGCCGATCGTGGCCGTGAACGCCAACAGCGGCAACCCGCACTACGAGCCCAGCGCGGGCCGGCCGGTGAGGATTCATGAAGGGGACCTGGTTCTGCTGGACGTGTGGGCGAAAAAGAATACGCCGAGCGCGGTTTACTATGACATTACGTGGATGGGATTTGTGGGCCAGGCTCCGTCGGACCGGCAGCGCGAGATTTTCAGGATTGTGAGCGAGGCGCGCGATATCGGCGTGAAGACCGTGCAGGATGCCATCTCTGCGCATCGGCCGATCGCGGGATGGGAAGTTGATCACGCGGTGCGCGGCCACATCAAGCAGGCAAAGTACGGAGAGTATTTCATCCACCGCACCGGCCACTCGATTGGCACCGAGGTGCATGCGAACGGCGCGAATATGGATGATTTGGAAATTCACGACGAGCGGCGCATTCTGCCCAATTCCTTGTTTTCGATCGAACCCGGAATCTACCTGCCCGAGTTCGGCGTGCGCCTGGAAGTGGATGTGCTGGTGCGGCCCGGAAGCGCCGAGGTGACTGGTAAAATTCAACGAGAGATCGTGACCATCTGAATGGCCAAGCCGACGACAGATAGAACGACGGACAAACCAAAAAATGCAGCGGCGGTGACCGAGCCGGAGTGCCCGCTCACGACCATGGCGGTGGTGGCGCCGCTGGTGGGCTGGCTGATTCCGGGCGGCGGACACATACTGCTGAAGCGCTATGGGCGCGGCATTCTGCTGCTGGTGTCGGTGGTCGCGATGTTCCTGATTGGCCTCGGCATGCAGGGGCGGATTTACAAGCCGAACGGCGGCGACATCCTCGACATACTTGGTTTTGTTGGCGACGTGGGCTCGGGAGCGCTTTATTTTCTGGCGCGCATCATGGACTGGGGCAACGTGATGGCCGCGAATGCCGCGGCGGATTATGGCAAGACGTTTCTGATTGTGGCCGGCCTCTTGAATTTCATCGCGGCGGCGGATGCGCATCACATTGCGCTAGGGAAGAAGCCGTGACCGTCAACTTGTCGCACTTCTCGGCGGCGGTGGTGTTCGCGCTGTTCGCGTCGGTGGTCTTCGGCATCACGCAACGCAGTTCGGCGAAGGAGCAGGTGCGGTATGGCCTCTACTGCTTCGCTATGTTCGTCGGTGGAGTTTTCCTCGCGGGATGGCTGATGGCGCTGATTCGGCGGTAGGGGGCTGTCAGTTTTCAGTTCCTGGTTCTCAGTTCTCAGTTCTCAGTTTCTGATTTCTGCAGACAACCGCCCGGCTCGCGCTGAGTGTCGCTTGTTCTTCGTCCTCCTAATTCAACCGCGGTTTGGGCGTCGGATCGCGCCTGCCGCGCGGATAGCCCGGTTGAGGGAGAGCGCCCCCTTGACAAACAGTGGTATGATGCTGCGGCACGGATCCAGGCGACTTCAGTGCGAAGTCGAACTGTGGTTCGGGCCGCTTTTGCCCGGCGTTGACCGCACGATCAGTGTGATTCTCTCCCCCCGCTGGTACCCGGGCCGCGAATAGACAGCTCGATGCGAGCGAATGCCTCTACCACAACTTAGTTCCACAAATCGATAAGGGAGATTCCCATGAAAACTGTTTGCAAGTTCGCAACGCTGACCCTGATGATGTTGGGGGTCTCGGTGTATGTTTTTTCGCAGCCGACTGCTCCGAGGACAGCTACTACGACGACGCAGAACCTGGTGCGCGGCGTAATTGGGCCGCCCGGAAGCAACTCCGAGTGGTCCAATTATTCGGTGTTTAATCTCGTTGCCGGTTCGGCGCTCTTCCCGATCACCAGCTCAACCACCGTTTTCTACTTCGGATTCACGGGCGGGACCGAGGCCGACATCGGCAATATGGTTGTCTACACGACACCGCGAGGCAGCTTGACGATCAGCGTGGTTACACCCGTTACGCTCGGCGGCGTCTCCAATCCGAGCATCCTACTGAGTAGCACATCCGTTTGTCCGGTGGCGCCTTCCTCGACCGCTCCCTGCATTGTGCGGTTCGATCCGACGACGCTCACGCTATCGCCGGCGAACGATTACTACTTTGCGGTGTTTTACACCAACGACACAAACAATTCGAGCATCGCCGGGACTCAACCCAACGCTAACCAGACAAGCTTGCTGGGAACATACTTCGGGGGCACGGACTACACCCATCTCACTGTCGGCCAGTCCATCCCCGGTGCCGCCAATCGCGGACCCTCGTTCCTGATGTACGTCATGAATAACTAGCGGACCGGTTGGACGAGCCCGGCCCGATCCGGCACGGGCGTTCCCTCGATACGCACACTTGAACGCTGAATTCACATTTTGAATAAGGGAGATTTCAATGAAGACTATTTTCAAGTTCGCAACGCTGATTCTCATGATGTTCGCTGTCTCAGTGTGTGGTTTTTCCGCTACCAAGGCCGAGAACCTGGTACGCGGAGTAATTGGCCCGGTCGCAAGCAATACCAGCTGGAGCGGTTATTCAACGCTGGCCCTAGTTCCCGGTGCGGGGTTGATCCCAGTCACAAGCACCACGACTGTCTTCTACCTCGGATTCACGGCTGGGACCAAGGCGGACATCAACAATATGGTTCTGTACACGACGGCGCGAGGCAGTTCGACGATCACCGCCGTGACGCCGGTCAAGTACGGCGGCGTTTCCAATCCGAGCATCGACCTGGCCAGCGCGACGGTCTGTCCAGTGGTGGAGATTTCCACGTTTAATCCGTGCATTGTGCGGCTCGATCCGACGACAATCACGCTTTCTGCACTGTCGGATTACTACCTGGTGGTGTATTTCACAGCTAGTGACTCGAACAATTCAGCGATCGGCCTCACCCAACCCAGCTTTGCACAGAGCAGCCTGAGGGGTACGTACGAAAGCGGCGACGAAAGCCGGCTTTCCGTCGGCGGGTCGATTCCGAGCACCCTCAGCTTTGCGAACCAACCCTACATGCTCATGTACGTCATGACCGACTAGGGAGCCGGTTGGACGAGCCCGGCTCGATCCGACCAGAGGCGATCCTCGATGCATCGATACACGTACCGGAACCATGAACTCAATTTCGAATAACGGAGATTCCCGATGAAAAGTTTTCACAAAGTCGCAACGTTTACTCTGATGATGGCAGTTCTGGGGGCAAGTGCTTTTGCGCAGCAGACTGCTCCAGCCACCGCCGCTCTGGCCAATCTGACGGAAGGACAAGGGTCGATCACTAGTAATGGCAGCGTGTCCTGGGATGGTCTTTCCGAGTTCGTCCTGATTCCGGGGGCGTCGCTGATGGGAGCGAGCTCCACTACGACGGCCCTCTACATCGGATTCACTGGGGGATCCGAGGCGGACATCGGCAACATGGTGCTCTACGAAACCCCGCGGAACGGGAGCACGGTGCTTAAAGTAACGAAGGTCGAGCTGGGTGGTACCCAAAGTCCGAGCATTGACCTGACCAGCACGGCGGTCTGTCCCGTGCAACCGGTATCCGTCACCAATCCCTGCATTGTGCGGCTCGATACGGTGAAGTTGGCGCTCTCGCCGCTGGACGATTACTACTTCACGATCTATTTCACGCTCGACACCAACAATGAACAAATCAAGGGCGTCGGGCAAACTGGTTCGCCGGGTGCGCTAAGCGGGTGGAACCTCTATGGGGACCAAACTCGAATCGGGGTGAAAGGGGCCCTGCCAACGAACGAGAACAACGACCAAGCGCCCTTTTTCCTCGCGTACGTCACGAACGAGTGATGGCCTGGGGCGGGCCGCGGAGGCCGCGCTCCAGACTTTTTCTTAGTGCTGGCGGATACAGTGCTGGCGCAATTTTGGCGAATGGGCGGGTCTGCAGTAGGGGTGTCCATGCCGTGTTTGGGTACGCGGATGGACGAGACTATTCGAGCGGATCGGGTTGCAGGCCGTCGCCGGGGGCGAGCGGAAGGTGGGCGGCTCCGCCGAGGATGCTGCGCTCCTGCGGTGAAAAGGCGTACCTGTACCGCTCGGAGTTGATGAGCTGGTCGCGCTGTGCGGGCGTCAGGCCACGCATGCTGCGGATCGCCCGGTTGACGGCTTGGCGGCGGTCGGGCGGCAACTGCTTGAACTGCTGAAAGAGCTGGCGCGCCTGCTGCTTCTGATTGGGAGTCAAGTGCTCCCAGGTTTCCATGCGGCTGAGCACGCGCTCCTGCTGCTGCGGAGGCAGGCTGGAAAAATACTGCAACCTGCTTCGCAACCGCGCTTGCTGTTGCGGGGGAAGCTTGCGGAACTGCGGATCGTTTTCGAGCGCGCGGCGCTGCTGAGCGGGCGGCAGATCTTTATAGCGGCGGAGCCAGTTTCCGGCGTGGCCAGGCTGGTTCTGCGGCGGACGGGCTGCATTGGGGCGGGCGGGGTTGGGATGGCCTTCTTTCTGAAAGTGGTGCCACTGCCCGTCCGCATCTCGCGATTGCTGATGCGATGGGGGTTGCGGATACCGGGTTTGGGCGAACGACGGTGTCAGCAGCAGAAGGGCTGTCAGACAGCTCGCAATTTCTACCCGGCCCAACATGCCTCGTCCCTCGTTAGTCTCAGCTAACCTACAGCTCACAAAAACGGAACTTCCTGGCCCCGTCTCCGCCGCGAGAGACGCGGCAAGCCGCGTCTCTACAGGAGATCAGGCTTACGGATTCGCGGTTACATCGTCCTGCACCTGCAAATCGTCGAGCACATCGAAATCCGCGTACAACTCGTCGTTCCTCTCCAGCGCCTGCAGATCGCCGACGGCGGTTCCCGGCTGAACCGGCAGACCGAGGGATGGGGGTCTGGTCGCGATGGCTTCGGTCTGAGAGATGTACGACTTATTGCCAACCACCAGCGCTCCGGCAAATATTACGGCTGCGAGCGACATGGCCCACGCTGGACGCCGCAGCCAACCGAACCATGCTGCCTGCGGGCGTGCCATTTCTTCGCGCAGGCGCGCCTGCAAGCGGGTGTCGAAATACGGCGATGGCTCGGGCGCTTGCCATTCATCGAGCAGCGCCATGGTTTTCCGCAAGTCGCGCAGATGGGCAGCACAGTCGTCACAAGATGCGATGTGTTTTTCAACCTCTGGCTGCAGTGTTGCTGCGTCCATGCCAGCGGCCAGGTCCGGCAACAGTTCGCGAATTTGGTTGCAATTCATACTGCTTTCCTCTACTTCCCCGAAACGAACTCTTTCAGCTGCTCGCGCAAGGTTTCGTAGGCGCGGAACAGCAGCGACTTGGTGGCGGACTCGCTGAGCTTGAGCACGCCCGCGATCTCGCGGTAATCCATCTGCTGAAACTTGTGCATGATGACGGCCACGCGCTGGCGCTCGGGCAACGCGTTCACTTTGCTGCGGATGGCCGCCAGCCGCTCCCGCTTCAAGATCTGCTCTTCCGCGCTGAGCGAATCGTCGGCCAGATCGGGCGTTGTGCCCGTTTCATGGTCCGGTTCATCGAGGCGCAGGGTATTTTCCGGACGCTCGTGGCGCGTATCGCGGGCGTGGTTCACGGCCAGGTTCGTCGCGATGCGATAGAGCCAGGTGGTGAACTTGGCGCTGGGCTCGTAACTGGTGCGCGAGCGATACACGCGCAGAAATACTTCCTGCGCCAGCTCTTCCGCAGTCGACGGGTTATGGCACAAGCGGTACATGAAGCCGACCATCGGCCGGCGATATTTCTGCACCAGGTAAGCGAAGGCGGACTCGTCGCCCGTCTTCACTCGCAGCATGATGTCGACGTCGGAAACGGCGGCATCGGTGGTGCCGATGGAATTTGCCATGGTAACGGGCACCGACGGCGGCGCTCCCGCTAAGTTCAGCAGCCCGCGATCCAAAGCTCCGCGATCAATGGCCACGCTGCTCACATAAGTAGGAACCCCATTCGAGTCAGAAAGTTGCGTCCCTTCCGGGGGACGAGGCCGCGCGGAAATGCTTTCCCGTGAATTACTTACAGGTCGAGAGTCGGGGATGTCGGAAGCGGCCATGAAAGGGCGATGGAATGAGGCTACCGGGAGCGGCGAAGGTGGTCAAGAGGCTGGTCGGATGCCGGAAGGACGGGCACCTTAAGGCGAGTATCGCGGACCACGGTCTGTATTGACCAGTTATCTACGAGCAAGGGCCTGATACTGGAAATATAACTTTCGAATCGAAAAGCGGGAGTTCCGGAGGATAACAAAATGTGGGAAGTCAGGAAGGTAGTTCACAAATTCGCAATGCGCGGTCTGCTTCTGGCCGGTGCAACAGCTGTGCTCGTCCCTTTGGCCTTGGTGCCAGCGGCCAACGCAGGAGTTGTCATCAGCATAAATCCGCCCATCTGCTCGTACGGCTACTATGACTATGCGCCGTACGCGTGCGCACCCATGGGTTTTTATGGGCCGGGCTACTTCTATAACGGGATCTTCTTTGGCGTAGGCCCATGGGCGAACTGGGGCTATGGTCACGGATGGGGAGGTCATCGCTTCAACGGTGGTGGAGGAGGAACCTACGTCGGCGGCCATGGAAACGGCGGCGGACATGTTTATGCAGCCAATCGCGGAGGTGGCGCATCGGGAGTAAACGCTAGCCACAGTAACGGGTACCACGGTAGTGCCTCGGGCTCGCGTACCGCAGTAGTGCATAGTGGCGCGTCCCACGGCACCTCTCATACCACAGTGTCCCATAGCGCTTCCCATGCAAGCGAAGCGCATGGTGGCGCGTCCCATGGTGGCGGTGCATCGCATGGTGGCGGCGAACACCATTAGACGGTAGCTGCTGAAATTTGGCAGCGGATGAAACAAGAAGCGGCGGAGCATAACAGCTCCGCCGTTTTGCATTTCCGCGCAGTGACGCACTTCAAACGAGCTGTGCCTCCGCGTTGCCGCTGAACGCGGCAACGGCCCGGAGAAAACGACGAGGCCAAATCACGGGGGCAAAACAGCTAAGTCTTGAACCGCATCCGGCCCTGGTTGTCTGGGCTAAGTAGCACCGTTTGTGTGGGCTTTTCTGCCATTAACTTCTTCTGCAGACCATCCATCAATCGCTGGTCTTCCGCGATCAGCGCAGGGCTTCTTTGTCTTCCGCCACTTTGGATTTCAAGCAGCCTTTGCATCAACTCGGCGAGGGTTTCCATGACTTCCTCCAAGGCTGGTGCACTGATCCGGCACTCCAGCGACGGGAGGAGGGGGCTCCTCATCAATTGGAGTGCCGTTCAGAATTTTGCCAGGGGCTCCTCCCCCCTGCACTTCCCCACAATCGCAGAGAGCACGGTTCGGGCCACATGGGTAAGCCGCCTTCATCTTGATGAATCTACGATCCTTCGGCCAAAATTAAACGATGCGCACGGCTTCATGCGCGCCCAATTCTTGGCTAAGAGTGCCGAGCTTCTGGCATCCCTCATATTCCGAAACAGCCAATCGATCGCAAGCACCGGTTGGGTTGAGGCATTTCGCACGCACGTCGCGCGGGATCTTGGTCGCGGAAACCACACAGGAGATCGTCGGCGGCTTGTGACCGGAGCGTTGCCACACCATGATCACGGACAGGGAAGTAGCGTGTTATGATGAATTTGCCGCGAAAAAGTGGGCGCTTAACTCAGCGGTAGAGTGCCATCCTCACACGGTGGAAGTCGTAGGTTCAAATCCTACAGCGCCCACCATTCATTCAATGGGTTAGCTGACCTTGCGCTCTGCTTGCGCTCCGCGCCGCCGCCTTCGGCACAAGGAAACCGATGCTGATTACCAGCACCAAGGCCATGATACTTTCCCTCGTGGCGGCCCTCATCGTGAGGTATGCTTTCGCCGTCGTCGCTCGCTCTCCCTCATGATTTCGTTTATACCCGCCGCTGGACGTATCTCGATTGTTCCACACTTCAACTTCACTCCCGGAGATTGGGAAATGAGCTGAATTGCGTGATTCAGATCTCGCGCTTCAAGCACCTGAATTCCATTCAACTGCTCCTTCGTTTCCGCGTACGGACCGTCTGTCACCGCAACCTTTCCGTTCTTCCAACACACGGTCACCGCTGTGTTGGCGGGCTGAAGAGGTTCCTCAGCGACCAAATGTCCGTTCTTCCGCAGTTCGTCGTTGTAGCTAAAACACTCGTCCAACACGGTGTTGCGCTCGCTCTCAGACATGTTTTCGAACTTGCCGGGCTCGAGGTATCCCAAACAGATGTATTTCATCCATTCCTCCTTAGTTTCCTGTGACTCAGAGAGCCGTAGCTCACCGTTCTGTTATCAGATGGTCGTTCGGGAGACCGAAAATCGACAGCTACTCCATCTTCCTATTTCAACTGCTTGGAATCTTGTCCAACCGGGGATGGAAGAAGGCAATCTGGAGAATGGGCCGGTTTGCCGAGCTTCGGGAAGAACTGAGATGGCAGTTATCTTGAACGGTGCCAAGCATGGGAAACCTCAGTGTACAATCCTCGCAGTTTTCGAAGTCAAAAAAGAATTCTGGAGTAATCGAAAATGAACTATTTAAGTCTCGGACTAGCGGCGCTTGGTGGCACGGTCGCGTATTTTGCCTTTGGCTTTTTATTGTTTTGGCTGGTCCCCGCTCTTATCAATGAATCCCGCAAGTATCCAGCCGTATTCCGAGATAAGGACAAAATGATGGCTGTTATGCCAATTGGAATGGTCGCAACTTTGGTAGCGATCCTGGTTGTCGCGATAATTTTCGCAATGATAAATAAGGGCGGTTCGGGCACTATGGAAGGTGCGCGCCTGGGCGTTCTCATCGGCATTTTCGTAGTTTGCGGATTTGTGCTGCACAACTACGTAAACCTAAACATCGGCCTGAAACTCGCTCTGGGACAGGCTGTGGCTTACTTCGTCCAGTGGACGATCGTCGGCATAGTCATCGGTCTTATTTACAAACCGCTCGCTACGCCATAATCGGGAATATATCGTGCAGATTCGGCCCGTGCTGTTGCTTGATTTTGGTGATTTTTTCCGCAATATCTCCGTTTAGAAACACGGACGGCTGCCATTCGTGAGAAGTCATGGTATTCGAGGCGACGTACTTGGTCGCTCGGTTGACAGCGGGCCAAATGTCATTATGTTGCGGCCAGATTTGTTGAATTTGAGCCAGCAGCGCGGCCTTCGCAGATTTCCCGGTCACTGTTTCAAGTAACGAAGCGCAACACATCCCGATTCAAAAGTCTTTGACTCAACAAGTTTTAATCGGTATTTCTCCGGCAGGTTGACGCCTTCGAACAACCGTCTCCCTTCGCCAACAATGATTGGCGTGATGACAAAACGATATTCGTCAATCAGGCCAAGCTCCATCAGTTGTGAAGGAACATCTACACCGCCGACCAAAATATTCTTGCCTGGTTCTTGTTTCAATTTAAGTATTTCGTCGCGAAGGTTTGAGCGAACAATTCTCGTATTTTTATCTTCAGCGCTGCCCAACGATCGTGAAAAAACAATCTTGTTGAGGGAATCAAATGCTTGAGCGAATTCGATATCCGCTTTGGTTTCGGACTGGCTTTTTGCGATATCAGGCCAATAAGGAACCATCAATTGGTAGGTTTTACGCCCATAGACGAGCAGGCCAGCATCATCTCGCAATAGGTGCGTGTAATGTTCAAGTAAGTCTTCATCGGGATTGAATTTGGTGTGGTCGCAGCAGCCATCCAGGGTGATGTTGATTGCGTAGATTACATTTCTCATTGGATTGTCCTCTCTTAAGTACCAGCGCTTATGCGCCCTTTGCACATTCCGGCTTAGCGGCCTTCCGTTCCGTCCGACCACCGTTGCACAGGAATCACGAACTGCGTCAGGTGCTCCACGGGGTCGCTTATACCAACGACGGGGGAACCCGGCAGATTCGCTCCCCAAATTGCGGGGTCGGTGTCCGAATAAAAAAACATGAGGTGGGGAGGCCAGTGGGGGGCGCTGTCGCCGCCGTAGCCTTGCTTCGACAGCATGTAGCACATAGCTCCGGATTCCATCGGCGGCAGTTCGTTTTTGGCGATGGCAGCGGTGATGGACTCGGTCATCTGAGTTTGCGTGCGCCCCGCCAGTCCCCACTCGGTCTCTTTGGTGAGGCGCAGAAGGTAAGAGCGCGCGGCTGCCGCGTTAACACACATGGGGACCCGCACTTTCGGATCCCAAAAGTCAGCATCCGCAGCGGAAGTCCACGAGCGCCCCACGATACACACGAAACCGTTCTTGCCTTTGACCGCCGTTTCGAAACCATGCCGTCCAAGAACCTGTACATCTGCATCGCGTGCAATGGAGTCCGGTGCCGCACTGCGCGCCAGGGCTATTTCCGCGCCCTGATCCGTCATGAGGTATTGGTCAATTGGGGCCATCTTCGTGTACGGTGTGGTGGCAGGCGGTGTTGTGGCGGCCTGCGCGACCGCCTGGTTCGACGTACCGAGGTACACCGTTCCGAGCATCACGAGCAGTGCGAATCCCTTGATCGCGATTGCGCTAATTTTCTTATGCATTGTTTCCTCAATTCTCCATTCTCCGGTGGCGGCTACATAGACGTCGTGCGAGGCGTCGCGAAATCGACAAGGCGCGGAGAGATTTTTTTTACTACTGGCGCATCTCCGCGGCCATGTCGTCGCCGAACTTCTTTTGGATCTCCTTTTGGGTGTCGGGATCGAAGTCGGTCAGGTCAAACATGCGGCGAACTTCGACCATTTCGTTATCCTTTCCGGGGATGCGCGAGGCCCATTCGAGCGCCTCTTCACGCGACTTAACCTGGATGATCCAGTAGCCGCCGACCACTTCCTTCGCTTCAGTAAACGGGCCGTCGGTAACTTTCGATTTTCCGCTTTTGAAGGTGACGCGCGCACTCATCGTCGAGGGCGGGGTCAGGCCGTCGAGCGCGAGCAGCACGCCGGCTTTCCCTAGCTCCTCGTTGTACTTGCCCATTGCCTCCATCTCTTTGAAGTCGGGCACCCAGCCGGGTTTTGCGTTTTCGTAGTCTTTCGGAAACATGATCATCATGAAGCGCATGGTGTTCTCCTTAGAGTAGAGTGTTGTGCGGACACCGTATGAGGGCCGCTACATTTATATAGAGCTTGGACCGCGCTGGGCACAGAAAGTTGCGAGTTGCGAGGCGCCCAGTGCGCGGTGCGGCTCCACTTACTAGTCGAACGGGGTGGCGGGGAATCGACACGCGATTTGCGGATTTTTCGCCGGGTGCCCCAGTTTCGCCCCACTTCGGCGGGTGAGACTATTTCGTTGTTCCCTTCGGGTCCGGGTTGAAAAGAATCTCGCGCACCTCGCCCGACGCCCGGCAGGCGACGGCACCCTTGCGCGCCCACGCCAGCGCCTCGTCCAGATCAGCGGCTTCAAGTATCCAGAAACCGCCCATGTGCTCCTTGGTCTCGGTGTACGGCCCGTCGGTGACGAGCAC
>JBEKIB010000060.1:0-27715 GCA_050011975.1 Terriglobales bacterium | reverse complement strand
CAATCAATACACGTGCTTGCGTTACGGGTGATCCTCATCGGACTGAGCAGGGAGACCAGTCCGAGGAACCCTCCGTACGGGCAAAGATAACGGCACCAGAAGTTCTGCACGAAAATCGAAGCGCTTACCAGCCCTAAAACGACCCATGCTGCCGTTCCGCCAAGGTAGCGGAAAAAGTTGAGCATGCGCACGTCGACGATGAGTGCATACGGGCTATTGAGGAATTCGGCGATGGAAGCTGCCGACATTCCGATTACGGCGTAGGCGAAGAAGCTCAATACAAGGTACTTCAACGAGCGCAATGGGATATCAGCCCAGCGGGGCAATTGGAAGCTTCGACCGAAGATTGAGCGGCCAGCTTTCCACAGATATTCCGAGACGGTACCCACCGGACATATCCAGCTGCAAAACGCCTTGCGGAAGACGAACGAAATAACCAGGAACGAGGTGAAGAGGAAGAAACCGGCCGCATGCACACGTGGCACTTTCCCGGTGATTAGAAAGTACTTCAACTGCATAAGGCCTTCGATGGGTAGCCAGCCTTCAACGCCAGCGGGTCTGGAGACTTCGGATGCTCGGCCCCCGCTTTCCGCCCAGCGCACCCAGAGATAGAACTGCACGCCGATCCAGACGTTTAAAGCCGCGAAGAGAATCTGCACGGTAACACGCAGCGGTTGCGAGTGGTCGCGATCATCTCGCCGGATCAGTTTCTTGCGCGCGGGCTTCTGTGTTTGGGCTCGCTCTGGGTGCTCATCTGGCACGGCTACATCCCCTAATCCCGAGCATACGAGAGCGGCAAACCGTTAACAGTGACTTAGGTCACGGCGCGCCACATTTGTAGAGACCTAAGAAAAGGGACGCAGTGCATGTTGGCCACGGTGCTCCGGTACAATAACCCCCGTGCCCGAATCCACGTCTACACCCGCGCAAATGCTAGCGAAAGTCCAGATCTTTTCGGGGCTGACGGAGAGCGAATTGAGTTTTCTGGCGCAACGTGCGGTGCCCCGCAGCTATTCGGCGGGGGAGAGCGTGTTCGGCGAAGGTGAGCCTTGCTCTGGACTCTATGTCGTCGAGTCCGGCCATGTGCGAATCTTTAAGAGTTCGGCCAATGGACGCGAACAAGTACTCGGCATTGATGGTCCGGGCAGTTCCATTGCCGAACTCCCCGTCTTCGATGGCGGGAACTATCCCGCGTCCGTGACGGCTATCGACGAGGCCAAGCTGCTCTTTGTCAGTAAGGGGGATTTTCAGGCAGTGTGTTTGGCCCATCCTCAGGTAGCGCTGAAGGTCTTGCGGGTGGTCGGTGCGCGCTTGCGTCGGCTGGTTGGCATCATCGAAGAACTCTCGTTCACCACGGTGCGTCACAGGCTGGCCTCGTTTTTGCTGCGTCTCGCCAAGAAGGAAGGCAAACGTTCCGCCGCAGGCGTCGAAATCACGTTGCCGGCCAGCAATCAGGAATTAGCGTCGCATATTGGCACGGTCCGCGAGCTCGTTTCCCGCAATCTTTCTCGCCTCCAGGCAGAGGGGATGCTTCAGATCGTCGGGCGGACGGTGACGATCTCTGATCTGAAAGCATTGGAAGCTGAAGCCGATTCAGCGGAATAAAGCTGAATCTCCTGGTGCGCTCATCTTCTTGCTGATTCCTCCGATTCCGACTCGTTTCATCCAAGTTTGCCCTTCGTGACAAAAGTCATCGGCAGGCATCCTTCATTCCGCTAGCTTTAGAACATGAAACGCGGCCTATAAGCATCAAGCTGGGTCGTGAGGAGAATGCAATGAGCATGACCGCTGAAAAAACCGTCCGTGAATTAGCGCTGGAGAATACTACCGCCACGAGAGTCTTTGAAAAGCTAGGCATTGACTACTGCTGCGGAGGCAACAAGTCGCTGGAACAAGCCTGCCGGGCGTCGAACGTCTCGGTGGATCAGGTGATCGATTCGTTGGAGATGGCCGAGGAAGCGGCACATGCTGCGAAGAAAGACCGGAACTGGCAGATTGAACCCCTTGCGGACTTGATCGTGCATATCAGGAACACACACCATAAGTACACGCGTGAGGAAATGGCTCGCCTCGTTCCTCTCCTGGATAAAGTTTGCTCTGTCCACGGGAAGAACCATCCCGAACTGCAGAACGTCCGATCCAGCTTTCAGGGACTGGTCCAGGAGCTGACGACACACATGATGAAAGAAGAGCGGGTTCTGTTCCCCTACATAGTGAGTATGGAGGAAGCCGTTATCCAGAAGGAACCGATTCTGCCACCACCGTTCGGCAGCGTGCAAAACCCCGTGTCCATGATGGAACACGAGCACGATTCCGCTGGGAACGCACTGCGTGCGATGCGCGAAGCCAGCTGCGGTTATACAGCTCCCGGCGACGCGTGTATCAGCTACCAAACGCTGTACAAGGCACTCGCGGATTTTGAAGCCGATCTTCACCAGCACATTCACTTGGAGAACAACATTCTGTTTCCCCGTGCGATTGCGATGGAAAAGACGCACTAGCGGGAGTATTGCCCGTGTCCGAGGAGGAATGTTTCCCCGGCAGAATGAGGGAGGCGGCATTCCGTTTGAACTGAAGATGAGAAACGACAAGAACAAGACCGAGTCCAAAAACGGGAAGGAAATGACCGCGACAAGTGATGCTGTCCGCGCAGCTCAGCGGACCCGCACGCACGCTCTGATTGTTCCCCGCGAGCATGGTGCCTGGGGTCTGCTGCTTGTTCCTCTGTTCACCGGTGTTGTCGCAGGGTTTGCTTCGGAACATCGGATCTGGCCGTTGCTCATGTTCACAGCAGCCGCGCTGTCTTTGTTTTGGCTGCGGACGCCCGTCGAAAGCCTGATTGGCACCAGTTCACTGACGGCCAATACTGAAGGGGAACGGCGGACGGCGCTCGTCGCATCAATTTTGTTGGCCGCTCTGGCGAGCGCTTGTTTGACCGGGCTGACGTGGAAAGGGCAAAACTTACAGTTGCTTCTTCTCGGGGCGGCAACAGGGTTTGCGCTTGTGGTCCAAACCGGGCTCCGGCGGCTGGGCCGGAAAGCGAGAATGGCAGCCCAGTTGGTCGGCGCAATTGGCCTCACTTGCACTGCTCCGGCTGCATACTACATCGGCACCGGACGGCTAAGCGAGCGCGCCTTCATTTTGTGGGCGGCTAACTGGATCTTCGCGGGCAACCAGATTCATTTCGTTCAACTGCGGATCCATTCTGCCCGTGCCGCTTCCTTCTCTCAGAAATTTACTCGGGGGAGAGCCTTCTTCCTGGCTCAACCGATTTTATTGGCGTCTCTGGTCATCGCGTCGTTCTGGCATATGCTCCCTCCCTTGGTGATCATTGCTTTTGTTCCCGTACTCGTTCGAGGAACGCTGTGGTTCTTTCGAAAACCGGAATCGCTGGATGTGAGGAGCCTGGGCTGGTCAGAGATGAAGCGTGGAGTGGTATTCGGCGTTCTGCTTGCGGTTGCTTTCATTTATTCGTAAGTACACTCCAAATGCAGGGAGCGTCTGGTAAAGCAGGCTCCTTCCTGCTCCGAAACCGGTAAAGCATCACAAAACCGGATGAAGATCGTTACTCCGTCAAAGGAATACAATCTGCAAAATGGCCCTGCTGAAGAGTGAAGCGAAGAATCCGGAGTCGGCGCAGAGTAAACATCTGCTGCTCGGCACCGCATCTTTCACGGTTTGCTTCGGGGCATGGGGCCTTATCAGTGCATTCGCCCCGCATTTCCGTCAACAGTTTCACCTCTCAGCGACACAAACGGCTTTTCTAGTGGCAGTCCCAGTCCTGCTGGGCGCGCTCGCGCGCATTCCGATAGGAATGCTGGCGGACCGCTTTGGAGGCCGTGTTGTTTTCACCGTTCTGATGTTCTTTGTCGCCGTGCCGATGGCCTTGGTCCCGGCCGCTACCAGCTATCGGAATCTGCTCGTTGTGGCGTTCCTTCTCGGAATGGCGGGGTCGTCATTCGCCGTTGGCGTCGGGTACGTCTCCCGCTGGTTTTCGATGGAGAGCCAAGGCAGTGCGCTCGGCTTGTATGGCTTAGGGAATATTGGCCAGTCTGCCGCGGTCTTCCTTGGGCCGGTGGTAGCTGCCGCGTACGGGTTTCGCGCTGTCTATTGGGGAATGTCGGTCATCCTTTTGGCCTGGGCTGTGCTGTTCGTTATCTTCGCTCGAAACGCTCCCCACGCTCCTCGCCCCAAGAGCCTGTCTGAGATGCTCAGCGTACTCGCCCGCGAGCCTCTGGCATGGGCACTGGCGGCATTCTATTTTCTGACCTTTGGTGGATTCGTCGCCTTCTCAATTTATCTCCCAACGCTGCTGCGCGATCAATTTGGGTTGCGACCCGCGGATGCCGGTTTCCGAACGGCCGGATTCGTCGTGCTTGCCACGCTGTGCCGTCCGCTCGGTGGATGGCTGTCTGACCGGATTGGTGGCTCACGCGTTCTTTCTTGGATTCTGCCCGCAGTGGCTGCTTTCGGATTGTTGCTCGGCGTGCAGTCGATGCTGCCATTCACAGTCGGAGCACTTGGATGCGCTGCCTTGCTCGGTATCGGCAACGGAGCAGTGTTTCAGCTTGTGCCTCGATATTTTCCGACTCAAAGGGCCACCGTCACCGGCCTCGTAGGTGCAATGGGAGGAATGGGTGGATTCTTCCCGCCTCTGCTTCTAGGCTTGTTCCGCGACCGACTCGGAGTGATCTGGCCAGGATTTGTTCTGTTATCGACGGTCGCCTGTGCTCTCTGGTGGATGAATAGCCGCGTCTTCTTGACGCGGGAAGAAGCCCTTGCCGCGAAGCTTCCCGCGGCTCTGACCCGTACCGCGGATAGGGTACGTGCAGGAGCCTGGGCCACGTTGTGGACTTTGGTTCTGATCGCTGCCATCGTGCTGGGCTCACGCAATTTGCAGTACTTCGACGCAGCGCTGGTAATCTACACGTTCGCAATCATTTTCGCGACTTGGGGCGTCATTTACCACTATTCCGTTTGGATTCGAAAGCCTCCCACCTATGTGTACTGGAGGCGCGGATGGCAGTTATTTAGGGAACGAGGAGTCATTCAGAGCTTCAGTCACGTCATTGCACTGGCAGGAACTCATCTTCTGGCTCAGACGTTCATCGCAAAACGATCCAGGCTCCGTTGGGCGATGCATCAGCTGATTTTCTGGGGATGCATCCTTGCGGTGATGATCACCTTCCCGCTGGTATTCGGCTGGATTCACTTCAGCAGCGCTCCAAACGATCAAATGACGTACGTGACCTATCTCTTCGGGTTTCCGGCAGGTAGATTCCAGCTGCACACGTTCACTGCGCTGATACTTTTTCATGGTCTTGATATTGCAGCGGTTCTGGTCCTGGGTGGAATTGCGCTTTCGCTATGGCGCCGCATGCGGGATGAAGGTGCACGTGCCGTTCAAACCTTGGCTATGGATTTCTGGCCGCTGATCTTGTCGTTTGCCATATCGATCACGGGCTTGGCCCTGACGGTTTCCCAAGAGTGGCTCGGTGGCACCTTCTACGATTTCATTGCCATTTTGCACGCGATCACGGTCATCGCCGCTTTGCTCTATCTTCCATTTGGGAAGTTCTTTCACATTTTTCAGCGTCCCGCGCAGTTGGGGGTGAAGCTCTACCAGCGCGCCGGTGAAGAGGGCGAGGGAGCAATCTGCGCCCGTTGTGGCGAGCGCTATGCATCCCTCATGCATGTTGACGATTTGAAACGCGTACTGCCGCAAGTCGGATTCGACTATTCGATGTCGGGGCCAGTGGGCAATTGGCAGGAACTGTGTCCAGCCTGCAAGCGCAGGTCCCTTTCCCTCGCACAGTTAAGATTGAAAGAGGAAGCGAATGGCTAAAGCTCCTGTCTCCGAGGAGATTCTCAAAGACAAATTCGGGCCGCATCTGAACTACCAGCCGCCCGGCGGTTGGACCGACGAATCTGTCCATCCAGCGGAGAAGTTGGTCAAGACACACTGTTGTTTTTGCGGGCAGCAATGCGGGATTCAATTAAAGGTTCGCGAGAATCGAGTGATCGGGTTCGAGCCTTGGGAGGAATTCCCGTTCAACCGTGGCATGCTTTGCCCGAAAGGAGTAAAGCGTTATCTGCAGGGTAATCACCCGGACCGCCTGCTGGCACCCTTGATGCGGAACGAGCTGGGATTTCGTCCAGCGTCGTGGGATGAAGCTTTGAGTTTCACGGTTAGCCGGATGCGCGAAATCCAACAGAAGTATGGCAAAGACGCTTTCGCGATTTACGGAGGCGCATCTCTTTCGACCGAGAAATCGTACCTGCTGGGTAAATTTGCCCGCGTGGCTCTAGGCACCCGCCACATCGACTACAACGGACGATTGTGTATGGTCTCTGCCGGAACAGCGTACAAACTAGCCTTTGGCATCGACCGGAGCACAATTCCATGGAGCGAGATCCCTAAAGCGGAAGTGTTGTTTGTGATCGGCGCGAACATCGGCGACTGCGCTCCCATCACCACCGACTACATCTGGCGCTGCCGTGATAGCGGCGGAAAATTAATCGTCGCCGATCCCCGGATGACTCCTATTACTCGGAACGCAGATCTTTACCTTCCGCTGCAACCTGGAACCGACCTCGCACTGCTCATGGGCATGCTGCATGTCATCCTGCGTGACGGCTTGGAGGACCGAGAGTTCATCTCGAAATACACAACTGGTTTCGAGGCCGTAGCGGAATCTGCCAAACAGTGGGACCTCGGCAAGGCAGCCGAGATGACAGGTGTCCCGCCCGAATCGATCGAAAAAGCGGCGCGCTGGATTGGCAAGTCTAAGCGCGTAATCCTGATGCATGCTCGCGGCTTAGAACACCAGTCGAAAGGCGTAGAGAACTGCCTTGCGGTCGTGAACATTGCGCTCGCCACCGGAAATATCGGGCGGGAAGGTGCGGGGCCCACGATGATCACTGGCCAGGGCAATGGCCAGGGCGGACGTGAGCATGGGCAGAAGTGCGACCAACTTCCTGGCCAGCGCTCGCTCACGGACCCCGCAGCTCGCGAGTACGTTGCCGGGGTCTGGGGCATTCAGCCGGAAGAACTTCCCCAACCGGGCTACAGTGCCGAAGAAATTATGGAAGCGATTCATCGCGGCGAGATTAAGGGACTGCTTTCTACGTGCTTCAACCCGTTAGTCTCACTTCCCGACGCGAACTTTACACGTGAGGCCCTATCGAAGCTGGACTTTTTCGGTGTGATCGATTTCTTTCTCTCTGAAACCGCGCACCACGCCGACGTAGTGCTTGCTGGCAGCTTGCATGAGGAAGAGGACGGGCTTGGCTGTAGCGCCGAAGGACGCGTGATTCACTGGCAGAAGAGCATTGATCCCCCCGGTGAGGCGAGGCGCGATTCTGAAATCATCATCGACCTGGCTCATCGGCTAGGACGAGGTCAATACTTCCCGTTCAAGAATCCCTCCGATATTCTTGAGGAACTCCGGATTGCCTCGCGCGGTGGTGTGGCCGACTACTACGGGATCACGTACGACAAAGTGGATAAGCAAATGGGCATTTTTTGGCCGTGCCCATCACTCGACCACCCCGGAACACCACGCCTATTCGTAGACAGAATGTTCTATACCCACGACGGGAAGGCGCACTTCAACGTGACGGAATGGCGTCCAAGTGGCGATCCGATCAGTGACGAATATCCGTTATTTCTAACCACGGGCCGGGTCGTGAGCCAGTATCTGTCAGGGACACAGACCCGGCGTATCGGCGCGCTGGTGGACCAGTATCCGGAACCGCGGGCAGAACTTCATCCGCGCCTGGCGGAACTGCACGGCATCAAAGACGGCGGCTGGGTGACAGTGACCACCCGCCGCGACGACTTGACAATCCAAGCTATGGTGGTAAAAACTATTCGCCCCGACACCGTCTTTATTCCGTATCACTGGGCCGGCACCCGCAGTGCCAACCGCCTTACTCACCGCACGCTGGACCCGCGCAGTAAGATTCCCGAATTCAAGGTTTCTGCCTGTAGGATCGCAAAAGCCAATGCGCCCGATCCATCTCCGGATGATCGGGGCCCTCATCACAGCGGTGCTTTGCTGGGAGACGCCTAGTGTTTGGCTACGAGTTCTATATCGATCCTTCGCGCTGCATTGGTTGTCGCTCCTGCTTGCAGGCCTGCGAGGAATGCGAAACGCACCGCGGAAACTCGATGATCAATTTTGATTTCATCGAACGGCGCGAAAGTATCACGTCCGCGGCCTACGTCTGCTGGCATTGCGACGAACCAACCTGTGCACAGGTTTGTCCGGCAGATGCGATCAAGAAAGGTGAGGACGGGATCGTCCATTCATCGCTGAAACCGCGCTGTATCGCCTGCAATAACTGTGTGCTCGCCTGTCCGTTCGGCATACCCAAGATGATGGAACCCGAGCAGCAGATGATGAAGTGCGACATGTGTTATGACCGCACATCGGTGGGCAAGCGGCCGATGTGCGCCACGGTGTGCCCCAGCCAGGCGCTGGCTTATGTCAGACCGGAGCAGATTGCCACTCGGCGCGAGAAACCCACGAACACATTCTATTTTGGCAACCAGAAAATCACGACCAAGGTTTACATGATGGCTCCCGCGGAACAGGAAGGCATCGCCTTGGATGTTGTGGATTATATGTGGGAGGAGAAGCATGAATTGGCTGCGACGAGCGAGTAGCGAACCGCTCTGGAAAGAAGAATTTTCTGTCAGCACGGCAGAAGAGCGCTACGTCACCCGCAGACAGCTGACCAAGTTTCTGGTCTTGACCAGCTTGGGAATGTTCGTGGGAAACATCTGGATTCTCGTTCGATCCATCTTCTATAAGACTCCTTCGTATCCGCAACAGCCAGTGGCTCGATTGGGAGAGATTCCTGTGGGTGGAGTGAAGCTGTTCACATATCCCACCAAAGAAGACCAGTGCATCATGGTGCGCACGGGCGAGAATGAGTACGTCAGCTATAGCCAGAAATGCACTCACCTGTCCTGTGCCGTGTACTATTCGCAAGCAAGCAATCGGCTCGAATGCCCCTGTCACCGAGGCTTCTTCTCAATCAAGGACGGTGCGGTTCTGCAAGGGCCCCCGTCACGGCCGCTCCCCCGCATCTTGCTAGAAACCCGTGGTGAACAAGTGGTCGCTGTGGACGTGAAGGCGTGACGACAATGCCATCACCTGTTGAACTGCCCCCCAAAACTCGTGGACTTACAGCGATCGCAGGTGCAATGTCCCTGATTGCGGTCTTGGTGATCGTGCAGATTTGGCTGCTGAGTGCAGCGCTGGAATTATTCCTGGCGGGGAACCGCCATACGGCATTGCCGGCCGCCGTGTTCTCGGGAGTCATGTTTCTGATCTGCCTCGGACTCTATCTATTTGTTGACCGCGTGGATTCCGAGGTTCGTCGCTCTGCCGATGAACGCTGATTCGAGAAGTTCTCAGTATCCCCCTTGGATTATCCCGAATTTGAGCTCAACGAACCTCGCCAGAATGGTCGGAAGAATTGGATACACATAGGCGGCCCACAAGCGGGACCGAAGGTCGCGGCGATCCTCTCGGTCGTGGAAAGCTGCCGCAGGATGAAAATTCCGGTGCGCGACTATCTGACCGCGGTTCTCCCCGGGTTCGGCAATGCCCGATCCAACGCCTCGCGAACCTCACTCCCGCTGTGTGGCTCGCCCGGCATTCACGGACCTAAGCGACGGGCGTGTGGCACCAAGGTGGTTTTGCTACAACAACCGCGTGGCTTTTCGTTTGCCGATAAGGTGAGGTTAGCCGATGACCCATCCAGAATCGTCGTATCCGCATGCAATGCGCACCGCAACCGGACTTAATGACCTGAAGTCTGATAGCGCAAAACCGCCAAAGCCAGCCGGTATTCGTACCCAGCCTGCGCATTTCCAATTTCGGCCTGAGTCTGCTGTAACTGCGCCTGGCTGAGTTCCACAATTGAACTGAGGCCGAGCCTGTATCGTGTCTGGGCAAGATCGAGTGCCAGGTTCGCCTGGGCCAACCACTGCTCACTCACATTCACGCGGTCGAACGCCGTGCTCGCCGCCAGCCAACTGGTGCGTACATCTCGCGAAATCTGATTTCGAAGATCGATGAGGCGTTGCCGGACGGCTTGGGCTCGCAGGTCCGCTTCGTGCGACTTCGCGGAGTAGAGAAATCCATTGAAGACGGGAATCTCTACGTTTACTCCCACGGCAGCGTACGGCCCATAGATAATATCGGTGCGAACCGGAGAATCTCCGAATGCTCCGAGGGCGCTGATCGTGGGATACAACTGGTCATGCTCCGCCTGGTGAAACTTTTCCGCTGAGTCCGACTGAAATTCCAAGGCAAGAATCTCGGGACGCTTGGCAAAAGCCTCGGCGATCAGCGGGTCGACGTCGGCTGGGGGTGGGGCCAGCGGTTCGGTGTTGTTCACCAGTTCGAACGGCTCGAGCGTGGAATATCCCAGAATCGCCGAAAGGGTCGCCATAGAAGCCTTCTCGTTGTTTAGCGCGTCCAGGTAAAGGAGTTTTCCCTGTGCCAGATTTACGTTGGCGAAGCTCAGGTCCAGGTCAGACTTTAATTTGCTCTTCGTCAACGCGGAAACCTGGTCCGACAACAACTGGCGCGAAGCTACGGTCTGCTCTGCTACTTGCAGCACAGCGTGCGTCTGCAGCGCGTTGTAAAAGGCCTGGTCCACGGCCAACAAAATATCTTGTTTTGTAGCGACTGCGTTCTGTTCGTCGGCTCGTGCTTGAAGGCGGGCGCTGGCCACCAGATTCGTGGTGTGTCCGAAGTCTGTGATAAGTTGGGTCACCGCGGCCCCACCTGCGGCTCGCGTGTACACGGTCGGATTGTTCAGTGCGCCAGCCGTAATGCGGCTGTTACTTCGGGCATCGACTCCGGTCAGGTTGCCATAGGCTTGTGGCCAGAGATTCGAGCTTACTTCCCGCGTTACCTGATGCGACGCAAGCGCATTCAGACGGGCTACGGAAATTGCTGGATTTTGTTTCAGCGCCAGGGCCTCTGCTTCCTGCACTGTGAGCCTCGCCGCATTGGAGGGCGGTGTCTGTGCTACCGGCACCGACTGCGCCAGACATTGGGTTGAGAGATGCTGAATTGGGAGCCATGGAATGGAGAGCGTGAGAGCGCTCAGTAGAAATGTTAGCTTCGAAGTCATGCTGGCTGTTCCCCCTGATTCTCATTTTTCTTATCTTTATCTTTGTCTTCTTTGCCGTGAACCATCAGATAGACGGCGGGTACCAGGAAAACTGTGACGACGACCGAAACTAAAAGGCCACCAATCACGGCACGCGCCAGAGGAGCGTATTGCTCGCTGCCCGTCTCAATGCCGAGGGCCATGGGAAGCATGCCCAACAAAGTTGCGAGCGACGTCATGAGGATCGGGCGCAGCCTGATCTTGCACGCTCGCACCAGGGCCTCCTGCAATGTGAAGTCTTCCTTGCGCAGCTGGCGCGCAAACTCGACGATCAAGATGCTGTTGGAAACAACGATTCCCGTCATCATGATTACGCCCATCAGGGACATGATGTTGAACGTGCTGTGCGTGAGAAAAAGAATCAGCACGACTCCTGCCAATCCTGGAGGGATGGCAACTAGGATGATCAGCGGGTCGATGAAAGAAGCGAACTGCGCCATCAGGATCAGATAGACCAGCACGATGGCCAGCACCAGGCCGATGGAAAAGCGTTTGAACGATTCCTGCATTCCGACCACGGATCCGAGCACATCGACCCGTGTGTTTTCCGGCAACTTCAGGTGACTGACGATGTCATTAACCCCGCGATTGATCGCACCTAAGGCCTCGCCTGAGGGCATCACATAAACGTCGATGACGCGCTGCAGCTGATAATGGTCGACTTCTGTCGGAGTATTCATCGGCGTTATATCAGCCACGGATTGCAGGGGCGTATAACTCTTGAGGCCGGGAGCGCGCAAAGGGATTTGCTTGAAGTCCTCCATGCTCATGTTCTCGATCTGCTTATCGAAGTACTGCACGGTTAGCATGTAGTTATTGCCCGTCTTGGGATCGATCCAGTAACTCGGCTCAATCATGCCGTTGGAGGTCAGGGCGGTGATCACGTTGTCCACTACCTGTTTAGGCGTAAGTCCAATCAGGCTGGCGCGTTCGCGATCGATATTCAACTGTAGTCCGGGATAAAGAAGATTTTGGGGAATCAGCACGCTGCTCACACCCTTGCGGCTTCGGACCTGCTTGGCAATGTTCGCTGCGACTTTGTAAGCGCCATCCAGGTCGTTGCCTCGGACCTGGATATCGATGGGCGCGGGTAGTCCCAGATTGATTACAGAATCGACCAATCCTCCCGCCTGGAAATAAGTATCGAGTTCCGGCAAGTCTTCGGACAGTTTGCGGCGAACGCGCTCCATGTATTCATAACTGCCGATACTGTGGTGTTCTTTCAAGCTCACCTGGACAAATGCCGTGTCCATGGACGAGTTACTGGTGTAGATAGCGGAAAGATCGGGAGTAATGCCGATGTTGGAGACGATCATCCCCAGATCACGGGGCCCGATTACCTGGTGAATATCGTTCTCGACGCGCGCGATGTATTGATTGGTGACTTCAATCCGGGAACCGCTGGGCGCCTTGACGTTAATCACGAACTGACCCGGATCCGTGCGTGGAAAGTACGCTGTCCCCACGAAGGGAAACACTCCCGCCAGGACCAAGACAATGCCGCCGGCAATCCACGCCACGGTTCTCCCCGGGCGGGCCAGAGCGCGATTCACCCACCGTTCGTAGTGGTCGAGAAGCTTCTGGAAATTTTCATTGAATCGGCCAAGGAACCTCCGGAACAGGGATCGCGAAGCGGACTTGGTTTCTGAGTCGTGTTTAACCTCCTCCTCCACGTCTCCAAGGTGGATGAAGTTCGCGCAATAGAGCGGCACCACCGTCATGGCAAAGATGTACGAGGCAAAGATCGACAGCACCACGCCCAGAGCGAGATCGATGAAAAGGTAACGACTGACGCCATAGAAAAACGTTACGGGGAAAAACACGATCGAGGTGGTAGACGTGGCCGCCAGGACTGCCAGCGAGACTTCCATCCCTCCCTTTTCCGCAGCGATTCTCGGGGTTTCACCGATCTCCATGTAGCGAAAAATGTTTTCCAGGACCACGACCGAATCGTCAATCAGCCGGGAAAAGGCCAGCGCCAAACCGCTCAGCAGCATGACATTGATCGACCCACCCATGGCATTCATGAGCAGGAAACACACCAGAGCGGAAAGCGGAATGGACAGGAGGACGGCGAACGTGGCGCGTGGGCTGCCTAGAAAAACCAGAATCATGATTCCGGTCAGCACCAGACCGATTCCGCCCTCTTTCATTACGTTCTTGATGGCACTTTTGACAAAGATGGACTGATCAAACACGACCGCCGTCTTGAGCGATTTCGGAATGTCCAGCAGATCCTTGATGGCCGCCCTGATTCCGTCCACAATCGTGATGGTATTGCTGTCGCCGCCTTGCTTTAGCACCGGGATGTAGACGGATTGCTGGCCGTCGATACGGACGATGTTAGTTTGAATCGTGCCGGAGTCCTTCGCCTCACCCACATCGGCGACCATCACTGAAGCATTGCCGACAGTCTTTAGCGGGATGCGGTTGATTTCCTCGACGTTGGGCAACTGCGCATTAGCGTAAATGTTGTAGTCTCTGGGGCCGATGCGAACGTCGCCCGCGGGAAGAATCAAGTTGGAATCGTTCACCGCCTTTACTACGTCCATCAGACTAAGCTGGTGTGCCTCCAGTTTGAGCGGGTCAACATACACCATAATCTGGCGATAGCGTCCGCCGAACGGCTGAGGCACCGAGGCGCCAGGAACGTTTGCGATCTGGTTACGAACCTGAAACTGCGCCAGATCCTTGAGCCGAGTCTCATCCAGGCCCTCGCCTTTCAGCGTTACCAAGCAAACGGGAAGACTCGAGGCGTCAAACTTGAGCACCACCGGCGGCAAAGTACCTGGAGGCAGCCGCCGAAGATCGGCCATCGCCAGGTTAGCGATGTTGCTAAGAGCGGCGTTGGCATCGCTCCCCGGCTTGAAGTAGATCTTGATCAGGCTCACGCCCGTCAGAGAGCGGGACTCGATGTGGTCGATGTTGCTGCCGAGCGTAAAAAAACGCTCGAACGTATCAGTAATGTCAGCCTCGACTTGTTCCGGAGGCATCCCTGCGTAAAAGGTAGCAACCACAACCACCGGAATCTTGATTTGGGGGAACAGATCCACCGGCATCCGAACCACGGTTGTTACGCCAACCACGGCGATCACCAGGCACAGCATGATCACAAAGAATGGGTAGTTCAGAGCGAATCTCGGCATTACTTTCGCTCTCCCGTCTGACCCTCGCTCGCGCCGGACCCTGGCTCCAGTTTGGGCTTTACCACTTCGCCGATCGCGTAGTCGGACTGACCGGCGCTGATCACTTGCTCCTTTTCCGAGAGACCGTGAACGATCTCCACAGTGGTGGAGGTTTGCTCTCCTAACTCAACGTTCCGCTTCTGCACGCGATTCTGATCGTCGAGAGCCAGCACGTAATGCTCGTTACCTTCCTGAACCACGGCCTGGACGGGAACGGTGAGCGCGTCCTTTTTCCCCTGCAGCGCAAGCTTCACCTCGGCATACATGCCTGCTGTCAGAGTGTCTTGCGGATTCTCCACGTCAATCTCGGTGTGCATGGTTCGCGTTTCATCATTGAGTGCGTCAGCGAAGCGGGACACGCGTCCCTGGAAGTCTCGATTCAAATCGAGAACATGGACCTGCACTATGCCGCCCAAATGGATCATCGGCACCGCGGATTCGGGAACCGGAATCACCAACCTGAACAGAGACCACTCCGCTAGTTGCACCACAGGCTGGGATTGAGTCTCCGATGAAGTGCCGGCTGAGATCAGGGCGCCAGTATCGACGTATCGTTTGGTGACCACGCCCGCGAAGGGAGATGTGATGTGCGAATACGCTTGCAAGGCTGACAGGCGCTCGAGAGTGGCTTGCGCCATCCCAAGCTGGTTCTGCGATTCAGCCAGAGCCGCGCGAGTGCTGCGGACCTGGGCGTCGGTCTCTTGATCCTTTGCCAGCGAATCGTCCAGTTCCTGTTCGGCGACCAACCCGGGACGCTCCTCGGAAGCCTGCTTGAGTCGCGTATATGCGGCGTGGTAAGCCTCGTGCGTCGATTTCGCTCGTTCGATTTCACTTTGGGCGCGGAGAATCGCGTCTTGACTGCGCCGGATGTCCGCTTGGGCGCCTGTGACCTGCGCGTTCAGTTCAGGGACCTCCAAAATGGCCAGCACCTGCCCGGTACTGACCTTGTCCCCTACATCCACAAAGATGTGGCGGACGTAGCCCGCTACCTTGGCGTGAACATCGACCTGCTGGAACGGGCGGAATTCACCGGTGAGAGTTATGACGTTTTCGAGCGCACCGCGGGCGACGACTACGACCGGAGCGACCCGATGCGCCGGATCATCGACCTTTTTGGCATTCGCGTCACCAAGCGAATGCATGATCAGCACGATCGCGATCACTGCGGCAAGCGCTACCGCCGCCCCAATCAATATGTGTCTGCGTTGCAGCGTCATTTTTTCGCTCGAAATCGGCACTCTACATGTGGCGAGAAGTCATCACCCCCACAAAAGGATAGGACCAAACGCGGGGGCAAGGCTCGTACACGCTATCGTAAGCAGTAGGAACGAAAGGAAAGACCATCGCATCCATCGCACGCAGGGCCAGTTCACGACTCTTGGCTGCGAGATATTATCTCCGTCCGGCTCGCATTCCTGTTTAAGGGAAGCCATGTCACCTCAATTTAATGACTGAGTAAAAGTTCAGTTGGGGTAGCTCGCTTTTGACAACGGAGGAAAAAATCAGCAGGTGGGGGGTGGTCGGTTGTAGAGATTCTCTTCGATAAGGAATGTTGGAAGAGGCGGTTCAGCCGAGGTCACACGGGGATAGAACATGGGAGCCTGCGCCACTGTAATCTTGGCCACAGGAGCAGCCCAACGAACCGCATCGCGATCCATGTGCTGCCGCATCGCCTGCGGCGAGTTGGACTGAACCGCTACAGAGTGGAAAGTTGTACCGCGGAAAGTGCGTGTCGCCAGCGTAAGGACGAGAGAAAACATGACAACGCTGACCAATGCCAAGCGCCACCATGGTACTGAACGAACCGCAATGTCCCTTCTTTCCGCCTTCCCCACGAAAACCTCAGTGTGATTATACAGACCACGCACCTGAAAGCAATGTTACGGGAAACAAACAGGCGACCCATCTGCTCCGGTGGTTAGTTTGGTGCGGGCAACCGGCTGCCAACGCCGCTCAGCAGTTTCTCCGCCGCCTCTCCGGGATCCTGGGTGGCAAAATTCTCGTCCAAAATCAGGAGAGAGACGGTCGGATCAATTTCCTCCAAAGCCTTTTTTGTCGGTTTGCCGTATACCGATTGCATGCGCGCAGAAACCACCACCAGTTTCGCCTTGGTTGCCTTGAGCAGGGTTCGGGCGTCGTCGATCGACAAAGTGGTCATGGCGTTGTATCCGGCACTGCACAGCACTTCCCGCAGGAACGTGCACACATCGGTCGACTCGTAAACGCAGAGCATGCGCGGCCTCTCGTCGCCGGTTTTTGCTCGCGAATATCGCGAGCCTAAATAGGCGGCCGTGATCGCTTCCTCGACCGAATCGTAGGTTTCAAATTGCGAGAGCAGGTTGGTCATCTGCAGCGTTTTGCGGATCCTGGGGGGTACTCCGCTGAGTTTGAGGTCTCCTCCCTTCGATCGCGCGGCTTGCGTCAGGCGCACCATCGCTCCCAAACCACTGCTGTCGACGAAGTCCACCTGGTCGAGTTGCAGCACGACGTCGCCGTACTTGACGACGGAGTCTCCGACGTAAGAGTGCAACGTAAAGACTTCATTTCCGGCCACGATCCGTCCGTGACACTGAATGACCAAGACATCGCCGACCGGGCGGCTTTCCAGGCGCAGTTGCATCACGCCTCCTCATATTTGAAATTGTGACCCAATTACACTTTATCGGTCTTATCGGCCACGCCGACGCCAAGCGTCTCGATCCAGTGCACGAGGCTTTGGCCGATCATTATTGTGGCGAATCTTACTTGGGTGAAACCGGCAAGTCAATGAACCTTCCGGCTCTATTTCCTCTGAAATGCTAAGATTTTGGGCATGCCACTGCGCAGCAAAATTAAGAAGGCCACACACGCTGCCGGAAAGCTTGCCGCGGGAAATGCTCGTGGGCGTAAGGGCGAGCCGCACGCGGCTGCCGAACTGGTCGTCATTACCGGCATGAGCGGGTCGGGGAAGGCTTCGGCGCTGAAGGCCTTCGAAGATCTTGGTTACTACTGCGTGGACAATCTGCCGGTGGAGTTGATTCCGCGCTTTGCCGAACTGGCGTTGCAGTCAGGAGAGATTCCGCGCACGGCGCTGGTGGTGGATGTGCGCGAGGGTTCGCAACTGGAGAAGCTGCCGGCGATCCTGAAGTCGGTGAAGCGCACGATACCGACGCGGGTGATTTATCTGGAAGCGAGCGATGCCGCATTGTTGCGGCGCTACAGCGAGACGCGGCGGCCGCATCCGCTGGGGACGGGCACCACGGTGCGGGCATCGCTCGGCACCGAGCGGCGGCATTTGCGGGCGATTCGCAAGATTGCGGACCTGGTCATCGACACTACAAAATTCAATGTTCATGAACTGCGGGCGCACTTGACCGACCGCTTCAAACAGCAGTCGGGGAGCCAGCAGACGATTCTGGTCTCGTGCGTGAGCTTCGGATACAAACACGGCTTGCCGGACGATGCCGACCTGGTGTTCGATGTGCGCTTTCTGCCCAATCCGCATTTCGTGCCGGAGTTTCGCGGGCTGACGGGACGCGATGCTCGTGTCGCCAAATACATCCGGTCGTTTCCGCAGACGCAGGAGTTCATTACCCGCATTTCGGAACTGCTCGTCTACCTGCTGCCGCACTACATTCGCGAGGGCAAGAGCTACCTGACCATCAGCTTCGGATGCACGGGTGGACAACACCGCTCGGTGATGATCGCCGAAGACGTCAGCAAGCGACTGCGGAAAGCGGGATACAAAGTGAAGGTTGCGCATCGTGACAGTCCGAGGTAAAGACGATTGAATCATTGACTCATTTTGTCATTGAGTCATTGGGACGAGCTGAGACGCGGCAAGCCGCGTGTCTACGGGAAATCGCATGTAGAATTGGCATTACCACGCATGGCAACCTCCACAGTGGCGGGCGCGAAGAGGGAAGGAGCACCGGCCAAGCTTCGTTCCCCGCGCCCGATCACCCGCCTGTTGCGCTATGTGTTGCCTTACTGGTGGCCACTTCTGGCTTCAGTGGCGCTGATGGCGATGGTGGGGCTGCTGGATGCCGGTCGGGTTCTGCTCATCGGCCCGATTTTTGATCGCGTATTGAATCCCGGTTCCCAGGGAAAAACCATCCAGCTTTTCAAACTGCCTGGCACTGAGCGCTTTCTTAACCTCCAACAACTGGTGCCGTCTCACTTTCAAAATCCATGGACAGTGGTGGCCTTTGCGCTGGTGGCAGCCACGGTATTGAAAGGGATCTTCGACTACGCCGGAACCTACCTGGTGAACTACGCGGGTTTTGGGATGATCACGGACCTGCGGGACGATCTGTATAACGCTATCCTGCGGAGTTCGGCGGCGTTCTTCACGAAACACACCACGGGCACGTTGCTCTCGACGATCGTCAACGATATCGAGAAGGTGCAGTACGCGATGTCGGGCGTGCTGGCAGAATTTCTGCAGCAGTTTTTTACCTTTCTGTTCACGGCGGTGGTGGTGGTACTGGTGGGCGGGAAGCTGGCGTGGGTGCTGTTGTTGTTCGTTCCGGCGATTTTGTATTCGTCGAGAAAAATCGGCCGGCAAGTGCGCAGCACGACGCGGGGCGGGCAGGACAAGCTGGCCGAGATCCAGAACATTCTGCACGAGACCATCACCGGGAACAGAATCGTCAAAGCGTTTGGCATGGAGAACTGGGAGGTGGAACGCTTCCGCGCCGCCGCACGCAGGCTGTTCCGCGCGAATCTGCGGCTGGTGGCGGCGTTCGCGATCAGCTCTCCGCTGATGGACATCCTGGGCTCGATTGCGATTGCGCTGCTGCTGCTGATGGGGCGCGATCAGATCAACAAGCACGTTTTTACGGCGGGAACATTTTTCACGTTCATTGTGGCGGTGTTCAAGCTCTATGACCCGGTGCGCAAGTTCGCGCTGTTCAATAACAATTTCCAGCAGGCGGTGGGCGCCTCGTCGGAAATTTTCCGCTTCATGGATATGGAAGATGAAGTGCGGGAGAAGCCGGGCGCGAAGCGGATGGGGAAGTTTGCGCGGGCGATCCGTTTTGTGGGTGTGTCTTTCGCCTATGAGCCCGCCGAAGATTCGCCGGTAGTGCTGCATGACATCAATCTGGAAGTGAAGGCGGGCGAGGTGCTGGCGGTGGTGGGATCGAGCGGCGCGGGCAAGAGCACGCTGGTGCACTTGATCCCGCGGTTCTTTGACGTCAGCGGCGGGCGGATTCTGATTGACGACAGCGACGTACGAGAGGTGACGCTGGAGTCGCTGCGATCGCAAATCGGGATTGTCACGCAGGAGACGGTGTTGTTCAACGATACGGTGAGGAACAATATTGCTTACGGCCAGCCGCATGTGTCGCAGAAGCGGGTGGAAGACGCGGCGCGAGCGGCGCGAGCTCATGAATTCATTTGCGGGCTTCCGGAACGGTACAACACGATGATCGGGGAGCGCGGGGTGCGGCTTTCAGGCGGGGAGCGGCAGCGGATCGCGGTGGCGCGGGCGATTTTGAAAAATGCGCCAATCCTGATTTTGGACGAGGCGACGTCGGCGCTGGACAGCGAGTCCGAGTCGCTGGTGCAGGCAGCGCTGCAAAATCTTATGAGTGGGCGTACTGTGTTTGTAATTGCGCACCGGCTCTCGACCGTGCGGAGAGCGGATCGCATCGTGGTGCTCGACAACGGCACGATCAGCGACATCGGCGCGCATGAAGAGCTGATGCAAAAGTTGGGCACGTACCGGCGGCTTTACGAATTGCAGTTTGCGGAAGCGGAAGCGCCGAAGGCGTAAGAAAGGTTTCAAAGTTGCAAGGTTTCAAAGTTTCAACGTGAAGAATCCGAGATGGCAGAGGCTCAGATCGACCGCGGAGTTTTCCACCTTGAAACCTTGAAACTCTGAAACCTTGAAACCTGGAACTTTATGAAACTTCGCTCCATGACGGGATTCGCGCAGGTCAGAGGGCAGGTCAACGCCCAGTTGGCGTTTGCGCTATCGCTGAAATCGGTGAACCATCGTTTTCTGGATCTGCACTTCCGGCTGCCCTCCGATACCGATGCGCTGGAGATGAGGCTGCGCCGGATGCTGAAGGAAAAACTGGCTCGCGGCCACGTGGAAGTGATCCTTAGCCTGGATCGCTCGGGCCCGAGCGGGGTCGCGCTCAACCGGCAACTGATCGCCGGCTACGTGCAGGCGTTCCGCGCGGCGGCCGATGAATTTGGGGTTAAGGGGGAGCCCGATCTGAACGTGGTTCTGAGGATGCCGGGCGCGATGGATTCGGGAGCCGAGAAATCGGAAGACGAACTGGAGACGGCGGTGATGGCGCGAGTGGAAGAAGCGCTTTCGCGACTCAACGAGATGCGCGAGGAAGAGGGCCGGAGCATCGGCACGGAGTTGCGCGCTCGCATGGCGAGTCTGGAAAAAGCGGCGTCGGGCGTAGAAGCCCACCGCGGCACTGTTCTGCGCAGCTACTCGGAGCGACTGCAGTCGCGCATGATGGAACTGCTTGGAGCACATGTGGAGAAGGAACGGGTTTTGCAGGAAGTGGCGGTGCTGGTGGATCGCAGCGACATCCAGGAAGAACTGGTGCGGCTGAATGCGCACGTGAAACATTTTTTTGTCTTGCTCGACCAGGGTGGCGAGGTGGGCAAGAAAATGGATTTCCTGCTGCAGGAAATGAACCGCGAGGCCAACACACTGCTTTCGAAGACCTCGGGCCTGGCGGGCGAGGCGTTGAAGATTACCGAGATGGGCCTGCTGATGAAATCGGAGATCGAGAAATCGCGGGAGCAGGTGCAGAATCTGGAATGAGCATTGTCTACATTGTTTCCGCGCCATCGGGCTCGGGTAAATCCACGCTGGTGAACGAACTGTTCAAGATGGTTGGTCACCTGGACTTTTCGATTTCTTACACCACGCGCGCGCCGCGCGGCAGCGAACAGAACGGCAAGGAATATTTCTTCGTCTCACGAGAAGAATTTGAAGGCATGATCGCGGCCAATGAGTTTCTGGAGCACGCCGATGTCTTCGGAAACTACTACGGCACGGCACGACGGTTTCTTCGCGAGGCCGAAGCGCGCGGGAACGACCTGCTGCTGGATATCGATGTGCAGGGAGCGCGGCAGATCAAGCAGAAGATCCCAGAAGCAGTGAGCATATTTATTCTTCCGCCGGACCGGGAGAAATTGGAATGGCGGCTGCGGAACCGGGGGCTGGATTCGGAGGCAGTAATCCGTCGCCGGTTGGACACGGCCCGTCGAGAGATTGAGAATTACTCGAAATACGACTACATTTTAGTTAACAACCTGCTGGAGCAATCCGCGGACGAACTGAAGGACGTAGTCCTGTCGGAGCGGTTGCGGCGAAGCGGGACAGAGCTTTCGGCAGAAGAAGCGCGGCGAGTGGCGACCGCACAAGCATGCCGGCTGGAACAGGCACGCGAGCGAGTGCAGCCGATTCTGGCATCTTTCCGCAGGCAGTAAAGGACACATGAGGTTTTGGGAGAGAGTATGAAGCTGATTGAAGGGTTCGACAGCAACTACCGTTACATTCTGGTAGCGGCGCGGCGGGCACGGCAACTGCAAGGTGGCGCACCGCCGGTGATCGATACCGGATCGCGCAAACCCTGCCGCATCGCGCAGGATGAAATCAAGGCCGGCAAGGTGAAATGGCTGATTCCGGAGATTCCGAAATTGCCCGTCGTCGCCGCGAGCGAGGCTCTAAGCAAAGTGTTCCCGGAAGACGCATAGACATGAATCGCCGGCACTGATATTTAGTGCCGGCGTTATTTTTTGCGCCGCTGGCGCGTAACGTAAATCGCGCGCCAGGTTGCCGCATCAATTCTGCAGGCGGGGCTGGATGTCGAAGCCGTCGCCGCCATTTTCCTGCTATGAAAATTGCGCTGGGCGTGTCCGGTGGGATTGCAGCTTATAAGGCGGCGGAAATCGTGCGCCTTTTGCAAGACCGCGGCATTCATGTGCAAGTCGTGATGACGGCTGCGGCGCAAGAGTTCGTTCGTCCTCTTACCTTCGCAGCGCTCTCTGGGGAAAAAGTCATTACCGGCATGTTCGGCTCGGACTCCGGTGGCGAAGACGCGCAGGCGAATGTCGAGTCGGCGATCGAGCACATTGCGATTGCGCAGGCGATTGATGCGCTGGTGGTGGCTCCGGCGACGGCCGATGTGCTGGCGCGCTTCGCGCAGGGGATCGCGAACGACTTTCTGAGCACCCTTTATCTTGCGACCACCGCTCCGGTTGTGGTGGCTCCGGCGATGAATGTCAACATGTGGAATCACGCCGCCACGCAGGCGAATTTAGAGATTCTGCGTAAGCGCGGCGTGCGCATTGTTGAGCCCGGCCAGGGCTATCTGGCCTGTGGCATGACCGGCGCGGGACGACTGGCGGAGAACGAGACGATTGTGGCGGCGGTGATGGAAGCGCTCGGCGCCGCGCAGGACCTGGCGGGCGAAACGGTGCTGGTGACGGCGGGGCCGACGCGGGAGAAGATCGATCCGGTGCGGTATTTGACCAACCGGTCGAGCGGACGCATGGGTTATGCCATTGCCGAAGCGGCGCTGCGCCGCGGAGCGCGCGTGCTGCTGGTGAGCGGGCCGACGGCGATTGCCGCTCCGGGTGCGGCGGAACTGACGCAGGTGGAGACGGCGGAAGAGATGCTGGCGGCGGTTTTGAAATTCCTGCCCGAAGCCACGGTGGTGATCAAGACGGCGGCCGTGGCGGACTTCCGGCCGAAAGCGGCGGCGGGACAGAAGATCAAGCGCAAGGGCGAGATGACGCTCGACCTGGAACCGACGGCGGATATTCTGGCGGAGGTGACGCGCCGGAAGACGGCGCAGGTCGTCGTGGGATTTGCGGCCGAGACGGAGAACGTGCTGGAAAACTCGCGCAGGAAGCTGTCGTCGAAATCGCTGGATGCAATCGTAGTCAATGACGTCTCGCGCGAGGGCATTGGTTTTGATTCCGACCGTAACGCGGTGACGATCATCTCGCAGAACGAAGTGGTCGAGGTTCCCGAGACCTCGAAATGGGAAGTCGCGCACCGCGTGCTGGACCAGGTAGTGAAGCTGCGGAAGCGGACAACGATTTCCACGTAGGGGGTGGCGCTCATTCGCCCATCCTGGCGAGCTAGATTTCAGCAGATTTTGTCATCCCGAGCGAAGCGAGGGATTTGCATTTTGCGGCGAACTTCAGATTCCTCGCTTTGCTCGGAATGACAATTTATAAAAAGTTTCGCGCGTAAGATGCTCCCCGACTTTCCCCGCGAGGCTGCTATTCTTATCCGCAATGCCCCGCACTCTTGACCCTGAACTTCGCCGCGCGCTTGCGGCGCGCATCCGCTACTACAACGAGATGGGGATCTATGACTTTTACCGGCAGCCCGTGTCGAACTGCGCGGACGAAGATGCAATCATCATTTCGACGGATCAGCCAGAATTGGGAGAAGAGATGAGTCCACGGAAGTCCGCGGCGGTCGCAGTGCCGGTTGTTGTGGAAGAGAATATTTTCGAGGCGATCGCGCTGAAGCCCGAGCAGAGTGTCAGCGATCCGGTGAAGGCGCTGAAGATCATCCGCGAAGACCTGGGCGACTGCACGCGCTGCGTGCTCCACAAGCAGGGGCGGAAGCAGATTGTATTCGGGGTTGGCAATCCATCCGCCGAGTTGATGTTCGTGGGCGAGGGGCCGGGCGCCGATGAAGACGCGCAGGGTGAGCCCTTCGTGGGGCGCGCCGGGCAACTGCTCAACAACATGATCAAGGCGATGGGGATCGAGCGCCAGCAGGTGTACATCGCGAATATCGTGAAGTGCCGTCCACCGGGCAATCGCACTCCGGAGCGCGACGAGTGCGCGACCTGCTCGCCGTTTCTGATGCGGCAGATCGCGGTCGTTAAGCCGAAGGTGATCGTGGCGCTCGGAGCGGTGGCGGCGAAGACGCTGCTGGCGATGAGTGCTTCAATGATGCAACTGCGCGGGCGCTTTTACGACTTCAGGCCGGCGGGAATTCGCAGTAACGACCGGAGTAACGATCCCGACTGGGATGGATGCAAGCTGGCGGTCACCTACCATCCAGCGTTTCTGCTGCGCGATCCGCGGCAGAAGGGCGAGGCGTGGAAGGACTTGCAGATGGTGATGAAGGAGTTGGGGATGAAGGCGCCCGCCAAGGGGGCGGAATAGGGGAACGGGCGGGGACGAGGGGCACGGCCGAGACTCCCGTTTTGGGACGTGTTTACCACTTGGTACCCCCACCCCCCCACCCCCCTGCCTAATGGAATCATGGGGTTGGCGGGAATTTTTCGCTTTGGTCTTTGAATCTAAAGGACTTATACTAAAGTATTCCGGAATAAGGACTTAGGAACAGTTGCCAGTACCCAGTAGCCAGTACCCAGTTGCCAGTACCCAGAAAAACGCTCGCGCACAAAGAGGAAGGGTGCCGGGGGTACCCGCATTCTTCTCTTAATCTCTATAACTCTATTATATCAATTCGGTCTACCCACTTGGACAACTTTTCCAACTTTATATTTCCACCCGGCTCATCGGTTTACGGGGAAAAACGTCGAAACGGGGGCTTGACAAGATTTGCAAGAAATCGAGAGATATATCGGGTGGAAGATTTGGTGACCTTTGAGGTGGCTCCGGGTCGGTTGACTCGAAGTTGACCTTCAGTGCGCACCGCTAAGTTCGGCATCATAAGCAACTTTGCGAGGCCTAATCCCTTTGCCGATGCCGCTGCCCTCCGCGATCCTCAGATCGTAGTCGTTTTGGAGATTGAGCCAAAACTGCGCGGGCAGGCCGAAGTACTTCCCCAGGCGAATGGCCGTGTCGGCACTGATGGCCCGGTCTCCCCGGACGACTTCATAGATGCCCGGGAAATTGAGCGCCTTCGCCAGCGCATAGGCACTCACGCCCATTGGATCCATGAACTCGGACTTGAGGATGTCTCCCGGATGAACCGCAAATACCTTCTTCGATCTTGCCATGATTGCTCCGCTTCTAGTGGTAATCGGCAATCTCGACTTCGAACGCATTTCCATCCCTCCACACGAAACACACGCGATATTGATCGTTGACTCGAATACTGTGTTGCCCGGCGCGACTTCCGCGAAGTGCCTCCAGTTGATTCCCCGGCGGCACCTTCAAATTGTCGAGCGTGACCGCCGCGTTCAAAATAGCGAGTTTCTTAAAAGCCCTCAGTTGCAGATCGGATGGGAGACGGCGGCTTCTGCCCGATTGCCACAGCCTTTCGGTTTCCTTGTCCCGGAAACTTACGATCATCCACTGTATACTACCGCGTCGCGATACTACTGTCAAGCGATAGTATAGCGAGTGCGATAGCATTTCATTGGCCCCATCACATGCCACTCTTTTGCGACGTCGCTCTTGCCGTGCCGCTTGACATGGTGTTTACCTACGCCATTCCTCTGGGCATGGAGCCGGTGGTTGGCGGGCGGGTGCTGGTGCCGTTCCGGCAGCAACGCATGTCGGGGATTGTGGTTGAGTTGCATGACCGTCCGCCGCAGGTTAACGCTTCCCAAATAAAGATCAAGAAAGTAATCGAAGCGCTCGACCTTTCGCCGGTTCTCGATGAACATCTGCTGAAACTTGGGAAGTGGATTGCCGATTACTATCTCGCGCCGGTCGGCGAAGTTTTTCGCACCATGCTGCCGCTCTCCGCCGAGTTTAAACGCTCGATAGCGTATCGCATCACCGACGAGGGGCGGATGGCGCTGCATCTGGCGGGGATGTCGGGGTCTCCGGCACGGTCTAAGCGGACGCCAGAACAACAGTTGGTCGAGTTTCGCGTGCTCGATTATCTGGCGGAGCGGGAGAGCGTGCGCGAAGAGAGTTTGCGCGGGACGACGCGGGTGGGAAGGGCGCTGCTTGCGGGGATGGTGCAGAAGCGGTGGATTGCTCGGGAGGATGTGTCGGCGGCTCGGGATGCGGCGCGGCTGGTGAAGGTCGCGGTGCTGATCGGGGCGGAGGCTGCGCCTCCAGAGACGGGGCAAGCCCCGTCTCTACAGAGAGGGGCCACCTCTTCGCTGGACGGGCGAGACGCCCGTCGCTCCACAAACACTGCTAAGAAGCTCAATGAGAACCAGCGGACTTTGATTGAGACTTTGGCTGCTTCTGGCGGACGCGTGCCTGTCGAGGCTTTACGCGGGTTGGATGTGCCTCGCACTACGCTGGGCACTTTGGTGCGGCGCGGGTTGATTGAACTGGTGGATGAGGCGCAGGATTTCACGGCTTCCGGGGTCAAACTTTCAAAGCTCAAGCCTCGGCCGTCTCCGTTTGAGTTCGAGTTCAGCGCGGCGCAGAAAGAAGCGCTGGCGAAGATTGGCGCGGCCGTGGCGTCGCGCAAGTTTGGCGGGCTGCTGCTGCATGGGATCACTGGATCGGGAAAGACGGCGGTGTATCTCGCCTGCATGCGCGAGGTGCTGGAGCAGGGGCGGTCGTCGATATTGCTGGTTCCTGAAATTGGATTGACTCCGGCGGTGGCGGCGGATTTGCAACAGGTGTTCGGCGATGAAGTTGCCATCCTGCATTCGGGGCTGTCGGATGCGGAGCGGGCGGAGCAGTGGCATCGTATACGGCGCGGCGAGGCGCGAGTGGTGGCGGGAACGCGGTCGGCGGTGTTCGCGCCGGTCAGCGATCTGGCGCTGGTCATTGTCGACGAGGAGCAGGACTCGTCTTATAAGCAGGAGGAGACGCCGCGCTATCACGCGCGCGATGTGGCGGTGATGCGGGCAAAAATGGCGGGGGCGGTTGTGGTGCTGGGCTCGGCTACGCCATCGCTCGAGTCTTATTACAACGCGAAGAAGAATAAATATGCGTTGATGGAGTTGCCGGACCGGGTGGAGATGCGTCCGCTACCCGAAGTCGAGATTGTCGACATGCGGCAGGAGTTTCAGGAAACGGGGCAGGAGCAGGTGATCTCGCGCAAACTGGCGGAGGAAATCCGCGAGCGGCTGGAAAAAAAGGAGCAGGTCATGGTGCTGCTCAACCGGCGCGGATATTCTCCGGTGGTGTTGTGCCGCGCTTGCGGCAAGACTTTGCAGTGCGAGAACTGCGCGGTTTCGATGACTCACCACAAGCGCGAGCGCAAGATGGAATGCCATTATTGCGGGCACGTGGAGCACATCCCGGACAAGTGCGCGCATTGCGGTAGCGAGTACGTGTACTTCGTCGGAACGGGATCGGAGAAGCTGGAAGAATTGCTGCACGGTATGTTTCCGCAGGCGCGGATCGGGCGGCTGGATCGCGATACGGTGCGTGGGCGGGAAGATTTCGAGCGCGCGCTGAACGCGCTGAATGAAGGCGCGCTCGACATGCTGGTGGGCACGCAGATGATTGCGAAG
>JBEKIB010000059.1:0-27736 GCA_050011975.1 Terriglobales bacterium | reverse complement strand
AAGACGGCAGATAAGCCACCGGCACCGCGTTGGCAACTGCAAACCGCAAAAGCCCGCTTCAGCGAAGTCTTCCGCCGTGCCCGTTCCGAGGGCCCGCAGTGGATCACGCGCCAGGACCGAGAGGCGGTTGTCATGCTACCCGCGGAAGAATTCGAACGCCTCACTGGACGTGACAAACAGCCACGGAGCCTCGCCAAGTTCTTTGCCGAATCACCTCTGGCAAAGGTGCCAATCGATCTGGAGAGGACGCCGGACTACGGCCGCCTGGTTGACTTGTGAGTGGATTCCTGCTTGACACCAACGTTGTTTCCGAGCTCGTGAAGCCCAGGCCTGAGCCCGCAGTTACGAAGTGGATCGATGCCACTGATGAAAACCTCCTCTGCCTAAGCGTCCTCACCTTCGGCGAGATTCGCAAGGGCATTGCTTCCCTGCCTGATGTGTCTTCTCGCCGTGTCTCGCTCGAATCTTGGCTAGACCACGAGCTCGCTCTGCGCTTTGCCGGCCGCATTCTGGCTATTGATCAAGCGGTCGCCGATCGCTGGGGTGTAATCACCGCGAAGGCACTCGCCGCGAAGTCTCCCCTCCCCGTAATTGACGGCCTTCTTGCTGCTACCGCCCTGCAGCACAACCTTACTCTGGTCACCCGCAACATCCGGGACGTGGCGATTACGGGAGTCTCAGTATTCAACCCATGGGCCTCATGAAGGCAGCCCAGCGCTGCAACGATATCAAGGTTTTCTTGGTTCGAATGCACGAGAAAGGGCTACTTACGTCAATCGCGTCGGCTTGTTTCAAATCAGCGGACAGAATCCCCAGCAATGCTGGTGACGATCGGCAGGCGCCCTTAGGACCTTGACGCTACATAGAATCCGCCGACGACGAGCGCAACCAGAGTCAAGATCAGAACCAGAAGCGCCCCTGGGAGAAAAAAATGTGGTTTCAGGAAGCAGAGAGGCATAGGCACATCCTTCCCTGCGTGACGGTCGTCGCGCCGGGAGCACACCTGCATTGCTGACGGAGTGTGCAGGAACACCTATCCACTTTGAACTCTAGCCGGCTTAACCGATTCTGTCTGTGATTACACGCACACACCCGGGCACCATTTTCCGTGTTCAGGGCAGGTAGAATCGCCAAGAGCTCTGTTTATCCAAGAAGTTCCAGACGATAAGCCCGCAAGGCGGCTTTCTGCCGCCAAGCTGCAAACAACTGCACATTCGGATACTGCCCAGAGATCCCTCAAGCGTCTCCAAGTGACTGAACCGAAAGCTTAGGAGACCGCACTGGGAAAGGAGTTCGGTGTGGCAAAGGGATTGCAATCTCTTGTATATTTATTAAGTCTATGATGTCACTAGACTATGCGCAAATTCGCGAAATTCCCAAAAACGGAACGCAGCCGGAGCGACAGATGGCGCTGGCCCTCTGCTACAGCGGCGTTAGGGGCCTGCGACATTAGCGAGAACAAGGTGAAGTCTGGTGGTGCACAAACGACTGCGGGTCCTGGGATCCTCACATGGACACGTGCGTCTTCTGAGGAGAGCGAAACTGTGGGCAGCAATAGGCGCGATCCAGATCGGGGCCTGCTGCAACTGGATTCTTCTCATACGGTGACCTCGAAATCCAGAGGATCTTCCAACAAACCACACACGTTCCCCGACTATGGCTGGCGATTTCACGGCCGGCTGGTTCGAGTCCTGGAGGACCGTTCTTCGACGCTGCAGGCGACCGACCGACAGGCAGCAGCGGCGCTGCTGTCCCGTTACTGCGCCGATAGCGCTTCGCTTATGTCCTGCCTGCAATGCGGCGCGTGCACGGCGAGCTGCAATCTCACGGAGAAAGGGAGCCTGTTTCCGCGGCAGCAGATGACATTGCTTCAGCTCGGGCAGAAGGACTGTCTGGTGGCCGATCTGAACATTTGGCTTTGCTTCAATTGCGCGGACTGCTCGGCAGGTTGCCCGGCCAATGCACGGCCAGGCCGAATCATGGCAGCCATTCGTCAGATGGCGGTGGAGCACTATTCGGCGCCCCGCTTTCTGGGCGAATTCGTCAACCATCGCAAAGGCCTTGCCTGGGCGACATTGGTGGCAGTTCTCGTACTACTGGCCGCCATGGCCATCGGCGGATCGTTCACACCCCAAGTCAGCCCGGTGCGCTATGCAAGCATGCTTCCACACCTGACGTTGAACCTCTTGTTTTGCGCGGCTGCCGGTTTCTCGGTGATCAGCGCGGCCATCGGTGCGTCGCGTGCGTGGAAGGCATTTGCGGGTGAACCGCTTTGGAAGGCTGACCTTCCTCATCTCAGCAAGGCGGTGCGCGCAGCCACCCGGGAAATACTGACCCATCGGAACTTTTCCGAGTGCCAGCAATTCCCTCTGAGCCGATGGGCGCATGGATCCATGTTCTACGGCTTTCTGATTTTGTTTTTGCTCGCTGGGGTGGCGGCGACATCCATGCTGGCAGGTGCTCCCTATCCCTTTCGTGCCTTGCACCCGCTCAAGATCGCCGGCAACGTGGCGGCGGCGCTGATGATTTTCGGGAATGTGTACTTTCTCTGGCAGCGGCGGCGTGCCTCGCGGAATGGAGATGCAAGCTCCAGGTTCGATTGGGCGCTTCTCTTGGATCTGCTGCTGGTGACCGTCAGCGGAGTGCTAGTGGAAATTTTCCGCTATGCCAACATTGCCGCCCTGGCTTATCCCACATACTTCCTGCACCTGGTATTCGCATTCGCTCTTCTGGTTGGACTCGCACATTCCAAACTTGCTCACGTGGTTTACCGGACTCTTGCTCTCACGGCCCGGCAGTACGAAGCACTCACAGCGCGGGCGCGCGCACACGTGGAGACCCAGAGGATGGCGGCATGAACAAAGAGAATGCGGACACAGAACTAGATGCGACCTGTGAGTTACTGTCAAAGGATCACAAGGAACTCAGCCACATTCCAGACGAAGAGATTGTGACTGCCTATGAGCGCATCCGGGATCAGAGAGACTCGGCATGCGGGGGCCACACCTACCCGAATATCCGGCGTCTGTATGGAACTCCTTTGGAGCGGGAAAAGGACCGGCGGCAAGTCCGGTCCTGGGCAGCGAAGTTTCGGACAGAGATGCAGGAGTGGTATGAGATGGCGCGCTCCCAACCCTGCACCTGGTGGTTAAAGAACCACCTTGTCGCGCGGCACGCCTTCAACAGTTGCATCGCATGCGGAGTCTGCACGGCGCAGTGCCCGGCCGCCCAATACTACAAAGATTACAATCCGCGCATCATCGTGGATGTGGTGCTGTCCGGTGATGAGGAACAGTTGGTGGAACTCCTCAAGTCCGAGATCCTCTGGTACTGCGGCCAGTGCGGTTCCTGCAAGCCGAAGTGTTCGCGGGAAAACAACTTGATGGGCCTGATCTCGTCCTTGCGCTTTCTGGCCCAATTGAAGGGATACCACCTGTGCAGCATTCGCGGGCGCCAGCAATATGCCGCCCGGCACCTCTGGGGTGGCAACCTCTGGAATCGAGCTTGTAGCCTCTACTTTCGCAATGTCGATGCGGAAAACCACCCGGACTTTGGTCCCCGCTATGCGAAGTACCACTCGGAAATAGATCAGCAGATGACTCGCTTGGGTGCGAGTCCGGACGCCACGGGCCAATTCGGCGGCCGCAAAGTTCCTTCCGAAACACTCGATGAACTTCGTGCCTGCGTAGCCTGGGGCGGCACTCTGGCGCTTTGGAACCAACTGGAGGAAGACGCGTTTGAAGACGCGCAAAAGATGGGCGTCTCCATTGACGAGTATTACGACCGCGTCCGATCGGAAGGATAGGAGCGAGGCAAGGAGCATGGTAACGGCTGCACCCATATCGGAACCAACCACCAAGGAAATTCCGGAGAACGATTTCTTTCTTACTCCAAGCTGCATCCTAGGGGCCATCAATCCCGGCACCGAAGTGCTCATCAGCCGGATCTACCAACTCTTGGGGTTGCGATGGAAGGCGGCCGGAGACCGTCGCGAATCCGAATGCACTTGCTGCACCGGCATCCTGTCCCACGGCGACATCATGTCAATGGAGAGCACGTTGCTGGTGGTGGCGCGGCTGTGGTCGATTGCCGCGGAGTTGGGCCTGGAGAACATCACGACTGCGTGTGTGACATCGTTTGCCATCCACACGGAGTGCCTGCAAATGTATGAGCACGAGCCGGACCTGGCGCAACGTGTGGACCGGTGGCTTCAGGAGGCCTGCAGCCGCCGACTGCGGATTCCGCGGCATGTGGTCCATGCCAGTGACATTGTGTATCGCTATCGCTATGCCCTGGCGCGGAGCATGCGCCATCGACTCGTGGAAAAGAAGACGGGGCGGCCGTTGCGCATCGTCGATCATGTTGGGTGCCACTACGCCAAGGTCTTTCCGGAAAAAGCTGTGGGCGGATCAGACCGATGCGACGTCCTTACCGGAATGATTCGCTCTTGGGGCGGCGAGACTGTGGACTACCCCGAACGTCGCCATTGCTGCGGCATGGGCTTCCGGCAATGCATGATCCGTCCGAATCGCGGCTACACCATGGCATGTGTTCTGAAGAAACTGGAGAGCATGGAGCCATGGGAACCGGATGCGATCCTCACCAATTGCCCAGGGTGCAATGTGCTCCTCGACAAGGAACAATGGGCGGTCCGGCAGATGACCGGCACGAATTACAATATTCCCACTCTCTCCTACGCCGAACTGGCGGGTTTACTGCTGGGCTGGAATCCCTATGACGTCGTGGGGATTCAAGCGCACACGGTGCCAGTGGAACCTCTTCTGGACAAGATTGGAATTCCCTACGACAAGTCCGAGGAATGGCTGCCGGCGGGAAATATGGAGGTCACCTAACCACGCGATATGGCGAAACAGGTATGCATCATCGGCGGCGGCGTGGCGGGTATGCAGGTGGCGATTGTTTTGGGCACGCTTGGGGTGCCGTCTGTTTTAGTGGAAAAGTCTTCACTACTGGGCGGACGCGTGCCGATGCTTTCGCGGACCTTTCCCTTCTTCAATGATGATGGATTTAGCGATGGGAAAGAGTTCACCGACGCGCTGGAACGGGACCTCAGGTCGACACCGGTGGCCGACATTCGTCTCAACAGTGCGGTAACCGCCGTGACGGGAGAGTTCCCCGACTTCCATGTCCAGCTCAGCGACGGAAGTTCCTTCGGTGCTGGTGCCTTGGTAGTGAGCACGGGATTCGAGCCCTTCGATCCCTCCAGCCTCAAGGAATACGGATATGGAATCTATCCGAATGTAATCACGGCGTCGGAACTGGAATGGATGTTGAACCCGCGCGGGCCGAGTGGCGGGAAACTGGTGCGGCCCAGCGACGGCAAAAAGGCCTCGCGGCTCGCGATTGTGTTCTGCGTCGGGTCGCGTAACCGACGTATTGGAGCACCGTTCTGCTCCCGCATTTGCTGCTCTTACAGCACCAAGCAGGCCAGCACGGTCATGGAGCGGGATCCCGCAGCGTTCGTGGCTTGCTTCTACATGGACGTGCGCACCTATGACCGGGGCTTCGAGGAGATGTACTCGCTGGCACAGGAGCGTGGCGTTAGGTACATCCGCGGGCGCGTGTCGATGTGCACGCATCTTCCCGATGGCTCTATTTCGGTTCGGGCCGAAAACACGCTTATCAGCCGGCCTTTCTTTGGCGAGTTCGATCTAGTTTCCCTCTCCACTGGGATGAGGCCCTGCAAAGACGTGGACCATCTGGGTCAGGTCCTCGGAATCAGCCGCGGCCCGGACGGGTTCTTTCTTTGCCGGGAGTGGTTCCGCCACCCCCACGACGCAACTCGCGACGGTGTTTTTCTGGCCGGTTGCGCAACCGGAATGAAGCCGATTCGCAACTGCATGATCGACGGTGCCTCTGTGGCAGCACGTGTGACCGCTATTCTGCGGGAGGTTTCGTCAGGAGGAGCAGCCGCCTCGCATACCGTCAATCTTCCTTGAATCGATGACGAATCCGTATCTCATCTCAGAGGTACTCCCCCCGCTGCGTGTGTTGCCAGCATTCTATCGAGTAGAGCCAGCGCTATTTGAGTACGAAATTGATACCACATGGCCGTTCCCTGGTTTGAGTCGAAAATCTCAGCCGCGAGCGAGGGCAGCTTTGCGGACGACGAGGATGTAGCCTTTGGCCTTGGCATCGGCCTCGATCGCGACCAGGTGCGAGCGTCCCGCCGGGATTTGTCCCGCCTTCATTTCGATTTCAGTGAGCGCAAGACGAACCTCGAGTTCAGTGCCCTGATAACCTGATCGCGGTGAGATTCCTCCCCAAGATTGACCTGAGACGGCCCCTGGGGCGGACATGGATCCCTAAAGAACTGGACGGCGAAGTCGGCCGCTCCGGAATCACCCGTAGCAGGTCGTATCGCAGCAGCGTCTCCCCAGTGCCACGGCATTTGCAGTAGGTATTTCTCACGCACTCACGGACGGGATTTGGCACCCGACGCCTTGGGTGCGGGCGTCACCCCTATGCGGACACAAACAACCCCAGGATCGCGGCAGCTCTGCCGCCCCTTTTGAGTCGACATCGCTTGGATCTGCGAGTCATGCTGGCCGCAAATGCGGCCTCCTTGGCACGCGGTTCGTGCAAACCCAGATCTCGCGATAACATTATCTAGTGACAAAGTACGTTGTTGTCTAGAATAGCTAATTGCTAATGTAAAAGGACCTAACGGCCGCTTAGCAAGAATGGCGATTTTGCGAAACGAAGCCAACAAGTCATTTGTTATCAGCGGAACCTGCAAGACAAAATCTGATCCGTGAGATTCTTGCCGGGATTGACTTGGAACGGCCTCGGGTCAGACGTGGATCATCTAAGAACTGAAGGGCGAATGGCTGGACCAAACAGTCCAGCATCAACAAGGCGAGGCACAGCTCGGATCGAGCGGCGCGCACAAAGCACCGCGCTAGCTTCTCAACGAAGAGCGGAAGCTGATCCGCTGGGTCGCCCGGGATTCGTAAACTCAAACGAACCGGTTGTTGGCGTGAACGCCAGCTTTCCGACGCTGTGGCAGGCAAGAGATCTAAGGGTCAACGCCGACGGTCCACTTTCGCCAGATCCCTGACTTCCACCGGCGTCCATCGCCGCGCCTTCCCCTCCCGTATCCGCTTACTGGGCAGAATGTGCCTTCCTATCCCACCCCGTGGCTGCGCATCGGTCGGTCTTGACGACGCCATCGGAGGAGTGCGTTCGCCATTTCCGAACATGTGATCGTGATCACACGCGCTTGTGACGCCCGCCGCAGCGGGTCTCCAAACCTGCGCCCTACAATTCGCGGATTCGCGCGCCAACAAATCGAGTGAATGACCACATCTTCGGCCGTCCAAGGAGGCGATCAAATGAGTGCATGGCGTCGGGTGTCCTTCTTTTGTGCTTTCGTTGTCACAATCATGCTGCTGACGGGAAGCACTTACGCTATCCCGGCTTTCTCGCGCCAGTATGGCACTTCGTGCACTACCTGCCATATTGACTTTCCCAAGCTCAACGATTTTGGCAAGGCTTTCAAAGATGCCGGCTTCAAGTTTCCCAAAGATGACGAGACCTTTATTAAGGTTCCCCCGGTAATGCTGGGAGCGCCGGCGCAGAAGGACATGTGGCCTCATGTTATATTTCCGGGGACGATCCCGGGGATGCCGCAGATCGGCCTGCGGTTCAACCAGTTTTTCCAATACACCGGCAGCAGCGCCAACAAGTACTACAGCGGCCAGGTCCTTCCAGGAACGACGCCCGGGCAGTTGCTGACGCCGACGATTCCGAATACCGATTTTGAAGCGGGTTTCTTCAGCATTTTCATGGCGGGAAATTTTGGCAGCGATATCGCTTTTTGGGTGGATGACGATCTGAGTGTCGCCGGGCTTAATGCCAATGGCGAACTCGGCGACGGTTATCTGCGCTTCGTCAACGTTGGACGTTTTTTCAAGTTGCCGACCGACTCGTTGACGCTAAGGGTGGGCCAGTTCGAACTGGACTTGCCGTTTACGCAGGCGCGGTCGATCAATATCAGCCCCTACGATATCTATACCCAGGCGAACTTCGGCGCGAGTAATCAGAATGTGAACAACGTTATCCAGTTGGCCGATGCCGCGCATGGAGTCGAGTTCAGCGGAGGCCATCAGTACGGCGGCTACCACTATTCGGTGGCCGTCGTCGACCAGAGCACAAGCGGGACATCGGCTGGTAACCCGGCGAATGTCCCGACGCCCACGGGAGGACAAATCGGCGTCCCGGGTGTTGGCTTCGTCTCCGACACCAACTACAAGGACATCTATGCCCGTTTCTCTTACCGCTTCAACCTGGAAAAGGACCCAGCGAGCCGCCACGATGTTCAGGCGGCGGGCGCCACGGGCCCGCGCGACCATACCTACCTGAGCTTGGGCACTTTCTATTACGAAGGTCGCTCCAACCAGCATTTCACTGGTTACGCATCGGATGGCGTGACCCCCGCCGTGATCAGCGCGCGTGAACCTTTTTACCGCGTCGGCGGCGACTTCAGTTTCAACTATCGCAACTTCAATCTGTTCGGCCTCTACATGTACGGTCACGATCATGACCTGGTGTTGAACTCCGCCATCGTGCCCACCGGCTTTATTCCGGGAGCGGCCGTCACATTCAACGGTGGCTTCCTCGAGGCCGACTACCTCGTGCTGCCCTGGGTGATGACGATCATGCGCTGGGATCGCGTCCAGTCCACGGCGGATTTCCTTAGCGGAGCTGCCTCGGGGAATTATTTTTCGCCAGCGGGGAGCACGCGCGACCGGTTCACACCCGGCGTTCAGTTCTTGATTCACCCCAATATCAAGGCGTCGTTTGAGTACCAATACCGGCCCCAGCAGGCCCTCTACTACAGTTCGAGTGGGCAAACGGTGGAACCCTTCCGTACAAATGTGGCCACCGGTGCCTTAGAATTCGTCTACTGATCTGGGGAGGGACGCCTCCCACAACCATTTCTTGAAACTGAGGAGAAGAACAATGAAACGCAGTCTTGTCTTGGCAGTAATGTTGATGACAGCATTTGTGACTTCACAGGCAGGCACGATCAGCGGAAAAGTTTCAGGCGTCGCCGGTGAGTCGGTTGTTTATGTGGAAGCGCCCGCAGGCAAGACCTTCCCCGCTCCCACCCAGCAGCCCGTGATCGACCAGAAGGGCTTGATGTTTCAGCCGCATATCACAACTGTGCAGGCAGGCACAACCGTGCAATTCCTCAACAGCGACAGTGTTGCCCACAATGTGTTCTGGCCTTCCGTCGGCGGCAATAAGAAACTCACCCATAACCTGGGTACTTGGCCGAAGGGCGAAAAGCGTCCGTTCAAGTTTGAAAATCCTGGAGCAGTGCCGCTGTTGTGCAATGTGCATCCGGAAATGTCCGGCTATGTTGTAGTGTCGCCAACTCCATATTTCGCGGTGAGCGATAAGTCGGGCGAATACAAGATCGAAAACGTCCCCGACGGCAGCTACACCGTAACCGCGTGGCATGAAGGCGCAAAGAATCAATCCAAGCCGGTCGCTGTGGCGGGCGACACTAAAGCGGATTTCACACTGAGCAAATAGGGAAGCCAACTTAAGGAACAAAGGAGCGGGCGTTTGTGTCTGCTCCCTGGTTTTCTTCAAACGTGACGCGTGCCAACAGGGAAACCGCCATCGTGCTGAAACGGTTCAAAGAAAAAAAAGTCGACAGGGATTGGTTGAACACCAACTTCCCCTGCATGATGGCTTGTCCGGCGCACACCAACGCGGGCCGCTACGTCGCGCTTATTGCGGAAGGTCGATTTGAGGAAGCTTACAAGTTCGCCCGCGATCCCAACCCGCTGGCGAGTATCTGCGGCCGGGTTTGTGCGCATCCTTGCGAAACTGCCTGTCGCCGTGGCGACATCGATCGTCCCATCGCAATACGGGCTCTCAAACGCTTTCTGACGGAACGGCACGGCCCTGAATCCAAGCGCCCTGTCGACATCAATGCGGGACGAGGTCAGAACAAACTGCCGTTCAAGGTGGCCGTGGTTGGCGGCGGGCCGGTAGGACTATCCGCGGCGCATGACCTGGCTCTCATGGGCTACTCGGTCACGATCTTTGAAGCCGCTCCGGTCGCTGGCGGAATGCTCTATCTCGGTATTCCCGAATATCGCTTGCCTCGTGACGTAGTGGAAGCGCAAGTGCGAGAAATTCTCGCGACCGGCGACATTACGCTAAAGCTCAATCAAGCGGCCGGACGCGACTTCACGGTTTCCGACCTGCGCCATAAGGGCTTCGATGCGGTGCTGATCGCCGTGGGCGCGCATCGCAGCCGCGATCTCACCATCCCCGGCGTTGACCTGGACGGCGTTTACAAGGGCATCGATTTCCTGCTCAACGTGAATCTCGGCTACAAGTTCACCATCGGCAAAAAGGTGATTGTGATCGGCGGCGGCAACGTCGCCATGGACGTGGCGCGTTCGGCGGCTCGCGAAGTGGTGCGGCAGCATGTTGCTGGAGTAGAAGATCTCGAGCCTTCGCTGGAGAGTGTAAGTGCCGTGGCCACGAAAGAAATGGTGGACGTGTCACTCTCCGCACTTCGTTTGGGAGCGCAGGAAGTACATCTCGTCTGCCTGGAAAAACGGGAAGAAATGCCGGCGGCGCTGGAGGAGATCGAAGAGGCCGAAACCGAAGGCATCGTCATGCATCCAGGGCTGGGCCCCAAGCGCATGATCGGCAAGGACGGCAAAGTTGTCGCGTTGGAGACGCTGAAAACGAAATGGGTTTTCGATCAGAATAAGCGCTTCAATCCTGCGTTCTACGAGGGCAGTGAAACACAACTGGATTGCGACACCATCATCATGGCGGTCGGCCAGGCGCCGAATCTGGACTTTCTCAAATCCGAAGACGGCGTGGAGTTGTCTCCCCGTAGGCTGATCGCCGTGAACCCGCAAACGCTGATGACTTCGGCGGACGGAATCTTTGCCGGCGGCGACTGCGTTTTCGGTCCGCGTCTGATCATCGATAGCGTGGCCGATGGCAAGCGCGCAGCAGTCGGCATTGATGAATTTCTGCGTGGCCAGAAACATCCAGAGCCTATCGTCGAAGTCGAGGTCTTCAAACGCCACAGCATGCCGCTGGAACTGTTGGACCTGGTTCGCCCGCCCATACCCATGCTGCCGCTGGAGCGCCGTACCGGAGTGACGGAAGTCGAGGTCGGTTACGACGCTGAGTCCGCGATGGAAGAAGCCCAGCGCTGCCTGCATTGCTGGGTGAACACGGTTTTTGAGGGTGTCCCCGAAGACGGGAGCATGTGTATCCTGTGCGGCGGTTGCGTGGATGTATGCCCGGAAAACTGCCTGCAACTCGTATCACTGGATCGCATCCAGTTCGAGCCCGAAACCGTGCAGCAGATCCGGGAACATCAGGAATTGTTTGGCGTGGAACTCGACGAAGTGGCGGCCGACGAACTCGGCATCGTGACCGGGTCCGCCATGCTGAAAGACGAGACGCGCTGTATTCGCTGCGGGCTCTGCGCCGCGCGCTGTCCCGTCGGCACCATCACGATGGAGTCATACAACTTGGTTTCCGCCGAGCGCACCGGATTGATCTCGATTGAAGGCATTGATGGACCACTCCGACCAAAATCGCCAGTCACGGCTGGAGGCGCGAAGTAAACGTGCGAGGTAAATAATGTCCGAAGAGAAAAAAATCACGCCAGCGGAACCAGGCAACGACGTCAACCGCCGCGCCTTTTTCGTGAAGCTGGGTTTGGGATCGCTCGGTATCGCCGCTGCCGGCACGGCGGCATTTTCATACCAGTTTCTTTCGCCGAATGTTTTGTACGAGCCGTCTCCCATCGTCAACGCCGGCAAGCCGGAAAATTATGCGGTCGATTCCGTGACGCTCGACGCGAACACAGGCATTTATCTCATCCATGACCAAAAAGGTTTTTATGCGCTGAGTGCCGTCTGTACTCACCTCGGCTGCCTGACCGCATGGAAACCTGAGTTGGACATCATCGCTTGCCCTTGCCACGGCAGCAAGTTCAATCGCGACGGGGTCAAGATTGCCGGCCCCGCCCCCAGGCCACTGCCCTGGCTGCAAACTTCACTTAGCGATGAGGGAGATTTGATGGTGGACCGTTCCAAGCAAATTGATCCCATGAAGTTCTTGAGGGTGTGAGCGTGGCGAAAACAATCACGAACTACTTCGAGGAGTTACGCGGCACGCGAGTCTGGCGTTCGGTGTTCCGCAGCGGGACCGGTTCCAGCACTCTGCACCGGGCGCTCGCGGTGCAGCAGAACGTGTTCCTGCACCTTTTCTCCACCAAGGTGCGGACCCGCATGCTCAGCTTCAGCACAACCTGGTATCTGGGCACCCTGACCTTCGGAACGTTTCTCATCTTAGTGGCCACTGGCATTCCCCTGATGTTCTATTACCATCCCTCGGTGCCGCAGGCCTATGCCGACACTAAGGATCTGCAGTTTGTAGTTTCTTCCGGTTTATTTCTGCGCAACCTGCACCGCTGGTCCGCGCATGCCATGGTTTTCCTGGTGTTCGCGCACATGTTCAAGGTGTTTTATCGCGGCGCCTACCGTCCGCCACGCGAATTTAATTGGGTCATAGGAGTTATCCTGCTGCTGATTACTCTGCTGCTCAGTTACACGGGCTACTTACTGCCTTGGGACCAGTTGGCCTTTTGGGCGATCACGGTGGGTTCTAATATTGCTTCCGCTGTGCCGGTAATGGGCAATAAAGTTCACTTCCTGATGCTCGGCGGCAATGTGGTGAACGCCAACGCTCTGTTGCGCTTTTACGTCCTGCACTGCATGATTCTGCCGCTGGTTGCGATTCTTTTTGTCGCCGTACATTTTTGGCGCATTCGCAAAGATGGCGGCCTCTACGCCCACGAAAGTGAGCCGAGAACAGTCGCGGCAGAACCGGTGCCCGCCGCCGCGAAGGGGGTGCGATAACAAATGACCGATCCAAAAGATTTCATCGCCGGCATGGACTCGAATGCCCGCAAGTCGCCGACGCGGGTTGTCTTCGTCACCCGGCGAACCTCGGCGCAGGTCAGGGTTACCGACGAAGATCAGGTGCAGACGTATCCGGAAGTCCTCTTTCGCGCCATCGTCGCCATCGAGGTGCTTACGATCACGTTAGTGGGCGTGGCTCTCCTGTTCAACGCACCCCTCGAGGGCATTGCCGATCCCTCGCACACGCCCAACCCCGCCAAGGCGCCCTGGTACTTCCTGGGATTGCAGGAAATGTTGCACTACTTTCCGCCGGTGGTCGCCGGTGTGCTGGTTCCGACTCTGGTCGTGATCGCGCTGATTGTGATTCCGTATTTCAACATCAACATCGAGGCCGAGGGGTTGTTCCTGAAGGACCGCAAGCGTCGTCTGCTGATTTTTTATCTGGCCGCAGTTGGGCTGTCATTGTTCCTATTGTTGTTTGATGTGTATGTGGCGCTGGTGCCGACCCTGATCGTCGCCGGGTTTATGGTGCTGGCGGCGCAAAGTTCTCCGCAGTCGGCTTCGGCCTTCCGCCGTGGTCTGGCTGCGAAACCGCTTTCCTTCTGGATCATGACCTGGTTTCTCTTCGAACTCACGGTGCTCACGGCGGTAGGTACTTTCTTTCGCGGCCCAGGCTGGTCCTGGGTGTTGCCCTGGGGGAACTGAATGCGATCATCATTATTGCAATCAATGAAGAGCGCGTTGTCTTCCCTGTGGCAGAAGTTATTCGGCCATCCGGTTCGCGCTTTTGGTGTGGTCAGCCTGCTGTTGTTGATTTTTCTCGCGATAGCTCCGGCTAAGAACCACTTCAGCGAATGGCGCCACTACCAGAAACAGTATCTTTCGCTGATTGCGAGCCGGGGAGACGCAGTCACACTGCAGCGCCACTTCCACGACCACGACGGAATCCAGCAGATCTGGCTTCCGCAACTCGGAGTCGTCGATCGCTGCACCACCTGTCACGTTGGACTGAAAGAAGCGAGTCTTGCCGATGTCAGCAGCCAGCCGTTTCGCCAGCATCCGGTTATTCCGCACACGCTCGACCAGTTCGGTTGCGTGATGTGTCACCGTGGGCAAGGCCCTGCGACTACCGTCGAGGAAGCCCACAGCAGCACGCTGGCCTGGGAGCAGCCGATCCTGCCCGCACGCTATGTCCAATCTTCCTGCGGGCAATGCCATCGCGCTCCTCTAACCGGTACACCGCAACTGAATTTGGGACGCAATCTGCTGGGGCGCTATGGATGCGTGCACTGTCACACCATCAAATTGCCCGATGGCAGCGCGATCAAGCCGACCGACGATCCGCCTTCGCTTGAGCACATCGCAGACAAGACCACACGGGAGTGGATTTATGCGTGGGTGAAGGACCCTCAGGCTTACGCCGTTACCGCGACCATGCCGAATTTCAAATTGAGCGATCCGGACGCGCGCGATGTTTCGGCTTTCCTGATCGCCAACAGCACACCACTCGCAGGAGACACGGCGCCCGCTAGCAATGACAGTGGCAAAGATCAGAAGACGCCTGATCCGGCCGCTGGCGCCAGCTTGTACGGAGAGTCATTCTGCGCCTCGTGCCATGCCGTGCAGAACGCGGCCGGAAATGTGGTGGGCGGCGATGTTGGTCCAGAACTGACCCGCGTGGGCAACAAAGTGAAGCCGGAATGGTTGCGGGCATGGTTGCGCAACCCGCGTGTCTACGATGCGGGAACAGCCATGCCGCATTACCGTCTCACCGATCCGCAAGTTTCCCTGCTTACCGCTTTCCTAGGAAACAAGACGGATTCCGATTTGCTCGCCAATGTGCATCTCGACGCCGCCACGCCGGAACAGATTGCGCACGGCAAGCTTCTGGTCACCGAGTACGGCTGCGCCTCGTGCCACGAGATCAACGGCATCAAGAAGCCGGATAACTTCGCTCCGGAGTTGACCCGCATCGGAAGCAAGCCGCTCACGCAGATTATTTTTCTGCCCGGGATGACGCACGCGATCCCGGATTACATTGCGGCCAAGATCCGGCAACCGCGTTCGTTTGGAGCAGCGTTGAAGATGCCGCAGTTCAGCCTGGCGCCCGCGCAGATTGACGCTTTGACGACCGCACTGCTCTCGCTCACGGATCGGGCACATGACTTGCCCCTGGCATTGACCGTGCCGGCGAAGCCGCCTTCGAATTACCAGCCCGCCGGCAAGGCCGGACAGCTCATGGCGGACATGGCCTGCTTCAGTTGCCACGCGATCAACGGTCGCGGCGGCGACATGGCTCCCGACCTGATCTGGGAAGGCAGTGCGGTGCAGCGGCCGTGGCTGCAGGCATTCTTGAAGAACCCCGGCACGCTGCGACCGGCGCTGATCCGACGCATGCCCAGGTTCAACCTTTCCGATGACGACGCGAAAGAACTCACCGACTACATCATGACCGTATATCAGACTCCGGCGTTCGATCGCGACTCGATGCCGGCCAGCGGATATCCGCCGGCTCAAGTGGAGCAGGGAAAGCAGCTTTTCTATTCCAAGTATGCCTGCCAGTCTTGCCACATCGTCGATACCAAGGTCGACAAAGGCTACGTCGGACCAACGCTCACGCAAGTTGGCTCGCGCCTGAATGCGGCGTGGATTTACCACTGGCTGAAGAACCCGCAGTCCATGCGCCCCGGCGCCATCGAACCGAACCGCAACATGAACGACGAAGATGCCCGCGCGCTGACCGCATTCCTGATGACGCAAAGGGGCTCCAGTAAGCAGGAGGCGAAGAAATAATGATGACCAGACGCTGGCGGACACTCTTCGTAGCCTCCATCATTCTCGTAAGTGCAGGTTGCACTCGCAAGCCGGGAACCGCCTCCGCCCTGAAGCCCACGGGGTTTGGCTCCGCATTAATAGAGTCGAGTGGAGGCAAGCAGATCGGCGCAACCGGCATGGTTCTCACTCAGCCCGTGGTCGTGCAGGTCAATGACGATCAAGGGACGGCCGTCGCCGGAGCGCTGGTCGAATTCAGCGGGCCCGCAGGCGTCAGCTTTGACCCTCCGAGCGGCCTGACCGATTCCAGCGGACAGTTCAGTACGAACGTCGCTCTCGGTAACATGGCTGGCCGCTATCAACTTATCGCGCGCATATTCACAAAAGCTCAGAAATCAGTCGAGCTGAAGATTGAAGAAATTGCGCTGGGATATCAGCAGGAGGTGGGATACCAGCTCGACAACAAGTATTGCGCTCGCTGCCACGACCCGGAATCCACGGCAGAGCGTGTTTCCAATTATGACAATCTTGAGGTCAAGCCGCACCCTTTCACCGAGGGCGACACACTCAATAGAATGAGCGACGCCGACCTGACGGCCATCATCAGCCACGGCGGACCCGCACTCAACAAGTCCGCATTGATGCCCCCGTACGGCTATACTCTCAGCAAGACAGAGATCGAGGCGCTGATTGCATACATCCGCCTGATCTCCGATCCTCCCTATCATGCTTCCGGAATGGTCTATGCACAAAGGTAGGGCCGGTTGGCTCGGCCTTGTCCTTTTTGTCACCAGCGCCTCGCTTGCTCAAGTGGTAACGCCGGTGGAAATCAAAGACCCCGCGTTGCGCGCTCTGCAGCAGCAATACATGGACGACTTGAGCCGGGCCGGGGAGGACATTCTGGCAACCCAGTTCGACTACCCCTTCTACCTCAGCCGCAAACTCGACCTCGACCAGGCACAGCAGCAACTCGCGGACCAGTCATCCATTCGCTTCGACACTTATAATGGAAAGACTGTGCTCGCGATCACGGGCAACTACTATGCTGCTTACTCCGCACAAAAGATCAGTGCCGGGCAGCGGGCGCGGCGTACCTTTCTTAATGTGGTGATGCCGATTCTGAAAGCCGCAGTGCCGCGCTTTCAGAACAACCAGCATGTGCAAGGGTTCGCGGTGGAGATTTCGCATCACATCATGGGAAAGGTGATGGGAGTCTCCATGGAGCGCCCGGAAAACCTGATGGTGTTTCTGCCGCGGAGCGGCGCTCTAAAGCTTCTTGCCGCCAAGGATGAGACCTCACAGCAGGCGGCGCTGCTGCAGGGAGAAGCATTTCTCAACGCGCAACCCATCTCAATCTGGCTCAACGATAAGGCGCTCCCGGTTGCAGCGAATGATCACCCGGATGACACTTCCGCCAGCGTGCAATCGGACTCATCTAAGACGGGGACTGAAGTCGCCGCGACTCCTCCGCCGTTGAAGCCGAAAGAACCACCGCCGCCGCGCGACACTTCGACACAGGCGTTGGCTGCAGTGCAGCTCTCAAACCAGCCTATAGTCGATCAGATCGTAAAAGAACTGGAGCCACAAGCACACTTCGTTGCCTACGCGCCGCCGAGGTTCGTGGCCTTCCGTCAGGGAATCTATCTCGAGCTGTCACTAAATTCCAATCTGCCGGCGTCTGCCGCGGGATCGCGGTACAAACTGGCAGCCACGGCGTTCGATGAACACATTGCTCACCTCATACGTCCGCTGCTGGGTTATTTCAAAGATGAGAAGGATTTTGACGGGATCGGCTTCAGCACAAACATCCGCCTCTCTGGCAAGTCAGCCGCCAGCGCATCTGAAGCCGTGGAATTCTTCTTTCCAGTTTCCTCTCTGCGCTGCTACGAGAGGTACGATTGCACTGGCCAGCAACTCTTGGACGCGGGAACGGTGCTAATCAACGGCGAACGCGTGGCCCTCGATCTGCAAATCGCCGAGGGAGGCTCCAACCACTGAACTGCTTTAGCTCAAATCGAAAGCGCCGACCTGTTATGCCTGTGCGTTGCCGAGCATGGATCCTCTTAGACCACCACGGCGTTTGAGACCGCCTGTGGACTCAACCATCCGCCCGTCAACAGTGTGTTTCCTCTGACGCTTACAAACGACTCCTTAGGTTAGCCACACGAAACCGAGGGACTGGAGGCCGCTAAAGTACTCGCGCGGTGGGCCAAGTCCAGCAAAAAAGCCCACCAGCGGAATCCGCAAGACAAACCCTGATCGCTGTGAGATTCCTCCCCAAGATTGACCTGAGACGGCCCCTGGGGCGGACATGGATCCCTAAAGAACTGGACGGCGAAGTCGGCCGTTCCGGAATCACCCGTTGCAGGTCGTATCGCAGCAGCATCTCCCCAGTGCCGGTTCAACTGCATTTGCAGTAGGGATTTCTCACCCACTCACGGACGAGATTTGGCACCCGACGCCGTGGGTGCGGGCGTCACCCACTCTTCGCGCAGAATTAGTTTATGGTTGAACGACGATCGACAACGTTGTCGAGAACCGGAATGGGGGGGCCAATGCCAGATGCACGGAAGAGCAGGAAGGCCGCGGTACCCGCAGCACCGGCAGGACCGCAAACGAGGAGCGCCGATCGTCTACGCCGGGAAACGAATGCATTCCTGAAACAACTCTTTGCCAGGGGGTACTACTTGGAAGAATTCTTCGGCAAGCTCTGCGATGGCGGATGTTCGCGGGAAGAGTTCGGAACGTTACTTTACTCTCTGTGCTTGGTTTCGTCTTTTCGGGCTGATTCGCGTTATTTTTCAGGAGGTCAGAAACGCCTTGTGAACAGTGGAAATATTTCAAAGTCTCAACTCAAGGCACTTCCAAGAAAGATGCGAGCCATGGCAGACACAATTGACTCGCTGAACGCAACGATTCTGGCCCCGGCAAACGACATAAAACTGGCGCCCCACGATGCCCAGCGACAAATCGCCCGCGAGTACGTGATTCGGCGATACGAAACGCTCCCCGCGGTTTTGCGCATTTATTCATGGCACTTGGAGAGGTTCTCAAAGTTTGCCGCTCGGACCGCGAAGAGGCTCATGCCGGGCCACGTCCACGCCATAGAATTAATTCGGTACGTGGAGGATCACACGGGATCCCCCCATTACGAGGCTATGGCGAATCTGATAGAGCAAGGCTGGCGCGTCGCAGGAAAGACGGAAAGTACGCCACGTTTCCTCAGCGCAGTGGGGCTGACAAAGTTGTACCAGCGCTGGGCGGAATCTGTGTGCGGACCGAGGCGTATCCCACGTTCATGAGCGATTGAGAAACACCCTCCAAAGGGAATCCATCAATCAACGCGAATCTCCCACGCATGCGCCGCTCGCAAAACTCATTCCCAACTGGTTAGCTGCTGGACAAATCCGTTCCCAAAAAGGAACTGTCTTGTCCTTCATGTTTGTGATGGTCTCTGAGATTCTGTTCTCAGGTGCACGCGGCGGCACGGAGACGAACGCGCCGGAACAGATCTTGCTCCGCAAGCGCGAGGCAGCACAAGCCCTTACGATTTTTGGTTCGCACGTTAGAGGCAACGGACACGAGGAGGAGAGGAGAACAGCTATGAAAGAGGAAAATGGAACGCCGCTACTCTGGCCGAAACCCAGGTAAATTCGATTTCCGAGCGCAAGCGCGAAGCAAACCGTAAGAACGCTCAGCGCTCCACCGGGCCCAAGACTGAAGCCGGGAAGAGCCGGTCTCGAGGTAACGCGATCAAACACGGCATCTTTGTATCGGAGATGTCCGTGCAGCGATGGCTTTTCGAGGAAGATTTCGGCATCGCGCGAAGATTATTCCAGGAACTGGTTGATCACTACCAACCCGTCGGGCCGATCGAGAAACTCCATGTCGAGATCATTGCGGAGTGCTGCTGGAAGATGCGGCGCCTTCAAATCGCGGAGGGCGCAGCGATAAAGGTAGCTATGCGATGCGAAGAAAGCTCTATAGAAGAAACGGAGGGGGAGAGCGAGGATCGTTCCCTATTGATCAACGGATTGTTCGACGATGCAGAGAAAAGTGCAGGAGTTTCGGGATACGTCGATGATGCGCTGTTGGAGACTATTCTGGCGGAATCCTCCGCAGAAGAGTGGTGGAAGAATGACTTTCTGCTCGCCAACCAGAAAGCAAAGGACCTCTCGACTCAGCGCACTGACGGTTGTGACTTGAGCCGACAAGAAGGCATGAAAAAAGCGCCGTCGGCCCTGCGTCGCAGGATGCGCGCATTTAGAGAGCGCTCTTTGAAGATGGAAGTTTATTTCGACCAGTGCGAAGACCTGCGTCGGCAGCCCCATTATGCGCAACACTTGCTTCCCAGTTCAGACGTCATGGACAACTTGCTACGCTATCAGACCGCGGTAGAGCGGCGTCTTTACCGCGCCATCGCCGAACTCGAACGCCTGCAGCGCCAGCGTCTTGGAGACGCTGTGCCGACACCTGCCACCCTGAATGTTAACCTCCTTTCTGCAGATGGGTAGACTCTTGTCCTTCGATCATCTGTCGCGATCAAGCTCCTAGACGAGTCGTTCAAAATCCAGGAGCTTCAACCCCAAGTGTGCTTTGACCGGGTCCGACCATGGTCGTTAACTGATAAGTTACTATGTTCATCTTATGATATTCCTTTTTAGTTAACTTCGTGACCAAGAATTCAGAGAAACGCGATTTTGCAAAAACGAAGCCAACAAGTGATTCGTTATCAATGGACATTGCATTTCATCGTACCGAAATGCTTCAGTTTGAGGCCCATGTTTCATGCAGCGCCTGGTCGCTAAGCAGAAGGCCAGGGTCAAGGACTCGTGACTCGCGCGACCGAACAAGCTGACCCCGGAACAGCGGCGAGAGATTGCCCAGAAAGCGATTCGCGCCCGTTGGGCGAAGGCAAAAAAGAAGAAGAAGCCTTCAAGTTAATTGAGTGTGTGAAGCTGGAAGAGCGCGCTGGTAAACGGCTGCATGGGGATCCGATTCTCGCCATTTTCCGCTAGGTGGGCCAAAGCCAGGGAAAAAGCCCAGCAGAAGAACCCGCAAGACAAGACCTGATCGCGGTGAGATTCCTTTCCAAGATTGACCTGACACTGCCCCTGGGGCGGACATGGATCCCTAAAGAACTGGACGGCGAAGTCGTTCCGGAATCACCCGTAGCAGGTCGTATCGCAGCAGCGTCTCCCCAGTGCCGGTTTAACTGCGTTGGCAGAGTTACTTGGCATGGCGGAAGGTGCGCTACGGCACCGAGGAGCGGTCGGAAGCTGGCCCCATGCTAGAATGCACGCGGCATGAATGAAACTGAAACTCAGGAGCCAGAAAGTCTTCTTGAGGTCTCGGTGGTTGTGCCGGTCTACCAGGGCGAGCACACGCTGGAAACGTTGGCCGGAGAAATCGCTCCTCTTACTCTCTCCCAGACAACGCCCGCAGGGCGCCGTTTCCGGGTGGTTGAGATGCTGCTGGTGCACGATGGAGCGGTGGACCGCTCAGCCGACGTCATGCGGGTGCTCGCCTCCCAGCATCCCTTCTTGCGGATCATCTGGCTCTCGCGCAACTACGGCCAGCACGCCGCCACGCTCGCGGGGATGGCGAGCACGGTCGCGGAATGGGTGGTTACGCTGGACGAGGATGGCCAGCAAGACCCGCGCGACATTGGCCGGATGCTCGACGAGGCGCTCGATCATCGAGTTAGGCTAGTTTACGCAAGCCCCACCAACCCCGCTCCCCACGGGCTCCTGCGCAATCGGCTGTCCGGCCTAGCCAAGTGGATCTCCACCCGAGTGCTCGGCAGCCGTCTCGGCGCCTTTAACAGCTTCCGGCTAATCGAGGGCGAGGTGGCCAGGGGAGTGGCCGCATACTGTGGTGCCAACGTCTACCTGGACGTAGCACTCTCTTGGGTCATTGGAACAGCAGGACACTGCCCGGTGGCGCTGCGGATGGAGCACGGCCGACGCTCCGGCTACACACTCCGGCTCCTCCTGCGACACTTCTGGCAACTCGTCCTGACCTCAGGTACGCTCCCCTTGCGCTTCATCGCGCTGCTCGGCTGTGCCTCCATCCTCTTCGCCGTCGTGATGAGTGCCTTCGAAACTTGGAGGCGACTGCATGACAAAATCCCGGTTCAGGGCTGGACCTCGATGTTCATCGTGACCTGCCTCTTTGGGGGGCTGATCCTGGTTTCCCTCGGCATCATCGCGGAATACCTCGGCGTCGCGGTGTCCATGGCCATGGGCAAGCCGGCTTACTTGATTGTGTCGCGACCCGCAGAGGATCTCGGACTGAAGCGATGAGGCCGCTCGGTTGGGTTGTAGGCCGAGGCGGCCTGCTCGGATCGTGCGTGGAGCGCGAGATCGGCTCGGACGCGTGGCACCCTGAACATCCTTTTGTCTGGAGCAACCCTAAGCAACTTCGCGAGTCGATCGCGAACGCAGTGCGCGGTTTCCGAAATCGTCTCCTGACAGAGTCGCGGGATAGCTGGTGTGTATATTGGTGCGCTGGCAAGGGCGTGGTGGGCACCCCGGTTGACGATCTCGGTGCCGAGACTGCGACGCTGCGCTTCTTCCTCGATCGGCTCGGCGCTGCACTCGGCGAGTTGCGCGTCGCCCGGACTGGCCGAGCAATGACTGGCCAAGTATTTTTCGCCAGCAGTGCAGGCGGCGTGTACGGTGGGAGCGCTGAGCATCCGTCGACCGAGGCGACACCCCCTCGGCCCATCTCGGACTACGGGCGAGCGAAACTCGACCAGGAGGACGAGCTCTTGAATTGGGCGGGCCCGTGCCCGACCGTGTCGACGCTGGTGGGTCGGCTTTCTAATCTTTACGGACCGGGCCAGCATGTCGACAAGCCGCAAGGACTCATTTCGCACATGTCCCGTTGTCTGATCTTCGGTGTTCCGGTGCGCATCTACGTTTCGCTCGACACCATCCGCGACTACCTGTTTGCGGAGGATGCAGGACGGCAGATTGCGGCCGGCGTAAAGCGACTTGGCCGCGAGGCACCTGGCGGTGGCCAACACGTGACCAAAGTCTACAGCTCGGGTAACGAGACCACGGTTGCCGGGCTCATCGGCGTCTTCCGCCAAATTGCGAAACGACGACTCCGCGTGGTGTTGGGGCTGAACCCTGTCAGGTCAATACAGCCCGCGCGACTCCAGTTCCGGTCTATCGTCTGGCGTGACGAGCCAGCCATACCCCCTACTGAACTGCTCGACGGGGTGAACCGTTTGCACCGTTACCAACTCGCGCTCTTCCAGGCAGGACGGCTACCCCCTCCTGCGATAGGGAATCCGCGATGAGCTTCCGCGGGCAAGCGCGATGACGTAAGACGAAATCGGCAAAGGAATGGCCGAAATCGCCCGTTTATCATTACCCGCAAATTGTGCTATAGAGCTGACTTTTAGAGTCCGCTCTGATTTAAAGAAGGAGCTTGAGACGATCGCGGCTCGCGAAGGGCAGAGCGTCGCCCGAATTTGTGAAGCCTTTCTCTTGGCTTTCTGCCGTTTTGAGAAAAATGGACTTTTTCTACAGCCACAGGCCACAGTCCATAACCTGAGGTGATTTCCGTCAGAACTGGCAGTTCTGCCAGTTGTCGGGGCGGCGCGATGCTCATATGCTCCTCCGCATGGAGGCGATCTGATGATGGTGCGTGACGGTCTGGCTTCGTGGAACGATGGCGCGGCGAAACGATCAATCCTTGATTTCGTTCAGCGGGTGACGACCGAGGGCGGGAAGGACTTCGTGCCTGTGCCGGAACGGATCGCGGTCTTCGATAACGATGGGACTCTCTGGTGCGAGCAGCCATTCCCGTCTCAAGGGCTTTTCGTTCTGGACCGTATCCGCGCGTTGGCACCCCAGCACCCGGAGTGGAAAGACAAACAACCCTTCAAAGCGGCGATCGAGAATGACATGAAGAGCCTGGCTGCCGGTGGCATGCCAGCTCTGGTCGAACTGGTGATGGCAACCCATGCAGGTATGACCGCGGAGGAGTTCGATGGCATTGCGAAGGAATGGCTGGCTACGGCCCGGCATCCGAAATTCAACCGGCCGTACACCGATCTTGTGTATCAGCCGATGGTGGAATTATTAGCTTTCTTGCGAGCGAATGACTTCGAGACCTTTATTGTCTCCGGTGGTGGTATCGAGTTCATGCGCACTTTCAGCGAAAAGACTTATGGTGTTCCTCCCCACCAAGTCGTCGGCAGCAGCATCGTGACAAAGTACGAGGTTCGGGACGGGAGGCCGGTCTTGGTGCGCGACGCTAAGCTGGACTTTTACGACGATCATGACGGCAAGCCGGTGGCGATCAATAAGTTCATCGGACGCCGCCCAATCGCCGCGTTTGGCAATTCCGATGGCGATTTTCAGATGCTCGAATGGGTCACAGGCGGCTCGGGACCACGTTTCGCACTTCTCGTTCACCACGAAGATGCCGTCCGCGAGTTCGCATACAACCGCTCAGCTGTAGGCAACCTTGAGCGGGGCCTGGAGGAAGCGCCCAAACGTGGCTGGATCGTCGTGAGTATGAAGGACGACTGGAATCAAATCTTCGCGTATGAAGATAAAGAGGCTCTCCAAAGACAACCGGAACTCTCCGCTTCCGTGCGCAGTTGATGTCTGCGCACGGAATGGGCGAACATATTTTTCACTCATTTACCCAGCTCGAACGAATGGAGCTTTGTCATCGCTGTTCCGTAGTTTCCCAGGTGGTAGACCGATGCTGCCACGGGCGAGAACGTGAACCGGTCGAACGGCTTGGCGAGCATCGCGTCCAGAAAGTCGATAGTCCCAATACCGATGGTGACGTGCGGGCTGTAACGGTCTCCGCTGTGCTCAGGAACAAATACTTTGACATATTGAATCACCGCTTCGAGGATGTCCGGGTCTTGGGGCGTGGTTACATAGGCGGCGGCTGTACCGCTGGGCGCGGTGAACGGCGCAACTGCATCGATCAACGCTTGCTGTAACCTCAGCAGGTCCGGGGTGGGCTGGATCACGATCCCACCAAGACCAATGGGCTTCTGAGGAATGTAGTAATACTTGAACGCCTGCAACTTCCAGCTGGTCGCCTTCTCTGTGGCAAACACGTTGCCGGCAGCTTTATACACGTTGTCCAGATCTGCTGTGTTGACATACCGCTGCAGTACCGTGACATGTGGCGCGTGTTCGCCGCCCAACGCGAAGCCTTTGGGAAAATTCTTCAGGAGCTGGGCGTTGGCGTCATGGGCGCGCTGGATCATCGTTGCGTCCGGTTCAAGTAGGATGTCTATTGCAGTAATGTTGCTTTGTGCGACCGCAGGTGCTTGTTCTGCAATCGTGGCTCCACTAGGTTTCATAGCTCTCCTTTCGCTTCCAGTCGTTCTTCGTATTGATCACCTGATCCATCGCTCTTAATCGCGAGGTCGTTGTACTTTGCAGGAAGATGCCCATTTCATGGTCTTGCTATGCGTTCGCGAAACACTCTCTAGTGAAAGCAACTTCCGGCGGCGGGACAACTGTCTTTTTTGACAGGGAATGAGAATTCCTCGCAGGAACCCGCGCACCGTTCGGCCATCTGGAATCCGCCATCCGCACTGTCTCTTTTGACAGTTGGCCGGGTCGGCGTCCATCGCGTAGCCTTACCTGTCGCCAGCAGAGAGGACACCAAAATGAAACTAAGTCTCAAAGACCTTAGGGTGGCAGCGTGTGTGGTTGGCATCACGTTCGCAACGTTGGCGGGAAGTGTTCAGGCACAGAAGGTATCAGCCCCTGCCGCATTCTCGTTTGACGTGTACGGCGACTCGCGGTCGATGATGTACCTCCCGCACAAAGCCGACCAGGAGGCGGAAGCTCGCAAGCTCATGGTTGACATGTTCGAACTGTCGCTTCCGGCAACGGTCGCGGGTGCTGTAGTGCAGAAGGACGTCAAGATGACGTATGACCCAACCAGCAAGGAGTTGGTCCAGATGGTCATGCCGTACATGACCGCCAGCGAAGTGACCACTCTAAAGTTCGACCGAGGCTGGGTCACTGAGGCTTCAGTGGAAGACGTAAAACTACTTCCCGGAGTGAGCCGCACTATGTATCGCGCCGCAGGCGGCGAGTGGGTTGCCCGCGAGGTGGTGAAGGACGTCCAGACCGGGCAGGCCGAATTCATTCTCAGTACCGGGGACCTGGTGTGGTGGGGCAAGCAGGCGGATAAACCATCCGACAGCCCGTATTGGAAGCTCGTGAACGAGGACGTGCTCCGGCAATTGCCGCATCCCGACAAACGCCTGAAGGAAGCAGGCTTGGATGGGCGAGTGTTTCCCGCTGTTGGGAACCACGAAGTGTGGGGCGACACCGACGTGGAAGGGCTGCTGACTCTAATCCCATATCTGAAGAAGATGGGAGTTTCTGACAAGAAATTCATCTACTCGTTCGATTACCAGGGCGTTCGCTTCATCTTCCTGTGGACCGGTTCATACGACGAAAAGGAGCCTTCGGCGTGGAACGCCACCCAACCCGTTTATGAAGAGCAGATGAAGCAGCTCCGGGCATGGTTGGACGAGGCCAAGGCGAAGAGCATCAAGAAGGTCTTCATCTCTTTCCACGCCCCTGCCTTTGCCAGCTGCGGTCTGGGCCCTATTCCAGAAGCACAGAATCCTCACAAAACGATTGCCGCGTACGCCAAAGATCTGGACATCGTGGTCTTCAATGGACATGTGCACACGACTGAACTCTACAAGGTCGACGGCGTGAAGTATCTGTTGCTGGGCGGCGGGGGTGCGGAACAGGACCCGATTCTTCCCGGCAGGACACACAACAAGCTCCCCGAGGGCTACCCCAAAGAGCTGTACTGGAACGGCGAAGACCCCAAGGAAGACTACAGCTACCTGCATGTAGACGTCATACCGGGACAGCCAACGAAGCTTACGCTCAATCGCTTCCGGCCATGGTCGGCTCAGCCGTTCGAAGCGCTGGAATTATTCAAATGAAGGTCCAAAGCGGCATGTCTCCCCGCACTGCCCTTCCTTTGCCGGCTTTCGTGTTGCACCCCTTTACGGCTGCGGGCATCGCTGTCGTGCACGTTTACCTTGCCGCTGGGCATCTCTTGAAACTGTTCGGCGGCGAGGTCAAGTGGACACACTCCTGGAAGGGCTTTGGCGCGCTTGCCGGTGCCTATGTGTTCGCGGCGCTTGCGTCACGCGGATGCGTGAAGCGAGGACGCCAGGATCAACGAATCCCTGACGCTGATGAACTAGCCTGATTGTCGACTTAGTCGGATCCCCAGTTAATCCCGTCCTGCTGGTTGGCGAAATATCCCGTGGGTGTTGAAACCTAGCCGCAGGGCATGCCACAGTCCACCTTGAAGTGGCCGGTCTCAGACCTGCCGCCGCTGAATCTCAGTTCATAGGAGCCCTCAGTTCCGTTTTCAAGATTGCCTTCAACATGGTCGAATATGACATTGCCGGACAAAGCCTGTTCGCATGATTCCTTTGGATTCGAGCATCTGAAGGCCCAGTTCTCGGTACCAATCCTGATGCTTTTGTGGATGGGCCACTCTCTGACGTCGACTTCCAAATAGGGATACGAAACTTTCCCTTCGCAGCGGCTGTATTGCTTCAAGAAGAGCTGGACCCCCGGCCCGTTATCCCCTTCCAGACAAGTCGTGGTTCCATGCGGATAAGCGTTCGCATTTTCAGAGCGTTTCGGTTCAGGTGCGGAGAAGGAGAAGGCAAGCGCGACGAAGCAGGATGCGACAGTCGTTACTGTCCGAAGTGCTCGCACTCGGCCTCCCGGAGTGACCTTCGCTGCTTATCTTAGGTGGGATTCCGCCGATACTCAAATCAATGGACTCGGCGGGCATTGTGAGGACTGTCGACGCTATCCGCGTTCTCGCAAGCCCTTTTGTCGGGTTAACGAGTGAAATTGATTCCATAACAATGTCGGCTCCCACGCCCGGATAGACTTTGGTGGTACCAACCAACCAAGGCCCGGGAGAAAGGAGCCGAACGATGATCATTATAGGATGCGATTATCACCCGGGTT
>JBEKIB010000058.1:0-27896 GCA_050011975.1 Terriglobales bacterium | reverse complement strand
GAAAGTTTTGCCAAGTACATCCGGCTTGGCAAGCCGCTGGTCACGCTCAAATCGGCGATGACGCTCGATGGGAAAATAGCTGACGCCACCAAGCCCGGCACCGAGCCTGGCTCGCCCACGCCTGCGACGGAGGGCGCGCGCAGCGGATACCACTGGATTACAGGCGAGGCGGCGCGCGCGCACGTGCAGCAACTGCGCCATCAGAGTGATGCGATCCTGGCTGGAGTGGGGACGGTGATGGCGGACGATCCGCTGCTCACCGACCGCAGTGGCCGTCCGCGGCGGCGCAAGCTGCTGCGCGTGATTCTGGATTCTTATTTGCGCATCCCGCCTGCGTCGCGAGTCATCCAGACCGCTGAGCACGATGTTCTCGTGCTCTATTCCACGGCGGAGGAAGAGACCAGGCGCGCGCTCGAAGCCAAGGGGATTCGCGTGCAACAAATAGCGGCGACTGCGGACGGACGACCCGACTTCCGAGCGATTGTCCAGAGCCTGGGAGAACTGGAAATCACCAGCCTGCTTATCGAAGGCGGAGCGCTGGTGAACGGAGCCGCCCTGGCGTCGGGCGAGGTGGACAAGGTGTTCCTCTACTACGCGCCGAAGATTTTTGGCGAGGGCGCAGTTTCCTTCCTTGCCGGTGAAAGTTTGCACGGGAAGGCGCAGTGCGTGCAGCGCTTCGAGTTGCACCGCTTCGGCGAAGACTTCGCGCTCGAAGGCTATCTCCGCGACCCGTACTCGGGACAAGCATGAATTCTCAACAGCCCGTGGCGCAAGTGGGGTTCGTATCAGGGCACGCCTTCAGGCGTGCCGTATGTGCTCCGTTTTGAAAGCGCCTTTAGGCGCTGGGGTCGGAAATTGGAGTTTCACGCAGACCGTGGATGGACGCCAGCATCTTGCATCTTTAAAGAAAGAGACTGAGGGAATACATCCTATGTTTACCGGAATAATCGAGGAAGTAGGCAAGGTCGTAAAGATCGAGCAGCGCGGCGAGAACCGCCGCATCACCATCGAGGCTGCGAACGCCCCAAAAGAATTGCGAACCGGCAATAGCATCGCGGTCAGCGGCGTTTGCCTGACGGCGCTTGACATCAAACCAAAATCATTCTGCGCCGACCTCGCTCCGGAAACATGGGTGCGTACTTCGTTCTCGCGAATCCACGAGGGCGCGCTCGTAAACCTGGAGTTGCCGATGAAGGCCGACGGCCGCTTCGATGGCCACATCGTTCAGGGGCACGTCGATGGCGTCGGCAAGGTGATCGAGTTTGAGCGCATCGTCGACTCGGACGGCCGGGATTCCGAGAACTGGTGGCTGCACATTGAAATTCCGCCAGAGATAGAGAAGTACACGGTGTACAAGGGATCAATCTCGATCGAAGGCATCAGCCTTACGGTCGCCAAACTCGAAGGAAACCGCTGCACCATCGCCATCATCCCACACACCGTGGAACTGACAAACCTCGGATCGCTAAAGCCGGGAGACCCGGTGAACCTGGAAGCCGACGTGATCGCGAAATACGTCGAGAAGATGATGAAAGGCGCGCCGGCGCAGAGTTCGATCACGGTAGAGGAATTGATGCAGCAGGGATTTTAGAAACAGTGGTCAGTGGTCAGTGGTCAGTGGTCAGCGCTTGACAATTAAACTGCGGGACCTCGGGCCTTCACTGGCCACCGACCACTGACCACTGGCCACTGCCCTCACACTTCCAGCTTCAACTCGTCCAGTTCCAGGAACTCCTTAATGATGGGCTCGGTGGACTTTTCCATGTCCGCGTAAGGTCCAAAGAAAATCGCGCGGCCTTCGTGGAGAAAGACGACCCGGTCGGCCAGCTTCTTGGCCAGGCGCATGTCGTGCGTAACGACGACCGAGGTCAGGTGCAATTGCAGTTTGAGCCGGGCAATGAGATCGCCGAGCAGATTCCCCATCAGCGGATCGACCATGGTGGTGGGCTCGTCGTAGAGCACGCACTCGGGCTGCGCAGCCAGCGCTCGCGCGATGGCGACCGACCGTTTCATGCCGGTAGAAAGGTCGGAAGGCAACAGGTCGCGCATCTCCTTGACTCCAACCATTTCGAGCAGGCCGTCGACGACCTGGTAAATCTGCTCTTCTGAAAGTTCTCTTTTTTCGCGCAAGGGGAAAGCGACATTTTCACCCACGCTTAAAGAGTCGAAGAGCGCGCCGTTCTGGAACACCATGGTGACTTTCTTGCGGATATCTTCGAGCTGTTTCTCGTTGTAGTCGGTGATGTCCTGACTGGCGACAATAACCCGGCCAGAATCCGGCTTGAGGAAGCCCATAATGTTGTGCAGCGCCACCGATTTTCCGACGCCGCTGCGGCCGAGAATGCAGACCATCTCACCCGGTAACACCTCGAAGCTGACGTCCTGGAGAACCACCCGATCTCCAAATGCTTTTGAGACGTCTTTGAACTCGATGTAGGGAGCTAGTGTATCGGCGGCAGCCATGGCCTATCAGCATGGCATGAGATGCCGGTACGGCTCAAGCGCGAAGCGTAAGTGCCCGCCAACCGCGGAACTGGCACTAGAAACTACGGCCCTCGGCGGCCAAGCGATCTTGCGGGGTGTTCACGTTGAAAAAACTCTGCTCGGAAAAGCCGGCTGCGGCCAGTTCGGCCCCTTCTATCACGCGCATGGACACGCCGGAAAACGCCGCATCGATCTTGTACTTCCCTGCCCGCAGAGCCTGCTCGGCGACCATCGAGAACTCGCGTCGATAAACCGCACAGAGCGGCTGAAAGCCCTTGCTGGTGCGAGGCACGGTGATGATGGCGTGGTTCTCTTCCAGTTCGGCCACAGCGAAAAGAAACGTGAGTAGCTCCCGGGAGACGAAGGGCATGTCCACGGCGAGCATCAGGTTCAACTCGGCAGGTGAATGCACCAGCGCGGCGTGAATGCCGGCAAGGGGACCGCACCCTGGGAAAATATCGGCCACGACTGATCCAAATTTCGCAAATCCAGATTTCGCAAATCCAGATTTCGCAAATCCAGATTTCGCAAATCGGTAGTCCGCAAATCTGGCCGGGTCGCCGACGATCGCCACCCGGTCGCAGACCTCGCTCATCACGCTGAGCGCGCGATCGAGAAGTGTCCGGCCGCCAAACTCCAGAAAGGCTTTATCAACGCCCGCGCCCATGCGGGAGCTCTTGCCTCCTGCAAGGACGAAGCCTATGCGCGACGGTTTGGTCCGTGCCATATGGAAAAGCATAAGGCCTAAGCTGCGCTACACGAAAGTAACCTATTCAGAACGGGCAAGCCGTCGGAAGATGGAAGTGTCCAACTGGCACGGGGGACGAGTCGTCATCATGCCGCAAAAACTCATGGATGTTCTTATGTTAGGACGCTGTTCGCACGAGTTTTCCTGGCCGCGCCGCGCGGCTAACGGAGAGTATTACCAGGTCTGCATGGTGTGCGCGACCGCTTTCCAGTACGACTGGAAGACCATGCGTCGCGGAAATCGGGTTGACCAGCCCGCGGCGGAGACCACCACCGTGCGACGCCGCTCCGGCCAAAAGCAACCGACCTGGATGCCCCGGGCACGGCGCCTGCGGTCGCACCTTCCAGTTCGATACCGAGGCAAAAATCTAAGTACCTGGCACGAAGGCGTGATCCTGAACATCAGTCAGTCGGGCGTAATGTTTCACGGCCCGCAGCAACTGCCGGCGAATGCGCTGGTGGAACTGATCTTCGAGATGCCCGAAGAAATCTCCGGACAAAAGAACAGCAACGTGCTTTGCCAGGGAAGGCTGATTCGTGTCAAGGACGCGGTCGACAATACCAATACCGAAGACGCTTTCGGCCTGGCGGCGTCCATCCTCGATTACAAGTTTCTCCACAAGGACTGACCAGCGTTTTTTTGTTGACAGCGATTTGTGTAGCGCGGGAACATGTGCCCGCGGCCATTGCACTGGCCTCATACCTGCGATTTCCCGCTTGCCTTCGTAAGCGCAGCCGGTTGCGGGCGGTTGCCCCCCGCCCCTGCTGCTGCTAGAGTTTTCTCAGGACATCGAGAACAGTCCTTGCCCGCCCTGATCTAACACCACTAAGTCCGCTGGATAGAGCCGGCAACATTTCAAGACATGTCTGGAATTGGAGCCAATCTGAAGCGTTGGATCGCGCCGAATCGGCACGCGGCACTGGTGCAATACGGAGGAGCCGCACTCGCGGTGTGGGTGGCGCTCAGTCTCTGGACTTTTTCGCCCGTGCTGCACCGCCATCTTTTTGTACTCCTGCTGGCGGCGGTGCTTTTCACCGCTCGTTTCCTGGGCTTCGGCCCTGCGGTTTTCTGCACTCTGGTTTCGACCGCTTGCCTGGATTTTTTCGCAACTCCGCCCTACTTTACCTTCCGTGTCGCTACGGGCACCGACCTGGAGCGGCTGATCGTTTTCCTTGCGATTTCCGTATTCGCCGGAAGCATGGCCCGGCAGAGAACGTTGGCGGAATCGCGTGCCGACCGCACCACGCGCGAGATGGCAGCCATCGTGGAATACTCCTGTGACGCGATCTACAGTACCGCTCCCGACGGCACCATCACCAGTTGGAATCGCGCCGCCGAAAATCTCTACGGCTACACCGCCGAGGAAGCAATCGGTTCGCCGGTAGCGCAACTGGCGCCGCCCGAACGCCGCGACGAGTTGGAACGTAACCAGGAGATACTCATTGCCGGCGGCCACGTGGCCTCCTATCGGACCGAGCGCATGCGCAAGGACGGCACCCGCTGTCCGGTGCTGCTGTCGGTATCACCGTTGCGAAACGCACGCGGCGAAATCGTGGGAGCATCCGCCATCGCACGCGATATTTCTACCGAGAAGCAGTCCGAAGAAGCCGTCCGCCGCAGCGAAAAGCTCGCCACCGCGGGACGCCTCGCCGCTTCCATCGCGCACGAGATCAACAATCCGCTCGAGGCCCTCGCCAACCTGCTTTACCTGGCACGTCATGACTCCAGCCACGCCGGGGACTATTTGACGTTGGCGGAGCAAGAGATCGGCCGCGTGGCTCGCTTGGCACAACAAACTTTGGGCTTTGTCCGCGATACCAGTTCTCCGGGTTCCATGGATCCTGTCGCCATCATGGACGAGATTCTTCAGTTGTATTCCCGCAAGCTGGAAGGCCGGCAGATCCATGTCACCCGACGCTACCGCAGCCATGGCCAGATCAGTGGCTACTCCGGCGAGTTGCGGCAGTTGCTGGCCAATCTTGTGGTGAATGCAGTGGATGCGATGGCGGACGGAGGTTCTCTGCAAGTCCGCGTCGCGACGGGCCGCGATTGGTCGAGCGGCAGGGAGGGAGTCCGCATTACCGTGGCCGACAACGGCAGCGGAATTCCCCGCACTCATCTGCGCCAGATTTTTGAGCCTTTCTACACCACGAAGAAGGACACCGGAACCGGGCTCGGATTGTGGGTCTCGCACGGCATTGTCGAGAAACACGGCGGATCGATTCGGGTGCGGAGCCGGACGGACGGGCGAGAGGACGGACGAGAGAACGGACGAGAGAACGGACGAACGACCGGCACAGTGTTTTTGATCTTTTTGCCCCAGCGGCGCGAAATCAGCCGGGTGGCGTGAGCGACAGCTTCCTCCTTGATCACAATGACTTACAGCCGTCAGAGGTACAGTGACCTTCGTACTTAGAAGCCCCCGCCGCGGCGGCTTATAATCATCCAAGTCCTATCAGACTGCGCACTTAGCCATAGTGTCGGACAACGTGGAACCTCTTTTTGCAGCTGCGATCTTCGCTCTGGGGCTGTGCTTTGGCAGCTTCCTGAACGTGTGTATTTACCGGCTGCCGCGCGGCAAGTCGGTGGTGACGCCGCGTTCCGCCTGCCCGCACTGCGGAGATTTGATTCCGCTCTACCACAACGTTCCCGTATTGAGCTGGCTGATTCTGCGGGGAAAATGCCGCTCGTGCAAACAGCCTATATCGCCACGCTACCTGGTGATCGAACTACTCACGGGCTTGCTCTTCCTCGGCTGTTACACGCATTTTGGTTTGACGCTGGCGGCTCTGAAGTGCGCCGTGCTCGGCTACATGCTGCTGGGGTTGGTGTTCACCGACGCGGAAACCAAGCTTCTTCCCGACGCCATGACTCTGCCCGGGCTGGCCCTCGGAATCTTGTTCAGCCTCGTGGTCCCGGTGAATGACCTGGCTTCGCGAATCATGGTTGGCCTGGTGTCGCCGGCGATGAGAAGCGAGATTTCGTGGCGCCTGTGGTCCCTGTCAGACTCGCTGCTGGGAGCGGCGGTCGGCGCCTCTTTTCTCTACGGAGCGGCCGCCATTTACTTGCGAACCCGTGGCGTCGAAGGGATGGGATTCGGCGACGTCAAGCTGATGGCGATGATTGGCGCGTTCCTCGGAACCAGGCTCACCGTCTTGACCATTTTTGCCGCTTCGCTGGCGGGTTCGCTTTTTGGACTGAGCACGGTTCTCGCGGTCTGGATGAAGCGCATTCGCCGGAATGAGAAGCGCGGATCTTCTTCACGCATTTCTCGGGACGAAGCCCGCCGGCGCGCCTGGCAATCGGCACGGTTGGCACTCCGCTACTACGAGATGCCATTTGGCGTCTTTCTCGGCGGCATGGCGCTTTTGTCATTCCTCTTCGGAAACCGCGTCCTGCACTGGTATTGGAGGGCGCTGTGAAGCTGCTGATGAATCCGCTGCTCAATCCGATGATCCTGCGCATGGGCCTGCTTCTGTTCGCTGCCATCGCCGCTTTCGGGTTGGGCTTGTTCGTGATTCGTCGCCTGCGGAAGAATCTCGTCGCGGAACCCGAATCGCTGAATCACGCTCCCTTGGCGGCCGAGGGATTGCCCGTGCACGCCTATCACGCCGTCATTCAGCAACTGAAGCAGCAAAAACATGAGCTCACCGCGCAGCAACTCGCGGAGCGCAGAAAGGCCAAGGCCTCCGACACGCTCAGCTCCACCATACTTTCGAACCTTTCCTGCGGCGTTCTGTTCTTGAATACCAGCGGTCTGGTGCGGCAAGCCAACGCGGCCGCGCGCAAGCTGTTGGGATTTGCCTCGCCCGTGGGACTGGACGCTTCCGATCTTTTCCGCACCGCGACGCTGCGCCCCGACAACGATATTTCGAGTCCAGCTCCGGGCTCAGGTTCGGGTTCGGCAGCGAGCGTCGAGCAAGCTCTTGCTCCCGCTCTGGCGGGGAAGTCGGCGGTGCGAGGGCTGGTAGTGAATTACTTTGCGCGCGACGGAGAAAGCCATGTACTCGAAGTGACGGCCTCTCCGGTTCTGGCCGAAGACGCGAGTCTCATGGGCACGACGCTTGTGCTCACCGACAAGACCGACATTGAGCGCATCCGCCACGATCAAAAGATGCATCAGGAAATCTCCTCGGAGCTCGCGCTCGGACTGCGCAATTCCCTGACTACGATCGCCGGCTACGCGCAGCAACTGGCATGCAGCCGGGACGCGGAACTGGCGCATCAGTTGGCCGACAGCATCGCCCACGAAGCGGCGCAGTTGGACCGGACCATCGGCAGTTTCCTGGGAGGCACCCGGGCTGCCACCACAAGTTCTTGAGTTGTCAGTTGTCAATTGTCAGTGGTCAGTTGCCGGTTGTTAACTGTTAGTACCCGGTCGCCAGTCGCGGCGCCCTTGGGTACTGGGTACTGAGTACTGGGTACTGGGTACGATTTAGCGATGGCAGGCCGCGAGCAAAATCGCGGGCCTGCGAAAGGATGATCACATGAAGCACATAAAACGCGTGGCCATGGCTACTCTGCTCCTCTTGGGGACCGTCGGCTTGTCGATCAGCGGCGCCGCCGCTCAGTCACTCGGGGAGTACGCGCGAACCGTCCGCAAGAACAAACCCGAGCCGAGTCCGGCCACCCGCCACTTCGATAACGACAATATCCCAACCAGCGAAAATGTGAGCGTGGTCGGACCGCCGGCAACCGGCGATGCCTCCGGGCAAGCCACCAAAGCGGCAGCCGTCGATGCCGCTGCGGCCGCCGCCGCTGATCGCAAGAGCGCAGCCGACGAGTGGAAGAAAAAGCTCGACAATCAGAAAGAGAAGATCGACGCCATGAACCACGAGCTCGACCTGCAGCAGCGCGAATATCGTCTGCGAGCGTCGGCCTATTATGGCGATGTCGGCACACGCCTGCGCGACGCCGCCCAGTTTGATAAGGACGATGCGCAGTACAAATCCGATGTCGAACAAAAGCAAAAAGCCATCGCTGCCGCCCGGCAGGAACTCGACGAGATGCAGGAGCAGGCGCACAAGGCCGGAATGGTGGAGAAAGACAAAGACAGCGACAAAGACAACACCAACGACAAGAAGTAAAGCTTTTACGGTGGAGAGCCGGGCGTCCCCGCCCGGCCGCCGAACTGCTGGACGGGCGCGACGCCCGTCCCTCCACCACCGGACCCTTCAGGATTTTCCCATCCGCTCCCGAATCTGTCGCGCGTGATGCCGCCCGTGGACCCAGTGAAACCTGCGCCACTGGTCGGCCGTCAAGGGTCCAAGAAACAGGTGGTCCATGATTTTCGTCCGGGCGCCGAACTTGCGCTCGCAATCGTCCAGGCCTGAGCTCATCCTCTCGAGCTCTGGCGCGATGGCTTGCTGCACCTCTTCCGGCGCCATTCCGCGTGGCGTGAGGCGTTCCGGGGCTTTGCGGCCTCTTGGGAGATATCCGAGATTCACGACCAGCAGAGTGGCCAGGCGATGCTTCAGCGTGGTAGTAGCGCTCGTAGTCAACGGAGCGCCCCGTTCCAGGCACTTTGCGATTCCACGGTTGGTGTTTTTGTAGGTAAGAAAAAGGTGCTCCAGTATTTGAGCTGCACTCCACTTTCCCGCCGAAGCCTCCGCCAGGGCGCCCGTGCTGGCGCCTCCTATTGCATCTTCGAGTTCCTGCCGCAAGCGTTCGAGATAGGAATCCATGGCGTCAGTTCAGTACAATGATTCGCGAAACCAATCGCGGGTCTCAAAACCACTACAGTAAGCCTGATCGGGAAATGATTTAGATGACAAAACTATTCGTCGTGATTCTAGCAGCGGGATTGATGGCCGGGTGCTCCTCGGAACCGAGCAAGCCGGCACCCGCGGAGACGCCTCAACCGAAAGCTCCGGAAGCAATCACCGGGAGCGCCGCGTTCTACAAGTGCTACGCCTCCGCCCGCCTCTGGGCGCCGGATGTTCAACCCTATCGGGTGGAGTCACAACCAACCACCGACTCCAAAGGCCGCGACGGCAAGGCCGGCGAGTGGCGCGCCGGATTCGCCTCGCCCTCGCTGCACACGACCAGGCCCTACACCTGGGCGAACGGCGATATTTCTCACAGCGTCGAGGACAGCTACAGCCCGACGAATTCCAGCACCCAGATTTTCAACGTCCAGTTTCTCAAAGTAGATACCGACAAGGCTTTTGCAGTCGCCCAGGAGCACGGCGGAGACAAGTTGCTGGAGAAGGAACCCGACACGCCGGTTCTCTACGTGCTGGAATGGAACCGGCAGAAGAACGAACTGCTGTGGCACGTAATCTATGGAACCGACCGCGAGACCGCCAAGCTGCAAGTGGCCGTGAACGCATCCACCGGAGATTTTTCGCGGGTAGAGAAGTAAGAACTGCTACGAGCCGCGAACCTCGGGCTGCGAGCGAGCGGGGACAACCGGTTGCTCGAAGCTCGCCGCTCGTAGCTCGAACCAGCTATCAGGCGGCAACAAGGTACTCGCTCTTAACCAAGCCGCTCGGATAGTGCTGCGTACCTACGTGCTGCAGCCGCACATCGCGCGGCAGAGCGCCGAACAGAGGAATTCCGTCTCCAATGAGCACCGGCACACGAGTGATAATGAGACGTTGCACCAGTCCGGCGCGCAGGAATCCTTGAATCGTGACCCCGCCGTCGACATAGACGTGACGCACACCTCTGGCAGCGAGTTTCCGAACGATCTCAGCCGGAGGCCCGGCCATCTGTTCCACAACGCCTCCGCGCACCGCGGAGAAATCGACAGGCTGGCTGCTCAGGACCACCACGCGCTTGTTGCCATATGGCCAGGTAGCAAAGGCCAGAACCGTCTCGAAGGTCTTGCGCCCGATCACCAGCGCATCGACGCTTGCCATAAACTCGTCGTAGCCGTGGGGCTCGCCGCCGCCCTCCGGCAGAAAGTCGAGATCGCCATTTGGCCGCGCGATGAATCCGTCGACGCTGGTCCCGATAAAAACGGATACCGTCATGGTGAACTCCTCACCTGTGGCCGCCTGGCAATCTTCATTGCGTTTTCGCGAGCCGGTCCAGCGAAGCGTGCGCATCCTTGGCCAACGGACCTTCGGGCAGAATCTTCAGATACTGTTCGTAGTACTTCCTGGCTTCGGCCTTATCTCCCAGTTTTTCCTGGCACACGGCGAGACGGAAGCTGGCAACAGCGTCGCCATCCTTGTAGTAGAGAGCTTCCTTGTAGCGATCGAGTGCGGCCTTGTAGTTCTTACGCTTGAGGTAATAATCGCCGACCTCAATGTCTTTCATCGCCTTCAGCGGGTTCCAGGGATGGAATTCCTGTATGCCGGACGTGTCAGGGTTGTCACTGGTGTCGGCGATGCCGAGGCCCGCGATGGCACCCTTGCTGCCGGGATGGTTCTTGGCATCATCCTTGGGCGGGCTGATATCGATTCGCGTATCGTGGCTGGAGCTTTCCTCGGGCTCGCGACTCTGAGAGGCAGTGTTGTCCGAGGCCGTCTTGTCCGGCGAATCCTGCGCCAGCGAAACAGTCGTCAGCAGCGCCAGAAAAACAATCAGGAATCGAATGCGCACGCCTCTATTGTATCGCTTCGGAGCGAGGTCGAAGCAGAACGGCCCTATCTCCCAGCGCCAAAAGAAACGAGCCGGAGAAAATGCTCTCCGGCTCGCGAAAGCGCCGAATCGCTGCGGCCGCCGTCTACTATTCCGTTGCGGTTACCGCATCGATGAAGGTCAGGCCGTTAGGAGTACCCCATCCAGTAGCGTTGTCCCAGCCGTGCTTGACCGTAAGTGAACTGTCGATCCCGAACCCGAAGTCCAGAACATCGCCCGCATCCTCCGCCCAGATTGCGCTGGTGAAGCCCTTGTTGCCGTAGAGCGATCCGCTAAAGAGATCGGCAGCCGAGTATGTGGTGGTGCCACTCGCGTCCGTAATCGACCCGCTCACGTTGTTCGATGTGCTGTCGGTGGTGGGAAGCACGTCCTGAACGCCGCCGTAGGGCAGAGCGGCGATAAGGGGCGCCGCCTGACCGAGAGGAGATCCGGCCTTCTCGTTAGCGAGGGCCCAGAACGCGGTGAAGATGGGGCTGGCCAGGCTGGTGCCGCCCCAGCAGCAGGAAACGAACTGTTCCCCGTCACTTGTGATCACGATGGGAATGCCGGTGTAGGGGTCAGCCAGCGCGGAGACATCGGGCACCTGCCGGTTCTTGCCGGGAATTGACGATTCCCAGGATGGCTTGGGCCAGAATACGCTCTCGCCGCCGCCACCTCCGCCGATGAGTCCTAAAGGTAGCGGCGGGTCGAAGACCTCGTAGCCCCCTGACAGGAAGGTCAGCGTATCGCCCCAAGAGGTGGTGATGGTGGATCCCGGATGGCTGACGTCGTTCAGGATGGAGGTACCGCCTACAGCGGTGGCATGGGGAGCGACGGAAGGCACAAGGGGCGCGCCTATCGGAGTGCCCAGCCCTTCGTCGCCACCATCGCCGCTCGAGAAATTGACGGAGATGCCCTGGGCGGTTGCGACTTCAATCGCCTCGTCCCAGGAAGTCTGTTCGAGGGTCCCGGACTCGAGGTCGAGGTCCTCTCCATAGCTATTGGAGATTTGATTGCCGAGGCCATTTTGCGCCACGTACGCGATGGAGTTCTGAAAGTCTTCGCTGTCTTGGCCGTTGGTGGCGACGACCAGGATATTGGCGCCAGGAGCAATGGAGTGCGACGATTGCACGTCGAGAGCGATCTCAACGTCCCAACCGGTCTCGGCCCCTAATTTAGGATTAGGTTTGCCCTCCGGATAGATAATGCTGAAGTTGGACTTGTTCAAGAGCGGCACACCCGTCAACTTGAAGTATTCGTTGGCATCCTTCTCGATAGTGGGATATCCGTAGCCCTCCATCAGAACGATTGTCTGGCCGGCGCCGTTCAATCCCGCTTCGTAAACCGCATTCAGGCCGTAGGCGGTCTGCAACTGCTGTGGCAGATAGGCGCAGGGGACGCCGGATTCTATATATACGGTGCCGGTGTAGACGCCTTCGGGCAGAACGCCACCGTACTCCAGGGTATAGGTTGCGGGCGACGTGAGGCAGTCTGTGGTAGTTGGCACTGGGAAACTGGAACCGGCGAGCTTGCTAATCTGCACTGGAGGATATGGCTTCTGGGTGCGCGGGTTAAGAGCGCGCGCGTAGAGCGGCCGCACCTGGTGGCTTTCCAGACCGGCGACGGTGGAGACATAGTCTCCCGCCTCACCGTTAAGCCCGGCGTTTCGGACATTGGCGCGGAAGACTTTTCCGTTGTGCTGGAACTGGTGAATTTCGGTGTTGAAGGCGCTCTCGACATTGGCGATGGTGCCGTGGGCGCGGATGGTGAAGCCGATGGGGTCAGTGGACAGAATGGTGAGACCGTGGCTCTCCAGTTCCCTGCGAACGGCCTGCCGTTGGCTTTCTGCCGGCGCGTACTTCCTGAGATCGGCCTTGGTCATCCACTTGTGGAAGGTCGGCGAAGCGGGGTCCTGAAGCGCGTCAACGGCTTTGTCGAATGCGGCCTTGTCGTTAAGCTTGAAGTGGACCGTGATGTTGATCTCCATCGATGGATCGGCAAGACCGAGGTCCTGGGAAAATTGAATGCTGGCAGGCACGTTGGTTGCTGCCGCCTGCGCGTAGGCGGAAGAGCCTCCCACAGCGAGCAGCGAGATCACTGCAGTGACCGCCAACCCTCTCAACAATCTTTGAAGCGTCATGTCTTTCTCCTTTGCGATCTGGACACACTCATAAGTGAAACAACATGGAATGCCCTGTGGAGTCCTTTCATCCGAGGGCACTAACCCTAGAAGAAGCAGCTTGACGTGAAGGAGTCCGAGAGACACAGCAGGAATTCCCTTTTTCGGCCCCAAAAACGTACGCCATTCTCACCCCAATCCCGGTTCGCGTCAATGTGAAACAATTTTCATCACCGGCGCTAGTATTTCTGTCGTGGGTTGCTGTCGAAACATCGGCTTTACGCTCGTTGACCCGGTCCTGGGCGAAAGGCCGATGACCAGAAACCGCGGACACGAACCAGAAAAAAACAGGCCGCCCACTGATGGGACGGCCTGTTTTGGCAAAGTCCTCCGGGGAGGAGGCAAACTTTATAGTTACAGGGTCACCTACCGACTTACTTACCGAGTTCCTTACCCAGTTCCTTACAGAGACGGCGGATTCGCGTTCGCCGTCGGACTCGGGTTGCTCGTGGGCGCCTGCGCTGGGGTCGTCGTTCCGGCTCCAGTGTTGGTCATCAGGTGGATATCCACGCGGCGGTTCTTGGCGCGGCCTTCGCGAGTCTGATTGCTCTCGACCGGCTTATCCTTGCCCAGCCCGATCAGATAAATCTTGTACGCCGGAACGCTCTTCTCCGCCGCCAGGTACTGAATCACGGCATTGGCACGGCGCTGGCTGAGATCGTAGTTGTAATCGGCGCTGCCCACCGAGTCGGTCGCGCCCTCGACCGTGATGATGTACCCCTTGGTAGTGGCAACGCTGGCGGCAAGTTGGTCAATCGCTTCCTTGGCTTCTCTCGTCAGATTGTCCTTGTTGAATCCAAAATGCACCGCCGTCTCTACCACCGGGCGATAGTTGTCGAGGTTGATGACAGTGTTGGTCAGAATGTCCACTCGCTGGGTAGCGCTGTTCGCCGACAGTTGAGCCTTGTCGGCTTCGCTGCCCGCGGCCAGAGCCTTCTGGTCCACCGCTGCTGCCTGCGCCTGCACCGCCTGGATTCCGGCTTGCGCGCGTTGATCGACGTCCTTGATGTCCCTCGAATTCTTCGCGGTCAGGTCGTCGAGTTCATTCGTTTTGTTGATCAGCGGCGTGGTCTGTTCACGCACGTAATTCTTGGTTGTGCATCCGAGCGATGCGGCCAGTGTCGCCGCCAGCATTAGGGTCAATTTAAATGACGTGCGATTCATAAGCGTTGAGGGCTCCTTGCCCCAAATATTGCTCCGTCCTGAAATTATTTCGGATCCCGCTAAAAATCTGTGAACCGGACCCGCTCCCTTTTTAATGCACGGGGGATGCCATCCAGCATTTTCAAAACAAACTGCTAAATCATTTCATATCAATGTTTTAGAGCCTGGCTGTGGAAGCACACGAACCACGGCCCCAGGCAATCGCGATATGAACCGTAGAAATTTTATACTGTTTGGTTTCTCGTCGGGATTATAGACGCTGGCCACTACTTGCGCTATCGACTAGCAATATACCTCTGGCAGTCGACTGCGAAAGTGGGAGAGGAAGATGTGCCAGCCTCAATTGATGATTTTGTCCCAGGCTTTTTCGAATTGCGAAAACAGCGGCATCTCGCCCTTCTGCAACCCGCCGCGTCCCATCACGCGCCAAAGATAAGTCTGCGCAGGCCGGCTGCGCTCATCTCCGCTGTGCGCATCATAGACAGCCAGCACATCCTCGGACGGACGAGACTGTACCATCAGGATGATATCGGCTTCCTGACGCCGATACACCACAACAAGTTTGCCCCACTTCTGGATCGCATCCTCGACGCGACCAATAGCGGCGCGGTCATCGGGCAACAACTGGGGATCGAACTGATCGCCATCGTAGGCCGCAACGTATACGAAGCGCGCGTTGGCCAGAGTACGCGGCATCTGCGGAGCGTCCGGCGCAACGGTGGCAGTACTCAACGTTGTCAGTGCCAGACTCAGCAGCACCGTCGTAAAGATGTTCTTGATCATCTGAATTCTCCCCACCTGATTTATCCCTATTTAGAAGGATGCCGCCGGGAGCGCCGGAGTTGTCAGGCCTTGGTAATCAAGCCGTAACCAATGCCTTACATTACCGGCGGAACGCTGATTCCCATGGCCGCGAGAACGCGAATAAGCTCGCGGCGAACCACAGCCGTGGTTGCCAGCAGGAACTTTCTCCGGCTCTCATCCGCTTCGCTCAGAATTGGGCAGCGGTGATAAAAGGTACTGAAAAGCTGCGCCAGTTGGAAAACATGCTTGGCGAGGTAAGCAGGCTCGGTGGTCGCAATGCACTGGCTCACGATGTAAGACGTTTTCGCCGCCGCCAGCCAAAGCTCCCAGATGTCATTGCCGGATTCGCCATTCAGGAATTTAGAGAAATCTTCTGTGGAGACGCGGCTCGCCGCGTCTCTGCCGTAGCCATCCGGATCCAACCCACCTTTGCGGAAAATGTTGGAAGCGCGAACCACCGCATACTGCGCGTAGGGGCCGGTGTCCCCCTCGAAACTCAGCGCGTCCTTGAAATCGAAAGCGATCACCGAGGGCTTCGTGAACTTCAGCATGAAGTAGCGCAGCGCCCCGATCGCGATCTGCGTAGCAATGCTGGCGCGCTCCGCTTCGCTCAACTCGGGATGACGCGCATCCACTTCCTTGCCAGCCGAAGTAATAAGAGCATCGAGCAGATCGTCCGCCTTCACGCCGAAGCCCTTGCGGCCGGAAACCTCGATCCACGACCTCGCCTTATCTTCTTCGCTAAGGTTGTAGCCAAGTTCAGCGGCGCAGCGCGGTGTAAGTGCAACCATCTCGTAGGAGAAGTGCGTGTAGCGATCAGCGGCTTCGTCGTGCCCAAGTCCGCGCAAAGCTTCGATCACCGTGTTCTGCGCTTCGGACTGGCGCGCATCGATCACGTTGTAAATCTCGGCCACATCGCCGAAGTGCGGATGATCTCGCTCGCCGTTGGTAGTTGAGATCCAGCAGTCGTGGGAGTTGGGATAGCGATAGAATTTCCGATAGCCAAAGTCGCGCCCAAGCAGCCCGAACTTCCACATGTGATAGGCAATGTCTTTGCCGACATAACCGACCGTGCCGTTGGAGCGGACGATAACTTTCTGGTCCTCCTCTTTGATCTCGATGTTCTCCGCGTTCTCTGCGTTCTCTGCGGTTTCAGACTTTGACGTTCCAGCACGCCGCATGATCCAGCAGCCTTTATTCTTGCCCTCAGCCTCGTAAGTGAGAACGCCCGCTTCCTTCAGCTTGGTAAACGCCGCATCCCAGAAATGCAGGTGCAGAATCTCACTCTCGCGAGGCAGGAAATCGTACTCAATGTCGAGCCGGTCCATGGTCTCCAGATGCCGCTTAAGCACGGCAATCGAAATCAAGTCTGCAATCTCCGCCGTTTCGTTGTTCCCTTCCTCAATCACGCGCAGCATGGCAGCCCGCGCCTGCAGGTTCGACTTGTCCTCTTCATACCATTGCGAAACGCGGGCGTAGAGGTCCCAGCATACGTAATCGAACCGCGGCGCGGCAGCGAGCGCTTCGATCTGAGCGCGGGACCTTTTCTCAATATGCAGGAATCCAACCACCACGTCCGCAACCTGCACTCCGGTGTTGTCGATGTAGTTCTGGACGTCCACTTCCCGGCCCGCAAAGCGCAGCAGGCGCACAAATGTGTCGCCAAGAATGGCGTTGCGCAGGTGCCCGATGTGCGCCGCCTTGTTGGGATTAATGCTGGAATGCTCGACCAGCACTTTACCGGGTAAAACATCGGCGGCTGGCGACTCATCGACGGCGAGAGCCGTGGCCAACTCGGCGCGGTTGACGCGAGCATTGATGTATCCGGCGCCAGCCACTTCGAATTTCTCAAAGCCGGGAATCGCACCGATCCCGCCGACGATCTCCTCGGCAATCTTGCGCGGCGCCTTGCGCAGTTTCTTTGCAAGCTCGAAAGCAATCGGCAGCGCGTACTCGCCAAACTCAATTTTCGGCGGCTGCTCCACCACGATGTTCGCGATTTCCAGGTCGTAGGTACGGCGCAGAAACTCGCGCAGATGCTCGACCAGTCGGCGTTCCAGAGATCGATACAAGGATGCCCTCTAACTTATTGAAGAAACAGTGATTCTAACAAATTCGCGACGAGCGGCGGGTTTGACGGAGGGGAGAGCATTCCCTATGATGAGAGATCGGTCGTTGGTCGATCGTCGTTAGTCGTTAGAAGCCACGCCAGTTCGCCTCCAAAGTTCGCAGACTCTGGTTTTGCCAACGACTAACGACCAGCAACCAACGACGATTTTTTCCATGCGCATAGCCTACCTCGATTGTTTTTCCGGCATCAGCGGCGACATGTTTCTGGGCGCGCTGGCGGATGCCGGAGTGTCTCAAAAGCTTTTGGAAGACACGGTCGCGGCGCTCGATATCGGTGCGCGGCTGGAGATTAAGCGGGTGATGCGTGGTGGAATTTCCGCGACCAAAGTGGATGTCTACTCCAGCGGCGAAAAAGATCTGCCACGCGAAGTTTTCTGGGAGCAGCATGGGCACGATCATGGTCACGATCACGCTCGCGGTCTGAACGACATTCGCCAAATTATCGACAACGCGGCGATCGGCGGCACGGCGAAGGCAATCGCAATTCGCATCTTCGACACGCTGGGCAAGGCCGAGGCCGAGATTCACAACACGCCCGTCGAGCGCGTCCACTTTCACGAAGTCGGCGCCGTCGATGCCCTGGTTGATATTGTCTGCGCCGCAGTGGGAGCGGAATCTCTCGCGGTCGAAGAATGGGTGTGCTCGCCGCTGAACGTGGGCGGCGGAACTATCAAGTGCGCGCACGGAACGCTTCCCGTACCCGCGCCGGCAACGCTGAAGTTACTTCGCGACGCACCGGTGTATTCGTCAGGACCACAGGTCGAACTGGTGACGCCGACAGGCGCGGCGATCGTGAAGACGCTGAGCACCCGCTTCGCCCCGTTTCCAGCAATGAAGATCGAAAAGGCGGGATACGGCGCGGGAACAAGAGATTTCCCCGAGCATCCAAACCTGCTACGGCTAACCATAGGAGAAGCTCTACCGGCGGATGCCGCGAGTACATCGCCAACTACTTCGCCAGGCACATCGAGCGACAGAATCACCGTGCTCGAAGCGAATCTCGATGACCTGAGCCCGCAGGTGCTGGCCTACGCCATGGAGCGCCTGTTGGCCGAAGGCGCGCTCGATGTGTTCAGCGTCCCCGTGCAAATGAAAAAGAGCCGTCCCGGCGCGTTGCTCACCGTGCTGGCGAAAATAGAAGATGCGAATCGCTTGACCAAGTTGATTTTCGCCGAGACCACAACCTTGGGCGTGCGCCGCCGCGAGGAACAGCGACAGACGCTTTCGCGACGCTGGGAAACGGTCGACACAATGTGGGGTCCGGTGCGGATCAAGATCGCCAACATGAACGGCACAGTCTCAAACTACGCGCCCGAATACGAAGACTGCCGGGCGCTGGCGGAAGCACATCACGTACCGCTGAAGAAAGTGATCCAGGAAGCAGTGCAAGCCTACGCCAACGGCAGCAGAAAATGATGATTCAATTCCCGGATTCAGTCATAGTCAGGAGGATGTATGCAGGCACTCACCGCATTGCGCGACTTGTTGCAGCGCGTGCCCAGCCGCCTCGAGCGGCTTCCGAAGGACAAGGTCGAAACTCGCCCAACGCCGTCATCATGGTCTCCAAAGGAAGAACTGGGACATCTGCTCGACTCCGCCGCCAACAATCATCAACGGATCGTTCGCGCGCAATTCGAAAACAATCTGGCCATGCCCGGCTACGAGCAGAATCGCTGGGTGGCTGCGCATGCCTACCAGCGCCGCGACTGGAGAGAACTGATCGAGGTGTGGCAGGCACTCAACCGCCAATTGCTGGCAGCCGCCGAAGCGGTGCCCGATTCCGCCTGGTCACGGACCCTAACCGTTGCCGCTTCTGAACCGCTGACGCTTCAGTTCGTCTTCGAGGACTACGTCACGCACATGTTGCACCACTTACAGCACATCGGAATCGAAGTGAACGACATTACATCGAATGCAACGAACGCAGCGTAAGAACGCAGATTCAGACAAGTTTTCTCTGGCAACGCACAGGCTGGTAAGGCACAGGAATGAGCAAAAAGTTCTACATCACGACTCCGATCTACTACGTCAATGCGCATCCGCACATTGGACACGCCTACACCACCATCGTCTGCGACACGATCGCTCGACGCCACCGCATGTTGGGCGATGATACCTGGTTTCTGACCGGCACCGACGAACACGGTCAAAAGATTGAGCGCGCCGCCCAGGCTGCGGGCAAGACGCCGCAGCAGTTCACCGATGAAATCTCCGCGGAATTCCGCGCCCTCTGGCAGCGCATGGGATTGACCCCCGACGATTTCATCCGCACCACCTCCGAGCGCCACAAACAAGGTGTGCAGGCGTTGTGGCGCAAAATTCGTGACAACGGATACATCTACAAGGGCACCTACACCGGCCAATACTGCGTTTCCGACGAGCTTTACGTCGATGCGGAACCCGGCGCTCCCTGTCCCGACTGTGGCCGCCCGACCGAAACCGTCCACGAAGAAAATTATTACTTCAAGCTCTCGGCGTTCCAGGACCAGTTGATCCGCCTCTACACCGAGCAGCCCGATTTCATCCGCCCCGAAACGCGGCGCAATGAAGTGCTCTCATTCGTGCGCGGCGGCCTGCGCGATCTTTCCATCAGCCGCTCCACGTTCTCCTGGGGCATTCCTGTGCCGGACGATCCCAAGCACGTGGTCTACGTCTGGCTCGACGCGCTGGCGAATTACATTACCGCGCTCGGCTATGGCTCCAACGGCACGACCAAGTTCAACAAGTACTGGCCCGCCGACGTGCACATGATCGGCAAAGAAATTGTGCGTTTCCATTGTGTCTACTGGCCGGCGTTCCTGCTCGCCGCCGGATTGCCGTTGCCCAAGGGCATCACGGCGCACGGCTGGCTGCTGTTTGAAGAAAGCAAAATGTCGAAGTCGCGCGGCAATATCGTGCGCGCCGAAACCATCGTGGATGTGCTCGGCACCGACGCTCTGCGCTACTTCCTGCTACGCGAAGTTGTCTTCGGGCATGATGGATCGTTCAGCTTTGATGCGCTGGTGCAGCGCTACAACTCCGATCTCGCGAATGGCCTCGGCAACCTCGCCAGCCGCACCCTGACCATGATCACGCGCTATTTCAAGGGAGAAGTTCCATATCCCTCGAATGCAGCACACACCCCGGCAGACGATGCCATTGCGGATGCAGCAAAAAAAGCGATCGCCGACTACGGCACACTCTTTGACCAGTTTCAATTCTCGCGAGCGCTCGAAACCGCATGGACGCTGGTCAGCGCCGTGGACAAATACATCGTCGAGAACGAGCCCTGGTCTCTCGGCGATAAAAAGGACGAGGAGAGCCGCTCGCGCCTGGCAACCGTGCTCTACACCAGCGCCGAAGCGCTGCGGATTGTCACCGCTCTCGCGCATCCAGTGATGCCCGACGCGACCGCGAAGATCTGGTCCCAGATGGGCCTCGGAGACATCAGGAAATTCGACCTGACCGAATTGCAGTGGGGACAGTTACGCCTCGGCACAAAGTTAGGCGAGGTGCAAGCCGTGTTTCCGCGAGCCGACAAATCGGCAGTCGAGAGGATGCAGAACATGGAAGAACAAAGTGCAAGTGTGGGGAAGGGCGCCTCGCCCGTCCAGCCGAGCGAAGCGAGGCAGCCAGCCGCAACGCCGGCCAAGCCGGAAGCGGCCGCAGCCAAGCCAGCGGCCACCATTCCCGATGGCAAGATCAGCATCGACGATTTCGCAAAAGTAGAATTGCGCGTGGCGCAGGTGAAGACCGCCGAGCGCGTGAAGGGCGCCGACAAATTGCTGCGCCTGGAAGTAGATCTAGGAAACGAAGTGCGCCAACTCGTAGCGGGAATCGCCGAGGCCTACGAGCCGGAAACACTGATCGGCCGCAAGGTCGTGATCGTGGCCAACCTCGCGCCCCGCAAGCTGCGCGGACTGGAATCAAACGGTATGATCGTCGCGGCCTCGCCCGAAGGCGGAAAGCCGGTGCTGGCAAGCTTTCTGGAAGACGTCCCTCTGGGCACAAGGCTGAAATAGGAAAGTTGCCAGGTTTCAAAGTTTCAGAGTTTCAAGGTCTGGAGACTCGAAGCGGACAACAATATTCTCGCGATCATGCCGAGCACGACTCGGGCGACTGACCACCGACCACTGGCCACTGACCACTGATGTTCATCGACTCACACGCCCATCTCGAAGGCAAGCGTTACGATAGCGATCGCGACGAAGTGTTGGCGCGCGCGAAACAGAACGGCATCGAAGCCTATTTGGCAATCGGAAACGGCGACGGCCCGGACACGGCCAACTGTGGAATCCAGTTGGCGGAAAAGTACGACGGGCGACCGGAGTATCCGCGAATATGGGCGACCGTGGGAATTCATCCCCACGAAGCCAGCCTTGCAAACCAGGCCGCGGATTCCCAAATGCTGCAATGGGCGCGCCATCCCAAGGTAATCGCGTGGGGAGAAATCGGCCTCGACTATTTTTACGACCATTCGCCCCGAGAAACGCAAAAGGCGGTTTTCCGGAAGCAGATGGAACTGGCGCGGACGGCGAAGCTGCCCATCATCATTCATTGCCGCCCGTCCGACAACAGCGAGAACGCATGGGACGATTGTCTCTCGATAATCGCGAACCACTGGACTTCCAGCGGATTGGGCGGCATTCTGCACTGCTTCACTGGGAGCGTCGAGCATGCGCGCCGCGCGCTGGAGATGGGCTTCATGATTTCTTTTGCCGGCAACATCACCTTTCCCAAGGCGCAGCCGATCCGCGACGCCGCGCAAATGGTTCCGCTCGACCGCATTCTGATCGAAACCGACTCGCCCTACCTGGCGCCCATTCCGCATCGCGGCCAGCGCAACGAACCGGCATTTGTGCAGGAGGTAGCGCGCCAGATCGGCGAACTGCGCAGCCTCTCCGCGGAAGAAATCGGCGCACAAACCGCGCAGAATTTCTACAAATTCTTTGGACTCGCCACGGAGGCCGCAAACCGGGAAACGCGCCCATAACGACCTTCGCAGATAGTGCCTCTTCTGTTACTCTCAGCAGTACATGCTTGGGGTGTGCGACCGGAAGGCTATCGAGTTCGTGCGACCAACCCTCAGCGTGGTCAATCTAAAAGTCCAGAAGTCCGTCGTAAATTGTGGTTACGACTTGGAGACGGTGACATTCCATGCCCGATAACAGTTTCGATATCGTCAGCAAAATCGATCTGGCCGAAGTCTCCAACGCCATCCAGCAGGCGATGAAGGAAGTCCACACCCGCTTCGATCTGAAGGACTCGAAGTCCCAGATCGCGATGGAGGGCACCGACGCGATCCTGCTTCATTCCGCTGATGAGTTCAAGATGAAGGCGGTGAACGACGTCTTTCAGCAGAAGCTGGTCAAACGCGGCGTCCCCCTGAAAGGCTTGACTTACGCCGCCCTGGAAACGGCCGCCGGAAGCACCGTAAAACAGAAGATCTCGATTCAACAGGGGATCCCGATCGAAAAGGCGCGGGAGATCGTGAAGCTGGTCAAGAACTCGAAGAAAAAAGCGCAGGCTTCCATCCAGGGCGATGTAGTGCGAATCAGCAGCAAGGATCGCGACACGCTGCAGGAAATAATCGCGATGGTCAAACAGCAGGACTTTGGCATCGATTTGCAGTTCACGAATTACCGGAGCAATTAAGAGCAGTGGGTACCACGACGTCCATCAACGGGAAAGAAATTTTTGACCTCCTGCGCGACGACATTGTCGCGATCGAAGAACAATTCGGTCGCGACACCCTCTCGAACGTCGCTGCCATCACCGAGATCGGAGAGTATCTGCGCGCCGGCGGGGGCAAGCGCATCCGTCCGGCGCTGTTGCTGCTCTCCGCCAAACTCCTGGGCTACAAGGGCGAGGGCGCGGTAAAGCTCGCTTCGGTCGTCGAGATCATCCACACCGCGACGCTCGTCCACGACGACATTATTGACGAGGCCCAGATCCGCCGCGGCCGTCCCGCCGCCAACACGCAGTGGGGCAATTCGATGTGCGTGCTGGTCGGCGATTGGCTCTACATGCAGTCGTTCAAGATCGCGGTGCAGGAGCGCAATTTCCGCATCGTGGACATGCTGATCGAACTGACGCAGCAGATGGTCGAAGGCGAACTGCTCCAGATGGAAAAGCTCGGCAAGCTGATCTCGCTGCAGGAGCATCTCGATCTCATCTATCGCAAAACCGCCTGCCTGTTCTCCGTGTCCATGCGAGTCGGCGGCATCCTCGGTGGCGCCACCGCAGCCCAGGAAGAACGCCTTGGCCAATACGGACGCGACCTTGGCATGGCTTTCCAGATTGTGGACGATGTGCTCGACCTCACCGCTTCAGAGAGTGTGCTGGGCAAGCCCGTTGCCAGCGACCTGCGCGAAGGCAAAGCCACCATGGCCGTCATTCATGCCCTGGAGCGCTGCACCGCCGCCGAGCGCAAACAAATCGAAACCATCCTGCACGACCGCGCCTTCAATGGCGTAACTCACGCCGATATCCTGAACATCCTGAACCGCTACGGTTCTCTCGAATACGCCTCCAAAGAGGCCGCCCGTTACGCCGAGTCAGCGCGCAACGCCATCTGCATTTTTCCCGACTCGGAGTTCAAGCGGGCGCTGCTCTGGGCGCCCGAATTCGTGGTGGCGCGAGAAAAATAGCCCTTCGCCGCTGCTACCCCTTCACCGCAATCCCCAGCATCTCAGACCTCCTTCCTTGAAAGGATAGCGTCGCATCGCGATTGCTATACTAAACAAACCCGTTTTCACCATGAATGACTTGTTCTCATTGATTTCGCACCATGGCTACCTGTTCTTGGCCGTGCTGTGCTTCGCGGAGTCGGTCGGTCTTCCCCTGCCCGCCGCGCTCGCCATCCTGACCGCGGGCGCGGTCTCTGCTTATGGAGGTCTGCACTTCTATCTCGTTTTCAGCATCGCCCTCGCAGCCATCACCTGCGGCGATGTCATTCTCTATTTCATGGGCAGAGTCAGCGGATGGGCGTTGTTGGGCCTTCTCTGCCGGCTTTCGGCGAATCCGGAAACTTGCATTCTGCGCTCGGCAGAATATTTTTACCGCCGCGGCAAGCTGACTCTGCTTTTTGCCAAGTTCATCCCCGGCATCAACGCCATGTCTCCGCCGCTCGCCGGGAGCATGAAAATGCGCCTGGCAGATTTTCTGCAATTCGATGCCCTCGGTGCCGCTTTCTACGTGGGCGCCTACGCCGTCGCAGGATATCTCTTCAGCGACGCGCTGCGCGCCATCACCCGCGGACTGCGCTCCGCTGGCTTTGCCGCCGAGGTCATCTTCGCCTTCGGACTCGCCACCTATATCGTCTATCGCATCTGGATCTACCGCAAGTATCGTCTGCTCGACGTGATTCCCCGCATTCGAACGGGGGACCTGGCGAAAAGATTGGCGTCCGATGCGGCTAAGAACATGCTCATCGCCGATGTCCGCAGCCATGGCTACTACGATGCCGACTCCGAACGCATCGCCGGATCGATCCGCATTGAACCCAACAACCTCGTTGAAGAAGTCAAGAATCTGCCCAAGGATCAGGAGATTTATCTCTACTGCACTTGACAACGCGAAGCCACGAGCGCCCGGGTGGCGCGCCAATTACAGGAACTCGGATTCAAAGTGTTCGTCATCGCTGGCGGCCTGCGCGCCTGGCGCAAGGCGGGACACGCAGTGGAGCGCGTCCCCCACGACGACGTGTACAAGCTGCCAACTTTCAACTAGAAAAATTGGCCGTGCAGCCTGCGGAAAGACGCCGCCCTGTAGAGACGGGCCTTGCCCCGTCTCCCCCTGCCCAAGAACTAAGAACGCATCTCCGGCACCCGCGTCCTTGGCATAGGCGCAGCAGTTTGTTATCGTGCCCTTATGGCGCGCATCACGAGTCTCTGCGGAGTAATTCTTGCGGCGGGCGAGTCCTCCCGCATGGGGCGCGACAAGGCCCTGCTGCCGTGGCCTCCATCTTCGTCGAACAGCACCTTCCTCTCCGCCGCCATACGGCTTTTCTTCCCGCACGTCGATGTCGTCCTGGTCGTGGTCGGCAAGAATGAAGCCGGCTTGGCCCCCATCGTGTATGCCAATGGAGCAGCGCTGGTGGTGAATCCCGATCCAGCGCGCGGCCAGTTCAGCTCCTTGAAGGTCGGCGTGCAGGAGGTCCTCAACCGCGGCAGCGATGCCGCCATGCTCACGCTCGTCGATCGGCCGCCAGTCCGCGCGGAAACCATTGAGACGCTCGAGTCGGCCTTCGAACAGGCTATGACAATGACACAAAGAAAATGGGCGGTGATCCCCGAGTACCAGGGAAAACACGGTCATCCCATTCTGTTCGGCCGCGAGATGATGACGGCGTTTCTGAAGGCTCCGGAAACATCGGACGCGCGCGAGGTCGAGCACGCAAACGAGAGTCATATCGAGTACGTTCCGGTAGACGACCCGCTGGTTGCGGTTAACGTGGATACGCCGGATCAGTATGCCGCGCTGCCGTCACCGCTTCTGCCATCGAGTTAATTCCTGCAAGGCCCTATATTTCATGACGCATCTAACATCTCTGCAAACCGAATTCCTCGAAACCGTGCTCAGCCTGAAACCGCGCGTCGCCGCCTTTGATTGCGACGGCACGCTCTGGTCGGAAGACGCCGGAGAAGGTTTTTTCCACTGGGAACTGGACCTGGAGCCGGAAAAAAGACTGTTGCCGGAACCGATCGCGCAATGGGCCCGTCCGCGGCATGCCAACTACAAAGCGGGTCGCGTCGACGAAGATACCATGTGCGGAGAAATGGTCACCATGCACCACGGACTGCGCGAAGAAGTCGTGCAGCAGGCGGCCGACGCCTATTTTGCTCAAGCCATCGCCCCCTCGATTTTCCCGGAGATGCGCGAACTGGTCGAGCACCTGCGCCAATCCGGATGCGACATCTGGGCCGTTTCTTCCTCGTGCCAATGGGTCATCCGCTCCGGCATGCGCTACTTCGGCATCCCGCAGAATCGCATTCTGGCCGTAGAAGCGGAGGTCGAGAATGGCCTGATCACCGACCGCCTCATTCGAGTTCCGAGCGGCCCCGGCAAGCCCCAGGCGCTTCGCTCCGCGCTAAAGTCGTCTCCCGACCACAAGCCCGATTGCGCCTTCGGCAACGCCATCTGGGACCGCGAGATGCTAGCCATGTCCAACCACCCATTCGTAATCAACCCCAACCCGGATCTAAAAGAGATCGCGATCGCCAACCGCTGGAAGATCTATCAGCCGGACGGCAAATAGCCCTGCGGCAACTATCCCCTTGACAGACTATTCCACACTCGGAATATTACCTTTAAGGAGCCTCTGATTAAAGTAGTGTCAAGGAGAGCTTTGCAAGGGCATGGCTTCAGCCATGCCGTCAGAACCCTCTATACAAGCGGCTTTAGCCGCTGAGGGTCGCACCTTTAGCGTAGCCCGCCTCGCCAGCTAGGACTTAATCGGAGTTTCCCTAAGGAGAACTACGGTGCCCAAGAACTTCAATTCCCTTCGTGCAAAAATGTCCCCTGCAGCTCAGGAGCGTTCCCACCGCCTGGCAGCCAAATACCGCTCCCGCATGGCTCTGGACGAACTTCGCCAAGCCCGCGACATGACACAAGTGCATCTAGCCAAAATTCTCAAAGTCAACCAGGCCGCCGTATCCAAACTCGAACGCCGCGCGGATATGTACGTAAGCACGCTCCACGATTTCGTCAAAGCCATGGGCGGAGAACTAAAAATCACCGCCAAGTTCCCCGAAGGAACTGTCGAGATCACCCAGTTCGAGGACGTAAAGAAAGCCGCCGCCGGCAAGGATTGAACGATTGAAACCGCGGCGCCATCCACAGCCATCAGCCGTTATCTTTCAGCTATTAGCTCTCAGCTCTCAGCCACCCCATCCAAGTTGTCATCCTGAGCGCAGCAGGGACTTCACGAAGTGAAGTCTCTGCGGAGTCGAAGGACCCCTACATCTTCTCGCCCACCACTGTTGCGTCAGGGAATTCTCCCCGTCAAATCTCAGTTTGTTTACTCGTAAGGTATTAATGCGTGTTTACCACTACCCCCCTCCCCCCTATCTACTCGAATCATGAGGTTACGGTGGGTCGCGGCGCCAAAATCTAGAGCGCCAAAGACTTATTTTCAAAATCTTCCAGAATAAGGAGTTAGCTCGATTTCTTGCCTAATTCTCTCGAAATTCATAGATTTGGCGGCTTTTGGCTCCTGCTCGCCAGTGCAGCTCATGTTTATCGATGAGTTACTGGCGATTTTTCTGGCGCGGCCGGGGTGGCCTTGATTAGGGTTGGCGCACCCCGGCTGCGACACATCAGGGAACATTGTCGCGCAGGGGCGAGTTGGATGTCTGTGATGGGGCACACTGGGGGTTTGTGATGAAAAAAAGGTTGAAAGCCTGCCCACCCGTCGGCGGCGAAAACCCACTCATCGCAGAGTGCGCGATGAGTTGGGCACCCGGCTAGAGGAAAGGTTGCGTAAATCGATGGAATGGAAAAGGCCCAGATTGACATATTGGCGTCTCTGATTCATCCTCGCAGCGGTAGAAAATGGAGAAATCGCTTCGTGATGATGGAAGCCTATTTCGACGAAAGCGGCATCCATGACGGAGCAAAGGTATGTGTTGTCGCGGGCTTTTATGGAACTCAACCGGCGTGGCGAGTCTTCGAGAACCAGTGGAAAAAAATACTTTCGGATTATCCAGAACTAAATGGCGAAGGTTTTCATGCAAAACGATTCTTTGCTAGAAACGAAAAGCAAGAGCGGGTGGGAAGGTATACAGGTTGGTCCAACGAGAAAGCAAATAAATTTCTTGAGCGGCTGCTTCAATGCAT
>JBEKIB010000057.1:0-28486 GCA_050011975.1 Terriglobales bacterium | reverse complement strand
ACCCTTTGCTTAAGCTTGCGCTCTCGAGCATAAAGCAGAACTTAGGAGCGAGTCCGGTCGTTATTTATACCGGCGACCTTATTGGGCACTCCTTTCCGACAGACTTTTACTGCCTTTATATGCCTCCTCACGCTCTAGGGTGCCCCGCAGTGGTACCTACGGTCGACGAGGTAGCCGCCATGCAGGCCTTTACCGATAAGACGGTTGCCTTTGTTACCGCGCAGGTGAGGGCATCTGTCGGAAACATTCCCGTCATGTTCGCGGTTGGAAATATCGATTCCTACACCGGCTATGGACCGGATAGCACTTTTCTTTCCAATAACGCGGAAACTTTTTACACGCAATTTGTGAATGGGGCCGCGGATCAGCAGACATTTCTTAATACCTTCAAGAGCGGTGGCTATTATTCTGCCCAGCCGCTGGGATCAAAATTGACGGTGATCGGACTTAATACAAACCCATTTGCCCTTGGAGTCCCCGGGGACAATGACAGTGCAGTCGCTGCAGAACTTTCCTGGCTTGATTCAACCCTCGCTTCAGCCCAGGCGGCTGGCCAAGAGGTGTGGCTCTTAATGCACGTACCTCCCGGCGCAAATACAGTTACAACGGCCGAAAGTATTGATGGCAAAGGTCAGATTGCAAGCGCCACGATGATGATGTACCAGAGTTATCAGACAAGTCTTCTGCAGATACTTGCAAAGTATCCCGGCCTTATAACCATGACCCTTGGCGCCCACACGCATATGGACGAATATCGCATCCTGTCACCCTCGGTGGTGCTTGATGAAGTGCCGGCTATAAGTCCGTGCTTTGGCGAGAACCCTGCCTTTAAGATTTTTACAGTGACTCAAAATACGTTTACACCCACGGATTACAAGTCCCTGAACTATGTTCTCGCTGCTGTGCCGTCGCCGGTGCCGCCGCTGGCAAAGTTCACCAGCTATTACACTTTTTCGACAACGTATTCCATGTCAGGTCCTTTGGGCGCTTCTCTGGTACAACTTTATCCAGAACTGGCAACGAATATTTCACTGACTAAGTCCTTACCCAATGCACAACAGACGTCTTACATGGGGCAATACAATTCTGGAAACGCTTCCTGGAATGCCAATGGCCAACCGCAGCCGGGATACTGGAATGCCATTACCAATGAGAACTGGCCGGTATTCGCTTGTGGCATTGGAAAAGTGGCGCAACTGGATTTTGAAGATTGTGTGAACTCCTATTGACGGAAGTTGCTGGCGATTACTTGCAGACAAAGTTGGCGGCGTCGTTGGTATTGCCGCTGGCCTTATAGACGGCTTCGCGTGGATAGGGGCATAAGGGACGCGTAAAGGCGACGCCTTGATCTGGCATGTTGTTGACATAATGCGTGGCAAGAACTCGGTCGGGCGCAATGTCCTGCTCAACCCAGTGGACGAGCGGGGTAAGCATGTCGAATACATTGGCGCCGGGGCCGCCTTTGCAGTGGTTCATTCCGGGGACCATGAAGAGCCGGTAAAACTCCTGAGTCTCGTCTAATGACCCGCCCGAAAATGACCCGCCGGGAAAGTCGATGACGCTCTCGAAGTAGTTGATACTCGTCATGGGCGGCACCTCCGGATCGCTAAATCCGTGGTACTGGATAAGCTTGCCGCCTCGCGCCCGGAACCGCCCCAGGTCGGGGTCGATCGAGTTCAGAACCGACGCCAAGGTCTGACCGGGAACCACCACTTTGTTTTCCACGTAAGCTGGTCCGGTGATCCAGTTGAAAGTTTGAAAGTCCCAGTCCGGATTATCGAAGACGAAGTACTCGAAGAAAGGAAGGCCGATCTGCGCGTGATCGTCGGTTTGCGGCGCCGGCGGTGGTTGTGGCGAGATCGTTGAGGGCCAGCCATCGGCTTCGCCGCCCCGCTCGAAGGGAGGGTAATAGCCACGCTGGCGCACCATCTGGTCAGGGCCGGTCCACAAGTTTCTAACTGCTTCGACCTGCTCTGCGGTAAGACAGTTCGGAGGCATTTGAGACCCTTCGCAGAGGAGCTTTGCGGGATCAAAGTGGCAGCGCCGGGGATTATTCAGGACACCATCCACTACCCCGTCAAGAGCGTCGCACGCGGCATTGACCGCGTTGCCGAGCAGCGTGTCCTGAGTCGTGAAAACCGTGCTGGCAGGGTTGTTGAACATCTGCCACACGACCCAGAGATTGCCACCGACATGATGGTGCGTGTAGTAGGCAACAGGATCGCCGGCAACGATTCCGTCGTAATCGTTCGAGAAGCGTTGCGCCTCCATCAGGGCCTGTCGCCCGCCGGTTGAGCAGCCGGTGAAGTAGGAACGCTTCGGATCCTCGCCGTAGAAGGCAGACGAAATCTGTTTGCCGATGACGGTCATCCCATGGGTGGCGCGATATCCAAAATCGATAATCTTTTCCGGGTGTCCAAGCGCAAAGGATGCATCGTAACTGGACGAGCCAACGTGGCCGGTGTCCGTACCGACGGTGGCATACCCAAGTGACACGCCAGGTGCAAGCGCACTGTAAGGGATCGATCCTGCATAGCCACCGTTGCCAACGCCCTCGAATCTCCCATTCCAGATTGAGGACGGCATCCACACTTCGATTCCGATCTCGGAATCGCTGGCCGGTGTGAGCGTGGCTGCCACGCGACAGAATGCAGGCATATTGGCGAAGACTTCACCGTTGGGCGCGGAGTAGGTGCCTGCGGGTATCGACTGGGCTGCGGTGATCGTAGTGTCTGAGAGCTTAAGGGAGACCAGACTCTCGCATGTCACTGCCGCAGCTTGATCGATATCGATGGCGAATGCGGCAGAGATAAAGATGATAAAGATATGCGCCGCGCATATGCTGGGCCGGGACTTGCTGGCTCGCCCTGTTTTCATTGCATCATTATAAAGTCACTCCAATGGGGCCGGTACACTGCAATTTATTGCAGTTTCGATGCAAGAACATTTTTTGTACGAAGCGGCGAGTCATTCTTTCAATTGACGGGTTATCAAAAGCTGGAGATAGTAGGTGCATCGCGCCCTGGTTAGGGCCGTCCACCTCGTCCACCCGCCAATTCCGCAGGAAGGAGAATCGTTATGAAATCCACCCCCAGGGTTTTCTCACTTTTCGTCGCCGCCGCCGCGCTCGTCTCTACTGCAGCCCACGCCCAGTACGGGACCACTCCTATTAAACACGTTATCGTGATCTTTCAGGAAAACCGCTCGCCCGACAATCTTTTTCAGGGATTGTGCACCGCAAACGGCGGCGTACCTGGATGTAGCGCTACAGGCGCTGGAGGAACCTACGAGATCGCATCGACCTATGTGAATGCCGATGGCCAGACGGTGCCATTAACCCCAGTCGGACTGGCCACCAACTTCGATCTGGACCACAGCCACGGCGGACCGAAGCTCAACGGAACGATCAGCGGGTGGAATTTCGAGTTCGAGAACCAGGGAATCACCGGCAAACCGGCGGCCAACGTTCCGGCAGTTTGTGGGGCGAACATCTTTGGCTGCGTGGTTCCGGCCGACAACTATTCTCAGTTCATGTATGTGTACAACACACCGGTAACGAACAGCAACGGGAACAGAGGCGGCCTTCTCGACCCGTATATCACGATGGCAACGACCTATGGATGGGGTAACCGGATGTTTCAGACCAACCAGGGCCCGAGTTATCCAGCGCATCAGTTTATTTTTGGCGCCACTTCGGCGCCCACCGCGGCAGATGACGCGCTCGGCATCTTTGTCGCAGAGAATGCTCCCAGTACAGACTACGGTTGTGGCTCGGGAAACTCGGCACAACTGATCAGACCGAACGGAAAGGGTGCACCGCCTTTTGGCACGGAAACTCCCGGCGACGAAACGGTGCAATGCTTCACCCGCAATGCCATGGACTACCTGTTTAGTCAACCCAATCCTCAAATCACCTGGACTTACTATGCCGAAGGGCAGAGTAGTCTGTGGGTCGCGCCGAACTCGCTCTCGAACATCTGCATGCCCATGTCGGGGGTATGCACAGGGCCAGACTGGACGAAAGGCGAATCGAACGGTTACGTCGACACGGCACCGCCCGATGTGTTGAACGACATCGCTAACTGCGCGCTCTCACAAGTAAGTTGGATAACGCCCGCCGGACAGTATTCGGACCATCCGATCAACAGCGGCCAGGGACCGTCGTGGGTGGCGGCCGTGGTCAATGCCATAGGAAATAACACAACCTGCGACGACGGAACTGGCTACTGGAAGGACACGGTCATATTCATTACCTGGGACGACTGGGGAGGTTGGTACGACCACGTGCAGCCGGTGTTCCAGAGTGGCGCGAACCAGGACGACTACCAACTCGGCTTTCGTGTACCGCTGGTGGTGGTTTCAGCCTACTCGAGCAAGGCCGGGTATATCAGCAACCTGAAATACGATTTTGGCAGCATCCTGAAGGGTATCGAGGGTATCTTTGGCCTCGGCAATCTCGGTTTTGCCGATGCGCGAGCGACGAACGATCTCCACGACTTTTTCAACTTCCATCACGCCGCATCGGCGTATAAAACAATTCCAGCGCCGCTGGAGGGAAGCTTCTTCACCAAGACTGCGGCCACGGAGGTGGATCCGCCGGATACGGACTAGGCAACATTTTCGATGGTCACACGCTTAGGTACCACGCCTCGGCATTTGGGTGCTTACGGGCCTGCCCCGTCTTCATCTATGACGGGCGGAGACGCGGCAAGCCGCGTCTCTACGGGGATCAGACGCCGGGTTAGGGGTGGGGCGCCATTGTGAGGAGCGTCACATTGGCATGTGTCTGGCAGCACAGCCAAGCGTTCCTTCCGGACGGAGACTGACTTTAGACGAGGCCGGCTCAACTGGCTCGCAGATTGTTCTTAGATGCGATTCACGCCGACGAGCCGAGCCCGAGGTTGCCACCATGTTGTTACAGGAGGCTGGTCACATGCTGTCGCCCTACGGAATGGAGATTGTGGAAAGTTGCATTACGTGCAAGCTGCGGACGGATCGTATCTTCTGCGATCTGCCTCCTACGGCGCTGCAGGCTTTTGAAAACATCAAGTACGCGACGGCGTATCCGCAGGGGGCGGTGCTGTTTGTAGAAGGGCAGCTGCCACGCGGCATTTTTGTGCTCTGCAAAGGCAGTGTCAAGCTCTCCATCAACTCCCCCAACGGCCGAACGGTCATTGTGAAACTCGCCGAGCCCGGGGAGGTGCTGGGTTTGAGCGCCACGATCTCGGGCAAACCTTACGAAGTGACGGCGGAGACGATCGATCCCACGCAGGTCAATTTCGTCAAGCGCGATGATTTTCTTCGGTTCCTGAAGGATGATGTAGAGGCCTGCTTCAAAGTGGCCGAGCAGTTAAGTGAAAAGTATCACAATGCTTGTAAGGAAGCGGGTGCGCTCGGATTGTCGCACTCCGCTGCCGAGAAACTGGCGAAGTTGCTTCTGGAATGGAGCTCCAAGAATGGCGATGGCGCCAAGTCGGAGCCCCGGTTGAAGCTTCGACTCACGCACGAGGAAATCGCGCAGATGATCGGAACTTCGCGAGAGACGGTCACCCGGCTGTTTGCGGAGATGAAGAAGCGTCAGATCGTGCAGTCGAAAGGCTCGACTCTGGTGATTCGCAACACGGCGGCGCTGCGCGAGATCGCCAACCGCAACTAGCCGCCCCAGTGGTGAAACTCCAATCGCCCCTCAGCGCCTGAAGGGCGCACCGCACTTACGGCACGCCTGAAGGCGTGCCCTGATACGAAACGCTGGGGATAAGGTCGAACCGCCTCGAGGCCCAACATTCACAGACTCAATTTTTGTGACGAGGATCACAATTTTCGGTGATGATAATCACCGCCGGATGTTTTGTTCTCGACTATGGTTGCGCCTGGGGTGATCGACGGAAATTAAGTGGGAGGGAAACGACACATGGCTTCGGCAAACGGCAACGGGCACCATTCCAATCCAGTGAGCAAGAACAAGCCACGATTGATTTTCTGGGAGTTGACCAAAGGGTGTAATCTCCGCTGCATCCATTGCCGGGCCAGCGCTACGGAGTTGAGCGCACCCTCCGACCTCACCACCCAGGTTGCACGCGATATCATCGATCAGATTGCCGCGGTGTCCACTCCCATCCTGGTGCTGAGTGGCGGCGAGCCGCTCTTTCGTTCGGATATTTTCCAGTTGGCGCGTTATGGCACGGACAAGGGACTGCGCGTGGCGCTGGCCACGAATGGCACGCTGGTGACCAAGCACGTGGCGCGCATGATCGTCGATAGCGGCGTGCAGCGCGTGGCCATCAGCCTGGACGGCGCGGATGCGCTTACCCACGATAGTTTTCGCGGCATTCCCGGCGCATTCGATGCCGCCATTGCAGGCTTCCGTAATCTGAAGAATCTGGGCATGTCGGTGCAGATCAACACGACCATCGCCCGCCACAATGCCCATCAGCTTCCGCAGGTGCTCGAACTGGCGAAGTCGCTCGGAGCGGACGCGCTGCACACCTTCCTGTTGGTTCCGGTAGGTTGCGGCGTCGACATCGCGGCCGAACAGATGGTTCCTCCGGAAGAGTATGAGCAGATGCTGAACTGGTTCTACGATCGCTCGCTCGAAGGTGGCATCGAAATGAAGGCGACGTGCGCGCCTCACTACTTCCGCGTGGTTCGGCAGCGGCGGGTCGCGGAGCATCGTTCCGAGGCAGCGGCCCAGGCTGCGAGGCCAGTACCTGAAGCAGCGCCGTCTTCGCCCAGCATCGGTCCTACCGAGATGTTGATGCCCGGATCAACCGGCATGGAACTGAAGCCTCAAGGACATGGGCAGCCAGTTGGACATCCGGGAAGCCATCCTTCTGACATGAACGCCATGACCAAGGGATGCCTGGCCGGAACCGCGGTTTGTTTCATCTCGCATCAGGGCGAGGTCTATCCCTGCGGATACTTGCCGGCCTTGGCGGGGGATCTGAAGAAGCAGAGGTTCGCCGACATCTGGGAAAACTCGGTGGTGTTCAACGAACTGCGCGATACCAACAACCTGCAGGGGAAGTGCGGCTGCTGCGAGTTCCGCAACATTTGCATGGGATGCCGGGCGCGTGCTTTTGCGGCTACCGGCAACTATCTCGATGAGGAACCGTTCTGCGTTTACCAACCGCAGGCGAAAGGTTTGCAAAAGGAGAAGGATAATACGCCGGCGGAAGTCGTACGCTAAAGGGCACGCTTCCTGCCGCCGAAAAGGTTTGTTACCACAGAGACACGGAGGCACAGAGAAAGCACAGTTCATTGTGCGTTCCGAATAGCCTTCCCCGTCTCCGTGTTTCTGTGGTAAGAGCCCTTAAGGGGGCCAAAAGACACGAAGCCAGCGTGATATCCCGCAACCTAACCTCGCAGACGCCCCTTCCCTGCTCATCCAAACTACGCTAACTCACTGAAAATAAATATGGATCGCTGTCTGTGCGCGGACCGTGCTTTGGCACGATGGGTGCTTTTCATAGGGAGTAGTCTGCCAGGAGACTGAGACTTGGAACCCGCCCTGATGGTTGTTGGCCTGAACTACCGCACGGCCCCAGTGGCAGTGCGGGAACGCTTCTGGATCAGCGAAAACCGGCGCTATGAAGCTTTGGTGCAGTTGTCCCGCGCGGAAGGCATCGAAGAAGTCATTGTCATGGCCACCTGCAACCGCACCGAGTTTTGGTTGTGGGCGTCCGATGTCACCCTGGCCGCTAACTCGGTGATGCGGCTGCTGGGCGCTGAATATGAACTCAAGCTGTGCGAGTGGAAGCACTTCTATCGCTTGCTGGATGAAGGGGCGCTGCTGCATATCTTCCGGGTCGCATCGCGACTCGACTCCATGGTGGTGGGCGAACCCCAGGTTGTTGCCCAGGTGAAAGAGGCTTGGCAGCAGGCGCAGAAGATGGGGGCAACCGGCCGGTTCCTGGATGCCGTGTTGCAGAAGGCGCTCGCCGTCTCCGAGCGTGTGCGCAGTGAGACGGCCATCGGTAATGCGTCGGTTTCGATACCTTATGCCGCGGTGGAAATCGCACGCCAGATTCTCGGCACGTTAGCAAACAAGAAAGTGCTGCTGCTGGGCGCGGGCGAAATGAGTGAGCTCTCAGCCCGTGAGTTGCTCAAGCATGGCGCCACCTCCGTCCGCGTCATCAATCGCACCCTAGAGCACGCGGTGGATCTGGCGGCGAGGCTGGGTGGGCTGGCGATCCCGTTTGAGGAGCGCTGGCAACACATGGCGGAGGCCGACATCATCATCAGCTCGACTTCCTGCCCACATACGATTCTCAGTCGTGATGAAGCCGAGTTCATGGTTCGAGGGCGTGAGGATAGTGATCGGCCCCTGGTGATCGCGGATATTGCGATGCCTCGCGACATTGACCCCGCGGTGCGCAACGTGAAAGGTGTTTTCCTCTATGACCTTGACGACCTGGAAAACGTGCCGGACCAGAATGCTGGCGAGCGTGAGGCGGCTGCCGCGGAGGCGCAGAAGATTCTGCACGCCGAGGCGCAAGGCTTCCGATGCAAGCTGATGGCGGAGCGTGTGGTGCCAACCATCGTGGCGCTGCGCCAGCGGCTGGACGAGATTTGCCGGCAGGAACTGGATTCCTTTCGCGACGAGAACGGACCTTTCTCCAAGGACCAGGACGAAATGTTAAGCGCAATGATGTCGCGGATGACGCAAAGGATCGCAGGATCCCTGGCCCGAGAACTCAAGGGACTTCCAGAGAAGCTGGACCAGGAACAGATGACCACTGCGTTGCGGCGGCTGTTCCACCTGCAACCAGCCGACGCGGCGATCGCCGGCACCAAATCGGTGTAGGAAAGTTCTCGCGTTCCGTGGCGCAAATGCGATTCGTATCCGGGCGACCCGCCTCCGCTGGGTGCCTGAAACCTGCTGCTGACTGCTTTAGAAACCTGGCGGCCGCTCGCTCGCCACAGCGAAGCTGCGCTCGAGCGCGATCCCTACCCGACCCAACGTCCCTTCGTCGAAGAGCTGGCCGATCAGCGTGATGCCGTGGGGCACGCGACGCGGCGGCGAAAACTTCGGAAGCGGATGGTTCGGATCGGGCGCCCAGTCGCTGCGCGCCTGAGACACTTCGACAAAGCCCGCACGCAGTGTGAGCGAGGGATGTCCGGTGAAGTTCGTAAGCGTAAGCATTTCGTCCCGCAGTGAAGGCACCAGCAGCAGGTCAACCTGAGAGAACACGCGCGCCATCTCGTCTGCCACTTTGCGCCGGAAGCGATCGGCCTGCACGAAGTCCACGGCTGACAGGAAGCGGGCTTGACGAAAGATGTTGGGCCAGGCATCCGGCACCTGTACCCGCAACTGATTCAAAGCTCCGCTGAGTGTGAGTTCCTCGAAAGCAGCGGCGCCTTCGGCGAAGAGAATCACGTCAAGCGAGTCATAGGGCCAGTCGGGAAGCGTGACCTCAACCGGGAGCATGCCCAGTTTCTTGACGACGTCGAGGGCGGCACGGTCGACGTTGGTCGCCGGGTTTTTCTTCATCCAAGCGGGGAAATAACCAACGCGCAGCCCTTCCACGGCCGCACCCGAGTCGAAGTCGAGCCGGCTCGGCACACTGGCCAGGTCGCCAGCGTCAGGCCCGGAAATAGCGTGCAGCACGAGCACTGCGTCCTCGACGGTTCGGGTCATGGGGCCGAGTTTGTCGAGCGACCAGCAGAGCGTCATCGCGCCGGTGCGAGGCACACGGCCGTAAGTGGGCCGCAAGCCCGTAATGCCGCAACGCATGGCGGGAGAAACGATGCTGCCGCCGGTCTCACTTCCAATCGCAAAAGCCACCAATCCCGCGGCCGTGGCGGCGCCTGGGCCGGCGCTCGAACCCGACGAGCCTTCCTCCAATAACCATGGGTTCATCGTCTGCCCGCCGAACCAGACGTCATTGAGCGCCAAGGCCCCCAGACTCAGCTTGGCCACCAGCACCGCGCCCGCCGCATGGAGACGCCTCACGACTACGGCGTCCTCGGTGGGCACGCGGTTTCGGAAAGGCTCGGCGCCATACGTAGTTGGAATACCTGCGGTATCGAGAAGATCCTTGGCTCCCCACGGCATGCCGTGCAGCGGACCGCGGTAGTTGCCGGCGGCGATCTCCGCGTCGGCCTGTTTGGCCTGTCGGAGCGCAAGGTCGCGGGTGAGCGTGATGACGCAGTGCAGCTTGGAGTCGAACTGCTGCAGACGCTGCAGATAAATCCGGGTGAGGCGCTCCGAGCTGAGTTGGCGCTGCTCGATCCAGCGCGAGAGCTGCGCCACCGAGGCGAAGGCAATGTCTTCGTCATCCGCGGGCAAGGCTCCGGGATCGTTGTTGCTGCGCACAAATCGGTCCCGCTCTGGACCTGCTTTCAGGCCGGGCAGCACCGGGTTCCATCGCGTCGCAGGAGCGAGCGTCGTTCCGAGCGCTACTTTCCGCGGTCCGGTTCGTCGCTCGTAGAGGGCGGCCATATTCACGCGCCAGCTGCTTGCGGCCTCAGAGCGCTCGGGTTCGGTCAATTCGACCTGAACCAGCTTTTGGGCCTCGGCGAAGGTGGAAGGTGATACTTGAGGCCCGACCGCGGGCCCGGCGCCGAATGCGGGCGGCGCCCCGGGCGGCAAGTCGATGGGTGTCTGCGCCTGGCTGTGGCCTCCGACGGCTGCGCCGAGCAAACCAAGAGATGTAAGCGTCAGGAATTCCCTGCGCGATTTTGACATAAGTCCTCCGAAGCGGGCTTGGAGGAGATCAATGGCGATCTCCTCGCAGCGGACTCTGGCCCGTAATGGCTTCCGGTTAGCGTTACCCAGGACTTATCCCCTGTTGCGCGCGATCCGGCCCGTGCGAAGCCCAGAAAAGCGACGAACTTCGGCTTGCCGATCCTAACAACAGGAACGGTGGGTTAGTACCAAGTTGACAGCTCTCTTATCCTCTATCCTCCGAGCTCAGGCAAGGTCGTAGCGATCAAGGTTCATCACCTTGTTCCAGGCAGCCACGAAGTCCTTCACAAACGCCTTCGTCGAGTCGTCACATGCGTAGACTTCCGCGATTGCGCGCAGCTGCGAGTCCGAACCGAAGACCAAGTCAATACGGGTGCCGGTCCACTTGAGTTCGCCCGTCGCGCGGTCGCGCCCCTCGTACACGCCTTCGGATGTAGAGGAGGGCTGCCACTTCGTATTCATGTCGAGCAGGTTGACGAAGAAATCATTCGTCAGCGTCTCGGGCCGCTTGGTGAAGACGCCGTGCTTCGACTGCCCGAAATTAGCATTCAGGGCGCGCAGGCCACCGATGAGTACCGTCATCTCGGGGGCAGTCAGCGTCAGCAACTGCGCCCGATCCACCAGCAGCTCCTCAGCCGACAGGATCTGTCCGCTGCGGAGATAGTTGCGGAATCCGTCCGCGATCGGCTCCATTACGGCGAAGGAGTGCACGTCGGTCTGCTTCTCGGAAGCATCCGTGCGTCCCGGCGAGAAAGGAATCTTCACCTTGTGCCCGGCCTTTTTCGCAGCTTCCTCGACCGCTGCACAGCCGCCCAGAACGATCAGGTCGGCCAGCGAGACCTTCTTCCGTTTGTTCCCATTGGACTTGTTCCCGCTGGACAGGGAGCTGTTGAACTCCTTTTGGATCGCCTCCAGCTTCTTGAGAACTTTCGCCAGTTCGGCCGGCTGGTTCACTTCCCAATCCTTTTGTGGCGCGAGGCGAATGCGTGCTCCGTTTGCCCCACCGCGCTTGTCGGAGCCGCGGAACGACGCCGCCGATGCCCAGGCAGTCGTTACCAGTTGGGAGATCGACAGTCCGGATTTGAGAATCTTCGCCTTCAGAGCAGCAATGTCCTGCTCCCCGATCAACTTATGATCCACGGCGGGGACAGGGTCTTGCCACAGCAGGGACTCCTTCGGAACGAGCGGGCCAAGGTAGCGCGAGATCGGCCCCATGTCACGGTGCGTCAGCTTGAACCACGCCCGCGCAAACGCATCTGCGAACTGATCCGGATGCTCGTAGAAGCGCCGCGAAATCTTTTCGTAAGCAGGGTCGAGCCGCAAGGAGAGGTCCGTGGTCAGCATGGATGGCGCGTGACGCTTTGATGGATCGTGCGCATCCGGCACCGTACCGGCGCCTGCGCCATTCTTCGGTCTCCACTGATGAGCCCCGGCCGGGCTCTTGGTCAGTTCCCATTCGTAGTTGAACAGGTTGGCGAAGAAGTTGTTGCTCCATTTCGTGGGCGACGTGGTCCAAATGACTTCCAGGCCGCTGCCGATCGCGTCATCGCCGCTGCCCGTGCCAAATTTGTTCGTCCAGCCGAGGCCCTGCTGCTCGATGCCGGCAGCCTCGGGTTCGGGTCCGACATACTTGCCGGGATCGGCAGCGCCGTGGGTTTTGCCGAAGGTGTGACCGCCGGCAATGAGCGCAACCGTCTCCTCGTCATTCATCGCCATGCGGGCGAACGTCTCCCGGATGTCCCGTGCCGCAGCGATTGGGTCCGGATTCCCATTCGGCCCTTCGGGATTCACGTAAATCAGACCCATTTGCACGGCAGCCAGCGGATTCGCAAGATCACGGTCTCCGCTGTAGCGCTCGTCCGCCAGCCACTTGCCTTCAGGCCCCCAGAAAATGTCCTCTTCGGGCTCCCAGACGTCCTCGCGCCCGCCGCCAAAACCGAACGTCTTAAAGCCCATCGAATCGAGGGCGACGTTGCCGGCGAGAATCATGAGGTCGGCCCAGGAGATTTTCCGGCCATACTTCTGCTTGATCGGCCACAGCAGCCGGCGTGCCTTGTCGAGGTTCACGTTGTCCGGCCAGCTGTTGAGCGGCGCGAAGCGCTGCTGACCAGCTCCGGCCCCGCCGCGACCGTCGCCGATGCGGTACGTACCCGCGCTGTGCCACGCCATACGAATGAAAAGTGGCCCATAGTGACCAAAGTCGGCCGGCCACCAATCCTGCGAGTCCGTCATCAAGGTATTCAGGTCCTTGATCACGGCATGCAGGTCGAGGCTCTTGAATTCTTCCGCGTAGTTGAACCCCTTTTCCATGGGATCGCACAGGGGAGAGTGCTGGTGAAGGATCTTCAGGTTCAGCTGATTCGGCCACCAATCCGCATTCGTCGCGGCCGTATGTGTGCGAGTGCTGCCCATTACCGGGCACTTGGATTCGGTTGACGTGTTTTGCTCCTGTTTGGCGAGTTCTTTTTCCATGAGTTCATCCTCCTTAATGTATTAGCCCAAAAAGACTGCGATCAAATCCAAAACCATTCTAAGCTTCCCGGGGAGCGCGTTGCGGAGCGCACTTGGTGCAGAGTCCCCGGAAAATGAGTTCGCATTCGCGAAGAATCCGCTTACCGAGAGAGCGCGCGGCGGGCCTGGGCACTTTGCACCACTCAATGTCCTCAACTTTGCCGCAGCGGTCGCAGATGAAGTGGTGATGCCGCATGCCTTTCGCATCGAATCGTGCGGCGCGGCCCTCGACGGCCACTTCACGCACCAATCCCGCCCGCACCAAGTCCCGCAGATTGTTATAAGTCGTGGCCCTGGAAGAGCGCGGATCCACGCGATTCACGGCTTCGAAGATTTCCGCCGCCGTGGGATGCCGGTTGTGTTCCGTCAAGAATGCCATCACGGCGTAGCGCTGCGGAGTGCACCGCAACCCGCTGCCTTCCAAGGAGCGTTTAATCGCCTCGGCGTCCATGATGAATTTAGATTCTATCTAATGTGATATTTTGTCAAGACTTATACTTTAGGCTGTCGCTGCGAACAGAAAACTGGCGGACGCTGTAAAGAATCCTCATCGAGTGGCAGCCCTGTTACTCTTCCACGTCGACCGGTGCCTCGCCCACGGGCAACCTTGCGTTGTGGTCCAGCGGCGGAACGAGGCCAGCTCAACTTGAACGCCTATCCAAAAAATTTATTCGTGCCACGCACACATTTCATGGAATTCTTTATGACTTTCTTATGTACTCCACTTTACATTCTGCTCAGAGCAGTTGAGATGACCCGGCTGAGATAGTGACTTAATACAAGGCACGACGAGTGGGCGGCCGACAGGCAGTAACTATTTGTGGGGTAACTGTCTGTCCCGGCCTATGGTCTCGCGACGCAAGCTGAATGGTGCGTTCGGACTAATCGCGAGGCTCATCTCGAGGTGTGCTCTGGCAAGTTACTGCCGAAGGTCTTCAGTCCGACAAAGCGAGGCAGCAAGCCCGCTCTGCTCGCCGGAGGTATTACGTGCCTAGAGTGCATCTGCCCATAACATGGTTGCTGGCTTGCCTGGTTCTTCTTTCCGCCGCCCAAGGCCAATCCACCTTCGGAAGCATTCGCGGCACGGTACAGGATGCTTCCGGCGCGGTAATTTCCGGCGCTTTGGTAACCGTTCATTCCCTGGAAGAGAACTTCGAGCGGCAAGCTACGAGTAACGACTCGGGCGATTTCGTGGTTGAAAATCTAAAAGCTGGTCACTACAGGTTGACGGCGCATCATGATGGACTCTCCGATGCTGTCGTCAGTTCCGTTACGCTCGAAGCGCGACAGGACCTCCGCATTCCAATCACGCTCAAGATTGCGGCCGCGTCCACGGTGGTGGAGGTGAGTGACTCGGCCGAACAAGTCAATACCGAGAACGGAACCATCGGCAACGCCGTGACCAACCAGAATCTCATCCAGATGCCACTTAACTCCAGGGCGGTTTCCACCAGTCCGCTGGCGAGCCTGGCCCTCTCCGGCAGCGTGGTCCAGGACAGCCAGGGGAATATTGCGGTAGGCGGCGCAACCTCGTCCCAGGTGGGCTTTTCCGTGGATGGCATCTCGACGGCCAACGTCCGGCAGAACGGCGCTCTCAAAGATGCCTACCCGTCTTCGGAAGGAATTTCCGAGGTCAGGATCACGGCATTCAATAACAATGCCGAATTCGCGCAGGTCGGCGACGTGACCTTCACCACCAAGAGCGGGACAAATAATTGGCACGGAAGCGCCTTCGAGTATTTTCAGAATAGTGTTCTCGATGCCGCGATTTACCCCTTCCCTGTGAAAGCGCCGAAAGACTTCAATACCTTCGGCTTCAGCCTGGGGGGCCCGGTCATTCTTCCGAAGCTGGGTGCGCTGAAAGACAGAACGTTCTTCTACCTTGACTATGAAGGAAACCGGAAGACCACATCCGCGCCCGAACAGCTTCTGGTTCCGACCCAGGCGGAGCGATCCGGAAACTTGAGCGCCCTGGTCGGCGCGGGAACGCCATTAATAAACCCCTTCACCGGGTCGCCTTTCTCGAACGATACCATTCCAACCTGCGCTGGCGGGGGAGGGTGCATCAATCCAGTGGCCACAGCGCTGCTGCAATATTATCCCCTGCCAAACGTGTCCAATGAGCCGTATAACTACCAGACTCTGGTGCCTATTCCGTCGAGCTCGAATGGCTGGGACCTCCGCGGCGACCAGAACCTCACGTCGAAACAGCAGGTCTATGCGCGCTATAGCTGGAAGAATCTGCTCACCAGTGAAGGCGCGAGCGGACTGCTGGCGAATCAATTCCTGCCGAACATAATGGCCCACGACCAGAATCGCAGCCTCCTGATCTCCTACAATTATTCGATTCGCGCCAACCTGCAAAATGAATTGCGGTTCGGATTTACTCACTTCACGGAGAACGATACCTTCCCGATTCAAGGCAGCACCGCGATTTCCGGGCTGGGCCTGCAGGGTATCAACATCAGTTCCCATCCGACCGGCGATGCCTTTCCGACGTTCACGTTCAGTGACGGCACGTTCGCCGGCATCGGGCAGGACCGGACCGGGACCACGATTTCAAACACAACCGAGATCACGGACAATCTCACCCACATCGTGGGCAAGCACACCTTCCGGTTCGGCGTAGATGCGCGCCGGGTGCGTTACAACGCGCTGATGTTCTTCCAACCCTCCGACGATTATGGCGATTTCACCTTCAGCCCCGGAACCTTCACAAACTACTCTTTCGGAGATTTCCTGTTAGGCCTGCCGCAGCAATCGTTTTTCGCGATCACCAGCCCTCAGATCAACGCACTGTCTACGCAATGGGGCGTCTACGGTCAAGACGAATGGCAGGTGAACAGCCATCTGACCCTCAATTTCGGGTTGCGCTGGGAATTGCTTCCGCCGTTTGATGAAACTCAAGGCGACCTGGGGAGTTTCGATCCCCAGATCAACAGCGTGCTGGTTCCGGATCAGTTCCTGAAATCGGCGGCGGTAGCGAATAATCCAGCCTTCCAAACCGTCTACACCGGATTTCTTGAATCGTTCAACGCGTGTTCGCTGCCCAATAGAAACACGGCGCTCGCGTGTTCCAATGTCGCGACGGCCAGCCAGGCCCATGTGACACAAGGTTTGAGACAGCTCTACAAGCGCGATTTCGACCCGCGCATCAGCCTGGCATACCGGCCATTTAACAACGACAAAACCGTGATTCGTACGGGCTTCGGTATTTTCACCGTAACCACACTGGGCCCCATGTCGTTCAACAATGCGGGCAACCCCACATCCAATCTGCTCACCAATGTGAACGCGGTTTACAACGCTAACGGCGTGCTGCAAGCGCCGCTGTACCAATTCCCGCAAACGGCTCCCGCTTCCGGGACCGTGGTGCTGGGTGGAGGCAGCCTGGAGCAGGCCAACGATCCGCATTTCCGCGATCCGCAGGCGGCGCAATGGAATCTGACTGTCGAGCGCGAGCTTACGCCCAGCACCGTGCTCCGGGTGAGTTACGTGGGGATGCATTCCTACCGCATGCCCGTCACCATAGACCTGAACCAGATTCCCGCGAGTACGACTCCATACACTGTGCCGGCGGGAATGTTTGTCGATCCGCGAGCTCCCTATCAGAACTGGCTGCTGTTGATGTCCTCGGAGAACATGGGGAACGCCAGCTATCAGGCGGGGCAGGCCGAAGTGGCTCATAAGCTGTCGCACGGGCTGTCATTCCAGGCTAACTACACCTTTGCAAAAAATGTCAGCGATGCGCAGGGCAGCGATGCGCCGACGGTATTTGGCAGTGAGGAAGCCTATGCCGTCGAGATTGCCAACCGTTTCAATTTGCGGTCCGATCGCGGCAATGTGGTGGGAACTCCGCGCCAGCGTCTCTTGGTGAGTGGCGTCTACCAACTGCCGTTCGGCGCGGGGCGTCTTTGGAACAAGCCCGGCTACTTAAATGACGTGCTGGGAGGCTGGGATTTCAGCACGGTTACGACAATGCAGACGGGTCAGTGGCTGACGCCGAGTATGAGCCCGGCTTACGATCAATCCAACACGGATATGGTGGTGCGATCCGGCGGCGGGGCGATTGCCCGTCCGGACTGCGTCGGAAATCCAACTGCAGGTCAGAGTCGACAGAATTTCTACAACCTCAATGCCTTCGCGTTGCCTCCCAACGACGCCGGACGATTTGGCAATTGTGGCCTGGGCATTCTGCAGGGGCCAAACCTCATTGGCGCCAATTTGGGACTGGCGAAAAACTTCAGCATTCGCGAGCGCTACCGGCTGCGGTTTGAAGCGACGTTTACCAACGCCGTTAACCACCTGAATTTCGCTCCGCCCCAGACGAACATCAGCAATCCACAGTTCGGCGCTCTGACGTCCGTGTTGCCGCAAGGCGCGGGCGGCAACCGGACCGGACAGTTAGCGCTCAGGCTTGACTTCTAGGACGGGTGCGGGCTCACTGTTCTTCAGCCGCGCCCGTCTGGGAGCCTTCTTCATCGCCGCGAATCAGGCCGAATTTCTTCAGCTTGTAACGCAGGGCGTCGCGGCTGATGTCGAGCAACTTGGCGGCGTGGGTCTGGTTGCCGTTGGCCTGGCGCATGGCCAACGCGACCATGGCGTGCTCCACTTCCTCGAGCGACGTTCCGCCTTCCGGGATATAAAGCCGCGGGAGGGTGCGGCCGTTGGGCAAGGTCTGTCCACCGTCGGCGGGCGAGGTTCGTTCAAAGACAGTGCGGCCGCCCGATTCTCCCACAGAAAAAGGCAGATAGACGGGCCGCAGGAAGGGCTCGTCTTCGAGAATCATGCCGCGCTCGATGGTGTTCTTGAGCTCGCGAACATTGCCCGGCCAGTTATGACTGAAAATAAGACGGCGGGTCTCATCGGTTACGCCGCGAACCGACTTCTTGAATCTGGTGTTGTAGCGATCGATGAAAAAGTCCACCAAAGGCATGATGTCTTCTTTTCTGTCGCGCAGCGGCGGAATGAAGATCGCAATGATGGCTAACCGGTAGTAGAGATCCTGCCGGAACTGGCCATCGCGCACCGCCTTTTCGAGATCGCGGTTGGAAGCGGCGATCACTCGCACGTCCACCTGCATGTCGCGAATGCCGCCTACGCGGCGGATGACCTGGTCTTCCAGCACACGCAGGAGCTTCGCTTGCAGCAAGGGGGAGAGTTCGCCGATTTCGTCGAGAAACAGCGTACCGCCGTCGGCAGCCTCGAACAGACCTTTCTTCATCTGCTTGGCGTCGGTGAACGCGCCTTTTTCGTGGCCGAAAAGCTCGGCTTCCATCAGCGTCTCGGGGATGGCCGAACAGTTGATGGCGACGAAGGGCTTCTCCTGGCGCGAACTTTCGTAGTGGATGGCTTTGGCGATGAGGTCCTTGCCGGTACCGCTTTCACCTTGAATCAGAATGGTGGTGGCCTCGCTGGCCGCAACCTTGCGGACGAAGTTCATGAGCTCGGTCATCTTGGGAGAGACGCTCACCACGCTGTTATAACCGGCTCCGCGGCGGACCTCGCCTCGCAGGGCCTGGACTTCGGTGCGCAAGCTGGTGGCCTCGATCGCGTTCTTGATGGCGACGTGCAGCTCGTCGAAATCGATGGGCTTGCCGACGAAGTCGTAAGCTCCGAGCTTGAGGGCGGCTTTGACATCGTCAAGCTGCGGGTCGGCGGTGATCATGATGACGGCGCGGGCGTCACCATTTTTCTTGAGCTGATCGAGCACTTCGATGCCGCTGAGGTCGGGCATGCGCACGTCGAGCAGGACGAGGTCAGGCGATTCGCGCTGCGCCAGTTTGAGCGCAGGTTCGCCGGCGTCCGCCTCAACCACGTTGTAGCCCCATTCTTCGCACTTCTGGCGTAGCGACCAGCGCACCAGGCGCTCGTCGTCCACGATCATAATTTTCTCTGCGGGCATCCCCTGCTTAATTTACTACGAAATGGGAGGAGATGGCTTGCGTGACTTGGGCCGACGGGTACAATGGCCGCCTCTCGGTAGCGCGGGCCGCGGGCGGGATTTACGCAAACATCCCCAAACAGCTTGCTCTACAATCGGCTGTGAAAGTTGGGTTCGAGCATGGCAAAAAGCGAACAAAACCTTGATCGGGCGAGCAATCTTCGAGCAAACCAGCTTCGGGCGAAGCAGCCGGCCAGACGTTGGCGCTGGATCGGCGCTCTCGCTCTGCTGTTGATGGTAGCGATCATTATATTGGGCATCGTATTGGGCATCGTGGTCCACCGTGCCGAACCGACCCTGCGCGCGGCTGTGATTGAGACCTTGTCGACCAGATTCAAGAGCAAGGTTGAGCTTGACGCCTTCCATGTCTCGCTCGTCAAGGGACTCCAGGTCTCGGGCGCCGGACTCAGAATCTTCGGAGAAACAGACGCTAACAATCACCAACCGGGATTTCAGCCGATCGTTTTTCAGCCGATCATTCTTCAGCCGATCATTAGTGTTGCAGAATTCCGGTTTCACATGGGAATCCGGAATCTTTTTCGCACTCCGATGCATGTCGACACGGTGTACGTAAAAGGATTGCAGTTAAATTTGCCGCCCAGAGAACATCGCAGCGAGATGAACAATATGGAGCACGCGGGTGGAAAGATAGAAATCATCGTGGATCGACTGGTCTGCGACCAAGCACAACTGATCGTCAACACTCTGCGGCCGGGCAAGCGGCCGCTGGAATTTGACATCGAGAGCTTGAAAATGACGAGCATTGGGCCCGGTTCTCCGCTGCATTTCGATGCAGACCTGACCAACCCGAAGCCCGTGGGACACATCCTTTCCAGTGGCTTGTTTGGCCCCTGGCAGGCAGACAGCCCTCGCGACACTCCGGTGAGCGGGACTTATTCGTTTGACCATGCGGATTTGGGCACGATCAAGGGGCTTGGCGGAATTCTCTCGTCGACTGGCAAGTACGCGGGTGTTCTTGACAAGATTGTCGTGGATGGCGCCACCGACACTCCGGATTTTCGCATTGCGATCAGCGGGCGCGCGGTTCCCTTGCACACAGATTTTCACGCCACGGTGGACGGAACCAGCGGCGACACATACCTGCAGCCGGTAAGAGCAAAAATTCTGAATTCATGGCTGGTGGCGAACGGCTCGGTGGTGCGGACGAGAGACCCTAATGGGCACCATGTGGAACTGGACGTCGTGATGGAGAAGGGAAAGATTGAAGACCTGCTGAAAATGGCGATACGAACCGATCCTCCGATCATGACCGGCTCAGTGCGTTTGAAAACGAAGTTTGATCTGCCTCCGGGTGAGGCCGACGTCGCCAATCGCATGAAGCTGGCAGGAAACTTTCAACTGTCTGGGGCGCACTTCACGAATGAAAATATCCAGGGAAAAGTCAACGCGCTTAGTATGAGAAGCCAGGGCATGCCGAAGCAGGCTCAGGATAGTTTTCCCGACAACGTACGCTCCGAAATGACAGGCACATTCAGTCTGAGCAACGGGCTGATTTCCTTTTCACAACTGCAGTTCCAGGTTCCCGGCACGCGAGTGAACCTGACCGGGACATACAGTTTGGATGGGAACCAATTCGATTTTCATGGTAAAGCGCGCCTGGACGCAAAGCTTTCGCAGATGGTAACCGGCTGGAAGTCGAAATTGCTGAAACCGGTGGACCCATTTTTCAGCAAGAACGGCGCCGGAACTGAAGTTCCGGTCGAGATCCATGGCACAAAATCAGATCCTCATTTCGGCCTCGATTTCGGCCACCAGGACGAGAGCAAAGGCCCGGCGAAAAATCGATAGTCAAATTCTGCAAGAAATCCCATCATCGAGGACAGATGATGCGGCCTGGCTAGAGTGTGTTTCACCCACAGCCCCTGGATCGGAGCGGGCGCCGTTCCCGCGAATGCTGAGACAGAGAGCGCGCCGAGGTAACCGAGCAGAACCGCCACACGCAACCGGCGCGAATGTGGGCGCCGGAATTCCGGAACCCACTTCAGCTTGCAGGTTAGTTAAAACTCGCAGACGTCCCCTGTGTCGCCTCAGTGGGTGGTAAACGTTGTGTACGTCCCCCCGAAAGAGTTCCCGCCCATGTCATACAAGGGGCTGTTCCATCCGATGTACATGTAGTATTGCACGCCGCCGCCGGTGAGGTTCGATTTGGGCTGCAACGTGGCCGTGGTGTAATTCGCCGAGAACGTGACGGTGGCAGGCACCACGGCGCTCGTAGCTGTGTCATACAGCTCAAAGCTGTTTTTCGGGTCGAAATACGCTGGATCCATAGCCTCGCTGAATACGACCTGGACGGTGGCGGTCACCGCAACGTTGGTCGCACCATTCGCTGGGGTCGTCGACACGAGCGTGGGCGTAACCAGATCCGTTCCCGTTCCCGTGGTGAACGACACCGCCGAGAAGGCGGTCTGAGCGTTGCCGGTAATGTCCAGGACTCCGGTTACGTTGATTGTGTACGTCGTGCTCGTGGCCAGAGGCACCAAGGGCAGCAGTTGGACGCCCTTGTCGCCGTCGTAAAGCGAGGTGGTGGTTGGAACGACCGTGCTGCCCTGCTTCAGCGTCACGCCCGCTAGAGAATCAGCGTCGATGGCCTCGCTGAACAGGATAGCCACGGGCGCATTGATGGGCACGCTCGTCGAGCCGCTCGGCGGACTGACCTGCTGCACCACCGGGCCGGTCGTCTGGGTTCCGGTACCGGTGTAGAAGTTCACACAGTAATTCTGCTGCGGGTTCCCCGAGAGGTCCGTCATGTAGTAGCTGCACATTTCGAACTGATCGCTTGCCGTGAGATTGGCCGCCGGCTTCAGGAAGATCGTGGTCAGGTCCGCACTGAAGCTGATGGTCACATTGACATAGGTGCCCGCGTCGTAGTCATAGAGGTACACGTATTGTGCACCCCCCGGGTTGACCGAACCCGGATCCATGGGCTCGTCGAACTGCATGGACACGACAGCGTTCGTGCCCACCGTCTGGCCGCTCTGCACGCTGGGATTGACCACATAGGGCGCGACGAAGTCGGCGCCCGCCATGGTCGTGAAATGGGTGGTTTGGCTGGCCACGGACACTCCGGCCTCACTGGTAACGCCGCTTATCGCGATCGCCATCACCGTGCCGGAGGGCAGCGGAGCCTGCGGAATGAGTATAGTGCGCTTGTATCGGTCGTGAAGCTGATGCTCGACGGTACTTCCGTGACCGAGCCTCCGCTCAACTGGATCGAACTGCCGGTGACCGATACCGGGTTGATCGCCTTGTTGAAATCGACGGCGACGCCGGCGTTGGTCCCGACGTTGACCGCCGAGTTCGGAGGCGCGACCGTCACAATGGTTGGCGCAACCGTATCCGCCGCCGTGCCCGTCGTGAAGTAGAAGCTGTAGTACTGCACCGTGACGCCGTCAGTGTTGGTGACGTTGGCGCTGTAATCGACGTAGACGTAGTACTGATGGCTGGCGGTCAGGTTACTGGTCGGAGCTATCGTAATAACGCCGCCGCTCACCGAGCAGTTCGGCGTCAAGTACGTTGCGGTAGTGGTGTCATAGAGAATCACCGATCCCGAACTACCGGTGCAGGTGACGCTGCTCGCCTGAATCGCCTGGTTGTACTCCACCTGGACGACTGTGTTCAAAGGTACGGTAGTGGCGCCCGGGAAGGGATTGACCGCCTGCACGGCGGCCGCTGTGTTGGTGGGAGATCCGGCGGTAGTGAACTGCCCGGAGAAGAACGTCAGGTAGTTGCCGTAAATGTCCTGAGCCGTCGAGTTGAGGAAGACCTGGACGGGCGTGCCGGCAATAAGGGCCGAGCTGGGCGTGAATTCGATACTCTGTCCGTTGCTGCCGACATTGGTGGTGCCCGAGATCAGCGTTCCGTTTTGTGAAACGTACAGAGCGCCGCTGAGCGTACCGGCATTCATGGGAGCGCTGGTGAACAGGGTGATGACCGAGTTGGTGGGCACTAATGTCGCGCCGTTGCCCGGGCGCATGCTGATCACATACGGCGCCGAGTTCAAAACCGCTGCCGTGGTGGTGAACTCACTGGTCGTGTTGGCCAGCGCGTTGCCGGAAAGATCCGTAATCTGGCTGGTAGCGGTGACGGTAATGGTGGCCCCCGCGGGCAAGATTGCACCATTGTAGTTAAGGATAACGGTGCGGTTGTCTTGAGAGATGGAGGTCGCCGGGTTAAGCGGCACGTCTCCATTCAGCAGGTTGACGCTGCTGGAAGTGATCGTCGCCGGATTGATGGACTTCGAGAACGTCAGCACGACTTGCGTGTTCAGACCGGCGTTAGTGGTGCCGTTGGTCGGTGTAATGGTTACCGTGGGCGCGGTGTGGTCCACCGCGTTGGCGGTCGTGAACGTGCCAGCGCTGTTATAGGCCGCATTGCCCGCTTCGTCCGTCAGTCCATAAATGTACATACCCATTACCTGGTTGCCCGGGTACTGGGTCAGCGGCGTGAACGTCACCGTCGCGCCATTCACGCTGAAGCTGCCCGCGACATACTCACTGCCGCAGCTGCCGATGCAGACCTCGACGGTCGGGGGTTCACCGAGGCCGCATTGATCAGGTTGCTCATGGTGAAGGTGACCGGGCTGGTCACCGATACGTTGGTGGCGCCGCTCACCGGACTGGTCGAGAGCAGGGTGAACGATCCGCTGCCGAACGAACTGGTGCCGGTGGTGAACGAACTGGTGAAGGTTGTAACCGAATTGCCTTGGACATCGTTGAAGCCGCCAACCGACACGTTGTACACCGTGGAAGCGGTCAGCGCCGCACTGGGCACAAAGGTGAGGGTGACGCCGTTACTGGCCAGCGTGACCGTTCCAGCGATGGCGCTGCCGCCCGAAGGCGTAACCGTGATCGAGCTGTTGGTGACGGTCGCGGGATTGATTTCGTCGCTCATCACCGCAGTGATCTGGGCGTTGAGCGGAACTACGGTCTGCGTATTACTTGGATTGATAGTAGTGACTTTGGCATGGGTCGTGTCCGAACCCGAACCGGTCACGAAGCTGCTGTAGTTGTTGGAGCCGGTGTTCCCGGCCACGTCGTAGTAGTAAGCGCCATATCCCACATAAATGGAGTACGAAGTATTTGGCAGGAGCGCCGAACTGGGCGTAATGATCGCCGTCAGCCGATTCGCCGACATGCTCACCGTGGCCGGGACGTACTGGTTGGTGGCATTGTTGTACAACTCGACCGAGCCGCTGTTGTACAGCTCGTTCGAGCTGCTGACCACGCTGAGCGGGTTGAGGCGTTCGCTGAAGACAACTTGCGGCGCCACGTTCGTGCCCACACCGGTCGAGCCGTTCGGCGGATCAAAAAGCGTTACCTGCGGACCGATCAAGTTGAAAGTTGGCCCGGTCGTGAAGGTATTCGTAACCGTGCCTGACATCACATTGCCGGCCGTGTCTTTGACTCCAGTAATGGTGATCGTGTAGCTGGCGTCGGCGGCCAGCAGAGGCAGCGTCGGAGTCAGCGTCAGCAACTGGTTGGCGTCGGTGAACGTGGGCGTGACCGCAATCGGGCTGCCGCCCGTCTTCACCGTGATCGAGCCAATGCTGGTCGGCTGGATCGGCTCGCTGAACAGAATCTGGACTGGAGCATTCACCGGGACTGCGGTCTCGGTATTCTCCGGGCTGGTGTTGATGACCGTCGGCGCGGTGGTGTTGGCGGTGAACGCCGCGGTGAAGTCGATGTTAAAGCCCTGCTGCGGATTGCCGGAGAGATCGGTCATGGAATAGCTGAACAGTTCGTACCCGGCTCCGACGGCCAGCGGGCTATTGGGCACGATGAAAATCGTGGTCTGGTCGGCGCTCCACGAAACCGTCGACGTGACGTACTGGCCGGTAGTGTATTCATAGAGGCCGACATCCGTATTACCAGCGAAGCTGCCTTCGTCCATAGACTCGCTGAACGTCATGCTGAACACGGAGTTGACCGGAACATTTGTCTGTCCGCTCTGGACGCTGCTGGTGACCACGTAGGGTTGGTTGAAGTTTGGCGCCGCCGCGGTCGTGAAAGTCGTCGTCGTTTTGGCGACCGAGACTCCCGCCTCGCTGGTCACGCCGTTGATTGCGAGCGTCATCGCCGTACTGGGCGGCAACGGAGCCTGCGGGATGATCGAAACGCGGGTGTACGTGGAATTGAAGCTGATGCTCGAGGGTACTTCCGTGGTCGAGCCCGCGCTCAGATCGATGGTGCTGCCCGTCACCGATACCGGGTTGATGGTCTTGTTGAAGTTCACAGAGACTTGGGCGTTCGTGCCGATGTTGGTGGCGCTGTTGGTCGGCGCCAGCGATGTAATGGTCGGCGCAGCGGTATCCGCCGCCGTGCCCGTCGTGAAAAAGAATTCGTAGGCCTGCACCGCCAAGCCATCGGTATTGGTGACGTTCGAGGCGTTGTCCACGTAGACTTGATACTGCGACGACGCAGCGAGATTGCTGGTCGGGGTAATCGTGATCACCCCTCCGCTCACGCTGCAGTTCGGCGTCAGGAACGTTCCGGTATTGGTGTCATAGAGAAACACAGATCCCGAACTCCCGGTGCAGGTGACGCTGCTCGCCTGAATCGGCTGGTTGTACTCCACCTGAACGACCGTGTTCAACGGCACGCTAGTGGCGTACGGGATTGGATTCACCGCCTGCACTGCTGCCGCCGTGTTCGCCGGCGATCCGGCTATGGTGAACTGTCCCGAGAAGTTCTGCAGGCCGACGCCGTCGGCACTGAGCGCGGTGGAATTCAGGGTAACCTGAATGATGTCGCCCGCACCGAACGCAGCGCTCGGCGTGAACTGAATCGCCTGCCCGTTGCTGAACAGTTGCGTGGTACCCGAAACCACCACGCCGTTGTCGGTGACGAACAATGCTCCGCTAATGGTCCCCGCATTCATCGGCTGGTTTACGAAGAGCGTCACCAGCCTGCTGGCGGGGACATTCGTCGCGCCGTTGCCGGGACGCATCGCGACCACGTTGGGTTGTGCGTTCGAGAGCTCCGTGGTCAAGGTGAACTGGCTGCTGGTGTTCGTCAGGGCGTTGCCCGATAGATCCTGAATACCGCTGGTAAGTTCGATGGTGATCGTGGCGCCGGGCGGCAGCGTCGCACCGTTGTAGTTGACGACAATCGTGCGGCTATCGCGAGAGACGGTGTAGTTGTAGCCGATCGAAGTGTCGCCATTGAACAGTGCCAGCGTATTCGTAGTAATAGTGGACGGATTGATCGACTTCGAGAACGTCAGCACGATCTGCGTGTTGAGCCCGACGTTGGTGGCGCCGTTGACCGGCGAGATGGTAACGGTCGGAGGCGTGGTGTCCACGGTGTTCGCCGTGGTGAACGTGTACCAGTATTGACAGTCCGAATTCCCCGCCTCATCTAACAAGTTGCACAGTCCGGCATACATCAGAGTGTTGCCCGGGTATTGGGTCAGCGGCGTGAACGTCACGGTCGCTCCACTCACGCTATACGTTCCCGCCACGTACGACCCGGTAACGCTGTCATACACAAAAACAGTGTTGCTGCTTACCGACGCCGCATTGATGTTATTGGTCATGGTGAACGTGACCGGGCTGGTCACCGATACACCGGTGGCGCCGCTCGCTGGACTGACCGACACCACGCTAAACGAGCCGCTGGCGTATGTGGAGGTGCCCGTCGTGAACGAACTGGTAAAGGTGGTGACGGCGTTGCCGTCGATGTCCTTGAAGCCGCCGACGGATACGTTGTAGACCTTGGAAGCGGTTAGCGCCGCACTGGGCACAAAGGTGAGATCGACACCGTTGGTGAGAGTGACAGTTCCCGCGATCGCGCTGCCGCCCGAAGGCGTAACCGTAATCGAGCTATTCGTAACCGTCGTGGGATCGATGTTGTTACTCATTTCCGCCGTGATCTGGGCGTTGAGAGGAACTCCGGTCTGCGAGTTGGCGGGATTGATCGTGGTGACCGTAACCGGACCGGTGACGGCACTGGTTCCGGTCCAGAACGTGGCGTCAAAGCAGTTGCCACCGTTGCCAGCTATATCGGCGTAGCCGCAGAGGTGCAGGTGGTAGTAGGTATTCGGCAGAAGCTGCGCGCTGGGCGTCACCGTCGCACTTAGACGGTTGGCCGAAACCGTAACCGTTGCCGCAACGATGAGGTTGCTGTCTCCGTAATACAGCGTCAGTGCCGCGGGAATCGTGAGCTCGTTGACGGCCTCGTTGAACGTTAGGTGCGGCGTTACGTTCAAGCCAACTCCATAAGTATTGGTCGGCGGGTCGACGGACGTCACGGACGGATTGGTCGTGTCGGCGCTGGTCCCGGTCGTGAAGGTAAAGCTGCCCGGATTGGTCAGCGGATTGCCCGCATCATCGGTGATCTGCGCGCTGTAACTGACGGTGTAGGTGGTGCTCGCCGTCAGCGGACTGACGGGAGTGAAGGTGACGGTTTCGTCGTTGGTGGAGTGACTGAAGTTGCCCGGAACTGCATTGCCTCCGGTCATCATCGAGAAGCCGAGCTGCGCCGTGATGGGATCGATTGGTGTGCTGAATTGCAAACTGACCGGTGTCCCAGTACCCGCGTTCCCATTCAGCGGAATTCCCGTGTCGCCATTGACAGGGCTCGTGCCCGTGAGCGCAGGGCCCGTCTCGTTCGGACCGAAAGCGGTGGTGAAGTAGAAGCTCTGAGTGGCCAGGTTGTCGCCGCAGGTATCTTGGACGTCGTAGCTGGAGTAGTTGAAGTACACGGCAAGGGATCGCCCGGCTGGCAGCGCTTCGCTGGGCGTGATCGTCATAATCGTGCCCGAGGCATCGAGGCTGACCGTGGCCGGTATTTCCAGGTCAGTGGTGCCGTCGAAGAAGAAGATAGTTTCAGTGCCCGAGTTCCCCAGCGAGAACATGCTGCGATTCATGGGTACGCTGAACTGCGCCTGAACCTGCGCATTCAACGGCACGTTGGTGGCCGTGTTGGCCGGGCTGGTGTTCAGAATTGTCGGCGTTGTTCCGTTGCAGGTCTCGACATCGATTCCGTTAGTCACGGTCAGAGTTTGCGAGCCGGTTTGAATTTGTACCGTGCGCAAACCAGTGGTGGCGCTGGAAGTGACCAGACTCGCCGTCAGACTGGTGGCGCTGTTTACGGTCACGGGACCGAACGCCCCTGCCGCTGCTCCTCCCACTGCGATGCCCGGCCCGAAATTGGCTTTCGTCGTTCCGCTGGCCCAGTTGGTGAAGGCTCCAGTCACGCTCACGCTTTCGGTTTGTGTCGGCTGAATCGTATTCGGATTGATCACAGTCACCGCCGGCACTCCGGCGATCACGGTGAAGGTTGCGGTCACTACTTGCGCGCCCGTGGTAATCGTTACGTTGCGCG
>JBEKIB010000056.1:0-29691 GCA_050011975.1 Terriglobales bacterium | reverse complement strand
CGCCACGCCATTCTCGTCCGCTCCCGGCGGACGCTTTACGCTGCCGCACTCGCTCCGCTCGCGCGGCAGTGTAAAGGATGTCCTGATAACAACTGTAAAGAATGTCATGGAACAGAACAGGTTTACCGCTGCGGTAATTCCTTTGTTTTGAATACGGCTTTAGCCGCTGAGGGCACGCTTTCCGCGCGGGAACGAGTTTTTCCACAGCGCCTGTTCAGCCATGCCGCTAGGAGTCACAAGAGATGCGGGATTTAGCCCCTGAGGGCCGTACGAGTTACTCGCAGGCGCTGCGACTGGCGGGTTGGAAGCGATCCATCTGCGCTTCGCGCTGGCTGCTGAAGCGGCCGTTGGCGGTCGTTCCGTACTGCTCTTCGCCGGGACAGTAGTAGAGTGCGGAGTGCGGATCGACCCAGACCTGAATGCCGGGGTCTCCCTGAAGATGGACGACGGGCTCGGGGGCCTCGGCGATTCCGAGCGTCACCAGCGTCCTTTCCCACGGGCCGAGCGCTGCCCGTCGCGGCGCGTCGACCGCTGGCCACAAGAGGGCGATCGCGGCTACGAAGACGGCCACTCCGAGATACAGGTCGGCACGGTGAAAGCGCAGCTTCACGCGCAAGTCTGCGAAGCGCGAAGGCAAGAAACTGGTGGCGGCGTCGCTGGCCTCGGTCGTTTCGTCGATCGTGGTGTCGATGGCGGCGTCGGTCGGCGAAAAATCGTCGTTTGCGGATACCTGGAATGGCTGGACGGTGAGCTCCGAATCGTCTGGCGCGAAGTCGTCTGACGCCAGATCCTCGGTCGCCAACTCTCCATTGGCTTCAGTGGTCCATTTGCTTTCCGCGGCGGTTTTGTCGAGCGCCGGATCGTCGGGCGCCGACTTGCCGAGTGCTGCCTTGCCGAGTGCTGCCTTGCTGAGCACTGCATGGCCGCGCGCTCGATCACGGAGCGTCTCGGCCGTCTCCTGCGCAGTCGTTTCCTTTGCAACTTTTTCTGCCACCGGCAAAGCGAGCAAGGCGTTGCCGGCAAAATTGCTCTCAGCCGGGGCTCGCGGCCTGCGCTGGGCCTCGAGCGGCGTGGCTTCCTTTCTTATACCTTCGCGAATCTCGGGAGAACGTTCGGGCCACAAGCCCTGCTCCTGGCTCCTCAGCCACATCGAGGCCCAGTTGTGCTGCAAACGTTCCCCTGGCCGAAAATCATCCTGACTGCAGTTCTCGCACTGCGACCCTTCCGCGGGCTTCGGAGCGCCACAATGCTGGCACACGGCACTCGCTTCCGGTTCCGTCCGGGTCAGTCGAGCCTGTTTGACCTGGTCGTTATGGGTCTGAATCGTGAAGGCAGCTGACAGCAAGTCCTGAAAGGATTTCTCGTCGAGTATCAGGTTGGGCCGATTCGAGGGCATGTCATCGCGGGGGAGAGAAACAGCGCAAGGCTGACACTATTGTAGTGCAAGTCAGGGCAATCTGAACATGAAACAGAAGGGCGCGGCGTTCAGGGAGGAATTCCCGATTCCGGATGCCGATCTGGAAGCGATTCATAAGAACGGTCTAACAAACAGCGAAAGAAAGTCGAAGCGTGAAGTGTAACGCTATGGTTTTAAACGGTTCTGCTAGACAGCGAAGGTTTGGCGAACAGCTTGCTTATACCTAGGGCGGGTCGCGACCCCAAGACTGAACTATAAGGAGCCGCCGAAAAGCCGATGATTAACCTCAACGAAATCAAGATCACGCCCCGAGACCAGCAGGTGCTACGTCTGCTCGTGCAGGGATGCAGCAACAAAGAAATCGCGAGCCACTTGAACATCAGCCCGCGGACGGTGAAGCAGCACCTGCGCACGCTCTTTCTGCGCGCAGGCATTAAAGAAGGCCGGAAGCGAGTGAAACTCGCCACCGCCATGTTCATCAAGGAGCAGGTGCAACCATGCAACCCCGTGATCGGCTAACCGTCAAGGAAATTCAGGTTGCGACCCTGGTCTGGCAGGGGCTTACTAACAAGGACATTGCCAAGGTGCTTATAACCAGCGAGCAGGTGGTGAAAAACTACCTGCGTACCGCTTTCGACAAGCTGGGAGTGTGGACCCGGCTCGAACTGGCGCTTTACGTCGCCAGCCACGGCGGAGCGAACTGGCATGTGCAACTCGGGAATGGGCTGCTGTCACCGGGGGCAGGGTGGAGCGTCGGCTTGGGCGAGGAAGGTACCGCCTATGTGGATGCGAAATCAAAGGCGGCTGCGGCATCTGGAGGGACTCGCTAGGAATTGCCCGTCCGGCGACTTGCATGCGTCGTCCAGTTTCCCGACGAGCAGTTTCGCGGCGACCAACTTTTACGCAGCCGCGCCCTGTAAGCGGCAACAGATTTCACACTGAGCGTTGTATTCGGCGGTTCCCGCGAGCCGTTGGTCTTGCGGGACCGGCGACCCAAGTAACATGTTTTCAGAGCAATAGCCCCCAGCTTCTCCCGGAAGCAACCGCCTGGGGAGGCGCGTCGGCTCTCCCCATCCCGGTAATCAAATTGCTCAGTTACGGATGGACCCGTTTGTCCGTTTCATCGGTCCAGGCCGAGACTGAGGTAGGTAATGGCTTACAAGGACATTTTCTGGATGGCCTGCGACTCAACTGAGCAACTGCGAGCCGAATACGGGCCGTTCCACACCCGGGAGGAAGCGGAAATCGAAGCCCGCAAACTCGGCTTTGGATACCTGCTGCGCTACGAGCACATTCTGGGTCCGAACGAAGAGATCGAAGAAGTCCGCTGCGTCTTCATCGAATTGCAGGACGTGCAGGCTCCTTCGAAGACAGGCGTCACCTTTCACACCCGCTGTGCCAGTTGCGGGGAAGCCGAGACCCATGAGAGGTCGTGGCAGGCGGAAGTCTGGGCCGACATCCACGAATTCGAACACACCCGCCACAAAGTCAGACTTTTCGAGCATGCCCGTGGAGAAGGTCTGAAGGAGATCGCCGACTGGCGCGGCCACGCGGCCTGAGGTTGATTCGATAATCCCCCTCAGATAAGACCCTTGCGGATTCTAAGAAGGAAATCCTCGGCTTCAGCGCGCGCCTTCTCGATCATTCTCGGATTGTTGCCGTGTTCGAATTCCATTTCATGAAGTACAAGCTCCACCGCAACCTTCGGCTTGTATCCTCGCTTTATCAGCAACCGAGCACGCTCTGCGAAAGCAGTGTCAGCCTCTCGTCTCGTTTCCTCTTTCGTCGCAGGAAGGCTGGTCTCGGTCTCGCACCTGTGCTCGCGAAACTTCACCGAGGCCAGGCGGTCATAAGCAGCCTTAGCCTCTTCTCCGCTGAGCAGCGTCGGGACAGGGAACCTCCATCGACAATTCGAGCAGGCCCAGCCGTTCTCATCGCCCTCGAACCAGATCAAGAAGCGCACCATATCGGCAACGCCCACATATTACCCCAACGAACACCGAACTTAAGATAGTTAACGTAAGCGACGATTACACTACTTAAGAATTGGTAAGCCCCGTCTCTGCAAACGGGTAAAGGTACCGACTTACGCTGCTAGCGAACTTCAGCGAGTTAGTTTCGCGGCGGCGGCTTCGTCGAGCATCCACAACAATTTTCCATTCGAGGGCTGCACTCTTTGCGAAGGCAGTGGAGGGGTGTTCTTGCCATCGAGAACCTGATGCAACATGGTGGCTTTGTCCGCGCCACTAGCCATGAACATCACTTCGGCGGCGCGATTGAGCACGGGGAAAGTGAAGGTGATGCGGTGGGTGTTGAACTTCGCGACCCAGTTGGCCACCACCAGGCGCGCCTGTTCGTTGAGCGCCGGGGAATCGGGGAACAGGGAAGCGGTATGGCCGTCGGGACCCATGCCGAGCAGAATCAGGTCAAAGCGTGGGAATTCTCCGGGCCGATCTCCGGGGCGAAGATCGAAGAATCGGCGAAGCTGGGACTCATAGTCCGCGGCAGCGGCGGCGGCATCGGGATTCTCGGCCGGCACGCGAAAGACGTTCTCGGCTGGAATTGCAATTTTCGTCAGCAACGATTCATTCACCATCCGATAATTGCTGTCGGGGTCGGTGGGCGGGACGTGACGCTCGTCGCCGAAGAACAAAAAGACACGGTTCCAGGCGAAGGTCGAGTAATTCGTGGCGAGCAGGGAATAGAGAGCTTTTGGAGTCGACCCACCGGAGAGCGCGACCGTGAATCGGCCCTGAGCGCCGATGGCGTCGCGGGCGACACGGAGGAATTCTTCGGCGGCGGCGTGAAAAAGATCGGCCGCGGTAGCAAGCACTTCAATGGCTCGAGTTGGAGGCATAGAAAATCTGTAATTGGTAATTGGAAATTCGCAATTTTTGCAATCTGGCAAGTTTTGTAATTTAATCCCCCGCGACGAGCAGGAACCAAACACAAATTACAGAATCACTAAATTACGAATTACAAATTACCAGTTACAAATCCCCCTCATTTCTCGAAATTTCTCCAGCGCCGGCCATCGCGTTCCATCAGTTCGTCGGACTCTTTCGGGCCCCAAACCCCGGCGGGATAGTTGGGGAAATTACGCGGCGGCAGCGCCTTCCACACGTCGAGCACGGGATTCACAATGCTCCAACCGGCCTCGACCATGTCGGCGCGCTGGAACAGAGTTGCGTCGCCGGTCATACAGTCATGCAGCAGGCGTTCGTAGCCGGTCGAAGGCGTGACCCCGAAATAGTCGGAGTACTCGAAGTCCATATTCACTTCGCCCAGTTGCATGGCGGGCCCGGGAGTTTTGGCGGCAAAGCGCAGCGAGATTCCTTCCTCCGGCTGGATGTGCAGCACCAGTTGGTTGGGCATCATATTCTCGACCTGGGTTTCGCGGAAGAGCATGAAGGGCGCGCGCCGGAACTGAATCACGACATGCGTATTGCGGCCGGGCAGGCGCTTGCCGGTACGCAGGTAGAAGGGAACTCCCGCCCAGCGCCAGTTGTCGATCAGGAGCCGCATGGCGACGAAGGTTTCGGTGCGAGAATCCGGCGGCACACCTTCTTCGGAGCGGTAGGCGGGCACGCGCTGGTTGTCTATGATGCCTTCTCCGTATTGTCCACGAACGGTCTTGCTGAGCACATCCTCATTACTGAAGGGCTGGATGGCATGCAGAATTTTGGCCTGCTCGTCACGCACCGCGTTCGCCTCGAACGAGATTGGCGGTTCCATCGCGGTCAGCGTGATGAGTTGCATGATGTGGTTGGGCACCATGTCGCGCAGGGCGCCCGCCCCGTCGTAGTAGCCACCGCGGGTCTCGACACCGACGGTTTCGACGACCGAAATCTGCACGTGGTCAATGTAGCGGCGATTCCAGATGGGTTCGAAAATTCCGTTCGCGAAACGGAGCGCCAAAATATTCTGGACCGTCTCCTTTCCCAGATAGTGATCGATGCGGTAGATCTGGCATTCCGAAGCAACTTTCAAAAGTTGCTGGTTCAAAACCTTGGCGGAATCAAGGTCGTGGCCAAAAGGCTTTTCGATAATCACCCGTCGCCAATGGCCGTTCCCTTCGGTCATCAAACCGACTTTCGCGAGCCGCTCGACGATGTCGCCGAAGAAGTTGGGCGCGGTGGCGAGGTAAAAGAAATAGTTGCCGTGGCAGTCGTGTTCCCGGTCAACCCTGGCCAGCGTCTCTTTCAGCTTGTCGTAAGTAGCGGGATCGTCGAAATTTCCACTCACATAATCTATGCGGCGGACAAACCATTCCCACAAATCGGCGTCGATGGCGCCGGTGGCGAACTTCTTGAAATCTTCCGTGAGCTTCTTCCGTGCATCATCATTGCTCATGGGGCTGCGGCCCACACCGATCACGGCGAACTCGCGCGACAACAATTGCTGGCTGGCGAGGTTGTAGAGAGCGGGAATCAACTTGCGGCGCGTCAGGTCGCCGGTGAAGCCGAAGATCACCATGACACACGGATCTCCCGCGCGCCCCACTCGCGGCTTGGTTGTTGCTGGCAGAATTTCTGTTTGAGCCATCGTTTCCCTCGTGATCGTGAGCTTCGCGTTGCCCCAAAATCTGTTTGCTCGTAGCCCGAAGATCGGGGCTCGTAGCCGCAGGAGCAAGTTCCGCAGCAGTTTCTTATGACGCCTTCGCCGGTGCCTTGAGCTCGATGTGCCCCCCAAACTTCTGTCGCATGGCGGAGAGCATTTTCTCCGCGAAGGTGTGATCCTGCCGCGAACGGAAGCGCGTGTACAGAGCCGCCGTCAGCACTTCGGCCGGTACCGCTTCTTCAAGCGCTGCCTGGATCGTCCAGCGGCCCTCGCCGGAATCCTGCACGAACCCGCTGTACTCGGAGAGCGTGGGATTCTCGACCAGCGCCATTGCCGTCAGGTCCAGCAACCACGAACTCACCACGCTGCCGCGCCGCCAGACCTCGGCAATATCGGGCAGATTGAGATCGTAGCGAATATCTTCGGGAAGTTCTTTGCTGATCGCGTTCTTAAAAATGTCAAAGCCTTCCGCGTACGCCTGCATCATTCCATATTCGATACCGTTGTGGACCATCTTTACGAAATGTCCGGAGCCGGACGGGCCGCAGTGGATGTAGCCTTCTTCAGCTGTCCCGCCCATCTTGTCGCGTCCCGGAGTGCGCGGAATATCCCCGCGCCCCGGTGCCAGCGTCTTGAAGATCAGGTCGAGGCGCTGGACGGCTTCTCTCGGGCCGCCAATCATCATGCAGTATCCGCGCTCCAGTCCCCAAACGCCGCCGCTGGTGCCGACGTCGACGTAGTGCACGCCCTTTCCCGCGCATATTTTCGCGCGGCGAACGTCGTCCTTGAAATACGAATTGCCGCCGTCGATGATGGTGTCGCCGGCCTGCATTTTCGCGAGCAGAGCCTGCACAGTTTTTTCCGTCGCATCGCCCGACGGCACCATGATCCAAGCGGCGCGTGGCGTGTTCAGCTTGCTGACCAGATCGTCGAGCGAAGCGGAGGCCACCGCGCCTTCGCCGGCGATACCCTTGACAGCATCGGCGCTGAGATCGGAGACCACGAGCGTGTGGCCGCCGCGCATCAGGCGCCGCGTCATGTTGGCGCCCATGCGCCCAAGACCTACCATTCCCAGTTGCATTGCAAGCTCCTTATAGGGGATCCCTGATTCAGTTCGTTCCCTGGTAGCTTTGAAAGAGCATGGCTTCAGCCATGCCACTAAAACTAGCCAAACATGCGGCTTTAGCCGCTGAGGGCCGCTGCAGCTGAAGCCGCGCCCTTCAAAACAAATTCAACTCACAGAATCTGCTTTACCAGTTCGGCCAGTTTCGTGAGCCCCGCTTTCACATCGCTGCCGAGGTGCACGCGCAGCGCGCGGCGCTTGCGGTCGATCAGAACCTGGAAGTCTCCTCTAGCCTGTGCCGCCTTCACCACCCCGAATGTGTACTTCTGTCCGGGAACCGGCAAGTCCTGGGCGTCGTCGCACGTGATCTGCAGGAAGACGCCGCTATTGGGGCCGCCTTTATACGCTTGTCCCGTGGAGTGCAAGAAACGCGGCCCGAAGCCGAGGCACGTCGCCACATGTTTGCGATCGCGCACGGTCATGCGCAGAGTCTGCAGCAGAGATTCGTGCTCCGCATTCATCTCGACGTAACCAAGCAGGGCAAAGTAGTCGCCGGCTCCAAGACGCGCCAGGTGCGCGCGTAGATAGTTCTTGAGCGGGCTGTCTGACGAAGGGCCAGTGCTGGCGGCTTTTGCCAAGTCGGCGGCGTTCTTCTCGTCGGTAAAGAGCTTGAAACCCGCTTCTTCGAGTATCGGTTTTTCGGGAGGAAGCGAGCCCTTGCTTTCGTACTCAGAGGTGAGTTGTTTGGTTACGACCTTGCTCGCTTCAACGTCGGGCTGATTGAATGCGTTGATCCCGAGGATCGAGCCCGCGACCGCGGTCGCAATTTCCCAGCGGAAGAATTCCTGTCCGAGGCTGTAAATGTCGGACACGGTGATGCGCACCAGAGGTTGCCCCGCTTTCTCAAGCGCGGCGACCTTGGCATCCTGCGCAGCATCGGGCGCGCTCTCCAACCGAAGGTAGGCGAAGATGCGGTCATTGGAACTGGAATTGCCGTAAACATCCGGCGCGCCCAGTGCTTCGCGATCAACCGGGATGATGCCCTTGCCGAGTTTGCCGGTGGACTCCGCGATCAACTGCTCAAGCCATGCGCCCAGGTCGGCAATTCCGGGCGAGGTGATGAGAGTGATTTTGTCGCGGCCAAGTTTTGCGGCCGTGCCAATGATCAAGCCGAGCATCACTCCCGGATTCTGTTCTACGGGGACGTATGCCTTGCAGGCTTCGACCATTTCTTTCGTGCGCTGGAGGAACCTGCCGGTGTCGATGCCCATCGCCGCGGCGGGAACCATGCCAAAGTTCGAGAGTGCCGAGTAGCGTCCGCCGATGGACGGCAGGCCATAAAAAATGTGGCGGAAGCGGTCGCGCTCGGCAACCTGCTGCATCTTCGAGCCCGGATCGGTGATCGCGATAAAGTGGCTGCCCGCCTTGCTGGCGCCCACGGTCTGCTGCACGCGCTCGAAGAAGTACTGCTTATAGATGTTGGGTTCAAGCGTGCTGCCCGATTTGCTGGAAACGATAAAGAGCGTCTTGGCGAGGTTGATCTTTTTCTCGACGCTCCGAATCTGCGCCGGGTCGGTCGAGTCGAGTATGTGCAGCCGCGGGAATCCGGGCGTTTGCGCGAAGGTCAGCGAGAACACTTCCGGACAAAGGCTGGATCCGCCCATGCCGAGCAGCAGAATGTCGGAAAATCCGGCACTCTTGACCTCGTCGGCGATTTCCTTCAGCTTTGCAGCGCTGGCGAGTTGCTCGTCCGTGATGCCGAGCCAGCCGAGCCATTTGGCCTCGTCCTCGCCGGTCCAGAGGGAAGCATCGTGCTGCCAGAGACGTCTTACTTTTCCCGATGCCCGCCAGTCGTTAAGGTTTTTTTTTACGGCAGCGTCAAGATCGGCCGGAAGCGATGCGGTCTGTGCATTGACCTGCGGCGTTGTTGATCGCTTCGTATTTTTCTCGACCGCAGCCAGCAGAGTGTCGAAGGCGTCGGCAAATAGTTTCACGCCGTCGGCAGTGAGCTTGTCGGTCACATCTTTCATGACGAGGCCAACGCCGGCCAGATCGGCCATCGTTTTTCGCGCGCCGTCCAGGTCTTCGGTCAAACTCTGGCGCGGCTTGCCGTGATCGCGGAACGCATCGAGCGTCGCCGGAGGAACGGTGTTGACGGTGTCCGGCCCGATCAATTCCTCGATGTAGAGGACGTCACGATAATTCGGATTCTTCGTGCTGGTGCTTGCCCACAGCACGCGCTGCGTCTGCGCGCCCTTGGCGGCCAGCGCTTTCCAGCGCGGAGTAGAAAATATTCGCTGGTAGGCTTCATAGGTCAGCTTGCCATTTGCGATCGCGACTTTTCCCAGAATCCCCTGCAATTTCGCCTTGCGGGACGCGTCGGGCGCTTTCTTCAGTTGGTCGCCAACCAGCGAATCGACCAAAGAATCGATGCGGCTGATGAAGAAGCTGGCCACGCTGGCAAGCTTGCTCACGTCGCCGCCGGTCGCAGCGAACTTCTCAGCTCCGTCGATGAAAGCCGCGGCCACTTCCTCATACACTGCTTGCGCGAACAGCAGCGTCACGTTGACGTTGATGCCTTCGCTGAGCAGTTGCCGGATTGCGGGGATGCCCTCGGCTGTGCCCGGCACCTTGATCATCAGGTTTTCCCGTGCCACGGTCTTCCACAGCCGCCGCGCCTCGTCGATAGTGGCAGTGGTGTCGTGCGCCAGGTAGGGAGACACTTCGAGGCTCACGTAGCCGTCGCGCTTCTTCGTCCTCTGGTAGACGGGCGCGAGCAGGTCGGCCGCGTCTTGAATGTCGCGGATCGCCAGTAGTTCGTAGCGACCCTTGGCGTCGAGGTCGGTGCGGCCAGCGAGCGAGTCCAGAAAACCCTGGTACTCACTCGATCCGGCAATCGCCTTTTCGAAAATCGCGGGATTCGAAGTCATCCCGCGCAAACCGTCTTCCGTGATCAAGCGTTGCAGTTCACCGCCCTTCAGCAGGTCGCGGCGAATGTAGTCGAGCCAGATCGACTGGCCGAAAGTCTGAAGCTGGGTGAGAGGATTTGTGGCTTTTGCGGTTTCAAGCGTGCCCACTGGATTCATAACCATCTCCTGAAATTCCCCGCAGAGACGCGGCTTGCCGCGTCGCCCTCGGGGCGTCTAAAGAGACGGGGCAACCCCGTCTCTACACATCGTTGTTATTTCCCCAGCAGTTCGCGCGCTGCCTGCAGAACGGCCTCGGGAGTGAAGCCGAACTTCTTCTGCAAATCCTTGAGCGGCGCGGACGCTCCGAAAGTCCTCATGCCGATGATGCGTCCCTTAGCTCCCGCATATTGCGCCCAGCCGAAGGTCGAAGCCATCTCGACCGCGACCCGCGCGGTGACGTCGGGCGGAAGCACTTCATCGCGATAACTCTGCTCCTGATGTTCGAACAAGTCCCACGAAGGCATGCTCACGACGCGCGCCCGTATGCCCTCCGCTTTCAGTTTTTCGTAGGCGTCGACGCAGAGATAAACCTCGCTGCCGGTGGCCATCAAAATGATGTCTGGTTGGCCCGCTGAGGCGTCGGCCAGGATGTAGGCGCCGCGAGCCACACCTGCCGCTGACGCGTATTTCGCGCGATCGAAGGTCGGCACAGCTTGCCGCGTCAGGATCAGCGCCGCCGGTTCCTTCTGCAACTTCATGATTATTTTCCACGCCTCGACGACCTCGTTGGCATCGGCGGGGCGCAGCGTCATCAGTCCGGGAACTGCGCGCAGCGTGATTAGTTGCTCGATCGGCTGGTGAGTCGGTCCGTCTTCGCCGACGCCGATGGAATCGTGCGAGAAAATCCAGATTGCGGGAATTTCCATGAGCGCCGAGAGGCGGATCGGCATCTTCATGTAGTCGCTGAAAATCAGGAACGTCGAACCGTAGGCGCGGATTTTCGACAACGTCATGCCGTTTACGATTGCGCCCATGGCGTGTTCGCGAATGCCGAAATGGAAGTTGCGCGCGTTGTAATGATTCGCCTCGAAATCGCCCGCGCCATCGAACGTGAGCCGCGTCTTCGTCGATGGATACAAGTCGGCCGAGCCGCCCATGAGCCAGGGATCGTTCTTGGCAATGGCGTTGAGAACTTTGCCGGACGAATCGCGCGTTGCCAGTCCCTTGGCATCAGGCGTAAATGCGGGGAGATCCTTGTCCCATCCGTCCGCGGATTGCCGACTTTGCATGCGCCCGAATTGAGCCGCTAAATCGGGATACTGCGCGCTGTACTTCGAGAGCAGCGCGTTCCACTGTCCGCTCAACTGCCGTCCGCGTTTGCCCATGACGTCGCGAAAGTTCTCGCGCACCCCGTCGGGCACCAGAAACTTGGCGTCTTCCGGCCAGCCGTATGCGCGCTTCGTCAGTTTGACTTCTTCTTCGCCGAGCGCTTCGCCGTGTGCTTCTTTTGTGTCCTGCCGATGAGGCGAGCCGAAACCGATGTGGCTGTCCACGACGATCAGTTTCGGACGGTCCTTCACGCTGAGGGCATGACTGTAGGCGTTGGCCAGCGCCACCAGATCGTTCGCATCCACGACGTGCTGCACATCCCAGCCATAGGCCGCGAACCGGGCGGGCACATTTTCGTCGTAGGCGAGATTGGTGTTACCCTCGATAGTGATGTGGTTGTTGTCATAAATCCAGCACAGGTTCGAGAGTCGCAGATGCCCGGCGATCGACGCGGCTTCCGAGGAAATTCCTTCCATCATGTCGCCGTCGCCACAAAACGCCCAGATGTTGTAGCTGAACAGCTCGAATCCCGCGCGATTGAAATACTCCGCCAGCCAGCGCTCGGCGATCGCCATGCCCACGCTGTTCGCGACACCCTGACCGAGCGGGCCGGTGGTCGTCTCGACGCCCGTAGTCAGGCCGTATTCGGGATGCCCCGGCGTTTTGCTGCCCAGTTGCCGGAAATTCTTGATCTCGTCGAGCGACACCGCAGGCGTTGAAAGAATTTCGCCTGCGGAAGTTACTTCGTGCACGCCTGCCAGGTGCAGCAGCGAGTACAACAGCATGGAGGCGTGTCCATTGGAGAGTACGAAGCGGTCGCGATTCGGCCAGAGCGGATCTGCCGGATCATAGCGCAGAAAGTGCTGCCACAGACAGTAGGCGACCGGAGCCAACCCCATCGGTGCTCCGGGATGGCCCGAGTTTGCCTTCTGCACCGCGTCTATCGAAAGCGTGCGAATCGTGTTGATGCACAATTGATCGAGCCCGGCACCGGTAGCGATAGACTGGTCACTGACAGCCATCAATTCTCTCCTTGCAAATTGGCCTGTATTGCCCCACGTCCAAGTTAGATGAAATTAGCGCCAAATGGATACAAGTGCGCCGAACGCCCCAAGTTTATATCGTGGTCGAAAAAACAAGGTGCGAAAGACCAAGTTCCGATTTTACACCGAAGAAGAATTTGGCTAGGGCTAGGGATTGTCCGATTCAGCCTCTATGAGCGAAGGAAATTCAGGTGAGAAAAATCTTATTCTGGCTGATCCTGTGTTGCAAGGTGGACGCCAGTTCGTCCACGTCTACAGCGGAAAGATTCATTATGTCTGGCTCGAGCATCGGGACGTGGTTGGTTCCAATCGCATCCCGCCGCACCTGGATCAGCAAAGCCTGCAGCACCTGGGGATCGTATTCTTGCGGGGTTATGCGGATCAATTCCTGCAGCGCTACTCCGACCGACATACGCTCGCGGTAGGGACGTTCGCTGGTCATGGCATCGAAGGTTTCGGCCAGGGCCACGATGCGCACCGCTTGCGGCAATTCGTCGCCATGCAAGCCGTCCGGGTAGCCCGACCCGTCCTGGCGCTCATGGTGCCAGCGCACGATTTCCGGAATCTGCGGCCAGGGAAACTGCACGTGGCTGACGATCCCATGCCCAACCACGGTGTGGTCCCGCATCGCGCGGGACTCTTCCTCATCGAGCTTCGAAGCTTTTCCGATTAGCCGCTTATCAACAGCAACCATGCCGATATCGTGCAGATAGGCTGCCGACCGCAGCGACGCAACATCGTTCGGATCCATCCCCAGCGCTTCGCCGATCGCCTGCGCATAGCGGCCCACCCGCAGCGAGTGCCCATGAATGTTGACGTGTTTGACGTCGATGGCGGTGGCGAAGGCTTCGAGCGCATTGTCGTAAAACCCGTGCAGCGAGGCCAGCAGGCGCAGATTTTCGGAAACCCGTTGCGCCAGTGTCTGGCCGAGGGTGTGATTTTGAATGGCCAGCGCCACGTAGTGGCTCAGCATTTCAAAAGCGTCGAGCGCGTCTTCTTCGTACAAGGCATCGCCCGGCCGGCGTCCCAGGGCGATCACTCCGGCAAGCTTTCCCCGAACTCTCAGCGGGCAGATGCACTTGAACAGTTCGGGCGCGACATTGCCGTTCGAACTCAGAAAGACGTCATAGGTGGAGCTGTTGAGCTGCACCGGGCCGGCAGTCGCGGTCAGGGTGTGCACCTGGCGGGGAAGCAGCGGAATCAGCGACGGCTCCGGCAGCAGCGAGAATCCTTGCGCATCGACCGAGGTCAGCGAGGAAGGCCGTTCGCCGAATGAAAACAAAACCCCCTCGCGGGCACCAGCCGCTTCCATCACGGCGGTCAGCATGGTGCGAGCGGTTTGGCGGAAGTCGCGGTCCGCCGTAAGTTCGGGGCCCAAATCCGCCAGTGCTTCGACTGTTCTTAAGAGCTTCTTGAGATTGGTTCCCTGCAATGCCTCTTGCGGAGGTGCATGCGAGAAACCAGAGCTTAATCAGGTTAGCATCGCCCGCGCTCGTCGATTGTTGGTTAGTTTGGTGCAACCGAGCACCGGGTGGCCGGATAAGAGACTATTACGCGAAAGGACATACGCCGTCCCACTTTCCTTGACAGGCGCGGGGACTTGGCTCATACTTCGGCCAAATCACCCGCGCCGCTTGTGTTTTGCCGGTTTTGCCCGGCCGTTTACCAACAGAGAGAGACTCGTGGTTGTGCCTCAATCCAAGCCGTTGCGCTCAGGGAAAACACCTGGTGTATTGGATCGCGATTCTTCGCTGGAGACCTCCTCCAATCGTTCCGGCAACTCGGGAAACCTTGACGAGAGCACAGCTCTGTCGTCACTGAAGGATCTCATCGCCGCCGGCGACCATCGCCTCGACCCGATGCTCGCCACCATCACCGACGCTGCCCGGCAACTGACGGGTGCGTCCGGAGCCGCTCTTGCAATGTGGAAGGACGGTGCCATGGTCTGCCGCGCACGCAGTGGCGACACCGCTCCCGCCCTTGGCGCACGGTTGAGTGCCGACACTGGAATCTCAGGGGAGTGTCTGCGCAATGGAAAAATTCAGCATTGCGCAGATACCGAGAATAATCCGCTGGTCGATGTGGAAGTCTGCCGCAGCCTTGGTTTGCATTCGATTGTCGTCTTGCCGATTCAGGGCTGGCGCGGGATCAATGGAATTCTCGAAGTGTTTTCCACTCGGCCCGCAGCCTTCACGGAACCACATATTGCTCTGCTTCAGCAACTGGCGTCGCTCGCGGAACGAGCGCGCGCATCGCAACCGCATGGTGCATCGTCGGCCGCGCCGAAGCTTCCATCTGCGGTTGAGAAGCCGCAACCCTCCGGCCTCCTACCGGCGTCGGATCGTGTCGGGGACGTGGCCCTCGCTTTTCTCGGTACCCGATCGCGACCGTTCGTTTTGGGTGGCGTCGTCCTGGTGGCGATCTCGCTGCTTGTCTTGGTGATCTACCTCGGGTGGCACGGTCCGGATGAGGCCGATGGCAAGGCGCACGTGGGGACGCCATCTTCTGTTGCCAATGCCACAACCGCTAATGTCGCAACCGCGCACCCGCCCGACAGGCATCCGCCCGACATCGCCCTGATCTGGAAAGCAAGTCCCGGCGGCGAATTCCTGTTTTCATCCAGCGGAAAGCCCTTAGCCGGAACTCCGGTGAAGTTCGCCTCCAAAGTGGAGATGGTCGCGGGAAAGAAAACTCAGGCGGGTCGATCTCGGGCCGATCGATCGCCCTTGCTCGCCGACATGGCTGCCAATGTGGCTGTCCCGCACGAGGTTCCCAACTCGCAGATTGGATCGCACGCCGACTCGCACCCCACCGATTCGCCCTCCGATGAAACCACCTCGGCCGAGCCCCCGCCGATCCTCGCCGGCTCTGCGCCGGTGTCGCAAAAGGTTTCGGCCACACAACTCGTGCATCATGTTGAGCCGGTTTATCCCGCGCAGGCTCTTTTGTCACGCTTGGAGGGTACGGTCACTCTGACCGCCATGGTCATGGAAGATGGAACGGTGCGCGATGTAAAGGTTGTCAAAGGCCCGCCCGCGTTGGCCCCAGCCGCCGTGGACGCGGTGGAGCACTGGCTGTACAAGCCGTTTGAACTCGACGGAAGGCCCGTGAAGAACGAGATCGCGATCAGCGTTGAGTTCAAGCTCCCCTAATCATTGAATCATTAAATCACTGAATCATTGGAACCTCGGACGGGGGAAAATGACTCAATGATTCAATAACTGAATGATCCGATGTCTACACCCCCACCGGGAATGGCTTGGTGTGGGTTTCCGAGCCCACCGAGAGTCCCGCAAACCGCCCCTGCAGCAGTGACATCAGCCCCGTGACCCAGTACCCGATCACAAACAACAGCAGGAAGGGAACCGTGAAGTAATTCTCATTGTCGATGGCGTAAAACACCGCCAGCGCGAAATAAGTTCCGATCAGCAGTTCAATCCACGGAACCCACCCCAAACGCTTGCGGTATTTTTTCGCGCCGACTCTGTCCTGCTTCGATTCGACGCGATACTTCGGAGTACGGGCGAAGGCGGTCTGCTTGCCGACGAGCGCTTCGAGCACGGCCACTGTATTGGTGATGGTCAGCCCGATTCCGAGAGACATCAATAGTGGCAGGTAGAGCAGCGATCGCAGCCAGCTTTTCGGAAACAACTCTTTTTGCGAAACGAGATAGAAGCTGGAAATGGAGAACGTCGAAGCCACAAACAGGGGCAGGTCGATATAGAGCATCTGGAACCATCCCTGGTAAAAGCGAATGATCATCGCGGGCATCAGCAAGACGGAAAGCACGATCATCAGCGGATAGCTGACGTTGGCCGTCAGGTGATACACCGCTTCGATTTTCACGTGCCGCGATGCGTCGCTCGCGAACACCTTAGGGAGTATTTTCTTGGAGACCTGAATCAACCCTTTGGCCCAGCGCGCCTGCTGCGTCTTGAATGCGGTCATTTCCACCGGCAACTCGGCCGGGCATTCGACGTCCTGCAAGTAAAGAAACTTCCATCCTTTAAGCTGGGCGCGATAGGAAAGGTCGGTGTCTTCCGTGAGCGTGTCATGCTCCCAGCCGCCGGCTTCGTCGATGGCCGCGCGCCGCCACATGCCGGCCGTGCCGTTGAAATTAAAGAAGACGCCGCTGCGCGCCCGTCCCGAGTGTTCCAGCACGAAATGCCCGTCGAGCAGAATGGCTTCGACCTGGGTCAGCAACGAATAATTGCGGTTGATGTGCGTCCAGCGCGTCTGCACCATGCCCACCTTGGAGTCGGTGAAGTGATGGATGCACTTCATCAGAAAGTCGGGTGGAGGAACAAAATCAGCGTCAAAAATGGCAACGAATTCGCCCTTCGCCGTTTTCAATCCTGCTTCCAAAGCGCCCGCCTTGAAGCCTTCGCGATTCTCACGGTGCACGTACTTGACCGGATGTCCCAACACGGCGTAGCGATCCACCAAAAGGCGGGCGACCTCGACCGTTTCGTCGGTCGAGTCGTCGAGCAACTGGATGTCGAGCTTTTCTTTCGGATACTCCAGACGGCACACGGCGTCAAGCAGCCGGTCCACCACATATTGCTCGTTAAAGATCGGCAACTGCACCGTCACCCGCGGCAGGTCATCGAAACGGAAATGAGCCGCGGGTTCCGTCGTCTTCTTCCCTTGGTGCTTGTAATAAAGATAGACCAGCCAGTAACGGTGCGCGCCATAAGCTGCCAAAATGATCAGCACAATGAAATAGGGAATCAGCAGCGCCAGATCAAACGCATTGACCTGGTAAAGCCCCTGGAAAGTCTTGTCCAGAAAATGGTGGCGAAGGTAGGGCACCAGGCCCTTGGAGGTAAGAATCAAGATCAAGGCTAGCGGGGAAGAAGTGATTGTCAAATCCATGAACTCAACCACGAACAATAAAGAGAAAGAAGGCAGCCCAAGTATTGTACCTGATCGGCACAAGACCATTGAGTCATTGAATCATTGAGGTATTGAATCATTTTTCCTTCCGCTGACCCAATGATTCAATGACTCAATGATCTAATGTCTCAATGGCTTTCACCGCCACTCCTCACCCGCTGAACTAAGCCTTAGTTCGACCGTCTGATGCGAGCCTTCCTCCACCTTCATCGTCTTGCCATTCGCTTCTTGGGACTTCAGAAAGTCGGCATCGCGCCAAACGGCCTCCTCCAGATCCTGCCAGGCATAGAGCGTGTAGCTGCCCGGAGCCAGGCCGCGAATTGTAAAGCGTCCATGCTGATCCGTCGATCCCATCCCGAAGCGATCGGGAAGCTTGCGATATTTTTCTTCCGGCACGGCCACCACCGTGGCGTTCGCCACCGGATGATCGTTCTCCACATCTTTTCCTTTTTCAACGACCGTTCCCTCGACCGTACCTCCCTTGGAGCTCACCACCAGATCAAGCGTTGCCGGCCCGCTTGCCGTGAATCCGGTCTCGATGTTGCGTCCGCCGAGCATCACCGACTTCAGGAAGAAGCTACCCCGTCCCTCGCCTCCGTACACTTGCACGACGTAGGTGCCGGGGTTCACGTCTTTCCAGTCGAAGTTGCCGAGCCGGTCGACCGACGCGTTCGTCCCAAAGAAGTCCTGGGACATGAAGAAGCCTGGGTCTTCCGGCAGCTCGGCCTGGCGCAGGTTTACCACGTACTGCGTGAGGTCTCCCGACGCGCTGCCCTCGATGTGGAGATGACCGGAGATCGTGAATGTAGGCAGAGGAGTAAGCCTCACGCCTTCCACATCGGCCGCAACGACGCTGATATCCTGCCGCACGGTGAGCAACTGCGTTCCCGCGCCGGCTCCTGCCCTCAAAACGTAAGAGCCCGGCGCGACGCCACGCACTTCGAATTGCCCGTCCGGCCCGATTTCATTTGCGTTTGCCCGGATAGAATCGCCCGCCTTAGGGAACAACTCCACCACCGGCTTCTGGCCTGGGTTGACGCCAGTCACGGTTCCGCGAACCCGATAGGTTCGAGCGGGCACCAGCGTTAAGTTGACCGGCATCTCGTCGCCCGCCTTAAGCGTCACCGCCGCAGCCTGCATGGCATCGTAGGTGCCGGGATAGTACGTAGTGACGTAACGAGTGTCGGGCTGGGGGACGCTCTGGTTATCGCCAGGCGCTGACTTCTCCTGCGGCTTCTCGTAATCGCGGAAGTCCGGCGGCGGCATGGCCACAACCCAATACTGGCCAGGAAACAAACCGGCGATACGATACTCGCCAAGATCGTTCGTCGCCTCGGTTCCGGCTCCTTCCCGCGTTGCCTTCCCGGGCACTTTTCTGAGTGCGAGCACTCTAACCCCGGACATCGGGTCGCCATCTTCGTCCGTGATGCGTCCGCTGATGACGGCCGTGGGCAACATGCGAAACAGCAGGTCTTCCACCGACTGCCCGGCTTGAACCGTGAAGACGTTGGTGTCAGACTTGAGCCCGCGCCCATTCACTCCGACAAACCCGGTTCTCTCGATGAAGATCCGGTAACGTCCGGGCAGGACGTTCTCAATGCGGAAATGGCCGTCGGCATCGGTCGACGCGGTGTAGTTTCCGCCCTGTTTCTGGTCTTCTGCGACGACCTGCACCAGCACTTTCTTGAGGGGCTGGCTGCCCGGTTCCTGCACCACTGAGCCGGCAATGGAGGACGCGTTCGCCGCAGGTGCAGACTCTTGCGCGCTCGCAAGCAGCAGGACGCTGAGAACGAAAAACGCGAGGGCGAGTGAGCGCGTCATCAGGGATTGAACCATTGAATCATTGAGACATTGAATCATTGGAATCAATGCCTCAATGATTCAATTGGTTTCGCTCAGTTCAGAAAATATTGCCGGTACAACGTGTCCCGCTGCGCCGGACGGAAGCCCGCATCGCGTATGATGCGCCGCAATTCTTCTTCGGTTGTGCAGTTGGCGACGCCCGCGGCGCGGACGACGTTCTCCTCCAGCATCACCGAGCCCACATCGTTGCCGCCGAAGCGCAAGCCCATCTGGCAGACTTTCAATCCCTGCGTTACCCAACTCGACTGCACGTTCAGAAAATTCGAAAGATAGAGCCGCGAAATGGCCAGCACCTTCAGGTATTCGACCGCCGTGGCCTCATCCCAGTGGCGTCCGCCGAGTGCGGTATGGGCGGGCTGAAAGCTCCACGGGATGAACGCGGTAAACCCGCCCGTTTCCTGCTGCAAATCGTAAAGACACTGAAAGTGGTTGATCCGGTGTTCGACGGACTCGCCAACGCCAAACATCATGGTCGCGGTGGTGCGCATGCCGAGCTGATGTGCGGTACGATGCACCTCCAGCCAATCCGCGGTCAGGCATTTCAGGCGCGCGATTTTGTAGCGGACTTCATCGTCAAGAATCTCAGCCCCGCCGCCCGGGATCGAATCGAGGCCAGCGTCGCGCAGCCGCGCAATCGTATCGCGCACGCTGAGATTGCTGTACTCGGCAATCGCCAGAATTTCCGAAGCCGAGTAGCAGTGCAGATGAACCTTCGGGAAGCGCTGCTTGATGCCGCTAAGCATCCGTTCGTGCCAGTCGATCTTGAGATCTGGATGCAGACCGCCTTGCATCAGCACGCCCGTGCCGCCGAGTTCTACGGTCTCGCGAATCTTTTCGTAGATGGTATCGAAATCGAGGATGTAGCCTTCTTTAGCCGCCGGCCCCTTCAACGGACGATAGAACGCGCAGAACGTGCAATATTCCGTGCAGAAGTTGGTGTAATTAATGTTGCGGTCGATGATGTAAGTCACGACGCCTTCAGGATGCATTTTGCGGCGCATCGCGTCCGCCTCCATGCCAATCCCGATCAGATCGTCGGACCGGAACATCTCCAAAGCTTGCTGTTTGGTCAGGGACATCCTCTTCACCCCACGCTAATGGCTATTTTAGCTGAGTTTGGTGGTGGAGCGCCGGGCGTCCTCGCCCGAATGGACGGGCGAGACGCCCGTCTCTCCACCGTCTGATTCCTCAGGCGATGACGGACTAGGCCGTCCGGCGTCGAGCTTGCGATCTCGGGCGCGGAGTTCCAGAGCCGCTGGCTTTCTGTCTGCGTTTGTACTCGAACAGGCCGTACAGTGCGCCCAGCGCGGAGAAAGCGATCAGGGCCAAAAGTATGGGCCAGTAGTACAGGTCAAAAAGCCTCACGATGTGTCGGCCGTAGTGGAATCCGAGATAAGCCAGGATGGTGAACCGAATGCCGCGCCCTACCGCCAGAGCGGTCAGAAACTTCCTGGTGGGATACTGCATGGCGCCGGCGGCCAAAAGCATGGGCACGATGGGAAACGGCGGCGGAAGCAGAGCGGGGATCGCAACGGCCGCGAAGCCCCAGCGTTCAAAAATCGCGTACACCTTGTTGGTCGTTTTCTTCGAGAATCTCTTTTCCAGAGTTTCTTTACCACCTTTGCGAGCCATGCGGTAAGTAAGATATCCGCCGATGATGGCTCCCGACGTCGCCATGATCGCGTAGTAGAACCACGGCTCGCGATGGTGCGCGGCCAGCAGAATGGTGACCACGTCCGTGCTCCCCGGCAAAGGGATGACCGAGTTATCGACCAACCCCAGCAAAATCAGGCTGGGGCCGCCAAGATGGATCAGCCATCGCAGGGCGCTCTTTTTCGTCACGAGCAGGACGATCGCAAACAAACGCATCTTTTCCTTATTGGAGCCTAGTCGCGTCTGGCAAGATGCAATGTTAACAAGAAGCCTGCCATCCGGCTAAAAGGAAATGCCAGGCGCTATCGCGATTTCATAAAGGGCCGTTTGGGGTAGTTGGTGCAAATGCCTGACTAGAGCAGCTTACCGAAAAGGCGAACTTGTATGCCAAGTTTAAGGGTAAAGTCCAGGACAACCCGACCGGAGAGCGCGACAAGCGCTTGCATACGCTCCTCCATGAGTAGAAGCTCCGGTTCGCATACTGGTATCCGGCCAAGAGCTCCTCTGGGCTCATCTGACTGGGCCGGAACACCACGTCAGCCCGGCCGTTGTACTTGCTCCAATCTCGCGTCAGAATCCGGTCCTCGCCTTCCAGACGTTGGTACAGCCGAGTCCCGGGAAAGGGAGTCAGGATGTTGAACGTCGCATTCTGTACTCCTGCCGCCTCGAGAAAGTCCAACGTTTCGCCGAAGATCGCCTGCTTGTCGTTGTCGAAACCGAAGACGATACCCGCCTGCACTGCTATGCCATGGGAATGGATCCGCTCAATGGCGCGACCGTAGTCGGACACGCGGTTGAAGCGCTTGTGCACTTCATTCACGCTGGCTTGCGAGATGGACTCCAGCCCGACGAACAGTTGCCGGCAGCCGCTGCTCGCCGCCAACTCAAGGAACTCGTCGTCCTGAGCCGCGTGGATGCTCGCTTGGCTGCTCCACCACTTGCGATGGGGAGCGAGCGCCCGGAACAGCATCTTGGCATACTCCATGTCGCTCGCGATGTTGTCATCCCACAGAATGATCACCTTGCCGGGAAAAGAACCGTATTCTTCTGCGACAGAATCCACGCTGCGCTGGCGCACGCGGCTCCCGTACATGACTGCGAGCGTGCAGAAATCGCAACGGTATGGGCAGCCGCGCGTGGCAAACAGGACTCCAGCCGTATGGTCGCGCCGATGAAACAGGTCCTTCCGCGCCATCGGGGCATGTTCCAGCGTTGGGAGTTCCGTGGAACAGTACCTGCGGCTATGCCGCCCCGCGTCAAACTCGTGCAAGAAATGCGGCCAGTGGGATTCGGCTTCCCCGACGAAGATCACGTCCGCGTGCGCTTGCGCCTCGTCTGGCATCAGAGTGACATGGGGTCCACCCAATACCACCGGAATTCCCCGCTGCCGAAACCGGTCCGCCATGGCATACGCGTGAGGCGCACTCGGGGTGTGGAACGTAATTGCCACCAGGTCCGCTTGCATCCCAAAATCGACCGGCCTCACCACCTCGTCGATGTGGACCACCGTCCAATGCAGCGGCGCGAAGGCGGCAAGATAGGGCATGGTGATCTGCTGGAAGTTCAGGACACGCGAACGCCGCACCCTTTGGATCTCCGGTGAGGAAGCAGTGATCAGAAGAAGAGTTCGAACGGTGGTGGACATGATTCGTCCATTCTCAAAACGGCTTGCGTATCAGATGACTCTAAACAAAAACGAGCCCCGGCGCCCGCGGAAGCGCTCCAATTTCCGCGCCCAGGCCATAGAAAAGCGCAAGCCCTTCCAGGCACGGAGGGTCGAGATAGTAATGGATGTTATGCGTCAAATAGACGCGAATAACCTCGACCGCGAGGCCGAGGCGTGGCGCCCACTCTTGCGCAATGGCTTCAAGTGTTTTCGGCGACAGCCCGTGATCCCGCGACTTTTTAAAGACCTCCGCGATCGCCGCCCCATTTCGTCCGGCGAGCGCCTGCTTGCGAATGGCCCAGAACGCGAAGACGAATGACTTGCCCGTACGCGCCACCCACTCCTCCGCCAGGTCGAGCGTGAAATAGCGCGTGCGGTCGACCTGCAGAGCCGGGTCTCCGATGAGCAAAGCCGCATCGCAAGCGCCGAGCATGGCATCGAGATTCGGAGCCATCTCCTTATACTCGCGCGCTCCGCCCAGCCACTTCGCAAACAGAATCTTCGTCAGCGCGACCGAGGTCATCGAAGAAGTATCGAGCGCCACCGTGCGCACCTGCGTCCACCTGGAATCGACAGGCGCTTTGCTAACCAGCAGGATCGACCGCACCGCCCGCCGTGCCGCAATTGCCACGTCCGGAATGATGACGAGATCGGGAACCGTCGTATAAGCTGCAGCCGGAATGATGCCAATATCGGCCGTCGCCGCGCGCAAGGCCTCGGCGCACGCTGAGGGGATGGTGTAAGAAATTTCAAAATCGTTGTTCGTAACTCGGCCCGCGCCTGCCTGGCCATGCTCAAAATCCCACATGAGAGGCGCCGTGTTCAGGTAGGAAATGGCCGAGATCTTTAGCCGGCTCATCACTTTACGAATTCTACCAAAAGTGATGTGCGCGCCATCCTTGACAGCCTTTTGGGTAGTGGGCTAATTCTGGGTTGCCAGGCAAAAAAGCTGCGAGCTGCGAACTGCGGGGCATCCGGTTCGCTCGAAGCGCGTGGCTCGAAGCCTGAAGCCCAGGGTCTTCCGCCGCACTAAGGTCACACCATATGTCGAATGTTGCCGTTGCCGCCTGCAACCCCGCTTCTCGCGAAGGCACCTACTGGCTCGCGCTGGCCCTGACTCCGGGACTCGGCCCCACGCGCATCAAGAAACTGATCGAGCACTGCGGCACCGCCGAGCGCGTCTTCCATGCCAGCCTCACCGAACTCGAAGCCATGGGGATGCGCGCCGTTTCCGCACAATCGCTGGCCACGGGAAAGTCGCTCGAACTGGCGCAGCAGGAGTGCGCGAAGGCAGTCGAAGCGCGCGCAAGAATTATTTCACTCAGCGATCCCGAATACCCCTCACGGCTGAAGGAAATTTACGACCCGCCCGTAATCCTGTTCGTGAAAGGAAGCGTCGAGGTGCTGGAGCAGCCCGGCATCGCGATGGTCGGAACGCGTCATCCCACGCCCTACGGCAGCGGCATGGCCGAGCGCCTCTCCACTGACCTCGCCGCTCGCGGCCTCGTAATCATCAGTGGATTAGCGCGCGGCATCGACACCGCGTCCCATCGCGGCGCCATTGCCGCCAAGGGAAAAACCGTCGCCGTGCTCGGCACCGGAATCGACGTCATGTACCCGAAAGAAAACACGCGGCTCACCGAGCAGATCATCGCCCTCGGCGGCGCGCTGATCACCGAGTTCCCGGTCGGAACCTCGCCCGCCCCGCAAAACTTTCCCATCCGCAACCGGATCATCAGCGGCATGTCCGCCGGCGTACTGGTCGTCGAAGCCGCGGAATACAGCGGCACGCGCATCACTTCCCGCCTCGCGCTCGAACAAAACCGCGATGTCTACGCCGTCCCGGGCAACGTAACCAACAAGAATTCCTGGGGACCGAACACGCTGATCAAGCAGGGCGCGAAACTCGTCGCCACCTGGGAAGACGTGTGGGAAGAGCTTCCGGCGGAAGTGCAGGTCGCGCTCAGTTCCATGCAGAATGAATCCCCCGAACCAGAAACCGCATCTCTATTCCCGGACGAGGCGACCTCGCCCCACGAAAAAAATATCCTCAAGTTGCTCAAGGCCGATGAATCCACGCACATCGATCAACTGGTCGAATTGCTGGAAAACGAAATGTCCTCCTCAGAAATCTTCGCCGCGTTGTTCGACCTGGAGCTGAATGGCAAGATACGGCAATTGCCAGGGAAGAATTTTGTGAAAAGCTTTTAGCTGTCAGATCTCAGCCATCAGCTTTCAGTGAGAACCGGAGTGCTTTCGTGCAAAGTTTTCGCAATCTCAGAGTGTGGGAAAAATCACATCGTTTGACTCTGGATGTTTACACATCGAGCAAAGCTTTTCCGCGGGATGAAATGTTCGGCCTGACAAGCCAAATGCGGCGGGCCTCCGCATCGATCTGGATGAATGTCGCCGAAGGCTGCTGCCGTAAAGGTGACGCAGAGATGGCTCGGTTTTTGCAGATCGCGCTGGGATCGGCAAGCGAACTTGAGCACCAACTTCTATTAGCTCATGATTTGGACTATTTGCGCGATCAGGCGTATCAGCGCCTTACAGTGCAGGTGGTAGAGGTGAAAAAGATGCTGTCGTCCCTAATGCAAAAAGTAAAAGGGTTTAACTGAGAGCTGACAGCTGAAAGCTGGGAGCTGCTTGTTGCAATTCGCCAATTCGTGCTAGCTTCAATTCCATTACCGCGAAACTGAGGAACCATTGTCCAAAGGTCTAGTCATCGTCGAATCGCCGGCTAAGGCGAAAACTATCCAGAAATATCTGGGCAAGGGATTCACGGTCGATGCTTCTTTCGGCCATGTGAAAGACCTGCCCAAAAGCAGCCTGGGGGTTGACGTCGAAAATAATTTCGATACCGAATACGTCGTCATCCCCGGAAAAGAAAAAATCTTAGCCAAGCTGAAAAAGCTGGCCCTCTCGGCTGATCATATCTACTTGGCGCCTGATCCGGATCGCGAAGGCGAAGCCATCGCCGCCCACCTTGCCGACGAACTCGGCGAAGAGTCCAGCAAGAAAAAGAAGAAGACGAAGGGAAAATCAAAGACCGGCGCCAAGGCTAAAACAAAGACCGACGACATCGGCGACGACGCCCGTATCCGCCGCGTGACCTTCAACGAAATCACCCAGCGCGCTGTCAAGGCCGCTTTCGAGCATCCCCGCGACATCGATCGCAATCTGGTCGACGCGCAGCAAACTAGACGTGTGCTCGATCGCCTCGTGGGATACCAGGTCTCTCCTCTTCTATGGGACAAGGTCCGTCGCGGCCTTTCGGCCGGACGGGTGCAGACCGTCGCGCTCCGCTTGATCGTCGATCGCGAACGCGAAATCAAAGCCTTCGAGAAAAAAGAATACTGGACCATCGACGCCAATCTCGCCGCCGCTAAGCCTCCCGCATTCGACGCCCGCTTCCTGGGCAAGGGCGAGGAGAAAATCGAAATCACCAACGGCGAGGAAGCGGAAAAAATCCGCCTGGCGCTCGAACACGCCGATTGGCTCGTCCGCTCCGCGGAAAAGAAAGAGCGTCGGCGCAATGCCACTCCGCCGTTCACGACCAGCAAGCTGCAGCAGGATTCCTCGCGCAAGCTGCGCTTCAGCGTGAAGCGCACCATGATGATCGCGCAGCGTCTCTATGAAGGTGTCGAGATCGGCGACGAGGGACTGGTCGGCCTGATCACCTACATGCGGACCGATTCTACGCGCGTTTCGGCCGAGGCGATCACCGAAGTTCGCGAGTACATCGCGGAGCAGTACGGCGCCAACTATTTGCCCGATTCTCCCAATACGTATAAGGAGAAGAAAGAAGCGCAAGCGGCGCACGAGGCCATTCGCCCGACTTCGGCCATGCGCCATCCCGACCAGGTCAAACAATATCTGCAGGAAGACGAATTCAAAGTTTACAAACTGATCTGGCAGCGCTTCGTCGCCTCGCAGATGAACCCCGCCGTGTTCGACCAGACGACCGTCGAAATTGATGCCAAATCCGGGAACGGAGTATTCCAGTTCCGCGTCACCGGCTCGGTGCCAAAGTTCGACGGTTTCCTCAAGGTGTATGAGGAGGCGAAGGACACAAAAGACGAAGAAGATGAGGAACTGAAGCACAAACTCCCGCCGCTCGAAGCCGGGCAGAAGCTCACCCTGAAGGCGCTGCGCCCGGAGCAGCATTTCACCGAGCCGCCTCCGCGCTTCAATGAAGCTTCTCTTGTGAAGGAACTCGAGGAGCGCGGCATCGGCCGGCCTTCCACCTACGCGACCATTCTCAGCACCATTCAGGAGCGGCAGTACGCGCAGAAGGTCGGCGGCAAATTCGTGCCCACCGAAATTGGCCTGGTCGTTACCGATCTGCTGGTCGAGAACTTCAAGGATATTTTCGACTTCCAATACACCGCGCGCCTGGAAGAAGAGCTTGACGAGATTGAAGAAGGCAAGCAGACGGGGAACGGCGCGCTCACCGAGTTTTACCAGAAGTTCTCCAAGGATCTCCGATACGCCGAAAAGCACATGGAAAACATCAAACGTATGGAGAAACCCACAGACGAAAAGTGTGAACTCTGCGGAGCGCCGCTGGTCATCAAGTGGGGCAAGCACGGCTCGTTTTATGCCTGCAGCACCTACGACAAGGAAAACCCTGACACCTGCAAGTTCACCAAAGAGAATCCCATCAATCTGCCCGACCTCGACACGGCCGAAACGCAGGAGATCGCGCAAGAGGAATACTGCGAAAACTGCGGCCGCGTCATGGTGCTGAAGCGCGGGCGCTTTGGCCAGTTCATGGCCTGCACCGGCTATCCCGATTGCAAGACGACACGGCGGCTCGATCAGGGCAAGAAAGTGCCCGACATTCCGCTCGATGAAATCTGCCCGCTATGCAAACGCAACCTGATTCTGCGGCACGGCCGTTTCGGCGAGTTCACTTCCTGTAGTGGATATCCCGACTGCAAATATGTGAAGCAGAACTTCATCGGCGTGAAGTGCCCCGAATGCAAAGAAGGCGAACTCGTCGAAAAACGCGCGCGCAAGGGCAACACGTTTTACGGGTGCGGAAACTATCCGAAGTGCAAGTTTACCTCCGCTTCGAAGCCCATCCCCGAGAAGTGTCCGAAGTGCGGAAACGAGTACCTGGTGGAACGGCTGCGCAAAGACGGAGCGGTAATCTCGTGTCCGAACAAAGAATGCGATTACGAGCGCGCCGTAGAGGGCGCAACCGCAGACATGTCAAGAATCTGACAAAGCAATGGTTTGTTAGAACGAAATTTCGGGAACTTAACTAAATTAAGAAATAACTGACGAGGCGAAAATATGGCAAACAAAGCGACCGCGCAAGATGCCCTGGTGGTTCTACAACTCTACGACCTCCGCCGCGAAGCGGAGATGCGCAAGGCGAGAAACTGGTTTACGACGGAATTCTGGCCACAGAGCGCCGACGATGTCCTGAAAGTCGCCAACGCATTCCCCAGCCAGGAAAATGCCTGGATGCGCCAGGTCGGCGGCTACTGGGATATGGCCGCATCGCTGGTATTGCACGGCGCGGTCAACGAAGAGCTCTTCCTGCAGCCCGGCATTTGCGGCGAGATGTTTTTCATCTTCGCCAAGATTCATCCCTTCCTCAAGGAAATTCGGGAAAAGACGAACAATCCCGAGGCGTACGCGAATATTGAGAAGGTTGCCACGGGGTCGAAGCTGGCCCGCAAGCGACTGGAGCGCGTTTCGAAGAATGTTGAGAATCGGCGTAAAGCGCTGGCTAAGCCCGCGAAGAAGGGCTGACTGCGGACCGGTGTTCTTCTCATTCTGTGATTCTGGCACAATCTCGTCGTCGCCCATCTGCTATCCTAGTGCGTTGTGCGGATGCTCTGGTGGTTTCTCATCTTGGGAGTCAGTACTGCGGTGGTGGTGTCGGTTGCGCTTACGCTCTACATGAGGGTCCGGCGGCAAATGAAGCGTTCGGCGGCCCACCGAGCGGAACGCGACGGCCTCGACCACTCGCCGCCTGAAGTTTAATCCGCCGCGAGGAAAGGAATGCCATGTCTAAAGTAGCTACCCAAGTCCTAGGCCAGCAGACACGGCCCGTAGGTCGGGATCGGGGAAAGGACTGGGCGAAGCAGGCGGCCGTCGTGATCACCGCCAGCCTCTTCGTCGCCTTGTGCGCGCGCGTGACCGTGCCCCTACCCTTCACGCCAGTGCCACTCACTCTGCAAAATTTCGGGGTGCTCGCTGTGGGCTTGCTCCTCGGTTCGCGTCGCGGGTTCGCCGCGCTCTCGCTCTACCTCGCCGAAGGTGCGTTCGGATTGCCCGTATTCAGCCCCGCAATTCTGGGCAGCGGAATTAGCCACATACTCGGCCCGACCGGTGGATTCCTCATGGCCTATCCACTGGTGGCGTTTGTCGCGGGCTATATCTACGAGCACAGCTCACGCCGTTTCGGCTGGGCCGCGCTGTCAGCCCTGGCTGCGGAAGTGCTGCTCTTCGCCGGTGGACTCAGTTGGCTTGCCGTGCTTACGCACTCCGTTTCTCTGGCCATCAGGTATGGCCTTTACTGGTTCGTTTTTGCGGAAGTCATCAAGGTGCTGATGGCCGCCGCCATCGCCACTCGCTGGCACCAACGGCGTTCTTCGCAACGCTGAACGCGGGTTTCGTATCAGGGCATCGCTTTTGCGATGCCGCAATTTCTCCCCCTGTAGAGACGGGGCTTGCCCCGTCTCCGGAGACGCGGCAAGCCGCGTCTCTACAGCCGCCCTTTTTTATGAGACCAGTTGTAAGTTAATAGCACAGGATTAAGGAATCTTATGAGTACAGTATCTTCTCCAGTTCGAGAAATCTCCGTGGCCCATAGCCCGGATTCCGACGACGCATTCATGTTTTACGGCCTGGCCACCAACAAAGTTCGCGTGCCCGGACTGAAGTTCAACCATACCCTTTGCGACATCGAGACCTTGAACCGCCAAGCGCGGGAAGGCGTTTACGACGTGACCGCGATTTCATTCCACGCCTTTCCGTACATTCAGGAAAACTATGCGCTGATGTCGTGCGGCGGCAGCGTAGGCGACGGTTATGGTCCCATGCTCGTTTCCAGCCGGCCCTTCACGCAAGACGAAATCAAGCGCAGGAAAATCGCGGTGCCCGGCAAACTCACCACCGCCTACCTGGCGCTCCAACTATTCGCGCCCGGCATTGAAACGGAAGTCGTCCCTTTCGATCAAATCATTCCGCAGATTCTCGAAGGCAAACACGAAGCCGGCCTCATCATCCACGAAGGCCAGCTTACCTATGACAAGTCCGGACTGCACCGCGTC
>JBEKIB010000055.1:0-37479 GCA_050011975.1 Terriglobales bacterium | reverse complement strand
GAAGAACTTCCGGCGCCTGCTGGTGCGTTGGGAACGTCATAGCAATAATTTTCTCGGCATGGTTCAACTCGCTTGCATGTTGATCCTGTTGAGACGTTTGTGAGACCACTTCTGAGAACTGACAACCGCTCTACCAGGTCGAATACGCGGTGCCGTCGCTCGAAATCTTGTTCGAACCGCTGTGAACACCGATGATGCCGCCAGTATCGGTTTGGTCCAGCGACATAATCGTGTCCTCTCCCTGCTCCAAATCCCAGGTATTGCTGCCCGTGATGTCATCCGGAATGCTCTTCACGTAACCCGCCGTCTGCAGATCACTTAGCGACTGCGGCGCTTTTTGCTTGTCTTGTGTGTACTGGTAGATCATCTGATTCAGTGTTTCCAGGTTCTTGCGCAGGCTTTGCTCTTTCGCCGCCGTGATGCTGTGGCTGTAGATGGGTATGGCTACCCCCAACAGGATCAGAATGATGCTGATCACCACCATCATCTCGATCAGCGTGAATCCGCGGCTCCGTCCTGTCCCTCTACTGGCCATCTCCTGACTCATTTCCTGATCTAGTGCGTCCAACTCGAATAGGGAGTGCCGTCGCTCGCCGTCTCATTCGAACCGCTGTGCACGCCCTTGATACCGGTTTGGTTCGGATCCCACGCATCTTCGGAATCCTCCGCGTCCGTCTGCCAGGTGTTGCCGCCGGTGATGTCCTCGGGGATGAACTTGATGTAGCCGGGCACCAGATCGTCAAGCGACTGGGGCGCGTGCTTCTTATCGAGCGAATACTCCTGGATAACCTTATTGAGCGTCGTCAGGTTCTGATGAAGTTTGGCTTCTTTGGCGCGGAGGATGCTCTGGTTGTACATCGGCAACGCAATCGACAGCAGCACCAGGATGAGGCTGATGACCACCACCATCTCGATCAGCGTGAAACCCCGGTTGCGTACTTTGAAATTGCGGGCTTTGGACCTGAATCTCATCTACCAGTCCTTATACTTCTACCAGATACCTCTACCAGATACTTCTACCAGTCCTTGTACTTCGTGCCGTCCAAAGCGATTTGGTCCGACTTGGTGTAAACATCGAAAACGCTTTGCCCACCCCATGAAGTCGAATCTTTATCGTCCTGCATGGAGCGCAGTCCCCAATCCTGTTTGGTCATGGGATCGACGGGGATCTTGCGGAGAAATTTCAGTTTCTTACCGGCAACATCCACGCCGTTGACCAGCGTGTCGAGATCCGGAGGATAGCCTTCGCTCCCCACCTTGATCTGGAAAGCTCCACGGTCGGCGGCGTCTTTGTAGCGATCAATGCCATCGCGAATCATCCACAGGTCGTAGCGCAGCTCATGCTCGCGCTCCCGAACAATCGTCATTTTTGCCAGCGGAAACGCCGCCCCCACCAGGATGGCCAGGATGGCCGTGGCGACGATCAACTCGATCAGCGTAAACCCGTGCTGCCGACGGCCAACCGCCGGCCCGGACTCCCGCATATTTATCGATTGGTGCATAAATCGGTTCTCAGTTGTCAGTTGTCAGTAAAACCACCCCCGGTTTTCACTGAGAACTGAGAACCGGGAACTGAGAACTTCCTCCAACGCGCTTACTGAATGGTAATGGCCGCCTGCGCTCCACTCATCGCAATCGGCTGCATCGCTGGGTCCCGTGCTCCGCCCCGCGTGATGGTCAGAGCGGACTGGCCCTGTCCCTTGGCCATGAAGGTGAGCGTCACCACCGCGCCCTGTCCCGAAACGCCGCCAGCGCCCGGAGGCCGCGTGGCCGTGACTTGCAGCGTGCCGGTCGCAGGATCATCGCGATGTACTAATGCTACCGCCTGCCCATCCTGTGACAGGAATCCCCCATTCGAAACGTTGATCACCTGTAACTGATTCGGATCGTAGTTGAGTTGCACGGGCACGGAGTACACGTTCTGCCCGCCGGAAAGCATGACATTCACGGTAAAGGTCGACCCCTTGGCCTGGCTCAAGGTCGCCGGATCAAACAGGAACGTTCCCGCACCGGCCTGGGCTTGTGGAGGCTGATTTTGCGGAACCTGATTCTGCGGCGCCTGTGGCATCGCCGCCTGCGGCTGCGGCGGAGCGGCTACCGGTGCGGGTGGGGTTCCTAGAGAAGACGCCGGGGCCCCCGGCGCAGCCGTACTCGCCGGCGTTGCCGGCTTGCTGTTCGATCGTCTCAGTGTTAGCGCATTGGCCGTACCCACGTCGAGCATATCGGCACTGCCACGCTGCCCCTCCGGCCCACGGATAATGTGCGGGATGAGGACGAACACGATTTCGTTGGTAGAGTGGTCGGAGGTATCCTGCGCAAAAAGATATTTCAGGATCGGGATCGAGGCCAGGCCCGGGATCCCGGTCAGGGACTTGGTCTTCGAATCCTCCATCATGCCGCCCAGCAGGCTGACTTCGCCGTCTTTCAGGCGGATATCGTTCTCGATTTTGCGCTGGCCGATCACCGGCTGGCTGATGCCGCCAATGCTCACATACGAGTCCACGTCCGAGACATCCATCGACAACTTCAAGGAAATTTCCCGTCCGGCATGCACCCGCGGCGTGATCTCGATGTTCACGCCCACGTCGAGATATTGAAATTGCGTGTTGACCAGGGGGTTGATACCGACTCCGCCAATTCCCGGCTGGAACGAACCCGTCGCTACCGGCACGCGATCGCCGATCTTCAATGTAGCCTTCTGTCCGTCCAAGGCTCGGACCTGCGGACTTTGGATGACCTTGGTATCGGTGTCGCTCATCAATGCCGTCGCCGTAGCCTGCGGAATCGTCACCTGGAAGTCGGTGGCGTTCAGGTTGGCGAGCGTATTCAGGTTGATGCCGTTTGACGACGATGTAGAACCCGTGGTCGAACCGGTTGTAGTGCTCGAAGTTGTAGTGCTGATATTGGGCTGCAGCGAGACCGAGATGCTGGTCGGAGGGTTGATGCCCAGGGTATGCGCCTTGTCGCGGCTCACCTGCATCACCGCGACTTCGATCAGCACCTCCGGCTTTGCCTTGTCGAGGTCGTCCACCAGTTTCTGCGCCAGTGCCACCTGGTCGGGAGTGCCGCGCACCACGATCGCTCCCTGCGAGGGCAATTGCTGAATTCGGCTCACCTCGAGGATGGTGCGCATGGCGTTCACTACATCCTGCAATTCGGTCGGCTGAGAAAGGTTGGAAAGATAAAAAGTTTTGATGACGTTTTGTTCCAGCTCTTTCCGCTTCGCAGGATTGTCTTGCGCCACAAAGATCGTGTTGGGCGTCACCGGACGCCAAAAGGTTTTGGTCTCAAAGGAAATAATTTGCAGGGCTTCTTCCAGCGTCACATTGTTCAGTTCAACGTGCACCTGGCGGGGCGTGTAATCGGGATCGAAAAGCACGTTGATGCCGGCCAGTTTGCCCACCGTCTCATAGATCACATTGGACTTCTCCGTAACCTTGAGCGTGATGGGCACGTTCGAGATCGGCGCCAGTTCCACCGGGCCCTGCGCCGTTTCCAACCGTTTGCGCAAGGCGGTCGTACCCGGCGACACGGCCTGCGGTTGCGGATTCTGCGCCTCCCGAATCATCTGCTGCGTGCGCTTCAGTTCCTGCACCGCGATGAACGAAGAAGGATCGATCTCCAACCCCTTCTGGAATTCCACCGCCGCCTCGTCGAGCCTGCCTGCATCGCGCAGAATCTGCCCGCGATGGACGTGCGCCGATGCCGCCAGGAAGCGGGTCCGCTCGAACGCGGTTCGATACCTCAGGTCTTTCGGTTTCAGGTTGTAGGCTTGCTTGAAATAGTCAAAGGCCTGCTCGTAGTTTTGCCGCGCTTCGGCGTCGGTGCCCTTCTCATAAAACACCTTGGCGGAATCACTCTTGGCAAAAACCGGAGGCCTCAAGCAGAGCAGCAGCAGAACAAACAGAGCCGGAAGAACCAGGCGTCTCATCAAGCAGTCCTCATAAAAATCTCTCTCGCCGGCGGCACCGGCCCAGACTCACCACCCCAGACTCACCAAGCTTGAGACTCATCCAACCACCCGAAAAAGCCAGCAAGCCGGGCATCCCAAAGGGCCGTCACGCCAAGAAAGTACCGGAAATTTGGATTATAGCATCGCACCAACTAGCACCCGAAGTGATTGGTACGTCGGTGTTTACACTCATTAGTACAGGTCCCATTGGAACAGTTGCCGGTAGCCAGTAGCCAGTTTTCAGTCTTCCCTGTTCTGGCAACTGGCTACTGGCAACTGGCAACTGGGTTTCGTGTTACTTTCTCTTCAGCGTCTTTTCAGCAATGGCCAAGCAGACTACCCACCAGACCCAGCCCAATCGGGAGAAGAATCCGCGCCGGCAGCCTACCGCCTCCGGCGAAAGAGACGCCGCCGTTAATAGGAACGCGAGTCACAACTACTTCTTGCTCGAAAAATTCGAGGCTGGAGTCGTACTTACCGGAACCGAGGTAAAGTCCGTCCGTGCCGGAACGACCAATCTCAAGGATGCCTACGGCCTGCTCAAGGACGGCGAACTCTGGCTCCTCAACTGCCACATCGGCCCTTATGAGCACGGCAACTCTGCCAATCATGCCGCCCTGCGGACCCGCAAACTTCTGGTTCACAAAGAAGAACTGCGTAAGCTCATAGGCAAGACCCAGCAAAAGGGACTCACCCTGATTCCCACCCGCATGTATTTCAAGAATGGCAAAATCAAAGTCGAACTCGCTCTGGCAAAAGGCAAGCAGATGTGGGATAAGCGCGAGACCGAGCGCCGTCGCACCGCCGACAAGGAAGCCCGCGAAGCCATCTCCCGGGGAAGAAAAACGTAGGGACAGCCGCCCTCGGCTGTCCGGGCGGGCGTAGCCGCCGCCCCTACCTAAGTTGCGCGTTTCCCCTTCCACCGTGGATACTGAGGACAGTCCATCATGAATACGAACCTCTCTTCCTGCGTCCCGTCTCAACTGGAAACCGCTTGCCTGGTCGTTGTGGTGCTTGATCGAAGCGAAGATCGAAAGAAAGAAGATCGAAAGAAAAACGACCGCGCTGAAAAAGACAAGCCCGCACCTTCTGTCGAATCCACCGACGCCGCCGTGCGCGAGGCCGCCACGGACGTGCTTTCCAGCGGCGAAGTCACCGGCAAAGCGTTCGAAACCACGCTGCTGCATAACCCCACCGGGCTGAAAGCAAAACGCCTGCTCTTGCTGGGTGGTGGCAAAGCCAAAGCCTTTTCGGCCGCGGAATTACGCAAACTAGCCGGTGCCGCCGTCCGCACCCTGAAGGGCAAAAGCATCCGCACCTTTGCCTTTGTTCTGCCAGAGAGCACCGTGGCGGCCAACGAAGGAGTGCGCGCCATCGTCGAAGGCGCCTTCGTCGGCGACTTCGATCCCGGCTACTACAAGAGCGATCGCAAGGACAAGGAAAACGACCAGAAGATCGACGAGGTCACCATTGTCGTGCCCGGCGATGCCAAGCCCCTCGAAAGCGCCATGCTGGCTGGACGCATCGTGGCCGAGTCGCAGAACTTCACCCGCGATCTGGTCAACGAACCCTCCAACCGCATGACCCCGACCATACTCGCCGAGCGTGCCAAGAAGATGGCCGCTGAGGTTGGCCTGAGGTGCGAAGTCCTCGGCGCCGACGAGATCAGGCAACTGAAGATGGGCGCCTTCTGGGGAGTGGCTCAGGGGTCCGACGAACCTCCCGCGCTGATCGTGTTGCGCTATGAACCCGAGGGCGCGGCAAAAGATGTGCACCTCGGCCTGGTCGGCAAAGGCGTCACCTTCGACACCGGCGGCATCTCCATCAAGCCCGCCGACGGCATGGAGAAGATGAAATACGACATGGCCGGCGCCGCCACCATGATCGGCGCCATGCGCGCCATTGCCCTGCTCAAGCCCAAGGTGAAAGTCACGGCGATTATCTGCGCCACGGAAAACATGCCTTCGGGCAAAGCGCAAAAGCCGGGAGACGTGCAGATCGCCATGTCCGGCAAGTCCATCGAAATTATCAACACCGACGCCGAAGGACGCCTCATCCTGGCCGACGGCCTCTACTACGCCCGCCAACTCGGCTGCACTCATCTGGTAGACGCCGCCACCTTGACCGGCGCGGTGGTCGTGGCCCTCGGCTACGTGAACGCCGGAATTTTCGCCAGCGACGACCAGATGTACGAGCGCTTCGCGAGCGCCAATAAACAAGCCGGTGAGAAGATGTGGCGCCTTCCGCTCGACGATGAGTACAAAGAAAACCTCAAATCCAATATCGCCGATATGGTCAACTCCGGTAGCCGGTACGGCGGCGCCATCTTCGCCGCCATGTTCCTGAAAGAATTTGCCGAAGACACACCCTGGATTCACCTCGACATCGCCGGCACCGCCTGGATGGAAGAGGCTAAACCATGGATCGCCAAAGGTCCGTCGGGGATCGCCCTGCGCAGTCTGGTGGAGTTTGCAAAGGGATGGAGTGCGTAGAGAGCTACCAGCTACCGTTGACCCGCGGCTGAAGTCGCCTCCCAGTTAATTGAACAGAACCATTGTGGTTGCGGTCACAGACGTCAGGCAGAGTCAGAGGCATGATCGCTAGAGCCTCCCGATGCTAAATCGTCTTTTTTCGAAGGCTCCGTTGGAGCCCGTTCTCCTGCTTGCCAGCCTCGTTCTTGGCCTGCTGCACGCGTCGCTCGGTCGCTACGCCATGAATCGCGATGGCATGTCGTACCTCGATGTGGGCGACTCCTTTTTTCGTCACGATTGGGCGAACGCCGTCAACGCCTATTGGAGCCCTTTATACCCCTGGACAGTCGGGCTCGTTCTAGGAGCAGCGAAGCCTCCGCCAAGGTGGGAATTTCCTCTGGTTCACCTGGTCAACTTTGGAGTTTTCGTAGTCGCGCTGTTCGCGTTTCGCTTTCTGTTGCACGCGTTGTTAGCGTTCGCCAGCGAGCGAATGTCGGACAAACCACCGGCGGACGCAAATCCGCATGCCAGCGCGCCCTTGCCGGAATGGGCGCTGGTAACCCTGGCCTATGCGATATTTCTCTGGACTGCTTTGGAAGTAGAAAGAATGTTTGAGGTCACGCCAGATCTAGCCGTGCTGGCTTGCGTTTGCCTGACGGCGGGGATGTTGCTGCGCCTCCGACAGGGCGGTACGCTCTGGAAATTCGCGTTGTTTGGCCTCATTCTCGCCCTTGGCTACTGGACGAAAGCAATATTGTTCCCGCTGGGCTTTGTGACTCTCGCCGCAGGCTATTTATGGAAACGCTCGCGCCCAGGCTGGGGACACGGAATGGCTCTAGCCGCCGTGGTCTTCCTGTGCGCCTCCGCTCCGTTGATTTTCCTGCTGTCGCACCAGAAGGGCCGCTTCACGTTTGGTGATTCGGGGAAGCTGAACTACGCGTGGTTTGTATCTCCCCGAACCTATTGGAGAAACTGGCAGGGAGAAAGAGAAGTCCCGGGCAGTGGACACCCGGTTCATCCTACGCGCCAACTGCTGCGGCATCCTCCGCTCTTTGAGTTTGACGGCCCCCTCGTCGCCACTTATCCGCCCTGGGCTGACCCTTCTTATTGGAACGAGGGGCTGCAAGGGCATTTCAAGTTAAAACCTCAATTGGAAGTTCTGGCGAGCACAGCCCCAGCCGAGGCGCGACTCTTGTTTCGTGCTCGGCCGGAGTTAGTCGCCGGAGTCATCATCCTGGCACTACTTAGTGGACAGTTATGGCTGGCCCGTTTGCGCGAGTTATGGCCACTTATAGCGCTGTCGATCGCCGGCCTCGGCATCTACCTTCCTCTTCTTGAACATGACCGTCATCTCGGGGGCTTTGTTCTGGTGTTATTCCTCACCTTGATCGCAGCGGTGCGACTTCGTCCCGAAGTTCAAAAGGGTGGCGCCTGCGTGGCCGTCGCGGTGTTTCTAGTGATGGCGTTGGGCACAGCCGACTACACGCTTCGCGTCCTCACCAATCATCTTGCGATCGCCGGCAGTGGTCCGAACTCAACCTGGCAGGATCTCGTCGCCGCCAAAGAGCTTGGCCGCATGGGGGCTGTTCCCGGAGACAAGGTCGCGGTCATCGGCGACGGCGCATCCGCGTATTGGGCCCACTTGGGAAAGCTCCGCATCGTCGCCGAGATCATGGATACGAACATGGATACGAGCAGGGATAAGAACCAAGGCTCCAAACAGTTCTGGGACGCTCCCGAAGCAGTGCGGCAGAACGTCTATAACCTGCTGGCACAGGCCAACGCGAAATTGGTGGTGACGTCATGCCCACCTTGTCCACTGGCAGCGCTCGGCTGGAAATCAATTGCGGGCACGCCGTACTGCGTGCGTCTCCTGCCGTAGAGACGCGGCTTGCCGCGGCTCCCGCCCGCGGAACGCGGTCCCTTAGGAATTGAATCAACGTCGCGGTGGACACACGATCAGAATTACTTCTCTTTTGTTCCGCCGATAGAACTGGAAATCGCCTTCATCTACCGTGAGCACGGGCAGATTGTCATGCAGTTCGCTCATGCGAATCAGGCATAAGTCTGCAAGATCGGGCGTGCGGTCTCGATAGCGCTCAGCCAGCGCCGCGACTTCCTCAATGTTCGCTGTTAGATCGAACGCAATTCTCAAAAATCCGTCCTGCATCAGCGCCAGAACTCTACTCACCGATTCGGCCTGGAACGCGGCCTCCGCCAATACGGCTTCGCAGGTCAGAAACGGTTCCGAAACCCCTCTCCCAATCTCGCCTGCCCAAATGGTGGTATCGGTCGGAGCGGTTCAAAAATGCCACCACAAAACCGGTATCCGCAATGGCCTTCATTTCCTCGAAAATCCTTTACGGGATGAGAGATCGGCAGGTCCATTGATCGATCCGCAATGGCGCATGAAGGGCTTACCTCCGGTCTCCTGCTTCGAGCGTTCCAATTACTCACGAACCAGCCGGCCAACCATTAGCCGGTTTTGTCGGTAACTTCAGGCAGTTCGTTCCCAGACTTCAATCCTTCGAGTCGATGCAGAGCGAGATCGTCGCGCCCTTCCGTAAGCGGCGGAGCCAAGCGGTGGCCCCACCGGATGAAGGGACGTTCGATGAAACGATAGCTCAACCAAGCGCAAAGAAAAATCATGACTATGCTGAGCGGGGGCGTCTGAAGAATCGAGAGAATCGACCCGGCGCGAATTGAGAATAACTGCTGCCACAGGTATAGGCTGTAGGAAAGTCGGCCGATCCATTTCAAGGGGCGGGACTCCAGTAACGTCGTGATGAACATCTTCGGTCCGTACACTGTCCCGACCACTACCCACGGCAAAAGCACCGACTCGAGCAAAGAGTAACTCCGTGACCGCTGCCCGAGGTAGACCAACTGCACGGCCACGTAGGATGCCGCAGACACCCACCACATCCACGGTTTGAAGCGATGACAGAACGCGGTGCGAACCGAGTGGTCGTCCAGAATCAAAGCCGCCACACAGCCCAGCAGTAGCGCATCAAGTCGCACGTCGGTGCGGCAACCGAACAACAATCCCGGAATCAGCCGGTCGAACCAATGCCGATGAAAATCCCAGGTTCGCCATGCGGCAATGGCAAAGGCCAGCCACAGGGCGACCCATCGGGCTCGTTTTTTTCCCAGAAACACCAGCGCCGCCGGCCAGAACAAATAGAAATGCTCTTCGACAGCCAGCGACCAGTAGTGTACCGTGTATCCGCCCCATCCTCGGCTGACCCAGTGCGGAGGCAGGTAGTTACGAAAGAAGAGCGCGGAGCTCCACAACTCCCAGGGGCTGACTATGATGAGACCGCACAGCGCCAGAACCCCAATCACGATCAGGTAAAACAGCGCGGGCGGGAGAATCCGGCAGGCCCGACGAATGTAAAAACCTCCAAGACTGATCTGACCAAACGCCCGATCTTCTTCGAGCAGGCGCGAGCAAATCAGAAAACCACTGATGGCAAAGAACAGGCTCACGCCGTTCGGCCCAACGTGGGTAAAACTCATTAGCTTCGGATAACCTCGCAGCCGCGAGTATTCCGCGACATGATCAAGCAACACGGCAACAATCGCGATCGCTCGCCAACCATCTAAGGTTGGTAGATACCCGGTCTTGGGTGCGCTAGCCACAGCTCGTGCACATAGGGTAAATATGGAGAGAGCGGCGATCAATGGCGATGTGGGCCCACCCGGCACGAGGACACCGGGTCGAGTCCATCTCACCTCAGCTCTGAATTGGTAGAAACATGGATCTCCCCGAGAAAATCCGCTCCCTGCCTGCTTCCCCCGGCGTCTATCTCTACAAAAACGCCGAAGGCGAAGTCATCTACGTCGGCAAGGCCAAGAACCTGCGCTCGCGCGTCGCTTCCTATTTCCACGAAGGCCGCTGGGAGGACGCGAAAACCGGCACGCTCGTCCGCGAAGCCGTCGACGTCGACTACATCGTCGTCGCCAATAACAAAGAAGCGCTCGCCCTCGAAAATCACCTGATCAAGCAAAAGAAGCCGCGCTTCAACATCCTGCTGCGCGACGACAAGACTTACCCTTACGTGAAGCTAACCCTGGCCGAGCGTTTCCCGCGCGTCTACGTAACCCGCCGCCTGCGCAAGGATGGCAGCGCCTACTACGGCCCGTACTTCCCTGCCAATCTCGCCTATCGCATCGTCGACCTGATTCATCGTCACTTCCTGATCCCATCCTGCAAAGTGGATTTAACCCGCAACCATCCGCGCCCCTGCCTCCAGTTCTATATCAAGCGGTGCCTGGGTCCGTGCGTGAAAGAGCTGACCACGCCCGAGATCTACGCCGAGGCCGTGCGCGACGTAAAGCTCTTCCTCGAAGGCCGCCAACCCGACCTCGTCAAATCTCTGCGTGAGCGCATGGCGGAAACCGCCGAGGCGCAGGAGTTCGAACGCGCCGCCCGCTATCGCGACCTGATCTCGACCGTCGAGCAATTGCAGGAGAAGCAGCGCATCGCCGCCGCTGAAGGCGACGACGCCGATGTCTTCGGCTTTCACTACGAAAACCAGATGCTGGCCGTCAACCTGTTCCACATGCGCGGAGGAAAAGTTCTGGACCGCCGCGAGTTTTTCTGGGAAGACCTGCCCGAGTTCGCCGCGCAACCCAACGCACCGGGCAATGAAGAGACGGGCGTCCCCGCCCGTCCTGGCGAGCGCAGTTCGCCCCGTGGATCCTACGACGCAAACACCATGACGGGCGAGGACGCTCGTCGCTCCATTGATTCCTTCCATCCCGCCGAATTCTTCTCCGCGCTAGTCAAGCAGCTCTATCTTGCGCAGCCCTACGTCCCCCGCAACATCTACATCCCTGTCGACTTCGAAGACCGCGAGGAGCTGGAAGAAGCCCTAAGCGAGCAACTGGCTGGCGAGGGCGGACGAGCCACACGAGTCCACATCACCGTCCCGCAGCGTGGCGACAAGCGCGAACTCATCGATCTCGCCGGCAACAACGCCAAACAGTCTTACGATCAGCGTTTCCGAGTCCTCAAGCCCAACGCGCACGCCATTCAAGAAGCCCTTCAGGACGCGCTCGCCCTCCCCGAGCCACCCAAGCGCATCGAGTGTTTCGACATTTCGCACATTCAGGGAGCAGAAACGGTGGCGTCGATGGTAGTGTGGGAAGACGGCAGGATGAAGAAATCGGACTACCGCAAGTTCATCATCAAGACCGTAGCCGGCGTAGACGATTTCGCCTCCATGCGCGAAGTGGTCACGCGCCGTTACCAGCGTTTACAGGAAGAAAAAAAGGCCATGCCCAGCCTGGTGCTGATCGACGGCGGCCTGGGACAGCTCCACGCCGCCGCCCAGGCGCTCGAAGCCCTCGAAATCATCAACCAGCCGCTGGCCGCCATCGCCAAGCGAGAAGAAATTATCTACGTCCACGGACAGGAGGATGACCCCGTCGTTCTCGACCATCATTCTCCCGTCTTGCATCTGGTGCAGATGATCCGCGACGAAGCCCATCGCTTTGCCGTAACCTTCCATCGCAAGCGCCGCCAGATCCGCGACCGCGCCACCGAGTTAAGAGAAATCCCCGGCGTGGGTGAATCCACCACCCGCCGCCTGCTCGAACATTTCGGCAGCCTGCAGGCCGTGAAGCAAGCGGACGTAGCCGCGCTGTCGGCGGTAGTGACCAAATCTCAAGCCGAAGCCATCCTGGAACACTTCCGGAAGACGGCACTTAGCACTTAGCTCCTGGCTATCAGCTGTCAGCTATCAGCTCTCAGCACCTTTGTTATCGTCATCCGGAGCGCAGCAAGGGGCCTATGGCTTTGACTGCCGGCTGCCGGCCATCGAAAAAAACGGACCGGTGGCACGAGCCATCGGTCCGCGATTTCGGCTGACGTCACGTCACTGATGGAAGTCAGTCAGGTACGGGTTGTTGCTGGTCGTCGGCAGGGCGACGACCTGCGAGGTGGAAATTATATAGAGGATCAACTGTTCGACGCCGCTCTGGCTCACGACCACTCGCCCGTTGGATGACACGACATAAGTCTCGTCGATGGCACTTGAGGACGGCCCCCCGCTTCCGTTCTTGTCCGATATTCCGGTAAGAGTGCCGCCAGCGGCGTTTACGTAGTCGACCTCCTCATCCACGTTCGCGCTGACCGGCGGTTGACTTCCACCCAGGTAATTCCCGGACAACGAGGAGGCGTCAAAGCTGCTTCCCGTCTGCGGTGTCAGCGTACCAAAGTCCACCTTGACGTCGGTCCCAACCAGAAAACCCTGGTTCGGGCCAACGAGGTAGAAGACAGGTTGTTGGGTACCGCAACCTCCTGTACATCCAGTGACGTTGCTGAGCGTCATGCGTCCGTTTGACAACACGTTGTAGTCGCCTGTGATGACAACCGAGGTCATTACTCCACCATCATTGTCGTCTACGGTTGCGGTAAACGAGCCCGGACTGGTTACGGTGATGAGTCCAGCCTGCGCTTCCGGCGTGGCTGGCGTGTTTCCCATATCGAGGTCTTCAAATCCCATCACGCTGACGCCGTCGAGAGACGCATCGGCGAACGTGCCGCTTTGCAGCAGCACCTGGCCGGCTTGTATCGTCGGCGGTGTCTCTGTGTCCACTGCCATCATCAGCAACTCGGAGGCACTGACCACGTAGAAGACGAAGTTCGTGTTGCCAGTGCTGAAGGCTATGGTTGCCGTGCCGCGACCATTGCTCGCCACACTGAAATCGCTGGCAGTGAAAGTCTGCTCAGTCTGAAGCGTTCCGTTGTCGTTGCTGTCATCTTCGCCAGAAAGGGAGCCGTGGCCGCTGGAGTTGAATTCACCAGCCACGGCGAAGCGGTTGGCACTCGGATCGGCTCCGACGAGTCCAAAGGCATAGTTGCCATTGATCTCGCTGGTTGAGAATGGAGTAGTCTGTTGCTTGCGCAGTAACCCCGAAACTTTCGCGTTGTCGCTGTCGTAGGAAATGATGTGGCCGTTGCCGTCGCTCGCGTCCAGCGCGGCTTCAAAAGTGCCGGTGCCGCCCAGTCCGCCGCCATAGGTCAAGTTAATCGTGGCGAGATTGTTCGAGCCCACACAGTACGTTCCGGTGAACGTGCCGCTCCCGGGCCCTGAGGCGCTTCGCTGATCGCTCACATCCAGGAGTCCACCGGAAATGTGTCCCGCTCCGTCGGCTGTAAAGCTACCTGCACTAGAGTAGGCTGCCGTTGCACCGCTCCAGCCATTCAGCAACAGGGCGTAGTTTCCTTTGAGGAGGTTGTTGTCTGTGCCCGTGCAGGCTACCGCGGCATTAATCGTGATGGTGAAGTTGGCGACGCTTTCTTGCGTCGGACTTTCCGAATCGGTGACCGTAACCGAGAAGGTCGGAGTGGTTCCGGCCGTGGCCGGCGCGGTGCCCGAGAGCACTCCGGTCGTGGGGTTAATGGAGAGCCAGGACGGATTGCCGCTGAGGCCCCATGTGTAGGAAGGAACTCCGCCGGTGGCGTTCACCGTGGCAGTGTAGGACGTGCTGGCGATGGCGGCCGGCAGCGACGTGGTGGTGATCTTCAGAGTTGCAATCGCAACGGCGATGCTCAGGCCGGCACTCTGGGTATTGGGCGTCGGCGTCTGCGAGTCGGTCACGGTCACGGTGAAGCTGGCCGTGCTGGCGGAGGTTCCGGCCGGCGTGCCCGAGATTAAGCCCGCGCTGCTCAAGGTCAAACCAGCGGGCAAACTCCCCGCCGTAACGCTCCATGTGTAGGCAGGAATTCCGCCGGTGGCATTCAACGCGGCGGTGTATGGCGTGCCAATTGTCGCCGCCGGCAGGGTTGTAGTCGTAATGCTCAACGGCGGAGGCGCGCTCACGGTAATGGTGATCGCCTGGGGTGCGGAGGATGTTTTGCCTCCAGCCGAAGAATCAGTGACCTCGAAAGTCGCCGAGTTGCTGCCAATCGTGGTTGGAGTGCCGCTGATGACCCCCGTGGCGATGACCATGCTCAATCCCGGAGGTAGCGCCCCGCCGGTAATGTTCCAGTTATACGGACTGGTTCCGCCCGACTCGCTCAGTTTCTGGCTGTAGCCGACCCCCGCAGTCGCCGCGGGAAGAGAAGTTATCGTGATGGCGGGCAGAGCGCTGACCGTAATCTGCAAGGTCGCCGATTTCGTCGTATCTGTAACTGAGGTCGCCGTCACGGTCGCCGTGAACGCGCTGGTCACCGAGGCGGGCGCGTTGTAGGTGGCCGAGGTCGTCGTGGTAGCGCTCAGCGTGCCCCCACCCGAAACCGTCCACGTCACGCCGGCGCTCTTCGAATCGTTCGTAACCGTAGCCGTGATGGAAACCGTCTGACCTTGATCGATGCCATGCGTGCTGCCATTAGTGAATGCAACCCCGATGGAATTACTCGAACTGCCGCAGCCTGACAGACCCAGCGTAAGAAGAGTGATGAATCCACACAACAACACCGCAACCGGGAATTTTTTCGATGACATCGCGAACCTCGATTGGAAATAGCGCCTCCGAAAAATTCAGCCGATTCAAAGGGCTATCCGTCTTAACGTACGATTTATAAAGTCCTCGGGAACGACTTCTTCAGGGACACGCCCTTCAGATTGCTGTTGCAGGAGGGATCCTGGTAACACTTGCGGAACGCCGGTACCACCAGCGCCTGCTCCACCGTCGGATCATTAAAGTTCGCTAGCGTCTCATTGGTGCGCTGGGCCTGGGAGCTGTCCCCGGTCTTCTGGTAAGCTTCGGCCAACAGTTGCAAAGAAAATGGATTGTTGATGTCCTCTTCCAAATGCGCGATGGCATCGGTGTACTTCTGGCCGGAGAACAGTACAGCGCCCGCGGCTCCGTGGTAAGCGGAGTCGATAATCTTGTCGTTTGAAGTCTCCGACATCCGTTCCAGCTGCGCCAGAGTGGAAGTGATCATTTGCTGGTCACCCATCTCGACCGCGACGTCGACACGGGCGCGCAGGATCTGGGCCAATTCCTGTTGCAGTGCTGCCGCCATCGCATTGTTGCCTTGTTCCACGGCAGCCTGGGCTTTGGTGAGGAGCGCGAGCGCCCGTTTGGGATGCTGCTGATAGAGCGCCATCTGGCGCCAGGCCTCAGCCTCCGGCTGGCTCATGTGCATGGCTTGGGCGTAGACGACAATTTCCCGGAAGGCGCGGTTCGCTCCTGCATAATCGCCCCCGCGGACAAACGTGGTCGCCTCTCTGGTCCTCCATTGAATACGGTGCAGTTCCGGCAGAGGAAATTTCCTGAAGCCAATTTCGTACTCCCGACGCGCCCGCGCCTGGTCTCCCATTAGCGCGTACGTGTCCGCGATTCCGAATTGCGACGAATAGAATGTAGGATCGAGGGCCAGCGCCGCCCGGTAGTGCTCGATCGCCTGATCGAACCGTCCCGCCATACGCAGAATTTCCGCGTAGGAATCCTGCGGATTCGGGTCCTTGGGCAACGCCGCGACGTACTTGTCCATCAGCGCAAATGATTTCTCGAACTGCCGGGTGTAGGCGTAGGTGTAAGCGACGTTGTTCATGAGGCCGGGAGAGTCGAGCCCCGAATTCTCAAAGACCGCAATCGCCCGCTCATACTGTGTTTGCTGCGTCAGCCACCAGTTCGCCAGAAAGACAACCCATTTGTCGCGAGGATAGCGGCTGAGCACATCGTTCATTTTGGTGATGGCCGGTATCAGCTTGTGATCGTTCGCGTCCTGCAGCCATTCGATGATCGATCTCTCAGCGGCACTGGCATGACTGCGGCAGGCAAAGGCTTTCTGCTGCTCGCGCACCTGCTCGGCGGGGTCCAGGCTGGTCTGCGACAAAAGTTCATGCCCCATGGCGAAGTTGGGATCGATCTTGACCGCTTTCCGCAAAACCTCAATCGCCTGTTCCTGCTGGACCTGGTCAAGGTCGAGGTCCCAAGCCTTTTCCACCAGACGCCGAACTTCCGCCGACTTGGTCGTCAGCGGCAGTACGTCCGCTCGCTGACTGGTTTCAGCAAACATAGCTCCGGCGGAAAGCAACAAACTGACGCCGAACACCGTGCGCATTATTCTCAAAATCGTCGCTCTTGAAATCGTTGCTCCTGAAATCATGACTAGTTTCCCCTCAATAAGTAGCCCTGCTCGACCGGCAACTTGCTGTCAATTTTCACCACCCGCACATCCTTGGTAAGCGAGTAGAGATCCACCACCCCAATTGCTCCTCGAGTGTTGGCGACAAAACGTTGGACGGCATCGTCGGAATCCGCCACCACCATGGTCCCGGCGTGCGTGTGAATGAAGGTGCGTGCCTCGTCCGCCGTCATATTGAAGACTCTTTTCAAAACGAGCTGCATATCCGCCGACGACGGATCGCGCAGCACGATGGTGATCGGCCTCCCGTCCGGCCAGTTGCGGGTGTGCGCGTTAAAGATCTTCACCAGTTCGGCGCTCGTCAGATTGGTGGTGGAGTTTGCCGCATCCGCCACGATCGCAAGCTGCTTCGCCTGGGCGGTCCCGGAGGCCGCGACCACCCACATCAACGCCAGCAGCAGGCGCCAAAGTTTCATAAGGGTTCATTCTCGGTCGCGTGAGGTTACTACAACAGATAACCAAGGTAATGGTCACGGGTGGCGCAGTTGCAAAAGCCGGACACCAATGGCGGAATTTGGGCGGTGCCTTGTCGATAGCAAACCATCGGGAGTGTCCGGAAGGGAATCACTTTACAGTATCCGGAACCAGCGCAACGCGTATATCATGGCGCTGTTTTCGAAGTCAAAAAGGAATTCTGGCTCACTTGAACTCGAAGAGTGTCTTTGTCCTTGATCCATTACGAGATAAGCGATGGCCGGAGTTAGTCGAAAGGCATCCGGCATCATCTGTGTTTCACCGCACAGAATGGTTAGCCGCCTTAAAGCTGGCTTACGGGTATGAACCCCTGGTTTACACGAGCTGTGAGCCCGCCGCGGAACTTACCAGCGGCGTCGTGTTCTGTAAGGTAAAGAGTTGGCTTACCGGATGCCGCCTGGTGTCACTGCCTTTTTCAGATCACTGCGATCCTTTGGTGGAGAGTCCAGTTGAGTTTGATGAACTCTTGTTACCGGTGCGGGAAGTGGTTGATGCCGGGACATTTGACTATTGCGAAGTACGACCACTTTGCTTCGCGCCTGGTAAATCGACCATGCTGGGACAAAGTCACCGATACTACTTGCATGCCATCGATTTACGGCCGGGCATCGATGACATTTTTCGGAATTTCCATAAGACCTCCGTACAGCGTAAGATCCGACGGGCCGAACGCGAGGCATTAGTCTATGAGGAAGGCAACTCAGAGCGACTGCTCGGGCATTTTTACAAATTGCTGGTCGTGACCCGGAAGAGGCAACACTTACCTCCGCAACCGTTGAAGTGGTTTCGCAGCTTGATGGCGAGCTTCGGCGCCAGCCTTAAAATACGAGTTGTATTCAAGAACGGCGCGCCCATTGCCAGTATCTTGACTTTGAACCACAAAAAGACCATCACTTATAAGTATGGCTGCAGCGATGCCCGATTGCATCCGTCGGGAGGCATGGCCTTGCTTTTTTGGATAACTATCCAGCAAGCCAAGGCTGCAGGCTGCGAGAAACTCGACCTGGGGCGCACCGACAGCAGCAACAAGGGTCTAACTGCATTCAAGGAGCATTTGGGCGGAGTTTGTTCCCCTCTCTACTATTGGCGTTACCCGAATCTTTCGCATTCTCACGAAAGATTGTGGGCGAAAACCATCGCGGCACGGCTCGTCAACGCAGCACCCGACCGATTAGTAGCTGTGATGGGAAATCTGTTCTACCGCCACATTGGCTGATTTAATAAATCACCCCAGGCAAGCTCGCCGCTAGCGCGCGTCCGCATGCTTCGTGGCCAGAAACGACTTCACCACGATTTGATTTGGTTGCATGCCGACGGGAATGATGGTGAGCAAGGAATATTCCGAAGGCTCAAATTTCTTCCTGGGCTGCCGTTTCTGAATTACGGCGAGGTCCCCGGAACCGGAGTCGACGACCAGCAGATAGTTCTGATTCTGTGAAAGCGCCAGCGCGTCGGGATGCGTCCCAACCGGCAGATATGCGATAACCTTGCCGAGGTCGATGTCGTAGACCGCGATGTTATTCGATCCGAAGTTAGAAATGTACAGGCGCGAGTTATCAAGCGAGACAACACCCCGAGTAGGCTGCGCGCCGATAAGATCGCTGCCGGAAACTTCGTTACCCGTAGTCTCGATGATGGAGATACTGCCAGCGTCGAAGTTGAAAGCAACCAGTTCTCCGCCGTCCGGCTTCAGCGTCAGACTAACCGGAGATTTCCCCACATCAAGAAGCGCCAGCAATTTGTCGTTCTGGAGTTCATTCTCCTTCTGGGTAGCGTTTCTAAGAGCGATGCTCGCAACCTGTCCCGATCCCGAACAGGAAACGAACGCCTTGCTGGAATCAGGCAGAATGGCAATGTCTTCGGGATGAATGCAGATGTTGATGGCGGAGCGCACCACCAGCCGCGCGGCGTCGATGATGGAGACAGAATTGTCGGCGCGATTGGTGACAACCACGGTAGATCCATCCGGCGAAACCCGTGCCAGGCCAGGACTTCCGCCAACATGAAGCGTAGCCGCAACTGTGCGCCGATCGAGATCCAGAACAGAAACATTGTCAGACCCGGAATTGGCAACGTAAGCCCGGCGTCCGTCAGGAGAAACATCAATGAAGAAGGGACGTCCGTAAACCCCGATGGTAGCGACAACCTTATTCTGCTCCGCATCGATCACGCTGACGTTCGAGGAACCGCTGTTAACCACGTAAACTTCATTGCGCTTAGGATTAGCCGCAACTCCGGTAGGATCGTTTCCGACCTGCAGAGTTCGTACTGGCCGAAAACTAAGCAGGTCGATGACCGTAACCGTGTTGCTCTTGCCATTAGTTATGTAAGCATATTCGCGGTAGAGCGGGCCGTAGCCAGGGAGCGCGCGCTCGTGAAAGTAGTACCAGCCGGCGGCCAGGACCAGCGGGACGAGGACGGCGATGAAAAGAATTTTTCGCAAGAAGGACAAAGCCTCGCTCAAAACAGATGAGGTATCAGAGACAACAACAATCCTACTGATTAAAGATGGAACGACACTTCGACACTGATCAGTACAGCGACCGGTGCGCCATCCTTGGTCGCGGGGACAAACTTCCACTGCCTCACGGCAACCGTGGCTGCCTCATCGAGTTCGGGACTGAGGGAACGCGCAACTTTGATGTCGCGTGGCAGGCCGTCGGAACCGACAACCATCTGTAGGACAACAGTCCCTTCCTGATGCTCTTTGCGCGCCTTTTTCGGATACTCGGGACCGGGAGCATAGATTTCGCGGGGCGGTTTCACACCTACCCCCACGCGATAGACCGGCTTAGGTGCGGCCTTCGTCGAGTCATCCTGACAACGCGCGGCTGGCGGGAGAAACAGGGAAGCAAACGCCAGGACGAAAAGCCAGTGTCGTTTCATAGAATCAGTCCGCGGAACTAGTCGCTTCCGAATGAACGCGATTCGATGTTGGTACGCCGCGCCCCAGCACCGCCGCGATCTGCCTTACCTGCGTCATGAGCGCGTCGAACTGATCGGGAAATAGCGACTGCATGCCATCCGACAACGCGCGGTCGGGATCGTGATGAACTTCGACCATCAGGCCATCAGCTCCTACGGCTACGGCAGCGCGGGAAAGTGGCGTTACTTTGTTGCGCTTGCCGGTGCCGTGGCTGGGATCGACGATGATGGGGAGGTGGCTGAGGCGCTGCACGGCGGGCACGATGCTGAGATCGAGCGTGTTGCGAGTGTGATCGGCGAAAGTGCGCACTCCGCGCTCGCAGAGGACAATGTTGTAATTGCCTTCGCTCATTATGTATTCGGCCGCCATGAGAAATTCTTCCAGCGTCGCCGAGATTCCGCGCTTCAAGAGGACCGGCTTGTGGGCGCGTCCGGCGCGCTTGAGCAGAGAGAAGTTCTGCATGTTGCGGGCGCCGATCTGGATGACGTCGGCGTACTGGTCGACCAGGTCGAGCGATTCGTAATCGACGGCTTCGGTGACGATGAGCAGGCCGAAGCGGTCGCGAACTTCGGCCATGATCTTCAGTCCCTCTTCGCCCAAGCCCTGAAAAGAATAAGGAGAGGTGCGAGGCTTGTAGGCGCCGCCGCGGAAGAACTGGGCTCCGGCACGGGCTACGCGCTCGGCGATGGTGAACGCCTGGTCGCGGCTCTCGATGCCGCACGGGCCGGCGATGATGGCCAGAGCTGGGCCTCCGATGGTGACTTGTAAACCCGGAAACTTGATGACGGTGTTGTCGGGCTTGGTGTCTCGGCTGACCAGTTTGTAGGGCTTGGTGACGCGGATGACTTCCTGCACGCCGGGCATTTCTTCGAGCGTGCCGCATTCGACTTCGCCTTTGTTGCCGGTGATGCCGATGGCGGTGCGTTGCGCGCCGGGCATGGAGTGGGCGCGGTATCCGAGCGCTTCGATTTTCTGGCAAACGGCGCGGACCTGCTCTTCGGTGGCCTGCGCTTGCATGACAACGAGCATATGGGTACTCCGAAGGTTATAAGTTTAGCGTCCGGTGCGACGAAGGGCAAACAAAGTCGTCTGGCGCGTGTTGGCGGTCCGCCCGTTGTAAAATTAAAGATTACTCTTTACTGCACTATTCTCATCTATGCCACAGGAAGACAAACCTATCCCGACCGCGCGCGAAGGGCGCAACGACGACCGCTATGACGCGCAGCGCATTGAGCAGAAATGGACTGCGCGCTGGCTGAGCGACGCTTCGCTTTACGCCGCCGAGGCCCATTCGACGAAACCGAAGTATTACGTTTTGGAGATGCTTCCCTACCCTTCCGGCGCGCTGCACATGGGACACGTGCGCAATTATTCCATCGGCGATGCGCTGGCTCGCTACATGTGGATGAACGGGTATAACGTGCTTCATCCCATGGGGTGGGATTCGTTCGGGCTGCCGGCGGAGAATGCTGCCATCAAGAACAACACTCCGCCGAAGGAGTGGACGCTCGGGAATATCGCGGCCATGAAGGTGCAGATGAAGCGCCTTGGCTTCGCCTATGACTGGTCGCGCGAGGTTACGACCTGCCTGCCCGATTACTACCGCTGGAATCAATGGTTCTTTCTGAAGCTTTACGAGTCGGGATTGGCATATCGCAAGAAGAGCAAGGTGAACTGGTGTCCGAAATGCTGCACCGTGCTGGCTAACGAGCAGGTTGTCGGTGGGATGTGCTGGCGGCATGAGGACACTCCGGTTGAGCAGCGCGAACTGGAACAGTGGTTTTTGCGGATCACGAAGTATGCGGACGAATTGCTGCGCGATCTGGAGAAGTTGCAGGGCTGGCCGGAAAAAGTCCGCATCATGCAGCAGAACTGGATCGGACGCAGCGAAGGCACGCTGGTGGATTTCGATCTGGGCGGAACGGTGGGGCCGGCGGGATCGACGATTACCGTGTTCACTACGCGGGTGGATACGATCTATGGCGCGACGTCGGTGCAGTTGGCGCCCGAGCATCCGATTGTGGTGGACATGATTGCCCGCAATGCCGAACTGCGCGCGCAGGTGGAAGAGTTGATCGCCGAGCAGCGGAGGGCGAAAGAAGCGGGCGATATTGGCAACATCGAGAAGCATGGCGTATTCACCGGGCGCTACGCTAAGAATCCGTATAACGGCGAAGCGGTGCCGGTGTGGGTGGCGAACTACATTTTGATGGACTACGGCACGGGCGCGATCATGAGCGTGCCGGCGCACGATGAGCGCGATTATGAATTCGCGCAGAAGTATGGGCTGGAAATCCGGCTGGTGATTCTGCCGCGCGCCAGCGATCCGGAAGAAACCATGGCGGAACCGGCGCTGCCCTTTACAACCATGGGTGGGATCCTGGTGAACTCAGGCGAGTTCAACGGACTGAGCTGCGACGATGCGATCACTAAGATGGCGGCGCTCGCCGAGGAAAAAGGCTTCGGCAAAGCGACCGTTACGTTTCGAATAAAAGACTGGGGCATCTCCCGACAGCGCTATTGGGGCACGCCGATTCCGATGGTGTATTGCGACAAGGACGGCGTAGTGCCGGTGGCGGAAAAAGATCTGCCGGTGATTTTGCCGGACAACGTACCGATCACGCTGTCGGGCGGATCGCCGCTGATGAATGTGCCGTCATTTCTAAACACCACTTGTCCGAAATGTGGCGGGCCGGCGCGGCGCGAAACTGACACCATGGATACGTTCGTCGATTCGTCGTGGTACTTCTACCGCTACGCCGACGCGCACAATGACCAGGCTCCGTTCGACTCCGCAACCATCGCGTACTGGTTTCCGATTGATCAGTACATTGGCGGCGTGGAGCATGCCATTCTCCACCTTATTTATTCGCGCTTCTGGACGAAGTTCATGCGCGACATGGGACTGGTGAAGAACGACGAACCGATCGCGCGGTTGTTCACGCAGGGCATGGTGATCAAAGATGGCGCGAAGATGTCGAAGAGTTTCGGCAATGTCGTATCACCAGATGAGATGGTGGCGCGCTACGGGGCGGATGCGACACGGTTGTACAGCTTATTCGCGTCGCCTCCAGATCGCGATCTGGATTGGCAGGAATCGGGGATCGAAGGGATTCAGCGGTTTCTGGGGCGGGTGTACCGGTTCTACCTGCGGAATCCTGTCGATGCGCGGCTTGACGCGTCTGCGGAGACGGGGCAATCGCCGTCTCTACAGGGCGAGTTGTTGCGACCCCAAGCTCGGGCCATTCAGCGCAAGCTGCATCAGACCATCAAGCGGGTTAGCGACGATTTCCAGGGACGTTGGCATTTCAACACCTGCATCGCGGCCATCATGGAACTGGTGAACGAGATTTATGGGGCCGAGGAGACGCGCGCCGCTGGCGGAATTCCGGCTTGGTTGATCTTGGATGTGCAGCGCAATATCGCGCTGCTGCTGGCTCCGATGGCTCCATATCTGGCGCACGAATTGTGGGAGATGACCGGAGCGACGAGCAATCTGCTGAAAGCTCCGTGGCCGAAGTACGATCCGGCGCTGGCAGCGGAGGACGAGATCGAGATTCCGGTGCAGGTCAACGGGAAGTTGCGTGGACTGGTGGTGGTACCGGCGGGCGCGAGCAACGATCAGGTCGAACGGGCGGCGCTGGCGAACGAAAAAGTGAAGGCGGCGATCGCGGGCAAGCAGATCGTGAAGAAGATCGTGGTGGCGGGAAAGCTCGTGAATATTGTGGTCAAGTAGCGTCATTGAGGGATTGAATCATTGAATCATTGAAAAGCACCACGCCGACTGATTCAATGATTCAATGACTAAATGACTAAATGATTTAATGACTAAATGATCCCGATCTGAGACACTCATCCGTGGAAACCCAATCCATCGTTGTCCTCGACTTCGGGGCGCAGTATTCGCAACTGATTGCGCGCCGCATCCGCGAACAGAAAATTTTCTCGGTCGTCTTGCCGTTCAACGCCAGCCTGGAAGAAATTCGCAGCTACTCTCCGGTCGGAATCATTTTGTCGGGCGGGCCGTCGTCGGTGTACGACCAAGATGCGCCGCTGGCCGACAAAAGCGTTTTCGATCTCGGCATTCCCGTGCTCGGCATTTGCTACGGATTGCAGTTCATGGTGTATGCGCTCGGCGGCAAGGTGCGTCCGGCGGCTAAACGCGAGTATGGTCATGCCAAAGTTGAGATCCAGGAACCCGACTCGCAACTTTTTCACGGACTGCCCAAGTTGCTCGCAGTCTGGATGTCGCATGGCGACTCGGCCGAAGAACTGCCTCCGGGTTTCCGGCTGACGGCGAAAACTGCCAACGCCGTTGCCGCTATCGAAAACGCTGAGCGCAAGATGTGGGCGGTGCAATTCCATCCCGAGGTGCATCACACGCCGCTCGGCTCCGACATCCTGCGCAACTTCGCGCTTGGCATCTGTGGAGCGAAGCCTTCGTGGACGCCTCAACATTTTATCGACGCGACGGTGGCGCAGGTGAGACGGCAGGTCGGCAAGGGACGCGCTATCTGCGCGCTTTCGGGCGGAGTGGATTCTTCGGTCGCGGCGGTGCTGGTGGATCGCGCCATGCGCGATGAGAGCGGGCATTCGCGCCTTACTTGCGTCTTCGTGAACAATGGCGTGCTGCGCAAAAACGAGTTTGAGAAAGTTCAGCAAAATCTGCGCGACAATCTTGGGCTGCACGTTGTTGCGGTCGATGCTACCGAGCGCTTCATGCGCAAACTTGCGGGAGTCAGCGATCCGGAGACCAAGCGCAAGATCATCGGCAACGAATTCATCGCGGTCTTCGACGCCGAAGCGCATCGCATCTTGCAAGAAGAAGGCGAAGTCGAGTGGCTGGTGCAGGGGACGCTCTATCCCGACGTGATCGAATCGCGCTCGGTGCGCGGGCCGTCGCAGGTCATCAAGTCGCATCACAACGTGGGCGGACTGCCGGAGACGATGAAGCTCAAGCTGATCGAGCCGCTGAAAGACTTGTTTAAAGATGAGGTGCGACGGATCGGGAGGGATCTCGGCATTCCCGAGGAGATTCTGCAGCGGCAACCTTTCCCTGGTCCGGGACTGGCGGTGCGCATTTTGGGTGAAGTAACTCAGGAACGCGCCGACTTACTGCGCGAGTGCGATGAGATTGTGGTCGGCGAGATCAAGAAGGCTGGGTTGTATCAGAAAATCTGGCAGTCGTTTGCGGTGCTCTTACCGGTGATGTCGGTCGGAGTGATGGGCGATCAGCGAACTTATGCTTACACCTGCGCGGTTCGCGCTGTGCATTCGGAAGATGGCATGACGGCGGATTGGGTTCCACTGCCTTATGAGGTGCTGAAGACGATTTCAAATCGCATCGTGAATGAGGTGCGCGGCGTGAATCGCGTCGTGTACGACATCACGTCTAAGCCTCCAGGCACTATTGAGTGGGAGTAGATTTTACTCGAAAATAAATTTCCTTTACCCGGTCAACGCCGCTCCGGAAATGCCTCGATGTTAACTGGTTAGTACCGGTACCCCCCTCCCCCCCTGCCTATAGGAATCATGAGGTTACGGGCAATTTTCGGGCTTGGTCTCTGAAAAATAAGGACTTATATCAAAGTATTCCGGAATAAGGAGTTGCTGGTTTTCGACCTGTTTCTTGGTGGTCGACCCCCGTTTCGTCCCGATCAGTTTGTCAAGGCCGATCGGGGAATCGAAAATGTCAGAGAGCGTTTGTTTCCGGCACAGATTTTGAGAGGACTGTCCGGAAACATCTGGCCGCCTCTGGAGGCGGGCGCACGCTTGAAACTTATTGTCACGATACTTCTATTATAAGAGAGGCTGTCAAGGATTAAGATTACAAGGCGGCCGGTGCGGTGATCGCGAAGAAGCTGTGATCCCAGGTTAGCGACCAAAAGACGGTCGCGAACCTGGGGCACCGAGCTAGATGTCAGCCCTCTCGGCGTGCACCACCCGCAGCCCCAATACCTTCTCAAACGGATCAAAATCGCGGTCACGGTGCAGAAGTTGATTGCCGGTTAGCAGACAGAAGGTAGCGATCCAGCAGTCGATAGTCTTGCGGATCGTATAACCTCGCTGACGCAACGTACGGTAGTTCTCCGCGGCCGCGATAGCGTTTTCAGCGCCTCCCGTCGGAAATACGTCGAAAGTGAGAAGTTGCTCTCGTATCCGTCGAAATTCGCCCGCATCACGAATGCCCTGGAGCACTTCGCACAGGATCATATCGGTAACACCGATTCTCTGGAGCGGCATTTCGCGGTCAAGCCACTCCGTTTCTGCGTTTGCGTTGCCACCGAGATAATCAATCCAAACGGTCGTGTCCACGATCACCATTCGAATCACCGGGCGTTGCGGCCCAGGCGGGATTCTTCGAGATTTCCTTCCCATTTCACTTTGCCTCGAAACCGCCGCATGCCAACCTGGGCGCGCGTTTGGATGAACAAACGAAGAGCGGCTTCCACTGTGGCCTTCTTCGTATCAATTCCGCCAAGCCGCATCGCCTGCCGCATCAAGTCGTCATCAATGTCGATATTCGTCCGCATGGAACACTCCCTGGCGTGATCTCTTGATGTGTAATGATCTCATATTTATGTGTATTGTGCAATTCCTGAATTCGCCATCAATTTGGAAAAAGGAAACCCGGTAAGCAGTCATTCTTCCATTGATGATTTCGCGTCCGACGAACTACCATATTCTTATGCCAGTTGATATCGAAACTCCTACCTCTTCTTACACCCGCATTCGCGCCCCGCGCGGCACTGCGCTTTCCTGCAAAGGTTGGCAGCAGGAAGCGGCTATGCGCATGTTGATGAACAATCTTGATGAGGAAGTTGCCGAGCGGCCTCAGGATCTGGTCATCTATGGCGGCACGGGGAAGGCGGCTCGAGATTGGGATTGCTATCACGCTATCGTCCGGGCGTTAAAGGCATTGGAAAACGACGAGACTTTGCTGGTGCAGTCGGGCAAGCCGGTGGGCGTGTTTAAGACTCACGAGTACGCGCCGCGCGTGCTGATTGCGAACTCGAATCTGGTTGGGCATTTTTCCAACTGGGAGAAGTTCAACGAACTGGAGCGCGCCGGGCTGATGATGTATGGGCAGATGACGGCCGGATCGTGGATTTATATTGGCTCGCAGGGGATTATTCAGGGTACTTATGAGACATTCAATGCGGCGGGCGACAAACATTTTGGCGGAGACCTTTCGGGCAAGCTGATTGTCTCCGGCGGCATGGGCGGGATGGGTGGCGCGCAGCCGCTGGCGGCTACCATGGCGGGCGCGGCGTTTCTGGGGATTGACGTCGATCCGGAGCGCATCAAGAAGCGGCTCAAGACGGGCTACTGCGATTTTCTTGTGACCACGCTGGACGAGGCGCTGCGCATTCTGAAAAATGCCGTCCGCAAAAAAGAAAATATTTCGGTTGGGCTGGTGGGCAATTGCGCGGACATTATTCCGGAACTTGCCGAACGCGGCGTGGTGCCGGACATTCTCACCGATCAAACTTCGGCGCATGATCCGCTGAATGGATATGTGCCGAACGGGATGACGTTCGAAGCGGCGCTGGAACTGCGCACGCGCGATCCGCAGGCTTATCAGGAGCGGTCGCTTGACGCCATGGCTAAGCACGTTGAGGGCATGCTGCGGCTGCAGAAGATGGGCGCGGTGACGTTTGATTACGGCAACAATATTCGAACGTTCGCGTTCCAGCGCGGGGTTAAGAATGCTTACGACTTTCCGGGATTTGTTCCGGCCTATATACGACCGCTCTTTTGCGAAGGGCGCGGGCCGTTCCGGTGGGCGGCGCTTTCGGGTGAAGCTTCGGATATCGCCGTCACCGACGATCTGGTGCTTGAACTTTTTCCCGAGAATCGCAGCCTGCGCCGCTGGATTGAACTGGCCCGCAAGCGCATCAAGTTTCAGGGACTGCCGGCGCGCATCTGCTGGCTGGGATATGGCGAGCGGGCGCGGTTTGGATTGGCGATTAACGATCTTGTGAAAAAGGGCACGATCAAGGCTCCTATTGTGATTGGACGCGATCACCTGGATTGCGGGTCGGTGGCTTCTCCGTTCCGCGAAACCGAGAGCATGAAAGATGGCTCGGACGCTGTGGCTGACTGGCCGCTGCTGAATGCTCTGGTGAATACGGCGGCGGGCGCGTCGTGGGTTTCGATCCACAACGGCGGCGGCGTGGGCATTGGATACTCGCTGCACGCCGGGCAGGTCACGGTGGCCGACGGCACGGATGCGATGGCTACGCGCATTGAGCGCGTGCTGACGACCGATCCGGGGATGGGCGTGATTCGCCACGTGGACGCGGGATATGACGAGGCGAAGGAGTTTGCGGCGAAGGCGGGCGTTCGCATTCCGATGGCGCGCCCATGAACGCGCGACGGAGCAGGAATGCGTAGGTCATCGGCACTCTTGTTGGCCAACATCGGCCAGCTTCTTACGCTGCGCTCGGCGGCTAACGGACCTCGACGCGGCGCTTCGCTTTCCGAACTCGGAATCATTCAAGACGCTGCCGTGCTCTGCCTTGGCGGGAAGATTGTGTCGGTTGGGGCTACGAAAGACGCGCTGCGCGATCCTTGGCTCAAGAAGAATCGCCAGAAGATTATTGAAATCGACTGTCGCGGCCGCGTGGTTTTGCCCGGCTTCGTCGACTCGCATACTCATCCGGTATTCACGCAGCCGCGGCTGGTGGATTTTGAGAAGCGGATATCTGGGGCCAATTATGAAGAGATCGCCGCGGCGGGCGGAGGAATTCGCTCCAGCATTGACGGCGTGCGGCAGGCCAGCAAGAGCGCGCTGACACAGAAGGTTTCCGCGGTGCTGGCGGATTTGGCCGGGCACGGAACCACGACGGTTGAGGCCAAGTCGGGCTACGGTCTCAACCTCGAATCTGAATTGAAGTCGCTCGAAGCCATCCGCGCGGCGGCGCGCGAGTGGCCGGGGACCGTGGTTGCGACTTTCCTTGGAGCGCATGCGGTTCCACCCGAGTATCGCGGACGTTCCCAGGAATATGTTGACCTGGTCTCGAACGAAATGATGGCGGCCGTCGCGAAGCGCAAACTGGCGCAGTTCGTGGATGTGTTCTGCGATCACGGAGCTTTCAGTGCCGAGGAAGCAGCGCAGATCTTCGCGGCTGCGGAAGAACACGGCCTCGCAGTCCGCGCACATTTGGGGCAACTCAGCGAAACGCGGCTCGGGCCGCTGCTTCGCTACCGGCCGGCATCTCTCGACCATATGGATCACGTGAACGACGCCGACCTGCCCACCCTCGCCCAGAGCGACACGGTCGCAACTTTCGTTCCGGGAGCAAATTACTTTCTTGGTTTATCGAGGTATCCGGATGCGCGGCGGTTCATTGACTCCGGTGTAGCGGTTGCGCTGGCCACGGACTACAACCCGGGCTCTTCGCCAACGCTCAGCATGCCGATGGCGATGTCGCTGGCCTGCACGCATATGAAGATGTCGCCGGCGGAGGCGATCGCAGCGGCGACGATCAATGGAGCCTGGGCGCTTCGTGTCGCCGATCGCAAAGGCAGCGTGGAAGCGGGCAAAGACGCCGACCTGGCCGTGTTTGACGCGAGCGACTATCGCGAGATCCCATACTGGTTTGGCGCCAATCGTTGCGTGCTGACGATTGTGAATGGCGTGCCGAGCGGCCATCTCTCTTCGTGAAAAGAGACTGTGCGAAGGAACGCGAGAGAAAACGTGAGCGAGAAAAGGCGCGGCGAAAATCGTCTGCAACCATTTTGAGGGAACGGCACAGGGTTGTTATAATTCGAGAGTTCCGCACGGTCCCAGCGCATCGGCTGTTTTGCTTCGCGGCATCCCGCCCCGGCCGTCAGTCGATGTGCGGGAAGAGATGTGCAGGAAGTGGCCAGGTAGCTCAGGTGGTAGAGCGCAGCCCTGAAAAGGCTGGCGTCGGCGGTTCAACTCCGTCCCTGGCCACCACATTTTCAATCACTTAGCGACTATTCTTCAACTGCCACATCGCTGAAAATGCAGGTCTTCTTGGGCTGAAGGAAGCACAAGTTCTGCGCGATACTGTTTGGAATCAATGTTCCTGGACATTTCCGACTTGCTGATAAATGCCAAGGGCAGCTTGGAATAGTTTTTTGGCGAATCGTCGCCTGAAATCGTTGGGCTCATCTGTATACATTTCCACGATGCCCAGTCGAGACATCGCGAAAGACAATATTGCCTGGTTGCCAGTGATCCGGCTGAGGGTCATGGATTCCTGAAAGGCCTGCATGGCGGCTGGTCCGTCTCCTTTCTGCCAGAGCAAGGCTTTTCGAAAATGATCGACAAGCTCGCGTCGTTCTTGCCGAGGCGCTCCATGTCCGATCAGCACGACTCCAACCTGCAAGGTCGAGAGAACAAGATTTCGTGCGACCCGCGAACCGAGGGCAGAGACTACTGGATGTCCGAGTGACTGGAGAATCTCCTCACGGACGGACAAAAGACGGGAGTCAACGAGTTGTCGCGGAAACTCTGGAGTTATTTCTTGCTAAGACGAGACGCCCAGAATGAGCGCTCTCCTTGAGCGCCCTTTGTGCTCGCAAAGTGAACTTAATAACCCCCGAATCCTCAGGTGCTCTCTATGATCCGCCCTGCACCTGCTGCAAGAGCCGTTCATCGATTTGCTGCAGCGACGCTGGAATCTTTGCATAATGCAATTGCTCCGCAGGGTCCTGCCCGCCCGTGATGATGTACTGGACGAAGCCCTTTACCTCCCCTGCCTTGTTGAGGTCCTTTGCTTGTTTTGGCACAAGCAGGAAGGTGAGGCCGCTGATGGGATAAGCATCTGGCGCCGACGCCGGAGCATTCACGATTGGCGTGCGCACGTCTTTCGATAGCTCGCCGGAAAACGCATCGATAGCGGCGCTCGTTCCCGCAGCCGTCGGGCTCACGTATTTGCCCGCCAAGTTCTGGACCTGCGCGACTGGAAGATGGTTCTCCTCGGCGTAAGTCAGCTCCACATACCCGATTGCGCCGGAACTCTGCTTCACCACGCCCGTCACGCCCTCGCTCCCTTTGCCCCCTATTCCGATTGGCCAGCTTACGGAGAGGCCTTGGCCGACCTGGCTCTTCCACTTGGGGCTGACGGCGGCAAGATAAGTCGTGAAGATGTTCGTGGTGCCGCTGCCGTCGGTGCGATACACCACGACGATACCCTGCTTGGGAAGAATTACTCCCGGATTGTCCTTCTTGATTGCAGCATCCTGCCAATTCTTGATGGTGCCGAGATAAATACCCGAGAGTGTTTTTGCGCTCAGCTTCAGGGGCACTTTGAGCTGTTCCAAGTTATAAGTTATGCATACCGGTCCAGCGCTCTCCGGGATCTGCACCAGAGCAGGCATCTCCTTCAGCTTTTCGTCATCGAGCGCGGCGTCGGACGCGCCAAAATCCACCATCCCGTTCTTGAGCTGCTCAATGCCTCCACCGCTGCCAATCGACTGATAATTGATCTGTAATCCCTGATGGTCCTGTCCATAGGCTTGGACCCAGCGCATCATGACGGGATAAACGAACGAACTGCCGGCGGCCGTAACCTGAGTGCTATTGCGGGAGGCTACAGCCGTCGGTGTCCCGGAGTTACAGCCAGTTAGGATGATTGCGGCGAAGAGCGGAACGGAGAGAAGATTAAGCTTCATAATGCGCCTCTGTCAGTGCGGGAGCCGGTCGCGACCGAGCCGGTCGAGTTCCTTGGATTAAGAGCTCCAGCGCATCACTCTCTCATCCTCAACTCCGTCGGTCTGAACAATAGTGGACAGTTGCGCACGAACCGAAAGAGAATTAATCCCCCTTTAACAATCGTGCTTTATATTTGCGCTCAACATCGCTGCCAGGCCGCTCTGGTGTTGACAGGCCGTCTGTTTCATCTCAGGCTCAACGGGTGGGCTTAATCGGTATACTCTTAACGAATCCGATGTCCGCCGAGCACACTCCCGCCACCAAGATCAAGCACCGGGTTTCGCGACGGGCCGCCAAACCACGGATCGGCCTTCCAATCGCGACAATGCCCACAGCATGAACAGCCATGAATGGTTCATCAAGAAAGTCGCAGTCAGTTCCGGCAGCAACGAAAAAACGGTCGGGTAATTCCATGGCTTGAGAGGTTCGCCGTGAGCCGATTCAGGAAGCGATGACAACAACACCGAATGCGGATCATGCGACAGGAGCTTTGGCCGGCGCTGGAACGTCAGGTTCTAAGCTCGTGCTGCCGTCTGCCAGCCCGAGCGAGCACCCGATCCTAACCAAAACGAAGAGCCAGAACATTCGTGTTTCGCCCGCAGTCGTCGATGCCGCCCAGAAGGACGGCGAAGAGTTGCTCCGGGGTTTGCGAACTTCTTTGAATGGCCTCACGCAAGCTGAGGCCGAAGAACGGACGCGCACTACGGGTCCGAATGAGATCGCACAAGAGCGGAAGCAAGGCTGGGCCGTCCGAGTTCTGAAAATCATCCGCAACCCACTGGTGATCCTGCTTTCGACTTTGTCGGCAATTTCCTTTCTTACCGGCGACGCGCGCGCTGGCTCGGTGATGGTGGGTATGGTGGCGCTGAGTGTGGGACTCCGCTTCTGGCAGGAAGCGCGGGCGGACTCCGCGGCCGAGAAACTGAAAGCCATGATCCATGTAACCGCGACGGTGGTTCGGGACGGCGCGGCGAGAGAGATACCACTCCGGGACCTGGTGCCGGGTGACATCGTCAAACTGGCAGCCGGCGATATGATTCCCGGCGACGTGCGGCTGCTGACTTCGAAAGACGTTTTCGTTAGCCAGGGCAGCCTCACAGGTGAGTCGCTGCCGGTCGAGAAGTTTCACGACCCCGAAACGAAAGCGGAGACCTCGCCCACTGAACTCAAGAACACATGTTTCATGGGAACGAGCGTCGAGAGCGGCACGGCAACAGCGGTCGTGGTGACGACGGGCGTACAAACCTACCTGGGCAGTATGGCCAGCTCGATCACTGGGGAACGAGCGCTGACTAGTTTCGACCAGGGCCTCAACCGCTTCACGTGGCTCATGATGCAGTTCATGGCCGTAATGGTGCCGCTGGTTTTCTTCATCAACGGTTTCACCAAGCACGATTGGAAGGGAGCCTTTTTCTTCGCACTGGCCGTGGCCGTAGGCCTCACTCCCGAGATGCTGCCGATGATCGTTTCCGTCTGCCTCTCGAATGGCGCGCTCGTCATGAGCCGCAAGAAGGTGATCGTCAAGCGTATTAACTCCATTCAAAACTTCGGGGCCATGGACGTGTTGTGCACCGACAAGACGGGGACGCTCACCGAGGACCGCGTCGTCCTCATGCGGCATTGCAACGTCGCTGGGCGCGAAACCGAGGACGTGCTCCTGGCCGGATACCTGATCAGCTACTTCCAGACGGGCCTCAAGAATCTGCTCGACCGGGCGATTCTGGATAGTGGCGACTTCCACGGGAAAGCGATGGTCGAGAAGTATAAGAAGCTGGATGAGCTACCGTTCGATTTCACGCGACGCATGATGTCGGTCCTGGTGGCCGACACCGAAGGTAAGGCAATCCTGCTGACCAAGGGGGCTCCGGAGGACGTTTTTCACCGCTGCTCGCAGTTTGAACTCGATGGCAAGTTGTCGCCAATGGAAACCGATCGGATGGTCGGGCTGAAAGCAGAGTACGACAGCCTCAGCAACGATGGCTTTCGCGTTCTGGCAGTGGCCTCAAAGGAACTGCCCGGGAAGCAGATTTGCGCGAAGGAGGATGAGAGCGACCTCGTGCTCAGAGGGTATGTTGCGTTCCTGGACCCGCCCAAGGACACCGCCGCCCACGCACTTGCGGCCCTGGCCAAGCATGGCGTGGCCGTAAAAATTCTCACCGGAGATAACCACCTTATTAGCCGCAAGGTCTGCAAGGACGTTGGCCTGGTGGCCGATCCCATGCTGCTGGGCGGCGACGTGCAGAAGATGTCTGACGCCGAATTGGCTGAGGCCGCGGAGAAGGCGACGCTGTTCGCCCGGCTCTCTCCCGCGGATAAAGAGCGGGTCATTCGCATGCTACGCGGCAAGGGGCACGTGGTTGGATTTATGGGCGACGGAATCAACGACGCTCCCGCCTTGCGAGCGGCCGACGTCGGCATCTCGGTCGACACCGCCACCGACATAGCCAAGGAATCGGCCGATCTGATCTTGCTGGAGAAGGACCTCATGGTGCTGGAAGGAGGCGTGATTGAAGGCCGAAACGTCTTCGCGAACATCGTTAAGTACATTCGGATGGGAGCGAGCTCCAACTTCGGGAACATGTTCAGCGTGCTGGGAGCGAGTGCCTTCCTTCCCTTCCTGCCGATGGCCCCGATTCAGGTGCTGACGAACAACCTGCTGTATGACTTCTCGCAAGTGCCGATTCCAGCGGACGCCGTGGACGAAGAGCAAGTCGCTAGTCCGCGGCCCTGGAACATCGGGGAAATCAAACGGTTCATCCTCTTTATCGGCCCCATCAGCTCGATTTTCGACTATACGACTTTCTTCGTCATGCTCTATCTCTTCCACTGCTGGGATCCATCCCGAGCGTCGCTATTTCAGACTGGCTGGTTCGTCGAGTCGTTGATGACGCAGACGCTTATCATCCACGTCATTCGCACAAACAAGATTCCCTTCCTTCAGAGCCGCGCGAGTTGGGCGCTGACGGCCACAACATTCTCCATCATGGCTTTCGGCGCGTGGCTGCCGTATTCCCCCTTGGCCTCTGCCCTGGGCTTCACGCACCTGCCGCAGCTGTACTGGCCAATCCTTATGCTCACACTGCTCAGCTATATGGGGCTTACGCAGATCATTAAAGTGTGGCTGCTCAGAAGGCACTGGATCTAAACATGCATTTCCGGCGAGAGCGCCATTTCGCCAGCACCAAGAGGGGCGGCCTAAACAGTGGTTGGGTTGCGATTTAGACGCTTGCTGGAAATCTGAGGAACAGCGCCCGAACAAGAGGGCGTTTCATGGTTTCTAGCCAGTTCTCAGATCAAGGAGGCCTCAAGCACGCTCGTCAGCAACCGGGAACGACATCGCACAGGACGCATCGGCTGGCTACGCGCGGCGGTACTGGGCGCGAACGATAGCATCCTTCGTGCCCACCGAACCAACCCGCCACTTGTTCCAGGCGCTCTATAAATTGTCACCGAGTGGCCAAAATTGGACAGTCAGCAACGGCCCAGTTCTGCCACACTCTGGCCATGACAACGAAGACGATTCCGGAGTACCTTGAGGACGAGCGCCACAAAAACAAGGACGATCAGCTGCGAATAGAAGAAGAAGCTGCGCGCATCCAGCCGCTGCACCATGGCCACCATCGCACTGCGAAACAGCCCAAGTTGGAATTACGATCTCCAGTTGAAGCCGCAGGCAAAGCGAAAAGAACTGCCGTAGCAGCTCGCAAAAAGCCACGGGCCGCGGGAAAGACGGCAACGAAAGCCCGCAAGATGGGGTGACTGTGTTGGCCGACTAAGGCTGGCCCAATTGCCCCGCTCCTTCTGAATGGGCAGGTGTGTTGAGACAGGAAATCGGAACCAGCGGTCCAATCGAACACAATGACGACTTTCCATCGTTCTGCCGAACGTGAGCGCTGTTGAACAGACGCGGTTGATCGCGGCCTGATAGCTTTGCGGTGAGTGGTTCCCAACGTTAAGAGGCGTAGCAAGTCACGTTGTCGTTCCCAGAGGCCCCATGACATTCACACACAAGACCCTGTCGTGTTTCGTTGCAAGCGCGGCGATTCTACTTGGCACATCCACCTCGACCGCGGCCAACCGCCCGGCTCCGCCAGTTCGGTCCTTCGGGCCCGCAGAGCTCGAAATGCAGGTCCTTCTTGATCGAGCCAACTTCTCGTCGGGTCAGATCGACGGGAAGAGCGGGAAAAACAGCCGCGAGGCCCTGGCGGCGTTCAAGGCGGCGCGCGGGCTTGCTCTTGGTCCCGGCGCGCGGAGCCGCAAGGCGTTGCTCCAGGCGCTCGGCGCCGGTACCGTTAAACCGATCGTGTCCCACACGATTACCGCGGAAGACGCAGCGGGGCCGTTTCTCGCGACGATTCCAGAAGGTGCGACGGAGCAGTCGAAATTGCCGGGCCTTTACTACACATCCGTGCTGGAAGAACTCGGCGGTAAATTCCACTCGGCACAGGCCCTGCTCAAGCGCTTGAACCCCCGCGCCAGGTTCATCGCGGGAGAGGACATCCGTGTCCCTAACGTATTGGGCGCCGAACAAGCGACGCGGGCCCAGACTGGGCCGGTTAAGATCGTTGTCTCGAAGAAGAAATCGGTCCTGAGGGTGTATGACAGGGAAGGCCAGATCATCTTTTACGCCCCGGTGACGAGCGGCAGCGAGCACGACCCGCTCCCGTTCGGGAATTGGGTGATCACGGATGTGGTGCGAAATCCAACCTACAACTACAACCCCGACTTGTTCTGGGACGCCGATCAAGCCGATCCCAAGGTGAAGATCGCAGCAGGCCCGAACAATCAGGTGGGTGTGGTCTGGATGGGGATCAATGTGCCGCACTACGGGATACACGGGACGCCTGAAGCGGGGGAAGTCGGCCATTCCGCGTCACACGGGTGCGTGCGGATGACAAACTGGGATGCCACCAGGGTCGCCGACCTGGTTCGAGATGGAACGCCAGTCGTGTTCGAGGAATGAGCGAAACTCACTAAACGGAACGACCCAGGGACATACAAAACCCTTCAGCTGCGCCAGAAACTCAAGAGCTCCATCGGCGAGTGCGAGCGCTCAAGGTGAAGCCTGATCTGGACTTGCCGGTACGGCGAATCGGCCGGGTGCATTGCGACGACAAAGTGGGATGTGGATGATCTGCCGCATATGGCCCGACGCGGCACCGCAGTCATCCTGGAGAAATAAGTTGAGGCTATCCGTTTGTATTGCCGTGCTTTTCTCGCTGTTTCTTGCGGTCGGCGAGACCTCTTTCATCCTAGATATGACTCCGCCCATCAGCAGACTCGCCCTCGCGGGGACCACAGTTTGGACTGTGAACGTGACTTGCCTCACGTGCGCCGCAGCTATGCTCCGGCGTGCACTTGTCTTGATTGGAGGCATTGATTGACACCTTAGTTCATCGACGTGGCTCCCGTGGATGTGGTGCAAGTGCCCATCATGGAGATAGTCCGTATGACGTCGTGTTTTATGGTGGGGTGGCACAATTCGGGCCGTGGACGTGTGAGTGCTCCTCTATGTTTGGTGCATTTGGCGGTGGCGCAAGTATTTTGAATTCCCAAATTCAGGTACGCTTACACTCTTGCTTCCGGTGCGTCAGCAACGCCTTCCGGCGGCAAGACATCCGGCAGGTCAAGGCGTGCCACGCCGATCCGGTAGTCGGCCATGCCGTAGTAGACGTCGAAGCGGTTCGGTAAGCCGAGATCGTCGCGACGGTCGATGCCGGTGGGGAACACGACATGAGGGACCGTACCGCGGCATTCCTGCGGCAGCAGCGGTGTCAACACCGGTTCCGCCGAACGATAGCGAATCATCTGTGGATGCTCTTTCGAGAGCACCATCACCCCGGCCGAGTAGCACAGTTG
>JBEKIB010000054.1:0-30852 GCA_050011975.1 Terriglobales bacterium | reverse complement strand
GCGGTTTCGACGACTATTGCCGCCGTGTTCCTTCCGACCGTCGGCAAGCATGGCTACGCGGCCATGTTTTTCGGCTTTGCCGCCTGCACCGTAATTTACTTCGTCACGGCCGCGTTTTTTCTTCCGGAAACAAAAGGAAAAACGCTGGAAGAGATCGAAGCGCATTTTGAGGGAGCAGGCCATTAACGGCTCGTATGCCATGGGCGCACTCGAAGGCCCCCGGTCGGGCAGCCGAGTGAGCTCATGCTGGAGCCACAACTGAGAATGTGGGGGTCATAGGATGATCGAGCGTAAGATGATCGAGACTCTTCCAGCTTCCAACTCCGCCGTGGCGAAGGACGCCCGTAAATTGCTTCGTCCTCTGCGGCGTGATCTTGTGGGCCTGCTGCGCCAGTTGATTCGCGTCAACACGGTGGCAGTTCCTCCCAACGGCAACGAGACGCCCGCCCAGTTGGTTCTGCGCGATTTCTTGCGGGAGAAGAACCTCCGTCCAGAGCTCTATGAGATCGCATTTGTAACCGAGTCTCGCAGCCGCTGGCGCCGGAAAGACCGCCGCTACGCTGGACGGAAAAATCTGGTCGCCCGACTTCGGGGATCGGGCCGCGGCAAGAGTCTGCTGATGAACGGGCACATGGACACGGTTCCCCCAGGCCGGTCCCCATGGTCCGCTTCGCCCTGGGCTGGGAACCTGCGCAAGGGCCGCGTCTACGGCCTCGGCAGTTTCGACATGAAGGGAGGTCTGGTGGCACAAGCCGGCGTCATATGCGCTATGAAAGCTGCGGGCTTGCGACCGGGCGGAGACCTGATCTTAGAATCCGTGGTCGATGAAGAGTGGGGCGGCGGCGGGGGCACTTTGGCTGCACGTCTGCGTGGAGACTCGGCCGACGCTTGTGTCATCTCCGAGGGAACACAGCTTGAGATCTTTCGCGCAACCCGCGGCGGTTTTGTGGTCGACCTGATTGTCAAGGCTGGGGACCCGACCGCATATTTTTCAGAGAGCGAGGTCCTAAGCCCGGCCATCCCGGTGGGCAGGCTCCTGGGATGGATAGATTCCTGGTCGAAGAAGCGCAAGAAAATGAAGGGACTTGGAGCCTACGCCAAATTTCCCGATCCTGCTCCTGTCCAGGTGCTGGCAATTGAATCCAATCGCCTCGATCCCGATGTCCCACTGAGCGTGCCATCGGATGCTACGGTCCGTCTCTACTTTCAGTTTCTGCCCCACGAGGACGTGCCGGCGGTCATAAGCGATATTCGCCACTCTTTGAAGAAATTCGGAAAATCGGATCCGTTTTTTCGCCGCTATCCAGTTCAGTGGAAACCTCTGTTAGGTTCGCCACTCCTCGGGCACGAGTTGCCGCTGGAACATCCGTGGACCCAGTGCATGATCGCCAGCGCGGCTGCGGCTCTCGGGAAGGAGCCGGTGGTTACCGCTGCCCCTTATCCTTGCGACGCCTTCCTTGTTCATCGCGGGTTCGGGATACCGACACTGCTCTTTGGACCGAAAGGTGCAGGAGCGCACAATCCCGATGAATATGTCGAAACTGAGTCGATCCTACAAACTGCCGAGGCCCTGCTTACGGCGGCGCTCGAATGGTGTGGTGGATAGTGGTGCGGTGGATAGTGGATAAGAGATCATTCTCACGGAGGCCTGGTAAGGGAACTCGATAAATATGTAGTGGCTTTTCTAGAGCCGGGAATTCGTCGAGGAATCGGGTGCGGCGCTCATTCGGAGAAATAAGGGCAAGGATGCTTTGTTCACACCGGAAGGCTACCGAGCCTACCCTTGGAGATCGACTCGCCACCTGAGGGACACTCAGATCTCGCTTGCTTGCAGGTAGGCGCGTTCGTCCGCCCCCGACCACGAATCCACTCTGTGAATGTCTTTGGTGCGCCGGTTTGGGTAGACCACGGCTTTGCCGTCGATTTGCTGGGCCTTCACTAATTCGAGCAGTTCAATGGCATGTTCCAGATCGTCCACGCGGGTGATGCGCGCACCGGCATCGATCTCCTTCGCCGCGATGAGTTCCAGCGTGCGCGCGATGTCCCACGGTGAGCCGCCACTCGACCCGGTGACGTTGATCTCCTTGTAGTGAACCGCGCTGGCGTCAATGCCCACCTGTCGTCGCCCTTTTTCAATCCGCCGAAAAGGTTGAGCGCGGTGCCCCGCCCGACCAATCTCTGGTCGCCTTCTTCGACCCGACGGCAACGATGACGTCGTCCGCCCCGAGATGGTTCGTCAGTTCGTCGACTACCTTCTCAACCGGCGTGGAAGCAGCATGGACCACGGGCAACGCGACTCCTGCTTTCGCCGCCCGTGCCGCGAAGAGCTTTCGGACAACCTGTAGACGGGCCTCCAGAAAATCTGCCACCACAATTTGTGTTGTAAGCTAAAATCGTCTTCTAACCCCAACCACCGCAAACTTTGGGCTTCGCTCACCCGGAAGCATCCGGAGCATCGCTCGGGGAAATCAAGCATCCTGGTAAACGAGTCGCCGGCTTCCTTGAAGACCCAAATCTCTCAGGATGAGCAACGTGGCATCGTGGACTGCTTGTTGCGCGGCCGCCACAGAAACGGGGAGGGTCTCTTGATAAACCCGGCGGATCGCAGTCCCGATGTTGATCTTTGCGATGCCATGGCGCGTCGCTCCCAGGATGTACTCCCTCTTGATCCCGCTTCCCCCGTGCAGCACCAATGGGATTCGCGTCGCTTCATGGATCCGCTGCAAATGGGCAAGGTTCAGCCGGGCTTCCACTTTCTGGCAATGGTCCATCAGGCGCCCATGCACGCTTCCGACCGCTACGGAGAGCCAGTCCACTTCGGTTTCGGCAACAAAGCGCTTTGCCTCCTCCGGCGAGGTGAAGCCCTTTCCAGTGGCGAAGAGTTCTTCGTAGGGAGGAAGCGGACCCGCTTCGTGACCGAAAACGGCGCCCAACTCCCCTTCCACCGGAACCCCTGCGGCATGCGCCATGGCCGTGATTCTACGTGTCGCCTCGATGTTCTCTTCCAATGGCAACCGGGAACCGTCCACCATCACCGACTCATACCCGAGCTCGATCGCCTCCCGGATTTCAGCCTCAAAGTCCACCCGCAGATTGTCTTCGTCAATGACCGGAATATGATCCAGATGCAGGCGCGTGAAGCGTTCATCCTTGACCCGCTGGTATTCTTCGAAGATGGCCCGCATGCTGCGTGCCTCGAACTTGATCCATTCCAATCGCGCCACCGCGATCAAGCCAAAGCTGTCCGTTTCACGCAAAGCAGCGATCACCGGCTCCATCATCGGCAGATAAGGGATGTTGAACGCGGGGATGACGGTCTCTGCCGGTCGCACTCCAATTCGAATGCCTACCGGCCTGTCCGTCGCGGATTGTAAATACTCTTTCACTTCTTGGTCGCCTGGATTCATATCATGTCATGTTTCCTGCCGTTTTCGCCGGGCGAGAGCGGTGGCCATCGAACGCACAAGTTAAGGAGCCGAAACATCGAATCGATTCCAAATGCACACGTAACGCTCACATGTGTCAACTAACTGTGCTCTATTTTGTGCGAATGTGTCAAGTGCAATGCTCTCACAGGACTTCCGAGAAATTCCGAAGATACCGGGACGGAGCATCGGCCCCCTCGCCAAACGTGTCGAAGACAAGCAACTGTTGAAGCTCATCCGGGATTGGGAAAAACGTTGGCGACGCCGCTGTAAGTATCTTCATGCCTGCCTTGTCGCAAGGACTGGATTTTAGTTCGCTCACGAACGATCACACTTCGACAGATGTTGGAGCACAAAACGTCACATTATGTCAAGGAGAAACTAAAAGTGAGTTGAGAAGGATATACAAGCGCAAACTTGTGCAGAAGATCTTAATTGGCGCCACGTCGGCCAACAATTCCGAAATCGTTGACCGCTGCCGGGAGAGGGCAGGGGCCTGGTACGGTGGATTTTCCAACCCACAACCCAACCCACAAGAGATGATGTCTTGTATGGCTTACGGGTATTTTGGCAGTCCCCGCGGTTTTGTATGTCGTTGTAAAACCTATTCACGCAGCGCTGTCACGGCAGAGGTCGCGAGTTCGAGTCTCGTCGTCCCCGCCATTTCTAGAGTTACCTCCCGCATGCGAAGCACTGGTCAGGCCCTGGCAACTTGCTTGGGCTGTCGGGGGAGGATAGCAGGGATTGCAACTCTTCATACCGACAATCCATCTAAATCAGCTTCGTCCAGAATGGTTGTCGTCCGACTGTCACTTTTGCCAGTTCTGTGCGCCTGCCCTCCTCGATAACATCTCTTCCTGGGCGGCGGCCACAGATGTCTAATCAGCTCGCGCTGAACCCACGAGAATGGAGAAAAGTATATGACCAGTAGAAAAATTGGTATTTCGGTGAGTCTCTTAGCAGTGTGCCTCTTGAGCTTGGGATCGGCCCTTGCCGCCGATAAGATAAAAGGCAAAGGAGTGATCACCCTACGCTCGGGAAACACTTTGACCGTGGAAACCGACGACGATGCAGCCATAAGCGTGATTGTCACGGCTGATACGAAAGTGCAACACCCGGTAGGACTGGGCGCCCGGAAAAAGGAAGTGGGCCAAGAGGTCCTGATACCGGGACTCAAGCTAAAGTTCGAGGGAACGGGTGATTGGAACCAGGTGACGGCGGAAACGATAACCTTCGATCGAGATGATCTCAGCCTGGCTAAAGTGATCCAGGCGGGTTTGAACCCAACCGCTCAACAACAAGCCCAGAACATGCAGGCCTACCAAGCCAATAAGCAGGCGACCGATGCAGAAATTGCGGCCAACAAGGCGGCCATCGCAGCTCATCAGCGGGAGATTGAGGAGACCAAGGAGGAGATCGCGGCCAACCAACAAGGCATTCAGGAGGTTGCGCAGTCAACCCAGAAGCGCTTTTCCGATTTGTCTACCTGGTACGTGAAGGGTGAAGCATCGGTGCGCTTCGAAGTCGGTGATTCTGCTCTTTCGGGCGCGGACCAGCAAGCAATCGCAAACCTGGCTCGTCAGGCGCTCACCTACACGGGGTTTGTGATCGAAGTCAGAGGGTATGCCGACTCGACTGGCAGACTCGAAGACAACCAACAACTCAGCAAGGAGCGCGCTCAAGCCGTGGTCGCCTATTTGCTTCAGGATTGTCATGTTCCGGTAAAGAACATTACTGCGCCAGGCGCGATGGGTGTGGCGAATCCGGCAGCATCTAACGAGACCGCGTCCGGACGAGCTGAAAACCGTAGGGTCGACCTTAAGCTCCTCGTCAACAAGGGCGTTGCTGGCGGCGAGTAGCAATTTTCCTTGCGAGAAACGGAGGCGCCGGCTCCGCGCCTCCGTTTACACCGGGCTCATCGGTTTATTGCCACAGCAACCGACAAGGTCCAGTCACACTGCCGACACTCAGGCTAGGCAAGCCTGGTCTTATTGCGAAATTGATACTGCCACCGAGTAGTCGAGGTTTCTAAGGTTGACAGCGCTTTAACACTTGCCGCTAAGCAGTATGATGCATGGGATCGTCTTTCCACGAGTTTCATGGGAGAAGACTCTCGAGTCTTGAGTGCTATTCCCTTCTCGCCTGACGCTCGAAGTAAAACGCAACCCCTAACGCAAGGATAAGGGCCGCGATCCCAAACAATGTCAGGCTTGGCACGTCGTTGGGCTCTTCGATAATGACCTTCCGTGCCATGGCGATTAGCGCCACCTCTATGACAACACGCACGTGAATGACGTCCTTCTTTACGTATGCTTTCAGGGTCTCCAGCAGTTCCACTCCGATCAGCACCAGCAGGAAGTATCCAAAGATCTCGAGCAGGCCATTCACTGGGATGAGAAATCGAGGCGGCCTCCACATCTCTTGCGCGATCAGCACGCCCAGATGCACCGTGGAGAGCATCACGACAACGACAAGCATTCCAGCGAGCGCCAAGACCGTCAACTTCTGAATTTTCGTGAATAGCGTCTCCAACAAGATCTCCCTTTGTGCTCATTGCCGAGCGACCAGCGCGTGGAACCTTCGCTCAAGTCAGGGACACCACGGCGCACAAACTCATAATAATAAGGTTCCAGCGAGCTCCTGTCACTTCTGACAGTTAAATCCTGTGTCCACGAGGGCGAGAATCACAGTTGGCTGAAACTTTGCGGCCCAGAGTCTCGAATGATTTTGGGGAGCGTCGTCCCGCCACTCGGCCAATTCTTTGTATTCGAGGGGCAGCGCCTGAATCAGTCTGAGGGGAGAGTCGCGTCGCGGATAAGACTGCACAAGGTCGTCTTCCTGGCGGTGCTCGCAACGGGTTCCCTACGGGCACTTCGTGCCCAGGATCTTGCGCCGCGCGCCTATATCATCACCCCTCTGCATTCCAACGCGGTCATCCTGACGTACTCCTTCTACGATGGCAGCATCAATTTCAATGGCGCGCTGCCAGTCAGCGACGCGACGGGTACATACAGCGTCCCTATCTTCAGCTACTACCACACCTTTGGCCTCTTTGGCCGCTCAGCCAATATCGTCGCCGGGTTGCCCTATGGAGTAGGAAACTTCGAGGGAACTTTGGCGGGAGCTGGGCAGCACCTGTACCGCTCCGGTCTTGTGGATTCGGTCTATCGCTTTACGGTCAACCTTAAGGGTGGTCCAGCGATGACACCGCCGCAGTTCATCAAATGGCGTCAGAAGGTCCTGCTAGGCGCTGGTTTCAAGGTCGTCGCTCCCACCGGCCAGTACGATCCGACGAAGCTGATTAACTGGGGCGCCAATCGCTGGGCTTTCAAACCGGAGTTTGGCTATTCCCAACGCTGGGGCAAATGGGTTGTCGATGGCTACGCAGGAATGTGGTTCTTCACTACTAATCATGATTTCTGGTCGCGCAATGCCTACTATCCGGGGACGCGGTCGCAGTCCCAAAATCCCATGGGAGCTTTCGAAGGCCACCTGAGTAACGACTTCACGCGGCGGCTCTGGGTCTCGCTCGACGGCAATTTCTGGGTCGGTGGAACCACGAGCATTGCCGGCATAGAAAACCCGCTCACCAAACAGGCGAACTCCCGTCTCGGAGGCACCGCCGCGATCCCGATCAGCAAGCACCAGTCCCTGAAATTCAGCTATAGCTATGGCACCTACATTCGGTATGGTGGTAACTACCAGAACGTTTCGGTGGCGTGGCAGTATTCCTGGCTGGGCAAGCCAAACTAGCGGCGCTCATCTTGCGCCGACGGCGCCCTTCTGGTGGCCGCCGCCCTCTGACCGGCAATTAGCGCAGCGATCTGAACGCAGCCCGGATCTCCTCACTTATAAACCCAGGTCGCTCAGGCCTGGGTGGTCTTCGGGGCGCCGGCCAAGCGGCCAGTGATATTTGCGATCTGATTCCGAGATGGGAAGGTCATTGATGGACGCGAACCGTGACGCCATAAGCCCGTCGTCATTGAACTCCCAGTTCTCATTGCCATAGGACCGATACCAGTGATCGGAGTCGTCGTGCCATTCGTAAGCGAAGCGTACCGCGATGCGATTCCCGGTAAACGCCCACAGTTCCTTGATGAGCCGGTAATCCAGTTCCTTAACCCACTTGCGGGATAGGAAAGCAATGATTTCGTTTCGTCCGTTGACGAACTCCGAGCGATTCCTCCATCGTGAATCGATCGCATAGGCCAGAGCTACTTTCCCCGGATCGCGAGTGTTCCAGCCATCTTCGGCAAGTCGCACTTTCTGAATAGCACTTTCGCGGGTGAACGGAGGCAAAGGAGGTCGGATTGCAGTGGTTGCAGTTGTCATGAAACTCCCACCTTTCAGCACGACACAGGCGGCATGGGAATTAACAAGCATACCCCTACGCCCTGAGTTTCGATTCTCTGTATCAGGACACGCCCGGAGTCGAAACAGGAGAGCCTCTGCCATGGACGCCGATCACCACCAATCCTTGATCTTTGTATTTCTCGGCCAACGCGCGGACATATGGAAGTTGGCGCCGCCAGTTAATGCAAGGATGCAGGCGACAAATCCTAACGTTGATCAAAAACCGTCCACATCGACGACGGCCTTGGCAAAAGCTTCCGGAGCTTCTTGTGGCAGATTGTGCCCGACGCCGCCGGTAATGGTCCGGTGTGCATATTTGCCAGAGAATTTCTTGGCGTAGGCACTGGGGTCCGGATGTGGTGCCCCATTGGCATCGCCTTCCATGGTAATGGTGGGTACGGTGATAACCGGGGCTGCGGCAAGGCGCTTTTCCAGATCGTCATATTTCGGCTCGCCTTCAGCCACGCCCAGACGCCAGCGGTAATTATGGATCACGATGGCGACGTGATCCGGATTGTCAAACGACGCTGCGCTGCGATCGAACGTGGCGTCATCGAAGTTCCACTTCGGCGAAGCCAGCTGCCAAATGAGCTTCGCAAAATCGTGCCGGTATTTGTCGTAGCCGTCGCGGCCATGATCGGTAGCAAAATAAAATTGGTACCACCATGGGTATTCAGCCATTGGCGGCAGCGGCACCTTGCCGGATGCCTGGCTGCCGATCAGATAACCGCTCACGGAGACGAGCGCCTTGCAGCGCTCGGGCCAGAGCACGGCGATGTCATCACCTGTCCGCGCTCCCCAATCGAAACCGGCGAGAATCGCCTTGTCGATCTTGAGCGCATCCATCAAAGCAATGGTGTCGACTGCAACGACCGATGGCTGGCCATTGCGGAACGTTTCGCTGGAAAGAAAGCGCGTTGTGCCATACCCGCGCAGATACGGGACGATCACCCGGTAGCCCGCCGCTGCCAACAAAGGGGCTACGTCGACAAAGCTGTAAATGTCGTAGGGCCAGCCGTGCAGAAGAATTACCGCGCGACCATTGGGAGGGCCAGCTTCAGCGTAGCCGACGTTGAGAAGGCCGGCATCGATCTGCTTCAGTGAGCCAAACGATGTGTTCTTAGGCTTGGCTGCTTCTGGCGCATCCCCACCTCGGTCTGCGAAGAGTGGGCGTTGGGCTAGCAGTGCTGCTCCGGCGGAAACGCCGGCCATCGCCAAAAGGCGACGACGTGATATCCCAGTTGATTCTGTGCGCTTCATGATTAATCTCCCCTTCTGAAGTCTTGCTGCGAGAGTTTCATTCCCCTGAGTTCCTGCTGCCCGTCGTGTGCAATTGAATCGAGTGCGCTCACGCCATCAAACCAGACGCGTAGAGCCGAAACAATTGGACGATGGTATTGGCGATACTTTGGTATTAGTCAACAAGCCGAACGGAATCGGCGCCGCGGGAGACCTCAAGACGCGGCAAGGACGTGCCTCTACCATCGCAGACTCGTCTTGTTGCTTTCCGTCGGATTGTCGTTCTAGAATTCCCTCAACGGTGGGGAGTCATCAGTCAAGTGTGCACAGTGAAGCATGGGGCACACACCTGGCCATGAAATGGGGTGACCGCAAAATGTTGCAAGTCACACCGATCGTCTTCGTTGTCGACGATGATGTCTCCGTGCGCGAGTCGCTGGAATTGTTGATCCGCTTTGAAGGCTGGCTGCCGGCGACATTCGCGTCCGCGCAAGAATTCCTCGCTTGTCCACGAGCCCTTGTTCCGAGCTGCCTGGTACTTGACGTTTCTCTTCCAGGACTCAATGGTCTCGACTTGCAGAAGCGGGTCGCCGTCGAACGGACGGACATGCCGATCATCTTCATCACGGGCTACGGCGATGTGCCCATGACGGTCCAGGCCATGAAGGCGGGGGCTGTCGAATTCTTGACGAAACCCTTCAGCGATGACGTGTTGTTGAGGGCCATTCGGGCAGCCCTCGAACGCAGCCGAGTTGCTCTTACCCTGGAGGCGGAGATGCGGGTACTCCGGGACCGTTACGCGTCCCTATCGCAGCGCGAACGGCAGGTTATGGCGCTGGTGGTTTCCGGGCTTTTGAATAAGCAGGTCGGTGGGGAGCTCGGTATCAGCGAGATCACGGTGAAGGCACATCGAGGCAAGGTCATGCAAAAGATGAAGGCCGATTCTCTTGCCGACCTGGTGAAAATGGCCGCGAGGCTCCGACCCGCACCCGCAGCGATTACGGCGGCGTAACGGCCATATTTAATGTCGTCTTATTCGTCAAGATGCGGAATTCGCAGACGTTGTCCTTCATAGCACGGGCTGTTACCGGACTTACTAAGGGATTTCGGCTTCGCATCGAGCGCGTTCGCGTCTGCCACGAGTTTTTCGCCTCCGATTGCAGCACACCAATACTAAAGTGCAATAGACAGCGCCTCCTGGAGTAACGCACCCTCGTGTTGTGGCGTACGGTCAGGAGAGGATCCTTCCGAAACCGAGTTCAGCCTCGTCGTCAATGCGCTGCCCCGATTAGTATGGACGGCCCTTCCTGACGGGCACATCGACCTTCCCGACCAACGTCGGTGTGAATACACCAGTTTTAGCGTTGCCGAAGCCTGTGGCTGTGGGCATGAAAAATCTATGACAGTCACGCGTTCGCTTGTGTCGGTGGTCGATGACGACGAATCTGTGCGTGAGTCGCTACCCGACTTGCTAAAGGAGTTCGGCTTTGCAGCCCGCGCGTTCTCGTCGCCGGAAGAGTTCCTCGCGTCCGATTGCCTCGGCCGGACCAAGTGCCTGATCCTCGACATCGCCATGCCGGGGATGAGCGGACCCGACCTCCAGCGGGAATTGAAGCTTCGCGGGCAAGAGATTCCGATCATCTTCATCACCGCCAGCACAGATAAGACGGTTCGCCAGCAGTTGCTCGAACAAGGTGCGGTGGAGTGCCTGTTCAAGCCATTCAGCGACACGGCTCTGCTTGAGGCACTCAATGCTGCACTCGGAGGCAACTGAGCGATCGGCAGTCTGAGACGCGCTTGGGCGACGCAGCATGTCATAGAAACCCAGATTCAGCGTGACACCCGCAAAAACGGGAATGAAAATAGATGGCGCCGCCATGTGAAACAATCGAACGCGCTGCTTGGCCGGTCCCGCAAATCCAGTAGCGGCTGAATCTGCCAGTACCGCAAATCCCGTTGACTCGATACTTAGCTTTTGATGTACTAGGAAGGTTGCAAAGGTGAAGGAGTTCACCGTCAACCGCTGTCCCATCCCTTAAGCCGGGGATAGCTGATGACTCCTGACAAGTGGATTTTTGTCGCGGAGTCATGGTACCGGCAATGATCCGCAGAACTAGTGAGGTGGCGCTTCATGGAGAATGTGTGGGTTCTGGCCTCAGTGTGGGTCGGCCTGGCCCTGATCGCGACGCTGGTTGCTACTTGGTTCAGGATCTCGACCGCGCTCAGCGAGATTGTTGTCGGCACTGTGGCCCAGCTGGTGATCGGCGCGCTTTTCGTGCACGCGGAACTGGGCGGGAAGACAAGCTGGATCAGCTTTCTCGCAGGCACGGGCGCCATTGTGCTTACGTTTCTGGCCGGTGCTGAACTCGATCCGCAGATCTTTCGCACGAAATGGAAAGAAGCGACGGTGGTTGGACTCGTAGGTTTCTTTGGGCCGTTTTTTGGGTGCACGGCTGTTGCCCACTACATCTTGCATTGGACGGGACGCTCAAGTTGGCTGGCCGGGGTCGCCCTCTCGACCACTTCCGTGGCGGTCGTATATGCGGTGATGTTGGAACTGGGGTTCAACGTCACGGATTTTGGGAAGGCGGTGCTGGCCGCCTGCTTCATCAATGATCTCGGAACCGTAATCGCTCTGGGAATGATCTTCTCGCCGTTTACGATCAAGACCCTGATCTTCGTGGTGGTCAGCGTGGTTATCTTCGCTATCCTTCCTTTTCTGACGCTGCGGTTCTTCAAGAAATATGGAGGGCGCGTTTCCGAACTGGAAGCCAAATACATACTCTTCCTGCTGTTCGCAATGGGGGGATTGGCCGTGTGGTCGGGCAGTGAAGCAGTCCTGCCGGCCTACATCATCGGAATGGTGCTGGCGGGAACCGTGGGAAAGGACCACACTCTCATACGGCGTCTGCGCACCCTGACGTTTGGATTGCTCACGCCGTTTTACTTCATTCGGGCGGGATCGTTTGTCTCCGTGCCTGCTTTGATTGCGGCGCCGCTCGTGTTCGCTGCGTTGTTTTTCGCCAAGATGCTGTCGAAGATAATTCCCTTGTACCCCACGGTGAAGGCATTTGACTATAAGAAGGAAGAAGGACTGTACTTCACGCTGATGATGTCTACCGGCCTGACGTTTGGAACTATTTCCGCGCTGTTCGGTCTTAATCATGGTGTCATTACCCAGGCGCAGTATTCTTACCTGGTCGCCACGGTGATCGGCAGCGCTGTGATACCCACTGTGATTGCCAATGCCTGGTTCATGCCGAGACACCTGCTGGCCGCTAAGAAAGCGGAGAAGGCGACGTTATCTCAAACTGTGAGCGAGAACGCAAGCTGAGGAGAGGGTATGACGGGAAAGCGACAGAACACGCATTTTCGGAAGTTGCTGGTTGGTTACGACGGGTCTCCACAATCGGAGAAAGCAGTGGATATAGCCTTTTCGCTGGCAGAGTGTCTGGATGCGACGGTGCTGATCTTCGCCGTTGCGCGTCCCCCTGAACCGTCGACTTCGGTCGAATTGGAAGCGATGCTGGACGATGCGAAGGAACATTTTGAAGAGGGATTCAAGAAGATCATAGAAAAGGCGCGCGGGCGCGACCTCGATGTGAAGACCGACATGGCGGTTGGGCACCCGGCAGAACAAATCATCCACCGAGCGGAACTGGAGGGGATTGACCTCATCATTTTGGGCCGGCGGGGGCGATCCATGATCTCGAGAATGATGTTAGGTTCGGTCTCCGAGCGAGCTTTGAGATATGCGCATTGTCCAGTCATGGTAGTTCACTAAGTTGGATCAGGGATATGTAGTCGCCCGTCAATGAGGCGCATTGACGAGACATAACATGATGCCGGAATTCATCTTCGGCCGTGAAGAGGAAAGACACGGCATCAGGCAACGCCTCGCGAAGAAGCACCCCTTCCTTATTCATGGACCCGCAGGTGTTGGCAAAACGCTCCTGCTGCGCAGCTTGCTGCCGGAATTTCCATCCGTCCTTTACTGTGAAAATTCCGGGGCCACACAGTTGGTGTTTCGCAGTCTGGCGTATAGCTTGCTGCGCCTGCGTAGCCCACGCGCGCAGGCCGCTTTTCGGAACGAGGAGGCCATCAAGGCGAAGTCGGCGGTTTCCTTGAAAGGAATTGTGATGGATGCGTTGCATGAGGGGCAGTACTCGATTGTCCTGGACCATCTGAAGCGTCCTTCAAACTCCTTTGCGGCGGCTGTCCGCGAAATGATGGGGTGGGGCTCGACGCCGGTAAGTGCAGTAGCCCGATCGAGTCACATGGAAGATACCGGCTTTCTTCGGCCCTTTTACTCAGACCGTTCCGAGAAGTACGAAATCCGGAACTTTGAGAACTCGATGGCCGGGCAGTTCGCTCGGGAGGTGGTGGCGCGGACGCATCTTACGGCGTCGAACATGAACGAGTTCCTCGACAAGATCCTGGAGCTCAGCGAGGGAAATCCCGGGGCAATTGTTGCGCTGGTGGAGACGGCGAAGAACCCTAAGTATCGTTCGGACGAACACATCAAGATCACGCCACTCTACATCGACTTTCGCATGAACTGGTCGCCCGCAGTTCGAAGCCGCTGAACTCGCGACCCACCCGGAGACAATCCGTTTTGTCGGCGTAGGGCATTCTCGGAGATAGGCGCGACGATTGACTTCACCCCTCCAGGTTGGCATAATTTGCCTGGGTGTTGGAGTTCACCTTTAACCGCCCGCATCTGGCAGATGACTCCTACGAAGAAGACGGAATTCTCTTGGTGGGTTTCGATTTTCCGGTTTCCCTTCCGCTGCCGATTCCAAGAGATTCGTGAATAGATGAGAAAAGCCAGGCAGGACGTGCCTGCGCCGGCTGGAGCTTTATGCCAGAGGAGTCTCTCAACTCGAACCACGCTCGCCGCTTGTCGGTCACATGCCGGCACATCGACAAACTGCTGGCCAGTATGGAAAATGCGCTCGCTGTCGCCGACTCCAAGCAGGCCTTTCCTGAATACCTGTCCGACGTCACGCCAGCGCAACGGCGCGTGATCGAAGACTATGTCGCCCGCATAAGGCTTCAATTGGCCCGTGTTCTGGACGGTCAGAGCATAGAGCGTCCTGAACCTTTCATTCCGGTTAGCCGGTGTCTGCACAGCGCCCTGACATTTATTAACATTGCCGCCGAGGAATTGCAGCCGAAATACATGCGCGGCTACGGCAACATTTCCACCGCGGCGGCGGCTGATCTTAGTCGAATTGCCGCGGAACTGGTGAGCCTGACGAGGGAGTTTGATCGCTACGTCACGAGCGAAATTCATGGGCCGATGCAGTCTCCGGAAGAAGAACCCGGTAAGCCAGAAAGGGACAATACGACTTGCTCAAATACGTGATGGTTGGCATTGGAGGCTGTCTGGGATCGATTCTGCGCTTCTGGCTGGGCAGTTACATCGGCGGCAAGATGGGAACTCGGTTCCCGTACGGAACGCTCGTCATTAACATCACGGGTTCGTTCCTGATCGGCTTGGTTTTTGCTGTGCTGACTGCCAGGGCTCATTGGAGTCCCAACTGGCGATACTTGATCCCAATTGGCTTTATCGGAGGCTACACGACGTTCTCCAGCTTCGAGTATGAAACGCTGCGGTCGATCCAGGATGGGCAAGTCGGACTGGGGGTTCTCTACGTGGCATTGAGCGTGGTTGTCGGGTTCGTCGCAGTATGGGGTGGCGTGATGGCGGGGAGGACAATCCCATGAAGCTGAGGTTTCTAGCCACGCCATTCGCGGACTGGAGACTTTTATGAGCAACTCGAACACGGAGTGCATACCGGCGGCGGACTACTGGGTCGCGTAGCGGAATTTTTGGTAGGTCAGAAAGGGTTTCTAGTTTCGGAGGACAACGTGCTCACAGCGGGACCTGGCAAGAAAGTCGGCATTTATGTGGCTGAAGACCATCAGTATCACGGGAGCTCAGCTTATGCCGCCATTCTGGATTTTCTTTTCTTCCATGGCGTGTCAGGCGCGACGGTGACCCGTGGCATCGCCGGATTCGGCGCAGGTCATCATCTCCACACAGATCGTCTGGTGGATTTGGCGACCCGCCTGCCGGTCAAAGTCGAATTCATCGAAACGGCTGAGAAAGTGGAGGAGTTACTACCGAAACTGCAAGCGATGGTAGGTACGGGGCTGATTGAGATGCACGATACCACAATCGTCAAACCTGCCGAGAAGAAACAAAAGCACCCTGCGCCTGAGGAGCCCGCCTTGAAGAGCGAGGGCAAAGCTAAGATCATGCGGATCTACATCGGCGAAAACGATAAGTGGAATGGCATACCATTGTATGAAGCCATCGTCAACGGCTTGCGATCCAACGATATTGCCGGCGTAACAGTTTATCGTGGGATTCTCGGTTATGGAGCCAACCGGAGAATTCACAAAGACGCTGCACTTAGCCTTTCTCACGATCGCCCCATCTTACTTTCGGTGGTTGACACGGAAGAAAATCTGAGAGCATTTATGCCCATTCTCGACCAAATGGTGCAGCAAGGCTTAGTCGTGTTATCCGACGCGGACGTCATCAAGTACACGCATAACTATCAGAAGGCCGAGCGGCGGGAGGAGACACGGATATGAAACTCGAAGGGAAAGCCAAAATGTTGCGCATCCATTTCGGCGAGGATGACAAATGGCAAGGTAAGCCGTTATACGAGGCCATCGTAGCCAAGTGCCGGGAACTCGATATCGCCGGCGCCACGGTGTTACGTGGGATCGAAGGCTACGGCGCAAGCACGCTCATTCATAAGGCGCATCTGCTTCGCTCGTCTGATCGCCCAATCATGGTCTCGGTGATCGATACGGAGCAGAACATCAGCAAGTTGCTTCCGGCTTTGGATGAAATGGTGGATGAAGGACTGATCGCCATGTCCGAAGTCGAAGTGATCCGCTATGTGCACCAGGAAGGAGTGCGCTCTCCAGCTTCGTAGCCCAGATGCAGATGGGAGTAAGACCATTAGGGAATGAGCTATGGGGACAGACTCGAAAGAGAACTCGTTGCTGGAGAAGCCCGTTTCCCCGCCGTTGTCATCCGTAGCCTCCGAGGATCGGCAAGCGTCGCCTGAGAATTCTCACGGAGAGTCAGCACTCTTGCGCCTGGCCGAACTGGCTGAGGAGTTTGACGCCGAACAAGTTGCCGCCGACGCGCGGTCTGTGGCAGAACGGGCATCGGAGGGACGCTTCTACGTTGCTTGCATCGGTCAGTTCAAGCGCGGCAAATCCTCTGTACTGAATGCGCTGGTGGGCGACAGCTTACTACCCACTGGAGTCGTGCCGGTTACTGCCGTCCCAACCATCGTCCGCCATGGCAGCCGCGCGGCCGCTCGCGTGCGCTTCGAAGCCGGCGGGTGGAGAGATATTCCGGTCAAGACCGTCGATGAGTATGTCTCTGAAGAGAAGAACCCTGAGAACGCAAAGCATGTCGCCGCATTGGAAATCTTTGTTCCCAGTCCGCTGCTTGCGACCGGCATGTGTTTCGTGGACACCCCGGGACTGGGATCGGTATTCACCGGCAATACGGCGGCAACCCAAGCCTTCATTCCTCATATTGATGCAGCGCTGGTCGTAATCGGGGCCGATCCTCCGCTAGCGGGTGAAGAACTTGTACTGATTGAGGTGGTCGCACGGCACGTTCAGGATCTCATCATTGCGTTGAACAAAGCGGATCGGACCACGGACGCAGAACGAGCCGCCGCGGTGGCCTTCTCGCGACGGCAGCTCGAAAAGCGGCTCCAACACCCCGTGCAGCCGTTCTTTGAGGTCAGTGCAGCGGAACAGCTTGAACATCGCGGCACGGGCCGGGACTGGGACAAGCTGGTCGCGGCGCTTAGACATTTGGTCGAAGGCTCAGGCCGGCGTCTGATCCAGGCAGCTTGCGAGCGCGGCCTGGAGCGGATCAGCGAGCAGCTTCTCGTGATCATCACGGAAGAGCGCCAGGCACTGCAACGACCGATCGAAGATTCCGAGCGACGTATCGCGGTTATGAAGCAGACTATCGCCGATGCCGAGCGTTCGATGCGAGAGCTCGCGTATCTCTTCATGGCCGAGCAACAAAATCTGTCGGACATGTTTGTCGATCGCCACAAAGCATTTCTCGCACGCGTAATGCCACAGGCGAGCAAGGAGTTCGATGTTGCGCTGCACTCCATATCTGGCGGGCTGGGTCCATCGTATCGCCGGCGCGTCTTCCGCGAGGCGCAAGAAGTCGCACGACGTCACATCGTGCCGTGGCTGAAACCCGAGCAGGAAGAAGCAGAGAAGGAATACCGGCAGGTTGCGTCACGGTTTGTGGAGATGGCAAACGAGTTTCTGAAGAAACTTGCGAATGCCGGCATTCCCGAGCTGGCGCGGATGCCCCATGCTCTCGATCCGGAAGGCGGATTTCGCGTTCGCTCGGAATTCACTTTCTTGGACTTCATTGAAGTCGCGCAGCCTGCTTCACCGCTGCGCTGGCTGGCTGACCTGATTCTTGGTCTTGTGGGAGCCAGGAGCATAATCAAGGACGATGCCCGAAGGTTTCTCGCCAGGCTGCTCGAATTCAACAGCACCCGCGTGCAGAGCGATATTCTCAACCGGGTTCAGGAGAGCCGAGGGAAGTTAGAAACCGAGATTCGCAAGTTGCTGCACGAAGTCAGCCGCATCGCCGAGCAGGCTCTGGCCCGCGCCAAAAAGGTACGCGAAGAGGGTGCCCCCGCAGTTGAAGCAGAGTTGCAGCGACTCGACTCCCTGGAACAGGAAGTGCGCGCACTCGGCGCGCCTGGAATCTCAGAAAACTAAACGGCGAACATTTCCACTCGCTCCCGATAGAACACCCAGCCGGCGCAGCGGAGAGCCATAGATCCCAGCATTGCACTCATCGGTAGTCCTGCAACGCTCTTGCCGCCAGACCGGCTCGCTGCACGCTCTTCGGCGAACCGCTCGCTTCGGGGCGGCCGGAGTCGGGCAATACCATGCGGTCAGCGCAAAGCCACGAACATGAGTGCCAGAAAGCCAAAGTCCTCCCCTGTCATCCGGAACTGTGTCGTTGCCGGCGGTGTCCAAATGGATATAGAACTCTTTGGACGGCCCGGAAAAGAGAGCGTTCTCGCCGTGCTCGGCGCAGTGACACTTCAACTGGCACTCGTGCAAGGCCTGCTTCGAAGGCGCCGTGGAGAAGGCATCTAAACCGATAGTCGTGTTCAGGCCCAATGGTTCGGACTAACGGCGGTACGCCTCATCCGGGTCCGCGCAAGAACGGCCCGGGCGCCCGTTCTCTTATGTTGAACCACGATTGTTGAACCACGATGACAGTCTGTATCGACAAAGAGTCTTCGTAACTCCACGGAGATGACATGAACAGCGGCAATCAACGCGGAAACCCGACAAGATTCCTTATTTTCATCCTCACTGTATTTCTGACGATCACAGCATTCGTCGTTCTGCGGCCGTTCCAGGCGTCCGGCGGCGCGCCTGCTACCGTCGCAACCTATTCGCATGGATTGCTGCACCTGACCATTGCTTACCACGCTGCCCGCTCCGGAGCCGGAAAGTTGACGATGGAAGTTCTGGATCCGGAGGACAACGTGCTGGGCCGCGCCGAGCGGCACGTTGAAGTAGCCCGGGGAAATGGACGCTGGCAAGACGAGATCAAGCTGGAGAAGCCGCTGCCGGTGGACGATCTGGTGTGGCATCGCGTCCGGTACCGGTTCGAATATGACGATGGAAAGACTGCCGGGTTGGAGGGTGCGGACTCCATTTCGCAGATCCTTCGCACGCCGGTGGTTCACATCCTGGGACAGCAGTCTTACATGGCGGGCGGCGCGGCGGCGGTGCGCGTGATCGTCACCGACTCGAAAAATGATGTCATTGCCGGTCGCGGCTCAGTACGAATCGTATTTGTCGTTACCGACGATAAAACCTATACGCTGTTTACGGGCCAGCTGAATCGAAGGGGAACGACCGAGGCACAGTTCCGGTTTCCTGCCGGCTTAGTCGGCAGTTACCAGTTGCGCTATGTTGTGGATACTCCGATTGGCTCGACCGAATTTACGCAGGCAGTGCGGTTGGAAGACAAAGTTTCTATTCTTCTTACGACTGAAAAGCCAATCTACCAGCCGGGCCAAACGATCCATGTGCGCGCGTTGGCGCTCGACCGCTCCGACCACGAGGCGGCGGCCAAACACAAGCTGACTTTCGAACTCGAGGATTCTCGCGGCAACAAGGTCTTCAAGAAAGCGACCGAGACCGACCCGTTCGGAGTTGCCTCGGCCGAATTTGGACTGGCCGATGAAGTCAATCTGGGCACGTACCATCTGCGCGCACTCATGTTCAGTTCAGAGACGGGCGACGGCGAGGCACCGACAAATACGGCGGAGATCGCGCTCAATGTCGAACGCTACGTGCTTCCAAAATTCAAGGTGGCCGTGGCATTCAGCGAGAATAGCAAGAATCAGAAGCGCGGCTACCAACCGGGCGATCACGTCACCGGCACGGTGCGCTCCAACTACTTTTTTGGCAAGCCGGTGGACCACGCCGAAATCAGCATCAAGGCTTCCGCGATGGATGTCGCAGTGTTTGAAGTGGCGGCGGACCAGGGCAAGACGGACTCGGATGGCGCCTATCGCTTCGACCTGCAGTTGCCGAAATACTTTGCCGGGCGGCCTCTCAGCCACGGCACGGCCCGCGTGCTGATTGAGGCTACGGTGAAAGACTCCGCCGGTCATGCGGAAACTCGTGGCGAACCGATCACCGTCAGCGAATCGCCGCTGCTGATCACGGCGGTTCCGGAGGGCGGCACGCTGGTCCCGAATCTCGAGAATCAGATTTTTGTCCTGACTTCTTATCCCGATGGAACTCCAGCGAAGACCGACGTGACCGTTCATGCCGCTGGAAATTCGGATCAACATGTTGCCACCGACGATGGCGGCGTTGCCGTGGTTCGCGTGAAGGCGGGAAGCGGCAGCGAAACCTCTAGCGAAACTCTGGAGATTGACGCTACCGATCAAGAAGGAAACCACGCGTCCAGCAAAGTCGAACTGCAGAGTCGTGTGGGCGAGGACCAGATTCTGCTGCGGACAGAGCACGCCGTCTACCGCGCGGGCGAGCGCATCCAACTCAAGGTCTTTTCCACCAAGGCGCGCGGGGCCGCGTACGTGGACATCGTCAAGGAAGGACAGACATTGCTGACGCGTGACCTGGAGCTTGAAGACGGCGAGGCGGACCTTTCTTTGACGGCTACGCCGGAGATGGCGGGCATGTTGGACCTCAACGCTTACCTCTTCGGCAGAAACGCACGCCCGGTCGGGGACCATCGCCTGGTTTTCGTGCAACCGGCGGACGAACTGAAAATTGAGACGGTGGCGGATGCGCCCGTCTATAAACCGGGCGGCGAGGCGCGAATCCAATTTCGTGTGACCAACTCGCACGGCCAGGGCGTCTATGCCGCACTCGGCCTGCAAGTGGTGGACGAAGCCGTGTTCGCGCTGGCGGAGAAGCAACCGGGGTTTGCCAAGGTGTTTTTTTATCTCGAGCAGGAGGTGATGAAGCCGCGCTACGAGATCCATTCCATCGGCATGCCAGAGATCGTGGAGCCGGTTGAGAAGTCTCAGGTCGAACAACGCGACCGGGCGGCGCGGGCTTTGTTTTCGGCGACTGAAATCGTGAGTCCGAATAAGTTTGAGATGAAATTCGGCGGGGATGTGCCGATGGCCAAATACCGCGAGTACGCGCGGCGCTACCAGACGCGTTTTCAAAAGCAGGCGAATCAGGTGGCAACAGATCTTAGCCAGGCTTACGCGGAGAATCAGAAGGTGGGTGATCCCACTCGGATCTATGCCAAGATCGCGCAGGCGGGTGGGGCCGAATTTCGCGATGCGTGGGGCACGAGCCTCACGTTTGAACCAGCACGCTGGGATTCTACGAAAACATACTACGTGCTGCGCAGCGCAGGTCCGGATCGCCAACTTAACACCGGCGATGACCTGCAAGCCTTCGTGCAGTTTCACCGCAGAAAAGTGCTCGGCCCTTCGCCGGGGACGACTACGATTAACGTCAACATTGAACATGATCGTGGACCGTTCAATGGTCTGGCGGAGATCGTCGGAACGGTGACCGATGCCACGGGTGCAGTCGTCAAGGGAGCCAGCGTCGAGGCGCGGGAAGTTTCCACCGGAGGAACCCTGCACGCGATAACAAGTTCCGCTGGGCAATTCAATCTGTCGGGCGTGCCCCCGGGTAAGTACGAAGTTCACGTGTCCTCCGCCGGGTTCAAGATCGCTGCCCAGAAACTCACTCTTCAAGCGCGCGACCGTGCCGTGCTCTCCGCAGCTCTGTCGGTTGGCGAATCCTCCCAGGTGGTCGAGGTCACAGGGGCAAATGCATTCGTTGAGACCGAGAATGCGGCTGTTGCTGGTGTCCCGGGCGGTGTGGTTGGCGGCATCATCGGGGGGCGGCTCCAGGCGCCCCTGCCGCTCAATAACCGTAACGTCACGGACATGGCGATGCTTGAGAAGAAGTCAGAGGTAATCAACGGACAGCCTTCCAAGGACGACTCCGGTGCGTCCGCCGCGCACGTGCGCTCCTACTTCCCTGAAGCGCTCTACATCAATCCCGAAATCATCACCGATAAGGATGGGCGCGCCAGCATTGTCATTCCGATGGCTGACTCCATCACGACGTGGCGTATGGCGATGATCGCGTCCACGCGACACGGCACGCTGGGTACCTCTACTTCGAGTCTGAAGGTCTTTCAGGATTTCTTTGTCGATCTCGATTTGCCGGTCACGCTCACTCAGGGCGATCGAGTTTCGATCCCGGTGGCCATCTACAACTACTCGGGCTCACCCGGAGACGTTAACCTGCATCTCGAAGCGGACAGTTGGTTCGCACTGGTCGATGATGTGGGCGAGAAATCGGTCGCGGTAGAGTCGTCCCATGTCGGAGGCTCACAGTTCACGATCGAAGCCAGGCGTATCGGGAAGTTCAAGCTCACGCTTTCGGCTCGCATGAAAGGCGCAACCAATCGTGCCGACATCGTCGTGCGCGTGATCGAAGTGATTCCCAACGGCCGGGAGCAGAATGTTGTCTTTAACGGCCGTTTGGAAAATACAGTGCGGCACGAAATCGACTTCCCGCCGAACGCCATCCCAGAAGCCAGCAAGATTTTTGTGCGGCTCTATCCCGGCCCGCTAAGCCAGGTGGTCGAAGGTATGGACAGCCTTCTGCGCATGCCGAATGGCTGCTTTGAGCAGACTTCGTCGAGCACTTACCCCAACGTGTTGGCGCTCGATTACATGAAGCGCACGAAGAAGCTGACTCCCGAAGTACATGCCAAGTCCGAGGGCTACATTGCCAACGGCTATCAGCGGCTGCTGACCTTCGAGGTGCCGGGCGGTGGATTCTCCTGGTTCGGCCAAACGCCCGCCAACAAAATCCTCACGGCATATGGGCTGATGGAGTTCTACGACATGTCGAAGGTGTATGACGTAGACCCGAAACTCATTTCTCGGACACAGCAGTGGCTAGCCGGACAACAGCAGGCGGATGGAAGCTGGAAGCCCGACACCTCCTTTATTAATGAAGGCGCCACCAACCGCTACAACACGGATGTGCTGCGGATCACCGCTTACATCGGCTGGTCGCTCGAGAATACGGAATATGAGGGACCGGCGGTAGACCGAGCTAAGCAGTTTGTCGAAAAGCACATGAGCGCGAAGATGGACACCTACACTCTGGCAGTACTGGCCAACTTCGCCACTGACTATAAGAACGGCGATCATGGAAGAGATCGCGACTTCACGCGTCAGACAATGCAGCTTCTGCTCGACGCGCGCACCGAAAAAGATGAGCAAGCCTGGTGGAGCGCAGACGAAACCGGCGTCTATGCTCGTGGAGAAAGCGCCAGCGTTGAAACGACGGGACTGGCGGCGCAAGCTTTGCTCAAGTGGGGTGAGGCATCGGGTACCGCGCGCAAAGCCATGAGTTACATCGCCGCCAAGAAGGACGCGGCCGGAACCTGGGGCACAACCCAAGCGACGATCATGGCGCTGCGGGCTTTGCTTCTGGCAACCGAAAAAGGTGCGGCCGATGTTCGCGGCACACTGCTGGTCCTGCTCAACGGCAAGCCCGCCGAAAAGATGGTTTTAACGCCCGAGAACAACGATCTGCTCCATCAGTTCGTGTTCAAGGACATCGATTCACAAAAGGCCAGCTCAGTCGAAATCCAGTTCGAGGGAAAGGGCGGCCTCGCCTACCAGGTCGTGGGGAGCTACTTCTTACCTTGGGATCAGAAGCCGGCGGGCGAGCCGCTCTCCATTGATGTGGCCTACGACCGCACGCAACTTGCGCAGGACGATATTGCCACGGCAAGCGCGACGGTCAGGAACAACCTGAATAAGACCGCCAATATGGTGATGGTGGATCTCGGCATTCCGCCCGGGTTTGATCTGCTCAGCGAAGACTTGCAGACCTACCAGGAGAAGAGCGCGGGTCTGAAAAGTGGCCACCTGTCGAAGTTCAGCCTCACGGCGACGCAGGCCATCCTCTACTTCGATTCGTTCGCTCCGGGAGACACGGTCACAGTGAAGTTCCGTCTGCGGGCTAAGTATCCGATCCGCGCGCGGACATTTAAGTCGCGAGTCTATGAGTACTACGATCCTGAGGTAAGCTCGGTCGCACGGCCCGTGCAACTGGAAGTGCGTAAGCGCTAGCAAGCGGCCGCCACGGCGGGAAAGCCCCGTCGTTTTTTTGATGAATGTATCGCATATGAAAGAGCTGCGCGCTCCTGCCGCAGCTCCTTCGCCGTATCCCCGCGGACACGCTGTGTATCGCGTCACACAGCGCGCAGCCAAACGTCCACCCCGAAGTCCTTTCCTCGATTGAAGCTCAGGTTTGGTCAGTACCTTGCATTCTATTTGCAGCGTAGTTTCTGCGGTTTATAGTGCACTTTTCGAGAGGAGGAGTTATGAATCTGCCCATCGCGCCGGTTCGAACCGCGGTCGCGGCTACGGTGCTCCTCCTGCTGGCGTTCGGAGCGGTCGTCGTCTGGCGCGCCTCGCGGGTTTTGCATTCGGCGGCCGGCGATGTTCGCTCGGAACATGAGATTCACTTCGTAGTTCGGCCTCTGCCCCCGGCGGTTCCTGCGGATTTCGAGGTGATCAGTTCCCCCGCCGTATTCTTCCAGGCATCCCGGTTCCAGGATCATCTTTATGTTGCCGGCCCCGCAGGCCTGCTCGAATACGATCCGAGTGGTACCCTGCTCCGCCAATTCGCTGTCGGCCGCGAGCTTCCCGGATCGCCGCTCATCGCGCTTGCGCCCGCCGTTCTAACCGACGCTCGCGAACCGGAACTCATCCTTGCTACCGCGAATGACGGGCTGCTGGCCTTCAATGGCCAGGCCTTCCGACAGATTTTACCTTACGACTCAGACGCACGTGCGATCACCGCGATTTTGCCCTGTGCTTCCGGCCATCTTCTTATTGGCACCAAAAAGCGGGGCCTCCTCGTCTATGACGGAAAGCAGATTACGGTATTCCATCCCACGTTAAGAGACATCTACGTGACTGTTCTGGCCGGAAGTGAGTCGGACTTGTGGGTCGGCACTTTGGATCGGGGCGTTCTGCATTTCCACGCTGGCCAGACCGACAGCTTCGCCGAACCGCAGGGACTGCCCGATCGCCAAATCGCATCGGTTGCGATCTCCGGCGACACAACATACGTCGGAACGCCGCTGGGCGTGGCCGTCTTCAGCGCCGGACGCTTTTCGCGCGTGCTCGCTCCCGGAGTGCTCGCCACCGCCCTGCTGGCGACTCACAACCAGCTCTACGTCGGATCGGAGGACCAGGGAGTGGTTGCAATTCCGCTGGAGGGACGTCATCCCAACTTTGACCCGGGACGCGACTCGCAATTGTCAGAAGTTCGACAAATCTTTACCTCCGGGGACGTAGTATTCGCCGTGGCACGCAGTGGTCTCTACCGCATGAATGTGCGCGGATTCGGCTGGCGGCGGGTACTCGAAACCGGGGCCGCGACCCTTAGCGACCGGAACATTTCTGCGCTGGCGGCCGACGGGAGCGGGCGCCTTTGGGTAGGTTACTTCGATCGCGGAATGGATATTCTCGCACCCGACACGAGCCGCGCGACCCACGTCGAGGACGAGCATGTATTTTGCGTCAACCGCATCTTTATTGATGCGAAGACCGGCGCCATCGACGTTGCCACCGCCAACGGCCTGGTTCGCTTCGACAACTCCGGCAGCGAGCAGCAGGTGCTGACTCGCGCCGACGGACTTATCGCCGACCATGTGACCGACATCGCTGCCTACCGTGACGGACTCGCCCTGGCGACCCCTGCCGGGCTAACCTTCCTCGACGCGAGCGACGCCCGCAGCATGTACGCATTCCATGGGCTGGTGAATAACCACGTCTATGCGCTCGGCGTTTCCGGCGACCAACTCATTGCCGGTACGCTCGGCGGCCTTTCGCTTCTCGATAAAGGCAATGTTGCGGTGAATTACACCACTGCGACTTCTAACCTTGAACACAACTGGATCACCGCGGTCGTTCCGATTGGCGCGGAGTGGATGGTCGGCACGTACGGCGCCGGCATTCTCGGCCTTGATCGCGGGGGACGCTTCCACTCTTTTGAGACCGCGTCCGGCCCGTTCGAAGTGAATCCCAACGCCATGTTGGTAACGCCGAATTATGTGCTGGCTGGGACTTTAGGCAAGGGTCTGTATCTGTGTGATCGTCAATCCGGGCGCTGGTCCGTCATCGACACCGGTCTGCCGTCTTTGAATGTGACTGCCCTCGCCATCGGCAACGGCTACATCTATGTTGGCACTGATAACGGTCTGGTCCGCATACCAGAGCAAAAGCTGCACCTATGAAGAACTTCACCTTGTCGGTTCTTATTTCGATTCTGACTTCGACCCTGCTGTTTGCTGACGCAGGCATTCTCATACCGCGCGATAAGCAGCAGCCTGATCGCGCGATCCTCTCGCTCGAAGAAATGGAAATCACCGTCCGTATCGACAACGGCGACGCCCGCGTCTTCGTGCGCCAGGTCTTCGACAATCACACCGGCGGAATCCAGGAAGGGAACTACATATTTGCGCTCCCCAGCCACGCCACCATTTCCGATTTCGCCACCTGGGACGGGCCCACCAGAATTCCCGCGGTCATCCTGGAACGCAAGCGCGCAGAAGAAATCTACAACCAACTGAAGCAGCAGGCGGTCGATCCCGGCCTTCTGCAAATGGGCGAACGCGGCGCCGAAGAAGCCAAGCGCACTTCTGTCTTCAGCGCCCGCATCGTTCCGATTCCCGCGTTCGGAACGAAGCGCCTGGAGATCGAGTATCACGAATCGATTCCGGTGGAAAATTTGAAGTCGTATTTTGCCATCCCGCTGCGCCCGGACGCCTATCAGGCCCAGGCTGCTCGTCATCTTCGCATCAATTTCGAACTGCACACGGCGCACGCCATTCGCAACTTCCAGGCGCCGGCCAAGAGCTTCCCTCTGCAACTTGAGCAGAACAGCGCGCACCTGGTCACTGGCCACTTCGAAGGAGAGAACGTCAATCTCGGGGAAGACTTCGTCACTACCTACGATCTGGATCCGGCGGCGTCGGACACGCTGCAGATTCTGACCTACCGCAATCCGGTCAGCGGCCAGCCTTCGCCGACCGAGACTGCCCCCGTCCGCAGCACGAACGAGCCCGGTTTCTTTGAAGCGGAGGTGCTGCTCGGCTTTGGCACAGCCTCCGCTCCTGCTGCGAACACAACCAGTGGCGCTCCACTGATTTTCGCGCCGAAGACAGTGATTGTTCTGTTCGATACTTCACTCTCCATGCAATGGGAGAAGCTGGAGCGCAGCTACCAGGCTTTGGAGACGCTGCTGCGGACGTTGCGTCCAAGCGATCACTTTAGCCTCGTCCTCTTCGATACTGAGGCGCACGTGTTGCCGCTCAGTTCCGCGGATGGCAAAAACGTTCAACACGCCATTGAATTCGTCCGCGCCAGTCGCTTGCGCGGGGGCACCGATATTCAACGCGCCCTCCAGGCCGGACTGCAACAAGCTGCTGCTCCGGGCGCGACCAACTCGTATCTAGTCATTTTGAGCGACGGTGGCGCGACTCGTGGTCCGATCACGAACGGCAAACTTGCCACATGGTACGCCTCCACGTGGAAACAACTGCCGGAGACGCAGCGCCCGCGCACTTACATCTTGGCCGTCGGCGACGATGCCAACTTACCGCTGTTCCGCATGCTCGCTCGGCAGGATGGACTCCTCGAACATGTACTCTCGACTGAGCCGATGGAGTTCAAGCTGAACTCGTTTCTTTCGAAGATCGGCCGCAGCCCGATCGGCCAGTTCGAGGTTATGGTCGCGCCGGAAAGTGCCGTTGACACGGTTTACCCGCTGCAGGCCGCAACGTTTTCAGGATCGCTGGCTTCGTGGGTCGGGCGCTACCAGAAGCCGCTGGAGAACGTGAGCTTCAAGGTCCACGGTGTGCGCGATGGAAAACCCGTGGAGATGACGGGCAAGGTTAATTTCCCGCATGAGTCTTTCGATCATCCGCAACTGCCGCGGCTCTGGGCGCGCGCCCGGGTCGACGCCCTGCTCGAAAAAATCGAGCGGGAAGGCGAAGACCAAGCCACCATCGACGAGATCATCCGCCTCGCGCGCCAGTACAAGTTTGTCACGCCCTACACTTCATTCTTGGCCGTGCCGCGCGCGTTGCTGCGTCCGCGCGTTATCCGCCCGGGCGATCCGGTACTGCGCGTCAAGACCGATGAGTCGATCGTCTCGGTCGTTGCGCTGTTCCCGTTCGGATTGGTGCAGCCCCTGCGGTATCTCTCATCGGAGGACATCTGGCAGACTCGCTTTCTTGCCCCCAGCGATATGCAGGACGGAACCTACACCGTGCGCCTCATTCTGCGCGATCGCTTGGGACAGACGTATCGCGAATCGAAGACTTTTGTGATCGCCAGCAAGCCGCCCGTGGTCGAGGTGAAACTTGATCGTAGACGTTTCCATCGCGGCCAGGCGATTGCACTGAAAGTCCACGCCTCCGCGAGCACGCGCACGCTGGTGGCGCGGCTGGAAGGTGCGGGTCCGGTTGAACTCAGGTGGAATCCGCAAGCTGCCGCCAACACTGGCGAGTTGATCATTCCCCAGCAGACGATTCCCGGCGCTTATAAGCTGACCGTCACCGCCGAGGACATCGCTCACAATATTGGAACAGGGGAGGTGCAGATTGAAGTACTTCCTTAATTTATTCCGCAGACGCGCGTGTGCGGTTGCCTTTGCCGTGTTTGTTCTTTCTCTAGGTTGTGCCATCTCCGCGCTCGGCGAGCTGCCTTCCTGGCTTCGCAACGTCGAAGCCTCAAGCGCGCTGGAGGCCGTCTTCTTCCGCATGATGTCGCTCCCCGGAGGCGCCGTGCTCTTTCGCCGTCCGCCGCGCGAGACGCGGCCTGCGCTGGCTGACCTCATCAAGAGTCAGCCGCGCAACGCCGACCTTTATTCTTTGCGCGCCCTGGAAGACGAACAGCAGCTCGACTTCGCGGCAGCCGAGTCTGATTGGAAATCCTACGTCGACAATTCTTCCGACAAGATGGGGGCTCAGTTCGCCCTCGCCGACTTCTACCACCGCCGCCTGCGGCCAGCGGACGAAATCAAAACGCTGTCTTTAATTGCGAGCGCTGCCCCCATCGCCGCCGAAAAACTAACTCCGCCCGCGCAGCAGCGCTCCTGGCGGGCGTTTGAGCGCATCTTCGGCGTGATTCAGGCCCAGGGCCTTGCGAAAGACGACTCCATCGCCCAGTACCGGGCCTGGATCGCCCGTTATCCGCAGCAGCAATCGCTCTACGTGCCGTTTCTGCAGTATCTGGTCGCGCAGAAGGAATACGCTGCCGCCGGACAACTCATCGCCGACTACCGTAAACAGTTTCCCAACGATCAGATTTTCCCGGTGAAGGCGAAAGCGATGGTCGAATACCGTCACGGCTCGGTTCGCGAAGGGCTGGCGGTGTACGAGCAAAGCTTCCAGCCGCTGTGGGATCCGGAACTGGTCAAGAGCTATTTCAATCTCCTGCGCGATACGCAGAATCTTCGCAAATTTCTTGACCAGGCTCGTGCCTCACTCAACGCTAATCCCGAGGACTTGAACGCGACCGCGCGCATCTTCTATTACTACCAGCAACAGGGCAAGCTCGATCTAGCCCAGCAGGCCATCGCGGACTTCCGTCTGCGCAAGGAAGCCCGCAAGTCGCCATGGACTTCGCAGGAGCTTTACGTCTGCGCGCGGCTGCTTGAAGATATTCACAACTATTCCGAGTCGGCGCGTAATTACTTCGCCCTCTACAACAGCCAGGGAATGCCCGACGCGCAGGAGCAGGCGATTGCCGGTCTGACGAATTTGCTGCTGACCGCTCCGGAGACGCCGATCCGATTCGGTTCCGGCGAACTCTCCATGTATCGCGACGTCGCCACCATGGATCAGGGACCCGGCTATCTGAACGGCGTTCTTTCGCTGCTCCTGAACACCACGCAGCCGGCTGCTCGCTACTCCGAGGAAGAGCAGCGCGCCGTACCCTATTTCCATCGGTCCCGCGGCGCCGAATTACTGGCCTTGCTCGATGCGAAGTTTCCGAGTTCTTCTCGCCGCCCCGAACTTCATGCCAAACTGCTCGAGTTCTACTCTGGAGCGGCGGAAAGTGACGCGGTCATTCAGGGTGGCCACGAATTTCTTGCAAATTTTCCGAAGGCTCCGCAGCGCACCGCAATCGCGCTGCTCATGGCCGATGCCTATGCGCGCAAAGGCGACTCGACGAGTGAGTTCGCCATCTACGATTCGGTGCTTCAGGAATTGGCTCTGCAGGCGCAGAACTTGCCGCTTGGACCTGCGGAGAATCGGTCGGCGGCAGCGGGACTGAGATCCATCAACAACTACTCGCCGGCAGCGATGAACACGGCGGAAACAGAAGCAGAACCAGAAGGGGACGAGCAGGAAGCGGGCGCGCCGGAAGAAAACGCCGGCTCACAACGCAGGACCAACCCGGCATTCCAGGTCAACACGCCGGCTTCAGCTGCCGAGCAGGTGGGCGCTCGATCTCCGGAATACGCGCGCGTTCTGGAGCGCTATCTGGCGCGCTTAGCGGAGATGAAGGAAATTCCGCAGGCGCTGGGCGTGCTGCGGAAGGAGATCGATCGTAATCCCGACGACCCCGGCCTTTACGAGCGGCTGGCGGTGTTTCTCGATCAGAACCGGCTGGGCACGGAACAGGAAGAGGTGTACCGCCGGGCAATTGCCCGCTTCAACGACCGCTCCTGGTACGACAAGCTGGCGCGTTTCTACCTGCGTTACAGGAGAGACTCCGACTTAGAGCAGTTGTCCCGCGACGCGGTGAAGAGCTTCAGCGGCACCGACCTCGAACACTACTTCGGCAACGTCATTGCCGGCAGCGCCGTGCTCTACCTCCGCTTGAACCAGTACGCCAATCAGCGTTTCCCGCACAATCCCGTGTTCGTTCACAATCTTCTGTCGGCGTACCGGACGCCCCCCACCACCGATTGGGCTGCTTGGGAAGCGCTGTTGCGTCAGCACTGGTTTGAGGAAACCGCTCTGCGCAACCAGTTCTTTGAATTCCTTTCGCGTACCGGCAAATTGGAATCGGAGCTGAGCACGTTGCAGCAGAGTGCTCCCGATGCTGCGAGTTGGGAGAGCAATCCCGCCGCCGCCGATTTTCTGGCCAATGCGAACCTGTGGCGCTCGCACTTTGAACAGAGCGCGCCAGTGCTCAAGTCGCTCGCCGGACAATACCCGGCTGAACCT
>JBEKIB010000053.1:0-31270 GCA_050011975.1 Terriglobales bacterium | reverse complement strand
TGCTCGAACGCGGGCACGGGCTCGATCACCGGTGTTACGGCTGGCGCCGATCTAACCGGCGGTGGCACGAGCGGGAATGTGACGCTGAATCTGAACACCACCCAGGTGCCCCTGCTGGCTGCCAACAACATCTTCACCGGAAATAATACGATCGAAGCATCGACCACGGACGCCATTGACGCCTATACGTCCGGAACGGGTAACACCGGAGTGTACGCCAACGCCGGTTCCAGTACCGGCAGTAATGGAGTGGTAGCCGTCGGCGCGACCGGCGTAGCGGCCTACGCGACCGTTGCCGGCAGCATCGCAGTGTACGGCGATGCGGGAAGCAGCAGTGGCAGCAACGGGGTGGTCGCCTATGGTGCCACCGGCGTAGCGGGCAACAGCACCATTACCGGTAGCTACGGAACGTACGGTAACGGTTCCACCGGGGTGTGGGGCAGCAGCAACGGCACTGGCGCAGACGTGGGAGTGTCCGGGACTTCGGCATCGGGCATAGCCGTGGCGGGGACCGCTGTGTTAGGGACTGCGGGCTGGTTCCAGGACGATGCGGCAGACACCGCGGCGTTGGTGGCGATCAACGACGCGCCGATTACTGACGAGGCTGACGCTTTCTATGCGCAAGGCAATGCGGGGTACTGCCAGGTCGATATTGGAGGCGATCTCTTTTGTAGTGGCAGCAAGTCCGCCGTTGTGCCGGTTGATAGCGGCTCGCGCAAGGTCGCGCTTTACGCCGTGGAGGCTCCCGAAAACTGGTTTGAGGATTTCGGCTCAGGCCAGCTCTCCAACGGCTCGGCGCGCATCGATCTCGAACCGACGTTCGCGCAAACCGTTAACACCGATCTCGACTATCACGTCTTCCTCACCCCGCGCGGCGAATGCGAAGGTCTTTATGTCGCGAACCTGACGCCCTCCGGATTTGAAGTTCGGGAACTGCATCACGGCTCGTCCAGCATCGCATTCGATTACCGCATCATCGCCAAGCGCAAGAACTACGAAACCATTCGTCTGGCGGATCTCACCGAGCGACACAAGAAGATGGCGGAGCGGATCGCAGGGATGCGGCAGCGCAGGCCTGCGACAATCCCGGTAGCTCCGAACTCGCCATCTGCACGAGACCAGAAAACCGCCATTAACCCTATAAAAGAGAGACAGACGGGGCTGACGCAATCTGCTGCACTGCCTCACGGCGGCACAAAATGAGCTGAGGACGGCAGAGTCTCTATGTTCGGGGACGGGTAGCAAACTGCAAATCCGTCCCCGATTACTTATCTCTATGGACCGCCGCGCAATGGCAAAAGTGTCGTGGAACCGACCGCAGATGAGCGCCGAAGCATTCGAAACCAACTGGCGCGAGTTACCCTCTCACATCTCAGTACACTTCCAAATCCACACATCTCCACTCAGCCCCCCGCCCCCGCGTCGACAACAAAGGGACGCCCCGATTCAGACACGAATGACCTGAGTTGTGAGGAGTTGATCTGAGGCACTCTTTAATTACAGTGTCTCTGAGACCATCTCTTTCCCTTCTCCCTGGACTTCATTGACTTGCCAGTTCGGGCCACGTAAGATTTTGCCCTTGATGATCGGCCGGACCATCTCACGCTACCGCATCGTCGAGAAGCTCGGCGGCGGGGGTATGGGCGTGGTTTACAAGGCTGAGGACACCGAGCTTGGCCGTTTCGTCGCCCTGAAGTTCCTTCCCGAAGACGTGGCCCGGGACCGGCAATCGCTGGAGAGATTCCGCCGCGAGGCCAAAGCCGCCTCGGCGCTCAATCATCCGAATATCTGCACCATTTACGACATCGGCGAGCAGGATGGCAAGGCGTTCATCGTCATGGAGTACCTCGACGGTGCCACGCTGAAGCACATCATCGGCAACCGTCCGATGGAAATAGAAACATTGTTCTCTCTCGGCATCGAAATTGCCGATGGGCTGGATGCCGCTCACGCGCAGGGTATTGTCCATCGCGACATCAAGCCGGCGAATATTTTTGTGACCAAGCGAGGCCACGCAAAGATTCTGGATTTCGGACTGGCGAAGGTCACGCAGCCCGGCGCGCGGCAATCGCAGCCGTCTGGGCCGACGGTCGAAGCCACGATCGCCGACGAGCACCTTACTAGCCCCGGTTCGGCCATTGGCACAGTTGCTTATATGTCTCCCGAGCAGGCGAAGGGAAAGGAACTCGATTCCCGAACCGACCTGTTTTCATTTGGCGCTGTGCTTTATGAGATGGCCACCGGCATGGTGCCCTTTCGCGGGGATACGTCAGCGCTAATTTTTCAGGGGATCCTGGATCGCGCCCCAACTCCGGCGATTCGGCTAAACCCGGACGTGCCGCCGAAGCTCGAGGACACCATCAATAAAGCGATGGAGAAAGACCGCGAGCTGCGCTACCAGCACGCCGCGGACATGAGGACCGACCTGAAGCGGTTGAAACGGGAATCGGAGTCGCGGCCTACGGAAGCAGCTGCTTCGGGGCCAGTGGCGGTTGCAGCGGAAGGCGCATCGCAGGCCACGCGCGGGCCGGCGTCCGGTTCGCCTTCTGCGTCTAGTCCACTGTCGGCATCCTTATCGAAATCAGGCGCTGTGGCTGTGGACGCGGCGGCGGCTTCGACGCTAAGCCGCTCCTACGGAAAGATTGCCGGAGTGGTGGCTGCAGTTGCGGTTATGGCGGCTGCTGCCGTTTTCTGGTTCGCGAAGCAGCGCTCCGTGCCGGCTGCGGTCACCGTCAGCCAGAAAACTGTCGCCGTTCTTCCTTTGCAAAACATCGGCTCGGATAAGGACGTGGATTTTCTGCGCCTGGCGCTGGCCGACGAAATCGCGACTTCGCTCAGTTATGCGCGTTCGCTTTCGATTCGTCCGTTCGCTACCACCAGCAAGTACGATTCACCGACGCTTGACTTGCAGGAAGCAGGCAAGGCTATGCACGTGGCCGACGTCGTTACCGGTCACTACATAAAGGAGGGCGACCAACTCCAGATCACGCTGGAAGCGGTGGACATCGGCGACAACCGCACGGTCTGGCGCGACACCATGACGGTCGCCGCTGCCGACCTGATTGCGATGCGGAGTCAGGTCGCGGCTAAGGTCCGCCAGGGCCTCGTTCCCGCTCTCGGCGCTGGAACAGATGCAGGGGAAGCCGGCACGCATCCCAAGAACGAAGAAGCATACGACCTCTACCTGCGCAGCATCGCTCTGCCGCATGATCCAGTACCGAATAAAGATGCCATCTCGATGCTGGAGCGCGCCGTTGGAATGGATCCTAGCTACGGTCCCGCGTGGGAGGCCTTGGGATATCGCTACTATTACGATGCGACCTATTCGAACGGCGGCGAGGCAATGTATCAGCGAGGGCAATCCGCCCTGGAACGGGCGGTGGCGTTGGATCCCAACCTCGTAGGCGCGGCAGCTCAGCTGATTACAACCCGGGTAGAAGGAGGCGATCTCATCAAAGCTTACCAGGAGGGGAAGGCATTGGTGGAGCGGCATCCGGACAACCCCTCGGCGCACTTCGCTTTGGGTTATGTGCTTCGTTATGGTGGTGTGCTCGACGAATCTGCACACGAGTGCGACGCTGCGCTGTCGCTGGACCCAGGGAACTATCGCTATCGATCATGCTCCCTGACGTTCCTTGAACAAGGCAACTTCGCGCGAGCCCTGGATTTTATTCAGCTCGATGCTGGCTCCTCATGGGCAGAGGGAAGTATGGTCGCGCATCTCATTCGCGCCGGCAACCTGTCGCAAGCGCGGGAACAAAGTGTGAAACTGAAGGATCGATCCGTTGAAAATCGACCCGTTGACAAGATGGTCTATGCCTGTCTCAACCATGCGCCGGCGGCGGATCTGGACAAAGAGGCCCGGGAGCTTGCGCCAACTGTTTTGAATTTTCATGACCCCGAGGCCCGATACATAAACGCCGGAAATTTCGCCTTCTGTGGGCAGAAGGATATTGCCGTGCGTCTGATCAAAGGCGCGATTGCGGGACACTACTGCGCCTACAACGACCTGCAGGCCAATGCCATGCTCTCGAACCTGCGAGGCACGCCAGAGTTTGCAGAGTTACTCTCTGCCGCGAAGCAGTGCCGGGATAATTTCCTCGCCGAGAGATCACAGGCTGCACACTGATCGCCATTACCCCGGCAGGTTGGATGGAGCTTGTCCGCTCATTGCGCTCCATCCGCGGCATGGCTGAAACAATACGATACGCTTCCGGAGATCAAGCCGGTCGACTGGTTCGCGTAAAGCGTGAACTGCGCAGTGACGATCGCGACTGAGTTCCCGATTACCTGGTGGACGTTATTACCGCAGTTCCAGAGTTGGAAATTGAGGTACGCGGTTGTGACAGGATTGCCGGCGCCGACTGTAAAGGATAGTGTCAAACGTGACTGTCAGACTCCACCACGTCGCTCTCGGCGAGCCTGCGGTATTTGTCCTCCGGTTGGATGTCGGTAAAATGCACGAAGAATTCGTCTTTATCGACAAAGAGTCGATCTGCGCCAACAAGAGCGGCGTGAAGCCCGGCGTCGGCTGCCTGGTTGCTGGCCTTGTACTGGTCCCGCACTCCCACCGCCACCGAGCCGGCGTGGATCCAATCTGCGACATTCTCGATGCCGACCCGGTTTCGCGGATGCGTTGTCTGATCCCCAGGGCTTCATGGCGCTCATTGGCTGCGCGCCTGTTTGATCTTTTCCACGAACTGCTCGGCCAACTGGGTAATTGAAGCGAAATTACCGGTCTTTGCTCCGGCCGTGAGATTACCCCCCACTCCCACCGCGACCGAGCCGGCGTTGATCCAATCGGCGACATTCTCGATGCTGACGCCACCGGTCGGCATCAGTTGTGCTTGCGGGAGCGGCCCTTTCACCGCCTTGACGAACGCGGGCCCCAGTATCTCGCCGGGAAAAACCTTCACGATGTCAGCGCCGCACTCCATAGCCTCGACCACTTCGCGGATGGTTGCCGCTCCCGGCATGTAGGGCACCTGATAACGATTGCAGAGACGCGCGGTCTCGGGGTTGAGCCCAGGACTGACCACAAATTGCGCGCCCGCAAGAATCGCAATGCGTGCGGTTTCCGCATCGAGAACCGTGCCGGCCCCTAATAAAATCTGACCGGAGGACTTCCTGGCAAGGTGCTCGATGACTCCGCTTGCTCCCGGCACGGTGAAGGTGATTTCCAGGGCGGCAACGCCCCCCAGCGCACAGGCTTCGGCAATACGGGCGGCTTGCTCAGGATTTTCCGCCCGGATCACTGCAACCAATCCGGAAGCGGCAATTTTTCCCAAAACTTCTATTTTAGTGATTGACATAGAGTTCGGCAGGTGCGTCCCGCAAGACTGGTGCTTCCGCCGACGCTGGGGCAAATGAATTTGGGTTAAAGACTGACATTAATCAAAGCTCCAGGTTCAGCGAAACACTCTCCTCCTGAGGACAAAGCCACTCGATTTTCTTCCGGGCGATTATACGCTGTGTTGTCGACGCACGCTGTGCGGCCGAACCACCACACCTGCGCGTATTATGCGTATGCGCCGGCGCGGGAAGTAGTGATGCAATAGATAATCGACCCGCATTCAAACCGACTAAAATACCTGAATGGACTCGATCATTTTAAAAGCCGTTGAAAGTTGCCGCTGGGACTGCGTCAGCCTCGGTGAAGTGATGCTGCGGCTCGATCCTGGCGACGAGCGTATCCACACGGCCCGAAGCTTTCGTGCTGGGGAGGGTGGCGGGGAATATAACGTTGCCCGCGGACTCAGGCGGTGCTTCGGCATGCGCACCGCCGTCATTACGGCATTCGCAAGAAACCCCATTGGGCAACTGCTCGAAGACTTGATCCTGCAGGGTGGCGTCGACACCTCGCTCATCCGGTGGGTGCCTTATGACGGGATTGGTCGAACCGTCCGCAACGGCCTGAACTTTACCGAACGAGGCTTCGGAGTGCGAGCCGCAGTCGGCTGCTCCGACCGGGGAAATACGGCGATCGCGAACAGCCAACCCGGGGACTTCGATTGGCAACACATCTTCGCGGCCAGCGGCTCTCGCTGGTTGCATACAGGCGGTATTTTTGCTGCGCTCTCTCCTTCGTCGGCGTCCGTGGCAAGGGCTGCCATTCAGACGGCGCGATCCTCGGGCACGGTGGTCTCCTACGACCTCAACTTTCGGGAATCTCTATGGAAAGGCATCGGCGGCAGGGCGAAAGCGCAGGATGTGAACCGCGAATTGGTATCGGCCGTGGACGTTCTCTTCGGCAATGAGGAGGATTTTTCGGCAACGCTCGGGGTCGCGATCGAAGGCGTGGCTGACGACTTCAGCCATCTGCCGATGGCCAGCTACGAATCGATGCTGCATCGTGTCGCCGAGATCTACCCCCACCTCAAGCTCATTGCAACCACGTTGCGTACGGCGCACACCGCGACTAAGAATGACTGGGGCGCGATTGCGCTCTATGAAAGGAAGACCCTTCACGTTCCGCAGCGGCCGCTGGAGATCCTGGACCGGGTTGGCGGCGGCGATTCGTTCGCCTCCGGCCTGATCTATGGCTTTCTCGCAGGCAAAGACGCAGAATGGGCGGTGCGGTGCGGAGTGGCGCATGGCGCGTTGGCCATGACAACACCCGGAGACACTAGCATGGCTACGCTCCCGGAAGTCGAGGCGGTGATGCGAGGGGGCTCAGCCCGCATAGCGCGTTGAGGAGAAACGACGGTTAGTCAGTACCCGTTGTCGATATCGTTAGCGTCAAGATCGCCGCGCTGGTATGATCAGTATGAACTGTATTAGTCTTCTGTAAAGAGGAGAAGTTTGTGGCAACCGTGGGCCAACGTATTAACTCAACTGGTGTCGTCCGCAAATCCTTATCTACGCAGACACTGGATCAGCTATTGGGCTGGCTTAAGAAGGGAACATTTAAGCCGGGCAGTAAGCTGCCATCCCAGAACGAACTCGTAGAGCGGTTCGGTGTTAGCAGAACCGGGATTCGGGAAGCATTGCAAATGATGGCGGTTCTGAACCTGATCGACATTCGACCGGGCATGGGATGCTTTGTCAAGAGAGTCTCGACCGAATACATCATTCATGCGGATGTTCTCGCAATTCTTCTTGAAAAGGAAGCGGTTCTGGAGGTCATAGAGACCAGGAAGATTGTCGAGTCGGGGACGGCGGCGATGGCCACGGAACGAGCCCGCGCCGAAGACTTCTGGGCCATGGAAGATGTTCTCACCCAGGTTGACCGTGCGATCCAGCGCGGGGACAGCGTGTCAGTTATCGCGCCTGAGTTTCATTACGCCGTGGCGAAAGCGACGCATAACGCCGTGCTCGCCAAACTGGTCCGATCCTTTACGCATATCATGTCCAAAGCCGGGGATCTTCTGGAGAGCAGCACCGAAAATCTGGCCGCTTTCAAGCAGTATGAACTGACTTCCCACCGACATTTGTATCAGGTGATTCGGGCGGGTGACCCGGAGAAGTCGAGCCAGGCGATGATCGACCACATTTCCTACTCCGAAGACTTGATTGTCAATGCGTTCAAAGCTGCCGAAGCTATTGCGGACGAGCCAGACGGCTCAGTGTCGGTTTCGGCTTAGCATTCCGTAGTGCACGTGCGGTTCGTATCGGCCTGCCATAAGTGCTGTCGCATCGTGGCCGATGCGATCGCCACAAAACCTGCGCTCTGCAACTACCAGCTTCGTAACGCGCTGTTAGAAGATGTACTTCAAAGCAAATTGAATTTCACGCTGATTATCAGGCAGCGTTGCCGTAATGCTCGACCCGCCTGGCACGTCTGCGAAAGATGGCGTTCCCAGATCGATGGGGCGAGCCCCGCCTGGAAGATCGAAGTTAGGATGATTGAATATGTTGAAAAACTCCGCGCGGAATTGTATTTTCTGTCTCTCGGTGATCGCAAAGGACTTAATCGTCGCGAAATCGAAGTTAATGTAGTCTGGGCCGCGCAGCATGTTGACTCCCTCGTTCCCGAATTGATGGGCGGACACTTGTCCTGGAGCAAGTGGAGGAACAACAAATACCGTCTGGTTGTAATAGCAGGTCAGGGTTTGTTTACCCGGTGGGCAGCCCAGTGCCACTTGTCCAGCGAGGTTATAAGAGAAATCATTCGGATTGTGAATCACGTCCGGTAGCGGAAGGTAGGTTCCGGTATTTGTCGGATCGAATGACAAGGCTGCGGTGAATGCTTGCCCACTTTGAACCGTAGTAATGCCCGATACCTGCCAGCCACCCACCAGTGAATTGACCCCTCTTGGGGTATGCGACAGGAATCGTTTGCCGGAACCAAAGGGCAGCTCCCATAAGTAGCTAAGAACCATACGGTGCCGAATGTCTGGCGTGGTTTCGCCGTTTGCCGCTCGAACGTCGTGAGCGTTCTGGATTTCGCCGGCGAAATCCCCGTCCGTATTGCCCAGACTCTTGGCGAACGTATAGGCCACCAGCAGGTTGAAGCCGTTCGCAAATTTTTTGTTCAGCGAGGTCTGGAAGGAATGATAGGTAAAGGCAAGCTGGGCGTAGTCTAGTGGCAAAATGGTGTTCAGATTTGGCAAGACGTTGAAATAAGGGCGGCCAAAATTTCCCGTGGGATCGGAGAAATTCGAATCGAGTGGTAAGTAAGGCTGATCAAGGTTGGTGGCCTCGTTGTTCCACATGTGATAACCACGCGTCCCGACGTATCCAGCCTGCAAAATCCAATTCTTGCCAAATTCGTGCGCCAGCGTTAAGTTCCATTCCATGAAGCGCGGGATTAGGCGCTCGCTCCCGGTGGTCTTTACGGCTCCAACCGGATCCAGCGGACTGGGAAAGACCACCGTGGATGGAAACCCTGAAGAGACAAGTTGCGCAGTCGTTGGGATGAGCAGCGGGTTGAAGTTTTGCGAGGTCTGTTCCAACCATGGCGGATTTTCGCCAAGATCGGCAAAACCGTTACCCTCCGGGCCATAAAACATTCCGAAAGAGCTTTTAACCAGAATTGCTTTGGGACCAAAAGGCGACCATACCAATCCAACTCGTGGTCCCCAGTCGTGCTTGTCGAACTTCACGCCGGCGTGGGGCACGCCGCCAGGACCGGTTGACACAACCACAATGGCGCGGTTCAGATCGAAGTTCCCAACTTGCCCTCCGGCTGGCGAAAACAGGTCATAGCGAAGACCAAGATTTACGGTTAAGTTGGGCGATACGTGCCAATCATCCTGCACATACTCCGAAAGCGAATAGTAGCGGGTTGGGTAACGGCCTTGCAGAGTATCTTGTTCTGAATACACTGGAATACCCAGCAGCATGTCGGCGAGGCCGTTACCTCCCGTGGAGGTAGCAAGGTTCTCGGTATAAGCTCCAGAAAAAGAAAACTGTCCCCGCGGAGCAGTTATCTGCAAAAAGCGACGCCCTTGGTGAAGATAAACGATTCCAATCTTTAGCGAATGACGATTCTTCACCCAATTCAACGAGTCCGAGAGTTCATAAGTGTCCTGCGCTGCGAACTCCGGGGTGAAAAGGGAGTCGCCTAAGCTGGTAAAACCAGATGGCGCGATGTAAGAAAGACCAGAAGTTGAAGGATCGCCACGGTTCGCGTACGGGATTCCCAGTTGTTCGGATAAATTTTGGCCATAGTTGAGCCCGTTTGCGATGACGAGATAGCGTGTAAATCCGAAGCGCGCGTCGTTCAGCATGTTAGTGCCGAAGGCGTGCGTCCAACCTAATCCAAAGGTCTGCGCCCGGTTCAAGGTAGTGCTGGGACAACACAGCTCTCCGCCGAGGGTGCCGAGCGGAGAAGGGCGGATGATGTTGTAGTCGTCAAATGTATAGTGACCGAATAGGTTGTCCGCTTGGCGAAATGCGTGGTCGACACGAGTATCCAGCGAGTTTTCGCTGCTTGGAGCGCTCGGAGCGTCGGCATAGTTATTGACCACACCGGACAGATTGGGGAGGGGGTAAAGGTTAGTTATGTTTTGGCCTGTAGTGTTGATTCGAGTCGATGGGATGACATATTGGTTCGACGGATTGAGAAGGCTCCGGTTGCCGGTCACCGGATCGGTCGTCAACGGATCATAGAGTGGAGTCGCGAGTTCGGTGAAATCGCCTTGCCGTTCCAGCTTAGTGGGCACCGTGGAAATAAAAGGTTCCGATTCACGAACCCGAGTACCTTGATAATCACCAAAGATGAAGGTCTTATTTTTAATGATGGGGCCGCCCAGCGAAAATCCGAACTGATTGCGCTTGAAGGCTGGGCGCGTCTGGTCGAAGAAATTGCGGGCGTCCAGCACGTCATTCCGCAAAAACTCCCAGGCATCGCCGTGGACTTGATTGGAGCCTGACTTCAGAACCACGTTGACGGCGGCGCCGCCTCGGCCAAACTCCGCTCCCATGGAGCTTTCTTCGGTACGGAATTCCGCAATCGCGTCGGGCGGAGGCAGTGCGACCGCCGCTCCGTTTCCGAACTCATTGTTATCCAGTCCATCGAGGAGGAAGTTGTTGCTGAGCACGCTGAGGCCATTCACCGATAGAGATTGATCGGCCCGCGCGGTTTCGAACGTTGTTCCGTTGTTGGTTGACCCCGTCACACCGGAATTTACGCCCGATCCAAGATCGGCCAAGCCCACAAAATTCCTGCCGTTCAAAGGCAGTTCCACGATCCTCTGCTCAGTCTCAACCGTCCCGATCGCAGATTGTGTCGTGTCCACCAGCGGCGGCGCTCCGCTCACCTCGACAGTTTCCGAAACCGATCCCACGCGAAGGGTGATGTCGACGCGAACGGTTTGGTTGAGCGCCAACTGAATGTCGGAAAGCACGACCCGGGAGAACCCTTGCTTCTCCGCCACGACTTGGTACTTGCCGATACTCAGGAGATTTGCCACATACTCACCGGCATCGTTGGTGGTCACGGTGCGAGAGGTGCCAGTCGCGGTGTCCTTAATGGTGACTTTTACGCCCGGGACCGGCGCGTTACTGGGATCGAAGACAGTGCCGGAAACTGCGCCGGTTGTGACTTGGGCGTCCATGTTCGTTTGGGAGAGGGCGAGACATACGAACAGGGCAAGCAGAACGTGTCGACCAAGGTGTGATTTCATGTGATCCTACCTATCATACCTGTGATGTCGAGTCAAGAAATTTCGGCAATAACATTGATGAGTCAAGCATGTTTTTGCCGAAATTTCGAGCCCGCAATACTAGCCAGCATTCAGACGCTAATCGACGACTTTGCCAAAATCCCGCCGTCGCAAACCAGATGGGAGCCGGTGACATAGGTGGACTCATCCGAGAGCAGCCAGAGGACAGCTCGGGCTGGATCTTCCGGTTGCGCCAATCGCCCCAGAGGAATTTCCCGGCACAACTGCAGGCGTGTGGCTTCGACCTCGTTCGGAGGAACATTGTTCCAAGTCATCCCTGTCTCTGTTGCACCAGGGGCGACAGCGTTTACGCGTATGCCAAACTTCGCGTAGTCGATGGCCATGCAGCGAACCAGAGATGAAATGGCTCCTTTCGTGGAACTGTAGGCGCCGCAGCTGCCTGCGGCCATGGCGACAAACCCGGCCGGCGACGAGGTGCAAACAATCGAACCCGGGACTTGCGCCTGGAGCATCTGGCGAAGACCGTGTTTACATGCGAGAAAGATTCCGGTCAGGTTGGTATCGACGATGAGCTTCCAGCGCTCTAGAGGCATTTCATGAATCAGCCCTCCGACATCGATCCCGGCATTTGCGAAGATGCCATACGGCGCACCGAACCGCTCATGGACATTAGCAAACGCTTGCGCCACCTGTTTTTCGTCGGTGACATCACAGGCGAGACCGACAGCTCCACTGGCACCTTGCTCCAGAGCATCCGCGGCGGTACGCTGCGCGGTCTCAGAATTCTTATCCAGCGCGGCAACTCGATCGCCGCGCTTTGCGCAAAGCAGTGCCACCGCGCGACCAATGCCGCCGCCCCCACCCGTAATAATAATGAGCCGACCGCGATTTGCTGAAGATTCCATCGTTCCCTCACATTCCTGATGAGCCGCTCAGTCTCCAGGCTCTCGTTAATGGTTACACTTTTTGCAGTTCCGTCTTTTCCGGCGGTTTCTCATAGACGGTCAAAACGACGGTCCCGATCAGAACCAGAACGCCGCCGATTAACTGCGTAAGACTGACTTTCTGGTGCAGCGTGATCATCGACAGCCCAAGCCCAAAGAAGGGCAACAGGTAGATAGAGACAGATACCTGTCCGACGTCAAGCCTGCCCAGGACCCACATCCAGAGGACCATAGCCAAACCCCAGGAAAGACCTCCCAGCACGAAGACAGAAACCCAAGCTTTCAAGGGATAGCCAACAACGTGATAGAAAGGATGGGGTTCGGCCACTGCGGAGAAGATTCCGCAGGCCACAATCGCGACCACATAACTGTAGGTGAGAAGCTCCAGTTCGCTAAAGCGGGTCAGTACATTCTTGCTGTAAGTGTTAAGGAACGCACTCCCAAGGCCACTCAAGAAAATTGCAATGTTGCCGATAAGGAGTTCCCGTCCAAAAGAGCCGTGGCGCAGGTCTTCGACGGACATGAGCATTGTACCCAGCAAAGAAACCACCAGCACAATCACCCGTATGCGAGTAAAACGTTCGCCGAGAAGAACGACGGCCATGCACGTCATCAGAACGGGAATGGTGAGGGCGAGAATAGAAGCGTTCGAAGCCGTCGAGCGTGCAATGCCCCACGCCAGCACGACTGAGGGCGGAACAACCCCAAGCAAACCCAGCAAAAGGAAATCCAAAAGACTGCGGCCGAGTTTGCGCGTCCCGGGAATTTTTTGGCGTTTTTTATGTTCCAGGTAGAGGAACGGAAGAAAAATCACGATGGAGGCCGTAAGCGTCCACAAGGCGAGAGAGGCCACGTCCATTGAGTCTGTGGCAGTTTGATAGGCGGGATATTGCGCCGCCCAAAGGAGGTTCACGAAAACCAGAACCCCAAAATCGATCCAGCGCGAAATTGGCAGCGTCCGAGCAGACATACCGGTAACACCGGAGGGTACCATACGCGCCCGTTGCAAGCAAAGCGGTGCCAGCTACCGGGGCCCATTAACGGCCAACCTTGGCGATCTCTGCTACTCTGGCGCTGAAGGACGGAGCCCATGATCACTTATAGAGGACGCAGAGCCTGGCGAATTGAGAACGCGCAGCTTAGCGTGACCATTCTTGAATGCGGCGGCCATGTGGCGGAAATCCTGCACAAGTCCACGGGTGACCTGAACCCACTATGGATTCAGAATCGCCCCACGATTGATTCCGACCAGTTCGATCCGGCCATTCACGGCGACACCTATGGCACTGACGCCGAAGCACGACTGATTAGTGGGCTTCTGGGCCACAATGTCTGTTTTCCTTCCTGGGGCAGCCCTTCGCCAACCGAAGAGGCTGCGGGAATGACTTTCCATGGTGAGACCAATGTCCTGCGATGGCAACAATTGGCGGCAGGGCCGCACTCATTGAAGGTCGGCGTTACACTGCCCAACGCTGCGATTCGTTTCGAACGGGAAGTCAGATGCTCGGGAAATCTGATCTACTTTTCGGAAGTTGCGCAAAACTTAAGCGCCTGGGACCGCCCCGTCGGTTGGTGTGAACACGTAACCCTCGGAGCTCCGTTTCTCGAAGCTGGCAGCACGGTGATTGAGTCGAGTCTCACTCGTGGGTTCCGAACCGGAGATGAATCCGGAGTCGAGTTTTCCTGGCCGCAAGGGCAAGGATCAATCCCGTGTATGCTCACCGGCTTCAGCGCCACCCAACATTCCGATCTGGTCAATTCATTCCTCGTCGACGCCTCTCGCCAGTACGGCTACTTTGTGGCTTGGCACCCCACTCGTCGATTGCTCTTCGGCTATATCTTCCTACGCCACGAGTTCCCCTGGATGAACGTCTGGGAGAGCAACGATTCTCTGCGACAAACACGCGGTATGGAATTCAGCAATACCCCCATCGACGGCAGTATAAAGCGGCTCGTGCAACGGCAGCAGATTTGGGGAGTACCGGTTTATGAATGGCTCAACGCAAAGGGGAAACTTCGAAAAGATTACGCTGCGTTTGCATTGAGCACTCCTGATGGCTTCCGCGGGGTAGCCGATGTGGCGATTACGGCGGATAAACTGAACATCACTGAAAAGGAAACGGGGACAAAGATTGTGCTCGACTGGCACCCTGACACGAAGTCCTGACACGAAACCAAGTACGGAAGTGTCGCCAGGTTTCAGGTCCGCGGCAGGTACGCTACACAGTCAATCTCAACCTTCATGCCGTCAGCTACCATCCCGGTTGCGACGGTGGTGCGGGCAGGCTTATCGGGACCAAAGACTTCGGCATAAACCTCATTCATGGCGTTGAAGTCTGCAGCATCCAGCAGGAAGACTGAGCATTTCACGACATCCTTCAGATCCGCCCCACAGCCTTGCAGAATCGTCCGGAGATTGTGCAGCACGAGCTTGGTCTGCGCCTGAACGCTGCCGCGTTGCATCTCGCCGGTCGCTGCGTCCACCGGCCCCTGACCGGAAACAAAGATAAAATCGCCGGCGCGGACAGCCGTGGAGTATGGTCCCGCGGGCTTTGGCGCTCCGTTGATTTGCAGCCGTTGCAGCATGACATTCCCTCCTTATGTCGTAAACTCCCAATTGTCAGCAACCGAGGGCGCGGATTCAACCAGCGCATGCCGGATCATTGCCGAGAGCTTTCACTCATCTTAGCAGACAGGTATGATAGCATCTCCACCTTGGTTCTTTTTTGCGGCAGGCCCGATCACCTGGTTCGTGAGTATACAGTCAAGTCGAAATGAAGCAATCCTTTCCACAAACCGATGGCACGCAGGGACTGCGAGCGAACGCGCTCAGTTTCCCATCGGTGCTCATGCAGGGCATTACGCATATCGCGCCTGCGGTTGGTCTAGTACTCACCTTGCAGTTCATCACGGCGCTGGCTGGAATCGCTTCTCCCTTGGCGTTCGGTATTGCCTTCCTCATTGTCTTGATGCTCGGCGTCAGTCTCGCTCAGCTCGCCCGTCACTTGCCGTCCGCGGGCGGTTACTATACCTATATCAGCCGCACTCTGCATCCGCGCGCCGGTTTTCTCGCCGCCTGGATGTACTTCCTGTATGATCCGCTCACCGCTGCCGTCAACCTCGCCTTCATGGGCTTCTTGCTGCAGGCAACATTGAAGATCGAAGCTGGAATCAACTTGCCCTGGTGGATTTTCTTTCTGGTCGCGGTGCTTCTCGTCACCGCGCCTATCTATCGCGGCATCAAGATCTCCGCCGAAACAACCGTGTGGCTGACCATCATCGAAATCCTGATCATCGTCGCCCTGGCGATCACTAGCCTGCTGCATCCGGGCGACGGTCATATTCAGCTGCAAAACTTCGTCGCTTTGCACAACTTCAGGCATGCCGGGCTCTATCTCGCAATCGTGTTCTCAATTTTCACTTTTACCGGCTTTGAATCGGTTGCGCCGCTGGCTGAGGAAACCCGCGATCCTCGACGCGCTCTTCCCCGCAGCATCCTCCTCTCCATCGTACTCATGGGCGTTTTCTTCATTTTCTGTTCCTGGGCAGTGCTCATAGGCTGGGGCACCGGCCACCTCGACAGTTTTGTTCACGCGCCTGAGAATCCTCTTCTGCTTCTGGCCAGGCGGCTCTGGGGAGCGGCGTGGGTGCTCGTTCTGGTGGCCGTCGTGAACTCGATCCTGGCTGTATCCATTGCCAGCACCAACGCATGCACGCGTGTGTTTTTTGCCATGGGCAGAGCGCGATCCTTGCCCGCCTCGCTGGAGAATGTTCACTCCCGCTTTCGCACCCCGGTGAACGCCATCCTGGTGCAGACTCTCATAACCCTGGCAATCGGCCTGGGGGTGGGCTTCTGGATCGGCCCGGATCAGGAGTATTACTTCCTGGGCGTTGCTATGACCCTCGGCCTCATCTTCATATACGCGGCCGGCAACGTCGGCGTGTTCGTCTACTACAGGCGAGAACGACGCCAAGAATTCAGACTGTTGCTCCACTGCGTCTTCCCGCTGTTGTCGACGATTTCTTTGCTCTGGGTTGCTTATAAGTCGGTGGTCCCACTACCCGCGTCGCCGATTCGCTACGCTCCGTTCCTGGTGGCTGTCTGGCTACTTATCGGCGTGGCGCTTCTGTTGCTCGTACCGCGCGTTTCCGGCACGGTTCTGGCGCCTCTCGCCATCGCGAATGACCCATTAAATTGCCCGGAATTCTGCATGAAGGAACCATGAGACAAAGATCAAAAAGAAGCAGGCAGCCACTCTCATGACCCAACGCACGCACTACGATTTTGCCGTCATCGGCCTTGGAACCATGGGCAGTTTCGCGGCGGTTGAGCTTGCGAAGCGTGGCTTTTCCGTAATCGGCCTTGATCAGTTCACACCTCCGCACGATCGCGGCAGCCATTCCGGGGGCACGCGTATCTACCGGATTGCCTACCCCGAGGGCACTGGCTATGTGAAACTCGCGCAGCGCGCGGGCGAGTTGTGGGATCAGGCTGCCGAGCAGTTTGGCACGCAACTACTCCATCGCATCGGCCTGCTCTACATGGGCAATCCACGCCAGGCCTTCATTCAAAGCATTCACGCGAGTGTATCCGCCAACCAACTGCGACTCGAAACCCTGTCCGCCGCCGAGGTATACCGGCGCTATCCGGCCTTCGAGATTCCGGAGGATTATGTTGGAGTCTTTGACTCGCAAGCAGGATGGATCGACGTCGAAGCTTCGATCCGTTCGGCGCATTCGTACGCAACTGCTCTCGGCGTCGAGTGCCAGTTCAACCAACCCGTCGAAGGCTGGGATGCGTCCGACGACCATGTCCGCGTGCATCTGCGGCACCAGACTGTGACTGCCAGCAAGCTCATTATTACTGCTGGAGCCTGGTCCGGCAAAGTGCTCAACCATCTCCGCCTTCCTCTTACCGTGCGACGCAAAGTGATCGCATGGTTCGATCCACTGGTTCCCGAACTATTCGCGGCTGATCGCATACCAGTCTTCACTTTCCCCGAAAAATGGATCTATGGATTCCCCAACATGCCGGGCTTTGGCGTCAAGTTGGCCGAGCATTTGGAGGGCATCGATCTGCCCGACGCCGACAGCCCCATCGCACCGCCCGATGCCAGCGATCTCGACTCAATTCGCGCTACCGCTTCGAAGTACATGCCCTCCCTTGCTGGCGTGTCTCCCGGAAATAGCGCGCGCCTGCTGCACTCGATTACCTGCCTCTACACCATGACGCCGGATGAGGACTTCATCGTCGATCACCACCCGCAATTTAGCAACGTCGTCTTTGCCGCAGGCTTTTCCGGTCATGGTTTCAAATTTGCTCCCTTGATCGCGGTAGCTCTGGCCGATCTCGCACTGGATGGCAAAACATCCTTGCCCATCGATTTTCTTTCGCTGAATCGTTTCGCGACACATCTGCCTCGACCTGGTTTCGCCGATCGAGGTTCGGAGTCTGGTCGTTTGTCTTCGCATGGCACAAGATCACCGTTAGAAAAGAGTGGCGATGACTGACACACCTTTTGCACGGCTCGAAAATCTGCTGGCATCGAACCCTGTGGATGGCATCATGCTCACGTCCGTGGCGAGCCTGACATATTTCGCCGGTTATGAGGGTCAGATCGAGTGGGGATCGGAACCATGGCTTCCCTGCCCCGGAGCGCTGCTCTGGATGCGGGGCGAAACTCCTCTGGTTTTTCTTCCAGAAGGCGCGAACTATGCTGCTGCCGATTCACGGATTGATCGCATCGCTTTTACCAGCTATGTCTACCAGGAGCCTCTTCCCGGAATACAGTCCCTGATCAAAGCCATCAAGGACGCACTAAAGCCGCGCATAAGTACCGTCTCCGCGGTGACCATCGGTGCAGAACTCGCATACCTGCCATCTGCATTGCTTATTTCCCTGATAGAAGCCTGCCCGCACATTCAGTTTGCTGACATATCTTCGAACCTGGCGGAAGTTCGTGCCATCAAGACACCCGCTGAGCTACAGCGTCTCCGCCAGGCAGTTCTCCTTTGCGATTGCGGCCAGCGCGCGGCAAAAGAAATCGCGTGCGCGGGAATGACGGAAATCGAGCTCTACAGCCGCATTCACGCCGCGATGGAGTCCGAGGCCGGCTGTCGAGTGCCCGTACTGGCCGATGTCCTTTCTGGCCCGCGAACCGCAGAGGTTGGGGGTCCTCCGTCGTCGCGGGTGCTGTGCAAACACGACCTCGTCCTCGTCGATCTCGTCCCTCGCTTGGAAGGATACTGGGGCGACTCGTGCAACACATTCGCCGTCGGTGCTCCGAGCGAGCCGCAGCGGACGCTATTTCAGACCGTACAAAACACCCTCCAAGGCGCAATTGAACAAGTGCGACCCGGTCTCAGCGTTTCCGAACTGGATCGCTTCGTGAGGGAGAAAGTGACCCACGCCGGCGTGAATTTTCCTCATCATACCGGCCATGGCCTCGGAGTTACTTGGCATGAGGAGCCCCGCATAGTTCCCTATAGCTCTACCGTTCTTCGCGAGGGTATGGTCATAGCTCTGGAGCCGGGCATGTATTTTGAAGGCCAGCAAGGTCTCCGCCTGGAATCGGTGGTGGCAGTTACTTCAAATGGGGCCGAAGTGCTCACCGAATTCGTGCACACTCTTTAGGCGCGCGTGATGCAAACGGTGTCGGTTTCGCAGGTACTTATTTCGCAGTTAAGATTGGAGTACATAACATGAAGATAACCAAGATAGAAACTCACGTTCTCCTCGTGCCGGATTATGATTCGGCGGCTTGTTCTTCGGCACAGGATGATATTGTCGTCATCGTCCACACCGATGAAGGCCTCACCGGCATTGGGGAAGTAGACACCAATCCGTGGGTTGCCGAGGCCATGATCCACGCTCGTGGAACGCACAACCTCGGCCTCGGCCTGGAAGAGATGCTGGTGGGAGAAAACCCACTGAACGTCGAAGCCATCTGGGAGAAGCTCTATATCGGCAGCATCATGACGGGACGCCGCGGGCTCGGCATCTGCGCCATAGGAGCCATCGACATGGCGCTGTGGGACCTTCGCGGCAAGATACTCGGCTTGCCCTGCTGGCAGATGATGGGCGGAGCGAGGAAGACGCACGTCACGGCGTACGCTTCGCTGTTGCCGGTGGGCAGCACGCCGGAGGAATTCACGACCTCATTGTGCACCAAGATCAAAGAAGCGAAGCGGCTCGGCTTTCGTGCCGCCAAGATCGAAGCCGGCGTTAAGGGTCCTTACAGCCATAACGGACTCCAGGCCAGCGACGAACTTGTCGTCGATCTGACCGCGGCATGCCGCGAAGCGGTGGGACCCGACTTTGCGCTCATGGTCGACGTCATCTACAGCTGGAACAATGCCAAAGAGGCGTTGCGTACCATTCATCGGCTTGAACCGTACGACGTTTACTTTGTAGAGACGCCGCTCCAGGTCGATGACCATGAGGGCTATGCGTATTTGCATGACCATTCCCCCATTCGCATCGCTACCGGCGAGCTCCAGAATACGCGCTTTGAGTTCCTTGATCTGCTGGATCGCGCCAAGGTTGATGTCGTGCAGCCGGACATCGGTCGAGTGGGCGGACTGACCGAAGCACGCCGCATCTGCGACATGGCCGCAGACCGGGGACGGCTCGTCGTTCCCCATTGCTGGAAGACCGGAATCGGTATCGCGGCCTCTGCCCATCTCAGCTTCGCCAATGCGCACTGCCCCTATATCGAATTCCTCCCCGCGCTTCTCTCCGAGTCCGGTTTGCGACGCGACCTGGTCAGCGAAGAACTGCAATTCGTGAATGGACAGATTCCCCTGCCTCATAAGCCCGGCTTGGGCATCGAACTCAATGAGGAGGCATTGGAACGGTTTCGCGCCGATCGTGTCGTTGCCGCACTCACACGATAGAAGAGTCGCGATGCGGCACGCGGACCTCCGCACCACGTTCAACATCTACTGAGACGTGGTCACAAACCAGATGGCTCAGGCCCACTTCAAGATGGTTCGCCTAGCCATCCCGTTCTGCAGTTGTAACTGAACGCTGCTCCAGGAAACGATCCACTTCCTCCCCGGTGGGCATCGAAGGTTGCGCGCCCGGCCGCGTGACCGAAATTGCAGCAACGGCGGAAGCGAAAACGGCGCTGTGTGAAACCGTGGAGCCGCGCATCAACCCCACCGCAAATCCCGCATTGAAAGCGTCCCCGGCGGCAGTCGTGTCCACAGCATCCACAGAAAATGCGGGGATGCGCTCTTTCGCTAAAGTCCCTTGGGCAATGAGGCAACCGCGCACCCCCAACTTCAACAAGACATTCTTGACACCGCAATCCAGAAGGCGCTCTGCCGCAGCATAGGAGCCTTGGTCGCCATTCTCAAAATTGGTTTTAAGCAGTTCCTGGGTTTCAGTTTCGTTGGGCGTAATCCATGTCAGCCTGCGAAGCAGAGCCGCTGGAAGCTCGCGCGCCGGCGCCGGGTCAAGCATAAGCGGGATGTCGTGTCGCTCGGCGAACTGGGCCAGATAATCAACCGTCTCTAGAGGAATCTCAAGCTGCGCTAAAAGAAATCCAGCGCGTGTCAGAATCGTCGCCGCTTTTTCCAGCAGTTTCGGCGTGAGTTGCCCATTGGCACCCGGCACGACCACGATATTGTTCTCACCTCGACGTCCGGTCGTGATCAACGCGACGCCTGATGCCCCTTCTACGGTATTCACGCAGGTTGTATCCACTCCCGCGTTTTTCAGTCCATCGCGCAACTGTGTTCCAAAGGCGTCGTTCCCCACGTTTCCCACCATTGAAACGGGGTACCCAAGTTTCGCGGCTGCGACTGCCTGGTTGGCTCCTTTCCCGCCGTAAAAAGTATTGAAAGTATTGCCAATGATCGTCTCCCCAACCTGCGGAATACGATCGGCTCCCGCTACTAAGTCCAGATTAATACTGCCGACGACGACAATTGGCTTCTGCATAACGACTCGAGTTCGACTACTTCACCATGGGTGCGATCGCGATCGATCCCAGCCCCAGCAGGAAGAAAATAAACATGGCGGGAATCAGTTTGCGAGAAGCCGGCGGAGCGCTGGCAAATTCTTTCCAGATGAAGACGCCCCAGACCGCCGACACCATCGTCGCACCTTGGCCGATAGCGTATGAGACCGCCGGACCGATTATTTGAGCGTGCGACGCTACAAAATTGAACACCGTCCCCGTGCACCAGATAAGTCCCCCGATGACACCCCAGAAGTGCCACGCCGCTTTCACCTGGAAGTATTGAGACATGGTGACCGGGGGAGTGCCAGTCAGAGGCTTTTTCATGAACAGGTAGTTCACTGGAATTGCGCAAAGGACTACTCCCAAAGCGAAGAACAACGCTACGGAGTAGGGTCCCAAGGAACGCTCTCCCGTGACGGCCTTGGTCACCAATGGATAAAAGATGCCCATGAGCACGCCGCAAGCGACGCTAATCCAGATTCCACGCACACTGATCGAACGTCGTCCGCTTTCTCGGCGGCGATACGCGAGTGCGTCAAAAATAATGGCCAGAACTACCAGAGCCATGCCCCCGAAGAGCAATACTGGCTGGCCCTTGGGAGAGAGTGCGTAATTCAAAAGAACGCCCACAACCAGTGCCAGGCCGATTCCAATCGGGAAAGCGACAGCGAGGCCAGCGATGTCAATGGCTGCAACTAAGAGGAGGTTGGCCACATTGAACACAGCCCCGCCGGCAATCGCGAAAAGCATATGCCGCGAGTCTGCCTGGCTAATATTGCTGAGAAAAGAGAGATCTCCTCCACTCCAATTCCCCAGAGTGAAACCCCAACCGAGACTGCCCAGAACAATGCCGATCACGTAGTCCCAGTAAAAAAGCTGGAAGGCATATCCTGGAGTGAGTTTCATGGTGTTCGCCCATGATCCCCAGCACAGCATGCTGATGAACATGAACAACAGCGCAATTCCGTAAGCCTCTGGTTGATACATGGCCCTCCCAGTTTGAATCACGTCTCCGTGCAAGCGCAGCCTGCCGCAACTAGACGGCACGAGCGACCCGGGAAGATAGCCCGCGCCGCAAAGGCCTAATCTATCTAGAACGCTACCTTCGCAGCAAGTTGGATAATGCGCCCCTCGCGGCTGCCGGTAACTTGCCCAAACGGGCCAGTGTAGCCGTTGTATTGAGTACTAACGGCGTTCCACTGCGTGTGATTGAAGGCGTTGTACATGTCCGCGCGAAGCTCGGCGTGGAGACGTTCGTGGAAAGCAATATTCTTTCCGAACGAGATATCCCAATTGTTTTGGCCGGGCCCACGTACCGCACCAGGGGCCGCAGTGCCTTGAACGTTGTTTGGCGGAACGACGAATGCGTTGGTGTTGAAATACTCTCCAAAACTGCGATCGGAGTGGGAGAAATTAGGGTTAAACAACATATTAAGGTTCCCGAGTCCGTTGTAAGGTGCATAATCGTTCGCCTGGTTGCCAGCTCCGTTATAAACAGTCAGAGCGTTGCCCGATTCCAAGGTCGCGATTGCAGAGACGTGCCAGTCGCCGAGAGCCGGCCGTAAGTAGGCTGGCAGATGCTGCTGGTACTTAGGTTCATAGGTGGTCTGGAACAAGAAGCGATGCCGGTGGGAGTAGGTTTCTTCACCGTACGACCTGATGATGCTTTGCGGGTAGTTATAACCGGTGTCTTGAGTGCCCTGTCCGTTGATGCCCCGATCCCCCAGGATCTTGGAGTAGGTGTAGTGCGTCAGAATTTGCAGTCCCCTGCCCATTTGACGCTGGAATTTCACAACGCCGGCATTGTAGTTGCTGTTCAGGCCAGCTCTCTGCACGTAAATGTCGCCAAATCTGCCGGAGTTATAGGGTCGTGCGTTGTCATAGGCGGTAATGGAAGCCCATCCCGTCTGATACGGCGCAGCGTTAATGTCATCAAAGTACCAGCCATTCCTCCCTTCCGCCCCGATGTAAGAAAGGGTGACCACAGCATTGTGGGCGACCTCCTGCTGGATATCCAGCAGGTAGCGGTGGATGTAAGGCGAGCGAAACGATTTCTGGTCGGCGTAAAAAATGGTTTGATAAGCCCCGGCTCCATAGTAGCCCTGCCCCGGGCCGGTAGAGACGGGGAAAGTTCCCGGAGCGACTTGGGGCGACGGCTGAAATACTTGAGAGAGGCCAGCAGTCGGCGGGGTGGAGTTGTCAATTTCATCGCCGACAAAGCCGCCGGGCACGCCCCCGTAAAAGGCTCCGGTGAGGGCATTCGATATCTGGCTCGCGCCCGAATTGTAGTAGAGGCCGTAACCCGCGCGGACGACAAGCGTCGGGCGAAACTGCATCGCCAGGCTGAGTCGGGGAGCGATGTCGCCCTTTGGCGCCGAGGCATAGTGCTGCGAGAGGCCGGGGGCGATTCCGGGAATCGCGAGAGTATCCGTGGCAGGCTGATAGAGGGCACAGCAGATACTGTTAGTGGCGAAGATAGGAAGGGGCAATTCGTAGCGGAGGCCGAAAGAGACGGTCAGCCGCTGCGTGGCCTTGAACTTGTCGTTGAAGTAGACGCCGTAGTAAGGGACGATTCCGTTCGGTCGCGGAGCAAACGGTCCGCCAGAGGTATAGTCGTAGCGCTGATGGACGACGGAGGGCAGGCCCAGTAAGACCTCGGCGAAAGCGTCGCCGCCGACTCCCTCGCTTGATGTGAACAACTGGGGCCCGTTCCCGCAGTATGCGCCGGGCGCGGGCGCGCAGCCGAACGCTACATAGCGGACATTGTCGAAATCCTCTTCCCCTTTGCGGAGGTAGTTGAATCCGAAGGTCATGCCGTGACGCCCGCGAATCCAATTCACATTGTCCGAGAATTGCCAGGAACTGTTTACATCCTGAAAGTATTCGTCGAAACCTACCGTCGGCTGGGTATAAAGCTGGCCGTAGTTGTAGATATTCAAACCAAGGATGCCGGTGTTGCCACCGGCGGTGGTGCCAGTGTTCGAGAAGATCGAGTTAAAGGGATTGGCAGAGCTATTGAGATAGGAAAGTGCTGAAGCAGGCAACGTCGTGTAAGTACCAGATCCTGTCGCAAAGATGAATTCGTTGGTCAAGTGTGAACTGAACACATGCGCTTCATCGACTGTTATGACGTGGGACTTGTCGGTTACATCCGCGTTGGCCTGATCCAGGTTTGGGACCAGCCCCCCGGAATTGTCGGGCGTAGCGCTGTACTGGGACCAGGCGACGAACACGCTGTCTTTCGACGAGAGTCGGTAATCGAAGCGGCTATCCCAGTGGTAGAGGGAGATTGCCTGCCTCGCTGAATACTGATAATTGGCGCCAGAATTGTCCAGCGTCGGCGTCAGGTTGGCATGGGGAAAGAGGTTGATCAGCCCATTTATTTGCGCGGTCGCGGTCGCCGGATTGAAGAGGCCAGCAGTGACCAGATTATTGAAGGGGATGGCATTTCCAGTGTATGGGTTGTAAAGTTGCCCAGCCGGGTTGGAACACTGTCCGCTCACGGGATCGAAGGTGCCCGAATTGATCGGGCCGGTGCAGTCTTCTCCAAAGTTTCCCGCCCGCTCCAGATCGCTCGGAACGATCCCCAAGTTGTTCGGCCCCGTCTGGGAATGCGGGTTGCGCTCGTAGTTGACAAAGAAAAAGGCGCGATCTTTCAGGTTGAGAAGTTTAGGGATATAAACCGGACCTCCGAAGCCCCCGCCGAACAAATTGAAACGATATGCGTTTTTAGTGAGTAGTCCCTGCGCCTTGTTGATTGGAACCAGCGCATTCAAGGCGTCGTTTTCGAAGAAATCGTAGACTTCGCCATGGAAAGTGTTGGTCCCCGCTTTGGTGGTTGCGCTGAGGTTCGTAAAGTCGCGTCCATATTCAGCGGAGAAATCCGCAACGCCGACTTTCACCTCGCCGATGGCTTCAGCCGATGGTTGGAAGCTGCTGCCACTCATATAGTTATCGTTGGCGTTCACACCGTTCACATAGTATCCATTGTCTCGGGACCCCTCCGCGTTACCGCCCGCGGTGTAATCCGCACCGCCCGATGTGTATGCCGCTCCCACTTCATAGGTGCCCCCGGGACCCGTATTGATGTTGTTACGGGGAGACGTGCTGACGCCGGGGGTCAACTCAGTCAGCGACGTCCAACTGCGGCCGTTCATCGGCACACTTGCAATTTGTTCCTGGCTGATGTTCTGATCGAGATCCGCAGATTCAGTTTCGAGCAGAGGTGCAGCCGAGGTAGTCACCGTCATCGTCTCCGAGACCGAGGCCAGCTGGAGCTGGATGTCGCATCGGACATCGGATTGGGGCGACACCGTCAGGTGGGCCGAAACCGCCTTCTTGAACCCCGAAACTTCGACTGAGACTTGGTAATCACCAGGCAGGAGTTGGGAAAACTCGTAGTGCCCGCTCACGTCAGTGCTGGCGGTCGAGGTTTGATTTCGACCTAAGTCGAGCAGCGTTACCGAGGCTTTGGGCACGACTGCCCTGGACGGTTCGGTGACCACGCCGTTGATGCTGCCGCGCTGAGAGAATTGAGCGAACGAGGCCAGCGTCAAGACGAACAGAGTCGGTAGCAGAATCATGAACCGCGATAAGGGGGTTCGCATACTGTGTCTCCTGGAACGGTGTGAGGCTCCAAAATAACTGCGACACACCCGCTCTAGTTGAAACGTTTCAAATACTGAACGGAAAAAACTTACTCCCACCAGTTTGCAATTGTCAACCACTAAAAAAGGTCTTACCTGGAAAGTCTCACCCCGGCGCTACTTGCCGTGACTACGTTTGCCTGCACTCGACCTTCTTCTGGAGCCATCCGGAACAGCGGCATGCGGCGGTCCAACGGAATTGCGCTTCTTCAACTCGGTCGGGAGCAGTACCTTTTTCGGCGCCGAACGCAGCCCGTCGACCCTCTGCATCAGAAGACGGGCGGCAGTGGCGCCCAACTGATACCCGGGCTGATAAACAGATGTCAGCGGAGGATCTGTGAACCTGGTGAACTCAAGACAATCAAAACCGGCGATCGACAAGTCTTCCGGACATCGTAGACTAAGTTCACGAGCAGCCTGCAGCACGCCAAAAGCCATCAGATCGTTGCATGCAAAGATCGCGGTCGGGCGCGGAAGCATCCGCAGGAGCCGAAGAGCTGCCTGGTAACCACTCGCGGTATCGAAGCGCGCTTCCTGGACAAACTCCGGTTCAATCTCCATGTGGGCTTCGATTAACGCACGCTTAAAACCTTTCAAGCGTTCCGCTGCGTTGGTTAACCCGAGCGGCCCAGCGATCACGGCCAATCGTTTATGCCCCACCTGAATCAAATGGCGCGTTGCCAGATAGGCACCTTCCGCGTTCGCCACCAGAACGGCATCGCCCTTCCAGCCATCCGGGACCCGGTCAATGCAAACCACGGGGACCGAGGCCGACGCGTAAGCGCGGAGGTGACCCGCGATGTCCGCACCTGCCGCTGGAATGATCAGTAGGCCAGCAATGTGATAGGAGCGCAATTCGCGAACGTACGACGCTTCCTTGGAAGGATCGTTATCAGCATTGCAGAGGATCACGCGAAAAGAGCGCTTGTAGGCCACGTCCTCGACGCCCCGAACCACGCCCGGAAAGAATGGGTTCGTAATATCTGGTATCACCATTCCGAGCATGTTCGTTCGGTTCTTCCGGAGTCCCTGCGCCAAGGCACTCGGCTGATAGCCCATACTGCGAATCGCATCGAGCACGCGTTCTCGCAGCTTCGGCCGGACGGTCGCGGTTTCATTGATTACATGCGACACTGTGCCAATCGAGACGCCGGCACGCTCAGCGATTTGCCGCATTGTCACTTGTGCTGTCATGGCGCGCCGCGTCGAAGCACGGGCGGGCTGTGCTCCTCGGCGTTACGGACCGCTGGCCTCCGGGTCATTGCGAGTCTACTGCGCAACGGAATCCGACTCCCCCGGAGCGGTCCATGCTGGGGGACATCAGCAGCAGTTTGCCGTGCTCGTTCAGCTTGTAAGCCTGGGGAAAGTACCAGATCGAGCCCTGCGGCTGATAGTAGCTGCCGCCGCGAAGAATGCCGCCACGCGTGTGTTCGTCAGCAAACTCCTCCGTCCATTGCCAAATATTCCCTACCATATCCATCACACCGAATGGACTGGCTCCCTTCGGATGTCCGTCGACTGGATCCGGACCTCGCATTGTGCGCGATTTATCAGGTACCGGCACAGCGCCGTCATCCCACTCGTTACCCCAAGGGTAGAGGCGGTCGTCCATGCCTTGAGCTGCGTATTGCCACTCCCACTCATGCGGCAGGCGCTTCCCAGCCCAACTTGCATATGCCCGCGCGTCTTCCTGGGAAACCCACGTCACCGGTTTGTTTCCCCACCCCTGCGGATAGTTTCCATCCTTCCAATCACGGAGAAAATTCAGGTCGTCTTGGGGGTGATAGTGGGCGGAGTCTAGGAACTTCTTGAATTCAGCGTTTGTAACCGGGTACCTATCGATATAGAAAGAAGTGACGTGCATGACGTGCTCGTGAAAGCGGCGCGGGGAGTCCTCCCACGGATACTGTACATCCACTCCCACGTCGTTGAACCCCTCAATCTCGATTCCGGAGACCTTGAAAAGAAAATCTGCCTCAGGGAGCTTGACCATGCCCGCAGGCGCACTGCTTGTAGTCTTCGTCGCTTGGATCGGGATAATCTGCTGTGGCAGGACTTTCCATTCGTGCGAGTAGTTGGCCAGCGACGTCGCGGTCAGCTCTTTCATTTTGGACATCAGGGCCACCAGTTTCGGATCGGGCGCGGTGCTAGTTGCCAGGACGGCGCCATACCCCTTCGCTTCGATCGAAAAGGCAAGTACCGTTTTGCCACCCGGCCCAGTTTGAGGCTTGAGTTCCAGTCCGTGATACAGATCGAAGTAACGAACATCGTCTTTCGCTGCAACCTCGATCTGGTTGCCCTCGACGTCGTATTCGTTCCGGTTGACAATTGTCCAAACTGCTTCCTCTCCCACCGGCCAGCGGCTGGCATACACTCCATAACGGAGCATTGGTGACATCGGCTCCCAGTCTTTGCTGACAAGGAATGGCGATAAAGCACGTTCGATAGTCGCAACCCGTCGGGTGGCTTCTGCGTCGCGCGGCGTGATTCCATTCCAGATGCCCCAGATGTTCTCCCAACTTTCCCAGCCCACCCCGTTGAAAAAAGCGAATTGCAGATCATCGGTTTTGTCACGATTCCACCGGTGCGAGATGTTCACCATGTGGCGCGTTTCAAACCACTTGTATTTGTCCACGAGAGGAGTGAAAGGGAATTCGTATTGGCCCCACGTCATGACGTTCCATGCCAAGGCTTCGTCTGACGGGCCTCCCTCGGGCTCAAAAGCGAGTGGATGACCAATTCTGTCCGCGGCTAACGAGAACGCTAAGGGAACACCGTCCTGCGTGTCGCCGTTGATGCCGTCGGCGCCGACTTCCGCCATCAGACTGGCGATCGCATCTGGCCAGGGCATGCCGGGATTCCGTGTTCCTTGGTCCCACATCATCATCGGAAAAAAGACTCGCACCCCGCGGCGATGGAAGTCGGCAATCATTTGCTTTACGCTGGGAACGCCGCCAGGCATGCTGCGAATCATGTCGTGCTGATTGCGATCGTCGATTCCCATGTTCGGGTAGGTTGGCCAGATCAGCACCGCATCAATACCGCCGTAGCGCTTCTCAAGGTCGTCAAGGTACCGGTCAACTGTGTACTTCCCCGCCCTGGGATCATAGAAGTACCGATCCTGCACCATCATCTGGGGTTGCATAAAACTCGACTGCGTCCATTTCAAGGCGGGCAAATCGTACCTCGCATCATCGTAGCCGACACGAATACGACGTTCCATCCTCCAGTGTGTAATATCGGCGAGCCATGCCTCATGTTCTGTCTGCCTGCACGGTTTCGAACCACCCTCCCAAAGTCCCTTCATCGTCAGGCAATCCGGTACGGGAATCTGCTGGCCCTTGGGTCGGAAGTGCGAGTCTTGAGCAGAACCAATCGTGGCGACAGTGAGGACAAGAAGTGCCATTTGCTGGAGTAGGGACCGCATGAAGTGTCTCCCCCGGTTCGACATCAAATTCCGCTCGTAATATAAAACGTTTCAAAATGGTTGTCCACACTTGATGCTCTCGAGGGGCTCGGAATATGAATATGGATGATGCAGTCTCCGTCAGGCCTTGCCCGCGTTCAGCCTTGTCCTCGCAATAAGCTTCGTGATTGCTGGACTGCTTCGCGCAGGTTCTCTCTTGCGACACTCGTCTCCGCGTTCGCTTTCAGCGCCGACGCGTTCAACCGTGTTCCTTGGCCTATTTCGGCCGCATCCGTACTGTTGCTATACTGCAAAACGTGGTAAAACCAACAACTGGGGGGCGCCGGATAGCGCTGGGCGCTTTGGTGCGAGCCCGCATTTTGCGCGGCTGGGAAACGGATTGCAAGCTTGCACCGGGGGTGCGATGACCACCGAAACGAACATTCTGACGGCAGCAGGTAAGACTCCGACGGGTAAAACCGCGATCACCGGCACGATCTCCGACGCGATCAGTGAGAAGACTGCAATTCGAATTCTCTCGAATTACGTGGGCGGCCACTGGGTATCGGCGCAGGCGTCCGGTCTTCTCGACGTGACCAACCCGGCTAGCGGCGGCGTGTTGGCGCGCGTCCCGTTGTCGGGTGTTGCCGAGGTTGAAGCGGCGGTCGCCGCCGCCAGCGCCGCGCTGCCGGACTGGCGCGCCCGTTCGGTCGGCGAGCGTACGGAATTTATCTATGCGCTGCGCGAGAAATTCCGCCAGAGGATTGACGAACTCGCGGCTTCCGTCACGCGCGAGTCGGGCAAGGTGCCTTCGGATGCGCGCGCGGAGATCACCCGGGCCATTGAAGTCCTCGAAGTGGCCTGCGCCGCTCCCATGACGATGCAGGGACGCATTCTGGAAGGTATCGCGCGCGGAATTAACACAGAAACAATTCGCCAGCCGGTCGGCGTTTGCGCTGCCATCACGCCCTTCAACTTCCCCGCCATGGTGCCCATGTGGTTCCTGCCATTTGCCATCGTTTACGGGAACACGTTCGTTCTAAAGCCGTCGGAGCAGGTTCCGCTCACATCGGAACTGATGTTTCACATTTTCGAGGAGATCGGTCTGCCGCGCGGGGTGGTGAATCTTGTGCATGGTGCGCACGATGCGGTCAACGCGATTCTCGACAGTCCGGGGATTCGCGCCGTTTCATTCGTCGGCTCGGTCAACACCGCTAGGTACATTTACCGGCGCGCAGCGGAAAATGGAAAACGGGTGCAGGCCCTGGGTGGCGCGAAAAACTACATGATCGTGATGCCGGATGCAGTCGTCGACAAGACGGTGGCAAACGTTCTGGGCAGCGCCTTCGGCAACGCAGGTCAGCGCTGCATGGCTGGATCGGTGCTGGTAACGGTTGGTTCCGCGCAAACGGCGATCATGAGCCGATTGAAAGAGGAGGCCGAGAAGCTGATTACCGGCGACGTCATGGATGCGAAAGTGAGCCTGGGGCCTGTGATTTCGAGCGCCGCCTGCGCGCGCATTCATGAGGCGATCGAAAGCGGACTGAAAGAAGGCGCGCAGTTGCTGGTCGATGGGCGGCATCCGGCGGGCGTTCCGGCGGGCGGAAATTTTGTGGGCCCGACAATTCTGAACCACGTGAAGCCGGAGATGCGGGTGGCTCGCGAAGAAATTTTTGGGCCTGTGCTCTCCGTGATGCACGTGGAGACGCTGGAGCAGGCGATTGCGCTGGTAAATAGCGATCCGCGTGGCAATGGCACTTCGATCTTCACAGAAAACGGCGCGGCGGTGCGCGAATACAGCCGGCGCATCGAAGTCGGCATGGTAGGCGTGAATATCGGCGTGGCCGCATCGCCGGCTTATTTTCCGTTTTCCGGCTGGAAGGATTCGTTCTTTGGCGATCTGCACGTTCACGGCTGGGATGCGGTCGAGTTCTTTACCCGCAAGAAGACGGTGACCTCGCGCTATTTTTCGGCGGGGGAAACCGGGAGATTCTTCGTTGAGCAAGGGGACAAACACTAGCTGGCGTGTCCCTGAAATTCGTGGCCGAATTCGGCGCGGTCATCCTGAGCGCAGCGTCTCGTGCATCGCAATTCGAGTCCATAGATTCTTCGCCTCGCTCAGATGTAATGAAAACAAGAAAAGGCGTGCCTCCAAGGGTAGAGTACGTGCTCGAAGCACAAGCCCTGAAGGAGGCACGAGATGATCCACGTTGGCGTAGATCTTCACCAGAGATTT
>JBEKIB010000052.1:0-32285 GCA_050011975.1 Terriglobales bacterium | reverse complement strand
TGACCAAGTATCACTACACGGGAAACATTATTCTGGGCGTCGTTCTCTATGCCATCGGCGGATTGCCGTGGCTGCTGTGGGGAGTGTTCGCGCGCGTGGTGGTCGGACTGCATTCTACCTGGATGGTGAACTCGGTCACACACTTGTGGGGCTCGCGGCGCTTTGCGACCAAGGACCTCTCCACCAACAACTTTGTGGTGGCGATCCTCACCTTTGGCGAAGGCTGGCACAACAATCATCATGCGCACCCGGTATCCGCGCGTCATGGCCTGACGTGGTACGAAATCGACACGAACTGGTATTGCATCTGGGCGCTGAAAAAAATCGGACTGGCGCGGCACGTGTACAAGGTCGAGCTCGATAACCTGCCGCCCAAGCCGGCGCTAGTTCGGGATGTGAACGCGGCTGGCGTGATGGCGGCGGCCGCGGGCAACGACTGAACGGCATTAACCGCAGAGTGCGCGGAGAGCGCCGGGGCTAACCCCTGTTTTTCTTTTTCCAGTATTCCTCTGCGAACTCTGCGTGCTCTGCGGTTGAACCCATTTCCCGTTAGAATCTTCCTGTGCGGATCATCAGCCGGCAGAAGGCGATTTATTTTTTCAGCACGCTGGGCGTTTGCCTGATTGCGGCGGCCGTCGTGCTGAACGTCAGCTGGATCATCCTGTACTGGCGCGAAGGTCTGAAGCTTTTTTTCGGCGCCATACTTTTTCTGGTCATCATCGCGGGGCTGGTGCTTAATACGATTTTTCTGGTCCGGGAAATTCGCCGCAACGAGCAGCACGACAGCTTCATCAACGCGGTCACCCATGAATTGAAGACGCCGATCGCGTCCATTCGGCTCTACCTTCAAACTTTGCAGCGACTCGAAGTGGGAGAAGCGCAGCGGCGGCAGTTCTACGAACTGATGCTGCTCGATACCGAGCGCCTGCTGCACACCGTGGAACAGGTGCTGAAAGCGGGTGAGGCGGCACAGAAGAAAAGCCCGCCCGCGCGCTTGCCGGTGGAATTCAATTCGCTGGTGCGCGAGTGCATCGAACTGGCGCGAGTGCGGCATCATTTGCAGGCGGTCAATCTCGAATATCGCGAGTCGCTATCCCTGTCTTCGTCTTCATCTCCGCGGAACGGCGACGGAGCGCACGTGCTGGGCGATGCGGAGGAGCTGCGGACGGCGGTTTCGAACCTGCTGGACAATGCGGTGAAGTATTCGCCGGATGGCGTGCACATTTCGGTGGAGTTGGATGCCCGGGATGAGAAGCGGTTGGTGCTGCGGGTGCGCGATCAGGGCGTGGGGATTCCGGAGCATGAGTTGAAACGCATCTTCAGACGGTTTTACCGGGTGACGCAGCGCTCGCTCTCGCAGGCGAAGGGCACTGGCCTGGGATTGTTCATTGTGCGGTCGATCGCGCGCAAGCACGGCGGGCGGGTATTCGCTCAGAGCGAAGGGGCAGGGAAGGGAACGACCGTGACATTGGAATTGCCTCGAAAAGCGAGGGTGGCATGAGCCGGGTGCTGGTGGTGGAGGACGAAGCGCATCTGGCGCAGGGCTTGCGCTTCAACCTGCAAGCCGAAGGGCACGCGGTGGAAGTTGCGGGGGATGGCGAGACGGCGCTGGAGAGGCTGGTCGAAAAAAGAGAACGCTTCGACGCGGTGGTGCTCGACGTGATGTTGCCGGGCAAGAGCGGCTTCGATGTCGCGGCCGTGCTGCGCGAGAAAAAGAATTATGTGCCGATTCTGATGCTGACCGCGCGTGGACGTCCGGAAGATGTGTTGCAGGGATTCGCGGCGGGGGCGGACGATTATCTGACGAAGCCGTTTGAATTGGCGATTCTGATGGCGCGTTTGGAGAGCTTGCTGCGGCGGAGTGTGTGGATGAAGGATGGCGACGCGGCGGGCGCCGGCGACGACGGCGGCAAGACGCCGCCAGGCGAGCGGGAACGTGGCGGCGATACGTTCAGTTTCGGCGGCAAGGCCATTGACTTCGGAGAGCTGGAACTGCGCACGCTGGGAAATACGATCCATCTGACCGTGATGGAGGCGGAGTTTCTGCGCTACCTGGTGCGCAGCGAAGGGCGGGTGGTTTCGCGCAAGGCCATTCTCGAAGATGTGTGGGGACTGCACGAAGACACGGATACGCGCGCCATTGATAATTTTGTGGTGCGGCTGCGACGGTACATCGAAGAGGATCCATCGAGCCCGAAACATTTGCAGACAGTGCGGGGCGTGGGGTACCGGTTTGTGGCGGAACCGGAGTAGGGGCGGGATGGCTTGCTTCCGAGGTCCGCAGGCAGCCCCACCCGAAGAGTCGGCCGCCTGCATGGTCAGCGAAATCGCCTTGATTTGAGTCAACAACCCAAAGCCCACAATGTGGGAGCAGCCAACCTGCGCTCAGGGAACAAACTCGTAACCAGCGCAGTGCACGGTGCGTACATGGATCGGGTTCGCTGGGTCTCTTTCCAGCTTCTGACGCAATTTCGAGATGTGAATGTCCACGGTGCGTGTTACCAGATCGGCGTGATAGCCCCAGATCGCGTCCAGGAGCTCTTTTCGAGAGATGACGCGTTTCGGGTTCTGCAGCAAGAACGCCAGAAGCTTGAACTCAGTAGCCGTGAGTTGAACCTCAATGCCCTTACGGACCAGTTCCATCCTGGCTAAGTCGACACGAACCTCACCGAATGATGCTACTCTTCCTCGAAATTCACATTCATCAACCGAGCTACCCACACGAGCGAATGGCGGCAACTCCGCGACAATCGACATAATCCACTCCCACTTCTGAGGCAACTACCCTCTGTAAAAACCTGCCACTTGGTAAAGCGTGAAATGAAGGCTAAACGTGCCACCGAAAGCGAAAAATGAATGAAATATCTTTATCGCTTCGACCCGTTTTTCCGATCTTTTCCCATGACCCGCATTGAGCGACTAGAGCTATACTCCCCTGAGTTCTGCTTTCCCGGCAATGGAGAGCGTCTGAAGATTGTCTGAATTCATCTGAAGGATCCACTTTCGCGGCTGAACCTCCAGCTCGCTTTCATAATGGTGCGATTCAGCCCACGTTCGTTACACTTTCCGCGCCGTCCTGCAACTTGGTCCCGGGAGTTCGTCCTTGAAGCGGTCTAGCTCTCGCAAAATTACACGAGCGGCCGCTGTATGGGTTCTACTCTCGTTCGGAAATTATTCTTCTCAGTGCTGCTTGGCGGAGGAACTGGCGGCGAGTTCGCGGAAGAGGCCGAGCAGGGCGGATGCGGCTTTCTGATCGGAGAGATTTTCCAGCGCTACGGTGGCGGTGAAGTGCGGCGATTTGGAATTGAAGCGGACGCCGACAAAATCCTTGTCACGCCAGGAGGCGAGCGCATTTACCACCGGGCTGAGTTCGACGGGCCAGTCTTCCTTGGTGGTGAGAATGACAGGACCGGGGCGGGTGACGGTCCAGGTGCGAGTGTCGGCCGAGCCTTTCGACCCCGAGCCTTGCGCTCCGGTATGGCCTGACCAGCGATGACGGATGACGTCGAGATGGAAGCCGGGGGGGAATCCCATGTTGGCTTCGAAAGTGAGCGTTTCCTGCTGCTGGCGCCAGCGGCTCAGAGCCCACTGTACCGGGAGCGGGCGCGGCAACAGGCGAATGGTTAGACGGGCGTCCTCAAACCAGCGCGAGGAAAGATGCAGAGTGGCTTTCAGCCGGGAACTGCTGGCCTGCCAGCGCAGATCCGCGACACGGCCTTTTCCGAGGCATGCGGCTTGCACCCACTGCAGCACGTTGCCAGCGCGCTTGCGGTTGTAACGGACGAACCAGGCATACCAGAGAAAGAAAAGTGTGCCTGCCACGACCACGTCGATGAGAATAAAACGGCCCACGGCGCCCCTGGGGAGAAATCGTACTTCTAATAGATGCAAGTGCGCAAGGGGCGGGCTGAGGAAAAAAGGTCGGTGGCAATTTTTTGCGGCGGGAGCCCCAGAAGCCGCCCACTAGTCCGCCAAAATCTCGCCGGTTAATTCTCCGTCAATCTGATCCCCTGGCGGAACAACACGCGACCTGAACTATTGTTGTCGAACCGCACATAGTACAGGTAAGGGTGATCGCCAATAATGGAAAAATTCAAATCCGGCGCTGCCGGATCGATCAAGGAAAAGTAGGCGTAGGACCAGCTCCCCTTGGGCTCCTGGGCGAGGAACTGGTCGACGGTGGCCACCAGTGTCGGCTTGGTCCAGTTGACCAGATCGGTGGAAGTGGAAAGATATAGACCTTTCCGTCCATATTCGTTGTCCCAGGGATTCCATAGTGTAGCGACGACTACATTGGAAGGCTGAAAAATGTTGATCGCGGTCACGACGTCCATATAGGGAACCGGCGTGTAGACGTGTTCCTCGGGATGTTCTACCGGGCCGGGGTAGGGATCGACGAAGGACACGGAGAAATCCGTGCCGTTCCATCCGCGCCACGAGGAAGCATCAAAAACATCGGTGGTGCGAATGGGCCCGCCCCCACCCGGCACCAGGCATCGGTGCGGTCCGGTCGCCCCCGTGCAGTTCGGAGGCCACGAATAAGAGGTGACCATAGCGTAAAACCATCCGCCGACCTCAATAATGTTGCTATCGACACTGTAGCCCGAAGGCCCTCCGTCGATCTCATACTGGTAAGGAACACCCGCCAAGAAATTCGCCGGCGTCTTGAACGAACGGAAGTGGTAGCCGCCGTCGGTAGAAAGGTGATAGGTGTCGGAGTCGTACTCGCACCCGTTGTAGCCGTTCTTGAAGGTGCATTCGCCGTGGTGAGCCCAGCCGTGATACTCCGTGTGCGTGTGTCCCGCGATGGTGTTGCCGTCAAAGGTGTAGAAGGAATCAATCCAGGTTTGATCGTTGAAGTCCGCGGGATTTGGATCGTTAGCGGAGCGGTGCCCGACCTCACAACTGTGCTCGACGCTCTCCAGGGTAGAGCCCAGGCTTTGGAAAAGCTCGGAACTCGCAGCGACCAGGTGGACCGTTCCCGTGTAGTCGCGGAACGCCCGCGCCATCGCGTCCGGAATGTCGTTCTGATTGCAGGATTGCTCCGGCGTTTTGAAGACTGCTATGCGGGAGCCATCGAGGACACCGGTGACCGTGGGAGTCCTGGTCGGGCTCTGCTGACTTTGTCCGTTGCACACTGCTACGAGGACCAGACTAAACAGAATGGGAAGCGTTCGTTTCATCGTAGTCTTCATCTTCTTCATCTTCATTCTGGAGCATTATTATGGTGCCCCAACTTGAGTGCTTCTGCTCAAAACAGCTCAACTCAATAGAATAAAAATTATCCGCGCATTAATGAGGTAGAGGGTTAGCCTCCCGCTTATTTGAGTTAACCCAGGGTTCTGCGGATACACTCGCTGCGAGGCTATTTTTTTCGCCGTGCGTCCGCTTGCGGCGGCTCAGCCACAATCCCGCTACAATGGCGGCGTGAAGTTTTGCATCCGACGATTTGAGAAGAGCGATTTCGACACGCTGTGGCGGATTGACCAGGCTTGTTTCGATCCGCAGTTGGCGTACTCGCGACCGGAGCTGGCTTTTTATATGCGCCGGCCGGGAGCGTTTACTCTGGTAGCCGAAAGCGAAGGCGGTGAGGTGGGGGGCAACGGCAGGGCGCCGGCGGGGATTCGTGGTTTTGGCGTTCTAGGTTTTATTGTGGCGGAGACTCGGCGCAAGAGTGGGCACATCATCACCATCGATGTGATTGCGGAGGCTCGGCGGGCGGGCGTCGGCTCGGCATTGCTGCGCGCTGCGGAGGACGAATTGCTGCGGACAGGCGCACGCGCGGTGACGCTGGAGACGCCGGTGAATAATGAAGCCGCGATCCGCTTTTACAAGCAGAAAGGTTACTTCGTGGAAAAGACGGTCGCGGGCTACTATTCGAACCAGATGGATGCTCTGGTGATGACGAAGGAACTGGCGCGGCCGGTGGTGGGGTGACTTCGCGGCGGAGTTTCCCGTAGAGACGCGGCTTGCCGCGTCTCGGGAGATGGGGCAAGCCCCGTCTCACAAGCTAAAGTGATACTCGGATACGAAGCTCGTCGCCGCTAAAGAGGAAATGAGTGCATGAAGATTGCGATCCAGGGAGAACTCGGTTCCTTCAGCCACGAAGCGGCGGAGGCCATGTTGCCGCGGGCGGCAGTCGTGCCTTGCGCGCGTTCGCTGGAGGTCTTTGACCGCGTGAAGCGGGGAGCGGTGGACGGCGCGGTGATTCCGATCGAAAACTCGCTGGCGGGGTCGGTCGCCGAACATTTCGATCTGCTGCTGGCTCGTGACGTTCACATCGTGCGCGAGTTTCGCCTGCGCATCGTGCACAACCTGATCGCGCTGCCGGGCACAAAGCTTGGAGACGTCCGGCGCGTGTTCTCACATCCCGTGGCGCTCGATCAGTGCCGTGACCTGTTTGCGAAGAACCCTAAGCTCGAGCCGGTGCCGTTCTACGATACGGCGGGAAGCGTGAAGCATGTGGTGGCGGAGGCCTTGCGCGATGCGGCCGGCATTGCCAGCCGGCGCGCCGCGGAGGTGTATAAGGGAAAAATTTTGAAGGCAGGGATCGAGGACGACAAGAAGAACTTTACCCGCTTTTTTCTGATCAAACGAGGTAAGCCTCGGTCGGCGCGAAATGCGGATAAGACTTCACTGGCCTTCAGTGTGAAGAACATTCCGGGGGCGTTGTTCAAGGCGCTCAGCGTGTTCGCGCTGCGCGACATCAGTTTGAGCAAGATCGAGTCGCGGCCCCTGCGCGGGCGTCCGTGGGAATATGTGTTTTTTGTGGATCTGCTGCGAGGCGACGATGAAGATTCGCGCAATGCCCTGCGGCATCTGGGCGAGATCTCGGACCTGGTGAAGGTGTTGGGAATTTATCTGGAAGCGTGAAGCAGGGGCGGCGTTTCGCCCCGCTCCAATCTTAGAACGGAAAACGTATCGATAGAATGGGAATGTGGTTGGTGGGATGGAATGACCTCGCGGCGATTTCGAACCCGCCGCGAGGTTTTGATGAACCAGAATCCAGGTGGGCTCTCGACTGAGCCCGCCGCCTCACCGATCAGAAGGTGAAACGACCACCGACTGTCGGGGCACAGTTGTTGTCCGAGTAATAGGGGACCCCGGGGCCATGAGGAATGGCGATAGCCAGACCGCCGCTCACCCAGGAATACGCAATTCCGGCATAAACGTCGAAACGCTTGGTGATGTGATGATCCACATAGAGCGACCCCTCGTTAAGGGTGCCCGCGCAGGAAGCGCGAAAACCGGCTGCGGGTGAGCAGGTCGGCGGAATGCGGAAGTCGTTCTGCCGCTGTTGATACCAGGCGAAAGTGAAGTCGGTTTTGCTGCGATAAGTATACTTCGCGCCCGTCCACCAGATATTCACCAGCTTTTCAGAATCAAGATTGTTGTCCTCGACCCCGCTCATAAAATAACCGCCCTGGTCCGAGGCGCCAACGCCCAACGGGTTCGCCGGGTTGTTCTGCCAGATGTATTCGTAGCCGGCAAAAAACTTGAATGGGTCCCACACATACTTGGCAGCGAACATAACTGCGTTGTTGTCGGTCACGATGCCATAGACGGTGTTGTCCGTCGAGATCAGATTGGGGCCGAGGCCGTCGCCGCCGTTGATGGGGGTGGTATCGATGCTGTTCGTGAGCGACTGAGTAAACCCCAGATGCGGCGTCGCCGGACTCTGAGGGCCGAGCAGCGGATTCAATACGCTGATTGCCTGGTTGTAATGCTGGAAGACGGCGTCGGCGGAGAACTTACCCTTGTCTGGGCCGATGGATCCGCCGAGGTCGAATCCCCAGGCATTGTTGTGCGCGGATTGCGGAGTGCAGGAGGTCGCGGTCCATGTGTTCCCCGCAGCTGCCGCGGGGTCGTAGCAACCGGCGGAGCCATCGGCGAATTTATACATCGCGCCGAAATGGACTGGGCCGAGGGTGAGGCGATACTTCAGCGCGTCATCCCAACGAGAGTCTTCGGTGTCGCCGCCGCCGGCCATCGTGCCGTTGTACCCGATGTACGAAAAAGCATAGGCGCCGCTGGCCGGATCGTACTGGAGCATCGCATCGGTGCCGAGCGAGCGCTGCCGACCGAAGGTCAGCGTGCCGAAGATCTTGGACGATATACCGCCATAGTATTCGTCGTTGAAGGGTTGGCCCGCGCGCGCGCCGTCGATGGCGTAGGAATAGCTGGCCCTGGGAAGGCCGTTGTTGACGATCTGAGTGGCCGACGCGTTGGCGAGCAGTCCGGACTGCGGATTGATGCCAGTGGAAGCGTTGAACACAACGAACCAGCCAGGCAGAAACTCTTCCTTGCCCCTGATGCCAAAACCCGTCTGCTGCAGGTTGTTCGGTGCGACGAGGAATCGATGTTGATAGCCGTTTCGATTTACCAGAGATTCGCCTTCATAGTTATGGCCGCTTTCCGGTAAGCCGTGGCTGACCCAGCCGACGCCGACGTCATACGCACCGTACACCGTGATGCCGTGCCAGGTCAGCGTGCAATCGGTGGTGGCGAACTCGTGGCCGCTGGCGCAGGCGTCGGGGGTGCTGCGCTGCATCTTAATGTCGACCGTGCCGTCCTGGCCAGCCGCCAGCCTGATTCCGGTGCGGGTTTCATCGGCGAACCCTTGTTTTGCCGCACGAATCTCGAAGCGCCCCAGAGGCAGGCCCGACGCCTGATAGTGCCCCCCGCCGTCGGTTGCGATCGTGCGCGCTGTACCTGTGTCGACGTTCCTGATTGTCACCGCGACATCGCGAAGGCCTGCGCCGGTTTGGTCCGTCACCACGCCGGAAAGGCTCGCTCCCGTTTGGGCCCACGCCGGGAACGCCCCCATCGCAAGCCACAAAAGCAGCGACGAAAGACAGAGAACCAGCGCACCGAAAACCAAAAGAACACTACGCATTAAAGCCTCCAAAATTGGTATTGGATCAAGGAATTTTGAAGTGTACATGAAATACGGTTATGCTGTCCAATACTATGCTGATATATGCGTTCAGAAGGAGGACAGGGCAATACCGTCGGGGAACTCTGCGTCTTGACGGTGCCGTGCAATGACTGTACGATTTCGGTCCGATGCGGAAGAACGGCAAATCCCGACGGAATGCGGACGAGTTGCTGAAGCTGCGCGACGCTGCCCTGCAGTTGGGAATCAGCTTCCCCACCATCAAGCAGTGGATTTACAAGAAGAAGATTCGCAGCATCCAGACGGCAGGAGGGCACCACCGCATCCCACGAAGTGAAGTGGACAAGCTGCTCTTTCGAACGCGAGGCCGTACCGAGAAAGAACGAGAGCAGGTTGTCCGCCGCGTCAGTGGGCGCAATCAGTTGGTGGGACGGATCGATTCGGTTCGCATCAGCGGTTTGATGGCTGAAGTAAAGATCTCGATTGGCGGCCAGCGAATCACATCAATTATCACTGCGACTTCAGCGCGAGAGATGCAGCTCAAGGCGGGGCAGACTGCGGCCGCCCTGATCAAAGCCACCGAAGTGATGATTCTGCGAATATGACATGAAAAATCGCCTGGCCTTTCCCGCTGTGCTCCTCGCTCTGACGCTGCATGCTGCCCTTGCATCGTGCCAGCAGCTAACCGTTCAAAATGAGAGTGGAAAGCAGACTGTTCTGGTACGGGCAGAGATCGAAGCTTTGCCGCACGTCAAGGTCACCACCGGCGCTTCCGGTTCATCGGCAACGTTTGAGGGCGTCTCACTCAAGGCCTTGTTGGAGAGAGCGGGAGTTGGGTTTGCGGAATCCATGAAGGGAAAACGGATGGCTTCATGTTTGTTAGTGGAAGCTGCCGATGGATATCGTGTGGTGATTGCCCTGCCCGAGATTGACCCGGCGTTCACTGACAAACAAATTGTTCTGGCCTTCTTGAAAGATGGAAAACCGCTCGATGCCAAGGAGGGGCCGTACCGCATCGTCATTCCCGATGAAAAAAGAATGGCACGATGGGTGAGGCAGGTGACGACGCTAAAGATTGTGGACGTGCAGTGAGGCTCAGTCCTTCTGAATCATTACCTCGGTCGCTTTGACGACAGCGGTGACGGTGTCACCCTTCTTGAGCTTGAGTTCGTCGGCGCTGCGGCGGGTTATGGCACTCTCGATGACGTTGTCTCCCACCCGAACGACCACATGGGCCATGATATCGCCCAACTGAATTTCTTCGATTTTACCGCGTAATTTGTTTCTGGCTGAGATTGGCATGCAGCCCATTATATATAAATTGACGGAGCCCGATTGCGTCTGGCCAGTGCTCTGAGATTTACGATGCCTGAGCACGTCTGCAAAAGCTCCCGGGGAAGCGTGGTGAAGCCCCTCTGAGGGTGACCGTGGTTATAGTTCTTTCGTCACAACCCGCTGTGAGGTAGTGCACAGCGGGAAGCGCAGCTTCGTTCTAGCCTGAAGGTGGGCCACTATGGCCCAGACCCCAAGGAGGGCTTGTATGCGTCAGATGTTTGCAGGAATTCTTATCTTGATGTGTGTCTTTATATTGAGCGCGGTCTCGGCTGCCGAGAATCAGGTGGGAATCAGAGACAACTATCAAGTGAACTTTTCAGAGAAGGTCCGGGTGGCGGATACGCTGTTGCCACAGGGAGACTACGAGATCCGCCACGTGATGGAGGGCTCGGACCACATCATGGTGTTCCGGCAACTGGGGACGAAGAAGCCGGTCGAGGTGCGCGCCAAGTGCACACTGGTTCCGTTGAGCGCGAAGGCCGATAAGAATCAGACGATTTACATCTTGAATGCTGCGAACGAGCGAGTTCTTCAGGAGTTGGTGTTCAAGGGCGATCTCGCGAAACACGTGTTTTAGTTGGAGGCGGGAAACACGGGAAAGTAGCTGTTTTGATGGGGTGGGCGTGCAGGAGGCTAGGCACGTCAACGGGAGAACCAGCCCCGGCGGAGGGCCGAATCCCTTCCGTGCCTCGCAAAAGGCTAAAAAAGGTCTAGAATTCAACAACCTAGCACGAAAGCTGCATCCTTTTGCCAGTTCGGTTCATCCAAAGTTGAGTGAAAGTCACTCAAGGAAAAAACATGAGCGAACCTATTTCTACCGAGCTTTCCTACGAAACCAGCGAGCGGTCGCTGCCCATTCTGCCGGTGCGCGATACGGTGCTGTTCCCCCATGCCGTGCTCCCGCTGACGGTGGGGCGGGAAAGTTCCGTGCAGTTGATTAATTCGCTGGGCGACGACAAGACCATCGTGGTCGTGGCGCAGCGCGAGGCGCGCGTGGACTCGCCGCAGCCGACCGATCTCTACTCCATCGGAACGCTGGCGGTGGTGCACAAAGTGGTCAAGATGCCCAACCAGAGCCTGTTTGTTTTTGCGGAAGGACTGGAGCGGGTGCGACTGGCGGATTTCGCGCAACTTACGCCGTTCATGCGCGCCCGGGTGACCACGATTCCGGAGACGCTGCCGCCCAAGGATTCCGAGATTGAAGCGCTGCAGCGCAACGTGCTGACCCTGTTCCAGCAGATCGTGGCCGGTTCGCCGACGCTCTCGGACGAGCTCTCGACGGTGGCGATGAACATCGAAGAGCCGGGACGGCTGGTGGACTTTATCGCCTCATCGCTGCCCTCGCTGTCGACGTCCGACAAGCAGGAGACGCTGGAGACGAGCGACGTCCGGATACGGCTGGAAAAAATAAATCAGCACCTGGCCAAAGAGCTGGAAGTGCAGCAACTGCGCAACAAGATCCAGTCGGAAGTCCAGGATCGGGTACAGCAGACGCAGCGCGAATACTACTTGCGCGAACAGATGAAGGCGATCCAGAAAGAACTGGGCGAGCAGGACGAGGGGCAGCGTGACACCGAAGAGCTGAAGCAAAAGATCGAATCCGCCGGCATGCCCGACGAAGTGAAGAAAGAAGCGCTGAAAGAATTAGGCCGACTGGTGCGCATGTCGCCGATGGCGGCGGATTATTCGGTCACTCGGAACTACATCGAGTGGCTGGCGGTGCTGCCCTGGGCCAAGACTTCGGGTGGAGAAATTGAAATCCTGAAGGCGAAAGAGATTTTAGACACCGACCACTACGACTTGCAGAAAGTGAAAGACCGCATCCTGGACTACCTTTCGGTGCGGCGGCTAAAGCCCAACATGAAAGGGCCGATTCTGTGTTTCGTCGGACCTCCGGGCGTGGGCAAAACTTCGTTGGGCAAATCGATTGCCCGCGCGCTGGGACGGAAGTTTGTGCGTTTGTCTTTGGGCGGGGTGCACGACGAAGCGGAAATTCGCGGCCACCGGCGCACCTACATCGGGGCCTTGCCGGGGCAGATCATTCAGGGCATACGGCGCGCGGAGACGAAAGATCCGGTCTTCATGCTCGACGAAATCGACAAGGTGGGGCGCGACTTCCGCGGCGATCCGGCGTCGGCGTTGCTGGAAGCGCTCGATCCGGAGCAGAACGCGACCTTTCGCGACAACTATCTGGACGTGATGTTCGATTTGTCCAAAGTGTTGTTCATTACCACCGCCAACATGCTCGATCCGATCGCGGAGCCGTTGCGCGACCGCATGGAGATTATCGAATTGCAGGGCTACACCGAGGAAGAGAAAGTTCACATTGCCTTCCAGTACCTGATCCCGCGGCAGATAGAGGAAAACGGAATCACGAAAGAGCAGATCGAATTTCCGGAAGAGGCGGTCAGCTACGTGATCCGCCACTACACGCGCGAAGCGGGAGTGCGGAACCTGGAACGTACCCTCGGCACCATCTGCCGCAAGCAGGCGCGGCGGATCGCGGAAGGGAAGACCGATAAGCTGGTCGTGACCAAGGAGATCATTCAGGAATTCCTGGGCGGCATCAAGGTGCGCAGCGAAGGCGAAATTGCGGAGCGCACCAAGCGCGCGGGCGTGGTCGTCGGATTAGCGTGGACGCCGGCGGGCGGCGACGTGTTATTCGTCGAAGCCAACCAGATGAAAGGCAAAGGTGGACTGACCATCACCGGCCAGATTCAGGACGTGATGCGCGAGTCCATGCAGGCCGGGTTAAGCTGGGTGCGTTCGAATGCCAAGGAATTGGGCATTGACGACGAATTCTTCGCTACCCACGACATCCACATTCACGTGCCTGCGGGAGCGATTCCGAAAGACGGTCCCTCGGCGGGCGTAACCATTGTGACCGCGCTGGTGTCGTTGCTGACCGGCAAGCCGGTGCGCACGCTGATGGCAATGACGGGCGAGATCACGCTGAGCGGAAATGTGCTGCCGGTGGGCGGCATCAAGGAGAAAGTGCTGGCCGCCAAACGCGCCGGCGTGCATGACGTGATCCTGCCAGCGGAGAACCAGACCAACGTCGAGGAAGACCTGACGCCCGAGCAGTTGACGGGATTAACCCCGCACTACGTGAAGACCATCGACGAAGTGCTGAAGTTCGCGCTGCCCAGTTCGCCGCGCGAGGAAATCCAGGATGCCGAGGAGCGCGAGAAAGTCCTGAGTAGCTAAACCAGTTCTCAGTTGTCACTTCTCAGTTGCCAGCTCAAACATGGGCTGGCAATTTTTTCTGTACGCTTCTTCTGTAGCCGGAGCAAACCGGCCCCGGAGGGGCCTCCCAGCTTAGCCCAGCGCTTCAGCGCTGGGAAAGGTGGACCCAATGATTCAAGTCCCGGAGGGACGACCCCGTCGGGCATCGCGTTTCCTCATAAGGGCCCTAACTGCGCCCACGTCCCGTTCAATGAGTGCAATCGCGGATATCACAACAGTTGGTTACAGGTTTTCCCGATGCGCCACATCGGGGGTCGTCAGACCGCGTCTGCATCCGCCGAGGAAAAACCCCGTCCAAGCAAAACCTGGACGGGGCGCTGTCGGGAATTCAGACGATCACAATGCAGGAACACCGGCCCTGCGTAACTATTCCAGAGAGGCGATCAGAGTCTCTACTGTGGGTGACACGTTCTGGGCGCGCAGTTCAGCCTCCGCTTTGCTTTCCGGCAGACGGTATGCAATCTTGCTGCCCTGAAGCTTGATTCCGGATAGGAAGTAACGGTCTCCGTATTGGTTGAAGACCAGTGCGCAGTGAGAGGCGGTTTGCTTGGCCTCGGTCTGGGACGACGGCGAAAACACGCCCGAATTTGTCTTCGCGTTACTAATATCCAAAATGTTGCCGTCCACGGTGATAATCCGGACGACCCATTCGCCGGCAGGAACGACCTTGTTTGCAACCATGAACTCGAATGGCACCTGGGTCACGATCTTGGAGCGGCTGTTCAATTGCGCAGCCGCCATGCCCGAGAGCACCACTAATGTCGCAACGACTAACCAATTTGCGCGCTTCATAAGTTGCCTCCGAGAGCTAGTCAGCTCAGCGGGGAAGTGATTGCCATCTTGCCTGAGGTTCGAGAAACCGTCCATGGAGACAGCCTGAAGCCATCTGAATTGATATGAAGGACTTAATACCATTTTCTTTTGCATCACGCGGAAGGTGGGAGCGGTAACTGTCGCAACCAGGCCATTACGCTCAGAACCGCGCAGCAGTCGGTCATTCATTCCTTTCTCTGGGCGGGGGCTCTCGGAGCAGGGCCATCTTTTTCCGAGAGTCAGGCTTCTAACCAAAAAGTGGGATCATACGTGTTCACTGGCCGGAGGTACCCATGAAAGGGCTGGTTCTGCTTCTGTTTACCGCCGCTCTTCTCGCGCAGACGGTCAGACCACAGGCGCTTTGGGTTGGCGGTGACGCGCTCTACGAGACAACTGACGAATACCGGGCAAACAATCCCGATTGCTTTCTGCCGAAGGAAAGTCTGCCCGCGAACTATAAGGTCTGGCGCTGGACGGATCAAGGCGAAAAGCATTTCTCGTGCCGGATCACATCGCGCGGAAATGCCGAATTCCAGTTGCACGGATTGCCCGCGCAGGTAAGGCAGACCGTGCTAGTTAATGATCGCGTGGCTGCGATCTTCTACACGTTCCGCCACAGAAATTTGCGGGCGCTAGCGAGAATCTTACGCGCGGATTTAGGCCAGCCCACTGAACAGAAAATGGATGGATACTCCGGACACGATGGCTGCAGGGGAGAGGAGATTCATTGGACGAATGCCGTGTCGGATGTCGTACTGATTGACCAGTGTGAGCGGGATGACGGTGCAGCAGCCCTGAACTTGTTTTACACCCGCGTCGATGACCTGAGCGTGGAAAACGGCAGACGCAATTTTTGATGAGATCGCAGACACTCAAACTGGCGCAAACAAGGCGATCGCACTCAAAGCCCCCTTCAGAGGTCAATGAGTGCAATCGGGGATGTTACGCCAACTATCCGCGAAAGCATCGCAGCGGCGAGTTCTGTTTTGACCGTCCGTAGGCTATTCGAAGCCTTGCCTCAGTTCCGCGCTCACAAACTGCTTGCCCTCAAGGACCGCTTCGATGGCACGTAGCAGGTCTTTTGCAGCACTCATTTTCAGAACGTAACCCCACGCCCCGAGGTTGAGTGCTTCTTGTACGACGTCGGGAGAAGACTCTTGGCTCACGAAGATTATTTTTGATTCTGGGGAAAGACTACGAATGCGTCGAGCCACCTCGATGCCATTCTGCCTGGGGAGACCAATGTCAAGGAGGACGAGGTTTGGTTTCAGTTCCTCCATTTTCTGAATCGCTTCCAGTCCATCGGACACTTCGCCGACGATTTCCAAGTCGGAGTTCCTGCTTAGGATCGAAGAGATAAATCTCAGAAAAGGCGGGAAGTCCTCAACTACGAGGACGCGAATGGTGTCGTTTCCATCCAACAGGGGCCCAGGCACTCGATACTTATACACCGTTTCTTTTACGCTGTATAGGCATCATGCGCACGCCGAGGATCAGGAGGATCAGAAAGTTCGGGAGATTACCCGTGAGGTCCGCGAAGACGCAACAGTTGCGTTGCCGGGACTGTGAATGCTGCGGAGCCGCATCGCATGCAGACCGAGAACTTCATCAGTAACCTGCATGCCGTTTCTGCACTCATCCAGACAGATGACCAATGAGCACAGCGGCTGAAAATCGGTTCGTGGTCACCGGCGCACAGCAATTTTTTCATCACAAACGCACTGTGACGCCCATCACAGACACATCCCAGTAACCATGCCATTCTAAGATAGGAAAAATTTAAAAGTTCCAAAGCCGCCAGCTAAAAACGGCGTACAACTCGGAGCAGGAAATCAGGGCGTGGCCACCGGCTACGCCCTCAGTTTTGGTGCGTGTTTTCCGGAGACCCTAAAGTGAGCCAGGAAACGAAATTGAAGCTGAGAATGAGGGTATCGACACAGCGTCTGCAAGCCAAGACCAGTAACTCCTTATTCCAGAATACTTTACCGCTAAGTCCTTTAAACTCAAAGACCTGGGAGGTCCTACATCAGCTAACCTAATGATTCAAAAGCCCTTAGTAGGGTGGTATGGGGGGAGGGGGGTACCCCCGAAGCCCTCTCCCGAGACGAAAGAGACCAAGAACTGAGAACTGAGAACCGAACAGGAGCACAAATGCCACTTTACCCACCAAGCATTCGTCGTTGCCAACATCTGAAAACCAACGGAATCCAGTGCGGATCGCCAGCCCTGCGCGACGAGACCCATTGTTACTATCACCGGCGCTGGAGTCAAAAAGGAATCGAGGAGTTCGTCGAAGGCCCCGTCACCATCATGCCCACACTCGAGGACGCGAATTCCATCCAGGCAGCGTTGGCCGATGTGGTGCGGCTACTCCGGCTGCAGGCGCTGGATCACCGGACGGCCGCCCTGATGCTCTACGCCATGCAGACCGCATCCGCCAATCTGAAACACACCACCCTCAACCCGGACCCCACTCAGGTTGTGATCGATCCCGACTCCGTAGACCGCCGTCCGCTCGGGGCAACCGCCTGGTCGAAGGAGCAGGGACGCGAGTACGACGAATTCGGCGTCGAGCAAGATGATGACACAATCATGAGGAACGATGCCCTCCGCCTCGTGTGGCAGAAATTCGGACCGAAGTGGAGAAATCAACTAAAACCGCGGGAAGGCGAAGAAGAAGAATCAACGCGCCAAAGCTAAGCCGGCAACCGAGCATTCGGATCGGCCGCCCGGCTCTTGGCGATTGCGCGCAAAGAGGCGACAATGGTTCCCGTCGAGCAAAGGAGCCCTGGTGGGAGCCAGCCCAGTCCTGAAGGATGATCCGAAGCCCAGCCTTAAGCCTGCGGATCCTAAGCCGAAGCCGAAGCCGAAGCCTAAGCCCAAGCTAGGTCTGCGGGCCTGGATGGAGCGCGTGCTGGTGGAGTGCGATCGGGCGGCTGCCGGGTTCGAGGCCGATCCGGTGCACGATCTTCGCGTGGCGCTGCGGCGCTGCCGTTCTCTCGCCGATGGATTGATGGCGATCGATGCCGATTCGTCATGGAAGGACATGAAGAAGTCGGGGAAGAAGCCTTTCCAGGCGCTGGGTGAGTTGCGCGACATGCAAGTGATGGCGGAGTGGATTGAGAAGCTGAGCGGCACGGGCGATCCGGTGGCAGGAGATCGTTTGTCCGGTGACCCAGTGGCGGTCAAACTGCTCGATCACGTGCGCGCGCGCGAAGCCGAATGCAAGCAACACGCCTTCAAAGACCTCAATCAGTTTGACCGCAAGCAATGGCGGCAGTGGACGAGAACCCTGCCACAGCGCGCGTCGCGGGTGCGTCCGGGGAGCGTGGTGTATCTGCATCTGGCGCTCGAAAAGTGGACAGCTGCCTACGATCTGCATAAACACGCTCTGCGGACGCGGTCGCAGGGTAGCTGGCACGCGCTGCGCATCGGCATCAAACGCTTCCGTTACACGGTAGAAAATTTTCTGCCGCGCCAGCACGCGTTATGGGGCGACGATCTGAAGGAACTTCAGGATCTACTGGGAGAAGTGCACGATCTGGATGTGCTGTGGGCCCTGGCCGTCGAGCGCGATGTAAGTCCGTTCCCTGATGTGGAAAGCCAGCGCCGCTGGCGTGAGGAGTTGAACGTGGAGCGCGCGAAGAGGATCGCGCGCTATCGCGAGAAGATGGTGGGCCGGCAGTCGCTATGGCGCGTCTGGCGGGCGGAGTTGCCGTCGGGCCCGCAACTGCGCGCGGCGGCGATGAGCCGGCTTCGGGTATGGGCGGGATCTCTCGATCCCGATTTTCCCCATTCCCAGCGCGTGGCACACTTGGCGCTTCTTTTGTACGACGGGTTGCAGGATGCGGGGCTGGTGAGGACGAACGTTGCGGGTTCGAAGCTGGGAACGCCGAATCCGGATCCTGACTTGCGCGCGGTGCTGCAGGCGGCGGCGCTCATGCATGACGTGGGCAAGGCCAAGGGCGCGGAAAATCATCAAAAAAAATCGTACCGGATGATCCGCGGTCTGGCGCGGCCTCTGGGCTGGAGTGCGCGCGAGTTGGAACTGGCGGCAGTGGTGGCGCGCTATCACCGTGGAGCTTTGCCGCGTCCGCGAGGAAAGACCATGCAACTGCTGGAACTACCGGATCGGCCGATTGCTATGGAATTGGCCGGCATCTTGCGTCTGGCAAACGCGCTGGACAGGCGCCATGGGCGCAGTGGGAGCGAACATGAAAACGCTCCGCGGCTCGAGGTTGGCTTACAAGGCCCTTCGGTATTGGTGCGGGCGGCGGGATACTCGGCGCTGGACCGCTCGGCGGAAGACGTCGCGGCAGCGCGACATTTGCTGGAGACCGTGCTGCGGCGGCCAGTGCTGGTGCGGGCGTTGCACGGTTCCGCGAGCGGCAGCAAACCCAGGGGACGCGCGCTGGCGAGCTAAACAACTGGAAGCTACTCTGACACTTCTCAGAACGGCGTTTGCCTTCCAAACTTTACTTGTGACTCACGCGAAGCTGGTTTCGATGGCAGTGCGATGGTTGCGGCTTTATCGTTGCGGGGTGGTGCTCAGCGAGCAAGCCTTGGTCAGTGGCGAGATGCCGGACGCCATTGGCTGGAAAAAGGCGTGCCATTCGGTGCTGGTGGAGAGCAAAGTCTCGCGCGCCGATTTTCTTGCCGATCGCGACAAGCCCTTCCGGCAAAAGCCGGAGATGGGCGTCGGCTGTGAGCGGTATTACCTGGCGCCGCTGGGTCTGATACGAGTCGAGGAACTTCCTGCGGGCTGGGGACTGCTGGAGGTGTGCGGGCGCGAGATCGACCGGGTGAAGGCGTCGGCGAAAAACCTGCGTTCCGAAATCGGGTTCGAGAACGAGATGAATCTTTTGCTGGCGAGTTTGCGGCGGGTGGAAATCCGCATTGAGCCCGAGAGCATCACCGATTTCCTCAAGTGGAAAAACCGCATGGCCGAGTACAACCGGGGCCGACTGCCCGAAGGATTGGTTGAGGCGGCAGAAGAAGCCAATGGGTTCCTGCTGGGAACTGCTGGTGGATGATTTCACGCAGAGACGCGGCTTGCCGCATCTAACCCTGAGCATGATCTTTCAGCTAAGACCGCAAGACTGTATAATTCCGGCAGAAGAGGGTTTCCAGCCACACCAGGCCGTGGGAAGGATTTGCGCTTTGTTAAGGAGTGAATGCTTATGATGGCGAATGGAAGCCTCGTGGAACCCGAAGACAAGCGACGGCCTCGAGAAGGGCAAACCAAGAAACCCTACACCAAACCAGCGTTCCGGTTCGAGCGTGTGTTTGAGACGCAGGCCTTGAGTTGCGGAAAAACTAATACTACGCAGGCGCAGTGTCATCATAACCGCAAGATTTCCTAGCCAGCCTGCAGACCGTCAGGATGTGGCTGCCATCCAAACTGTTGAAGCCCTGCGATACTTTGCTCATGCGTTCTGCACTCGTGGAACTCGCCCAGATTCAATATCGACTCTTCTGGTAGTGGGGCAGAAATCATTCCGTTACCCCCGTCATGCGTCGGTTCTCTCCCTTTCGTGCTATTTAGTGCTATGCTGATCGCGTTCCAGAACACATCCAGTTGTAGCACACGAAGCTGTCCGGGTGGTCGCCGACAGATCGTTGAAGGAGTCGTAACCCTCAGTGGTCACCTCGTCTCCTTTGCGCGTCGTGTTTCTCTGACAACGCCCGGGAGGTGAATTATGAAAGGTATTGTTGTTGGTATTGTGCTCGCCTTAACTACGCAGGTGCTCGTGGGCCAATCTGCGCCGCACGTTCCGCTGGGAATCGTATCGGATTGGACGCACCATCATGTTCTTTACCCGGATTCGAAGGATGATTCCGTGATGGAGCAGATCCGAAAAGATCCGCGCTGGGAGCAGAATTGGTATCTCCGCCATCGGGAACCCAGGTGGCCGAAACGGCATCGCGTGCGCGGCAAGCGTAGCCGGAGAGACTGGAGCGTGCCCCTGGGGACCACCGCATTTGAGCCCCTGTTCGACTTTACATTCACCATTGGTCTTAACACGGGGTACGGCAGCCTCGGCACAACATACATTGGCAGTGGTGAATTTCTCGCCGCCGCAGGCAACCTCACCGTGACTGGCGGCCCGTTCGTTGGTGCCTACCCGCTGTTTCCAGGTGGGCCGGGCGTAACACTAAGCCCAAGCGGGTTCTTCGACTACGATAATGTTCTTTTCCCCTCAATCGACCCGGTGCTTGATATCAACGGGCTGCTCTTCACTGAGGGCGTGGACGGGTCGCCCGGATACTTGGAGATCAACATCTGGGGCAACAGCAGTCCCGGCAGTTACACATTCGACAATAATTCTAACGGCCAACAGGATGTTGGAGGACCCTTCACCCTGAACGCCAACGCCGATCCTGGCGGAGGCCAGACCTATCCCGCAAAGTTTGTGTTTGACGTGACAGCGGCGCCAAGCTGCACGAACGACTTCGTGGTGATCGGCATCCCAGCGAACCCCGCTTCGGGCGGTCAAGCCAACATCGTTGGAGTGAACAACCTCTATAGCGGCGGCGCTGGCGCGTTGTGCCCGACCGGGCCGACAGTTATGTTTGCCTATGCCTCAGGCACCGGACAGGTGCCGGCTTCCGTGGTCATCTCACCGAGTGGGGACCAAATTGCCTACATCGAGAATCTCAGTACGGGCAGCTCCTACTTCCACGTCCTGACCATTGGCACCACGACTAACGAAGGGACCAGCGCGACCGCGGCAGTCGTGCCGGGCACTGGGGGGAGCAACGCCGTGGACCAGAGCGTTCTGCTTTCGCCGGACGGCGGCACCACAAACCAAAGCTCCACCAATGCCGCTTTCGTCGTTTACACAGAGGACGATGCCAACGATGTCGCCTACGCCACTACCTATAGTACGGCCGGAAGTGGCTCCGGCTACCTATACAAGATCAGCAACGTATTCAACGGCAGTGCAACCCCAACCATCGTTTGGAGCGTTCCCATCAATGCAGTTCCGTCAACTCCGGTATACGATGCGGCATCGAATAACGTCTTTTTCACGGATGGCAGCGGTCGTATCGACTATGTGACGGACAGTGGCACGTCACCGTCGGTCGTTTATAGCGCGGTTCTGGCTAGCGGCGCCACGTCCGAGAATCCAGTAATCGTCGATAGCACCAATGAGATGGTCTACGCTTTCTTCAACTCCAACGGGACCAACGCTCTAGTCGTGCAAGCCCCGACGAGTATGGCGAGCACCGTTTCCGTGGCCGTAGGGACGGAGAGCACTATCTACACCGGCCCGTACGAGGTGGACTTTAACAACGCCTGGTACACCGGATCGGGGACACCGCTCATGTACGTCGCCGGAACTGGCACCGGGACGACTCCGACCCTCTACAGCGTCGGGTTCAACGGCAGTGGCGTGATGAACAGCACCGCCGACCCTACAACGGCGGCTCTGGCTACCGGTATTGCGGACTCGTCGCCGGTTACGGAGTTTTACAACGCTTCGCTCGGGAAGGACTACATTTTCGTAGGGGTCACGGACAATTGCGTAGCTACCACCGGCGGCGGAACTGGCGGCTGCGTCATGAGTTTGGACATCACGAACGGCTTTCCAACCGTCAATGCCGGCAGCACCGCGCTGGCCGCCGCTGGAGGCACAAGCGGCATCATAGTGGACAACAACAGCAGTCTTACCGAAGCTTCGAACATTTACTACGGGACGAAGACCGGGGCGACCCTGGTCAAAGCGACGCAGTCCGGGCTGAACTGAGGGGAGTGCGCGGCTGCTGCGGCCTGCGCCGCGACTGCCCGCTGAGGTGAGGCAGGGGTGTGCCGCAGCCGGACAGCTATATTTCCCATCCCGTCTGCTCAGCGGAAGAACTAACAATCTCCAAGAAAAGTGAAACCGGGCTGTTTGGCCCGGTTTCAGGAGCGTCGGTTTGCGATGCGGTTACATCGCAAGCGCGACGGGCTGGCTCGGAGTTTGTACGGCCGCGGTTGGCGTCCGCTTGTGCATCTCGCGCCAGCAAAGCGTTCAAAAGGAGCGAGGACGCAGACCTAGCCGAAGGAGCAACTATGTGACCACTGGCAGATTGCATGCAGTATCTTCATTTGGAACTGCAAGTGGAAGACAATGAGGCGTTTAGTCGCTGTGTTCGCTGGGTTTGGGGTGGTCGTTCCCGAGTCGCCGGCACCGGAGTGCTTCAAAGTGTTGCACAGTTCTGCGTGCGGGGAGCGACAGGCTAATCATGAACTTTCAACCAAGAACCACAAGCTGTATAATTCGCAGGAAGAGATCCGGTGCTTAGGGAAGGGTCTGTTTCTTCGGGGTACATATTTGATGGTGAATGGAAACCCGGTGGGACCTGAAGAAAAGCGACCGCCTCAGAAAAAGCAAGCCAAGAAACCCTACACCAAACCCGCATTCCGGTTCGAGCGTGTCTTTGAGACGCAGGCGCTGAGCTGCGGAAAAGTTCATAGCCACGGGACGCCCTGCAAACTTAACCCCAAGACTTCCTAGCCAACTCGCGGTCACGGCAACGCTGAATCCGTTCCAACTCCAATGCAGCCGCGCGCCGCTACTGCAGTCCGGTCTGCGTCAGCTTCACGGCGCAATAGTCTTGGCCCCCGCAGTTGGAGGACAAAGCGACGGCAAGAACAACCACATTCTGGTTCGCGGGCAAGGTGAAGCTCGCTACCGTCTTGTTGGCATTGATGCCGTACGAGTAACCGTAGACATAGGTCGCGTGATCTCGGTAGCGTCCGTTATAGGTAGTCTCATACGCCATCTCTATGGCTATCGATTCTACCGAGTAGGGGACCGGTCCCGTGTACCAGTCGCTGACGCTCTGGGTGAAGGTTGTGTTTGTGCCGTCCGTGTAGTTGACGGTGAACGTCTGCGAGGCCTGGTTGCCGTTTACTCCAGCAGCCAGAATCTCCAACGTGCTGAACGAACCCGCAGGGAGAGTAATGGTGGTGTCCGCCCAGGCGTCCGCCGCGTTCTGCGGCCCGAGGGTGAATGTGGTGCCGTTCCAGGTCACGGTAGCGCCGAGGAGATTGTATGAGTAAGCATTGCCATCGTCATCCATCCCGCCGGTCGCGGTCGTCGACCAAACATAGCCGTTGGAGTAGATGCCGTTTACGTTGTAACCTGCCCCGGCAACATTAGTAGAGGTGGAGCCAGCGTCCTCGGTCGAGAAGTAGATGCTCTCCGCCTGGGCAGTCCCGCTGGCGTTGTTGTCTGCGGCGATGCCACTCGTGCCGCCAAGGTAGGTCTCGGTAGTAGTAGCCGTGTATGTGGGCATGGTGCCGCCGGTGCCGCTGGTGTTCGTGAGTTGGTTAGTGACGTTCCACATGGTGACGACGTTGGAACCGCTTGCAGCGCCTGGCATTCCCATGCCGACGAAGATTCGGTCCGTGCTCCCATCATAGAACTCGGTGATCGGCGAACAGACTCCATTGGTCCCGGTTGGGTTCACATTCTTGTTGTAGGACATGGCGGGGGTCCCGTTCACCACCCCGGTGGTGGCGCTGAAACTAATCGCGAAGAGATCCTGCGCGGTGGTTGTCGTCGAGTCGGTGCCGCAACTGTAGAGGGTGGACGCAGCGCTTTTCGGCCCGTTGTTGTAATAGTTATTATCGAAGGCTCCGTAAAACAGAAGGCGATTGGTATTGGTAGTCTCGGGCCCAAGCTCAACCGGAACACCAGTAGCCAGGCTGGTGGGCACCTGCGTCACGGAAGTCTTGCCGGCTGCGTCGTAGGTGGAGAAGACGTAGAGATAACCATTAAACGCGTCCAGCAGCGGTCCTGGACCGGTCTGGTAATTGTGGTTGCTTCCGGCATTCCCGTACGTGTAGGACGCGGCGAGCGCGAAGTTTGGCGTCGGCGCTGACGCGTTCACGGTATAGGCATAGATCTTTTCGGAATCGGTGATGAAGACCTCATTGAGCAGAGGATCATAAACCGGGCCACTCATGGCCGAACTAGGTGCACCTTCGAAAGTCGTATTTACGGGGACGCAGAAATCGACGGTGGGGGCGGTTGTAGTGCTGAAGATGTTCGAAATATGGTAGAGGAGTCCGTTGTTGGCGCTGATGAAGCCGGTATCGCTGGGATAGTCAACGTAGAGGTCGGAATGGCCGTTTCCGGCGGTATACGCGGTGGGGCATCCGGGATACGTTGCGGCGGTGTATTCGATGGCATCATCGCAGGAAGCGCCGGCGGGAGTACAGGCCCCATTGGAGAACGCACCGGTTACGGCAACCGGGTCCGTGGCACTGATGCCCTGGTTGGCGACCCATATCGTGATGTGCAAGTAAGATGCGGTGGCAGTCCGGTTTTCGATCCAGGCAACCCTTGTGCCATCGAGCGAAAGCACGGGCGACAGCGGCGAGCCGCCCGTCCCGATCGCGTAAGAAAATAGAAACGAGGGACCAGTGCCAGAGCAATTTCCGGTGCCGGCGCCATCGGTGTAGAGATTCGTCAAGCCGGCCAGATTGGCCTGGCCCGGCGCGGTCGTCGGGATCGACGGAGCCGCGTTAATCGTGTACACGGCAAAGTCGCTGCAACCAGGCGTTGCATAGTTATAGGTGTATACTGCCGGGCTTTCGCCAATGGCCATGCCAGCGGTTGGCCCCAGGGAGACGGACCAGTCAACCTTGGAGTGCTTGCTTCTGGGGCGTGGAATGGGGCGGAATTTGCCTATTTCCAGCGGAGCTTGCCATTGAAACTCTGGGCTATCGGCGTCGGAGCCGTCTTCTCGCAACCCGTTTTCGTCCAACCCAGCTTGGTTCAGCCCAGTTGCCGGCCGTCCGGTTTGGTTGCGGTGCTCGCGGGTGTAATGCAGAAGAATATTATTCAGGAAACGAGGATCGTCGCGGACCTTGAGCATGTCTTCGGCTGAGCCGTTGCGGGTGTAGATGACGTGTTGGGTGCTCCAATCCTGCGGGATGCCAAAATGCGGTGTGGAGGGAGCCGGAATTGGGAGCGCGTCCTGCGCGTGCATATTGCGCACACATGCGCCCGTCACCATCAACAGCATACCGACGCAGAAAACGGCTTGTTGCGCAAAGTGAAAGACACGGGCCATGGGCGATCCCTCACAGAAAATTTCAGCTTTGAAGCCATTATAAAAGGGGCCTCGGCCATCAGCTAGTGCCTTTTGGTAACCGTTCGGGAGGGGTTCGAGCCAGAGGTTAGGAACTTCGTTTGCAAGTGCCGCGGCAAGTCTACATGTCCCGCCTGCCTTCCATGGCCTTCAGCATGGTGACTTCATCGGTGTATTCGATGTCGCTGCCCACCGGAATTCCCATGGCGATGCGGGTGACGCGCAGTCCCTGACGCTTCAGCTGCTGGGCCAGGTAAGTGGCGGTGGCTTCGCCCTCGACGGTGGGATTGGTGGCCAGGATGACTTCTTCGATTTCGCCGCGGCCAACCCGGCTGAGCAGGTTCGCGATGCGCAACTGTTCGGGCCCGACGCCGTGCAATGGCGAAATCGAGCCGTGGAGCACGTGGTAGACGCCGTTAAAATGCCGCGTCTTCTCAACTGCAGCTATATTGGTCGGTTCCTCGACCACGCAGACGAGCTTTTGATTCCGGGTAGGACTCGTGCAGTACACGCAGGGATCGACGTCGGTGATGTTATTGCAGATCGAGCACAAACGCAGGTTGGCCTTTACATCGCGAACGGCGGAGGCCAGAGCTTCGGCATCATCCGCGCTCGACCGCAGAATGTGAAAGGCGAGGCGCTGCGCGCTCTTGTTCCCGATGCCCGGCAGCTTCTTGAGTTCGTCGATGAGCCGGGTCATCGGTTCGGCAAAGTTGGACATAGGGAAACCAATCGGGTCATCGGGTGATCGGGCCATCGGGTGATCTAAGTCGCAAATGCACTTGTCTTTGAATTTCGAATTTCGATCACCCGATGGCCCGATGGCCCGATCACCCGATGAGTCCTCCTAGTCCGCCGAGCATTCCGCCGACGCTTGATTGCATTGCCTGATCGACCTTGCGGCTGGCTTCGTTGAGTGCGGCCATCACCAGGTCCTGCAGCATTTCTACATCTCCGGCTTTGACTGCCTCGGGATCGATCTTGATGGCGAGCACCTGCTTGCGGCCATCCATTTTGACGGTGACGGTGCCGCCGCCGGCTGAAGCCTCGACCACGGTCTGCTCCATCTTTTTCTGCAGCGTCTCGTACTGCTGCTTGGCTTGCGCCATGAGTTCCTGCAAATTGAATCCGGACATAGGGAAACCAATCGGGTCATCGGGTGATCGGGCCATCGGGTGATCTAAGTCCCAAATGCATCTGTCCTTGAATTTCGATGGCGCGATGATCCGATCGCCCGGTGGCGCTTCATCCTTTCTCACGATAATCGATCACGGTGCGAATTTCGGCTCCGAACTTTTCCTGCATACGTTGCACGATCGGATCTTGTTCGGCGCGGCGGCGCGCACTTCCGTTCGATGTCGCTGTCGATATCGACGCTCGGCGTGGCGCAGCCGTCGATTGCTGTGCTCCGCCAGGCTCGACTTGCAGTTTGATCGGCCTGCCGGCCAGGCCGCTGGCGGCGGCACTGGCGATGCGGCGGGCTTCGGCGGTTAACGACATTTCGATCATCGTGCTCGACGCCGCTACTTTCGCGATCAGCGCATTTCCCTCCAGGCGCCACTCCGCGTTTTCCAGCAGAGAAACGAGCATCTGCTGATTACCCAGCGCGTTGAGAACGGCATCGCGAAGAGATTCAGCGTTCGCTTCGGGTCTTGCTTCAGCTCTTGCTTCGGGGCACGGGGTTGGCTGCGGTTCGGGTTCCGGCGATAACTCCGCAACGGCCGGCGCGGCCGATCCCATGATGACGACGTTGGTTGATCCGCTCGTGGCGTTTATTCCGCTGGACGACTCTGCCTTGGGAGTGCCTTTGCGCGCGGAGTCGGCCGCGAAGGGCGACACCGAACTCGATCGCGCCAATGTGGGAAGCTCGGTTCGCCGCGCTTCCGGCGCCGAAGCAAGAACCGGGCGGGATGTGGTGCGGGCCAGTCCGGAAGCGGACGCCGCCGCCTCGCTCAGCAACTGCTCGATCGGCAGCAGACGCTGCGCGTGCGCCATTTTCAGCAGGCCGAGTTCAAGATGGAAGCGCTGTTCCTGGCGGTATCCGAGTTCTCCATGGGTGCGCAGCATGATTTGCAGGTGGCGCGTCAGATCTTCTTCGCTGAACAGAGCGGCGATGCGGCTCACGCGGGCGCGTTCATCGGACGAAACCTGCAGGAGCGCCGAGTCCTGGCCCGCGATTTTTGCCACGGTGACATTGCGCAGGAAGCGCACCAACTGGCGCGCGAAATGGGTGGGGCTGTGTCCTTCGCCGATCAGTTCGTCAACCAGCACCAGGATCTTCTCGCTCGAGCTTTCCGCGACCGCCTGCATCACCGTTTCGAGCGCGGCTGCCGGAGCGGAACCGATCAGGCTGCGAACGGAATCGGCGGTCAGGTGGTCGGCGGTGGAAGCGATGGCCTGGTCGAGGATGGAGAGCGCGTCGCGCATCGAGCCGTCGCCCGCTTCGGCGAGCAGGGCGAGAGCGTCCTCGTCGGCGGGGATCTTTTCTTTCGTCACGATGTCGCGAAGCTGACCCATGATGTCGTCGAACTTCATCGCGCGATAACTGAAATGCTGGCAGCGCGAGCGGATGGTCTGCGGAATATCTTCGGGTTGCGTGGTGGCCATCATGAAGATGACGTGGCTGGGAGGCTCCTCGAGCGTTTTGAGCAGCGCATTGAAGGCCGCATCGGTGATCTGGTGGGCCTCGTCGAGGATGTAGATTTTGAAGCGATCGCGCGCCGGACGATAGCGTGCGGCCTCGCGCAGTTCGCGAATCTCGTCGATGCCGCGATTGGTGGCAGCGTCGATTTCGATTACGTCCACGGAGTTGCCGTTGCGAATCTCGGTGCAGGAATCGCACACGCCGCAGGGTTCGGTCACCGGTTTCTCGGCTGAGCGGCAGTTCAGGGCCATGGCCAGGATGCGTGCGACCGTCGTTTTGCCGATTCCGCGATGACCGCTGAAGATATAACCGTGCGCGATGCGCTCCTGCGCGATGGCATTTTGCAGGGTGCGGGTGACATGCTCCTGGCCAATGACGTCGGAGAATTTCTGCGGCCGGTATTTGCGCGCCAGGACCTGATAGCTCATGCGAGACCATGATTATACAGTCTCACGCGCGCGCAATTTGTGGAGGGACGGGCATCTCGCCCGTCCAGTCGGGCGGGGACGCCCGGCTCTCCATCGATCATGGGTCGCGGCACCGCCGATGCCGGCGCTTGCATGGCTTGGTCAGGCGGGGTACTCTCATGCAATGCAATTGCGAATGAGCACACGGACGATGGAAGGCGTGCTGGTGGTGGATTGCAGCGGCCGGGTGGTGTTCGGCGAAGAGTCGGCCGCCCTGCGCGACATGGTCAAGAAACTGCTGGCCCAGAATCCGAAGGTTGTGATGAGTCTGCGCGAAGTGACCTACATCGATAGCGGCGGGCTCGGAACTCTGGTTTCGCTTTTCACGAGTGCCCGCAACGCCGGCGGCGCGGTGAAACTGGCGAGGCTGAGCCAGCGCGTGGGCGAACTTCTCCAAATCACCAAGCTGCTCACTGTTTTTGAAGTGTTCGATGATGAAGAATCGGCTGCACGGTCGTTCAAGAAAGATTCGGCTTAGTGCCGTGTCCCGTAAATTCGCGACCTAAGTATGATCTGTCATCTTTCGCTCGCTCAGGATGACAGCGTGGATTTATGCCACGAACCTTTGGGACGCCACATTAGCAGGATGCGGAAAAAAGTCGAGTCTCGATGCCGCTGCCCCTAAAGGGGCGTCCGATTCCGAAGGACTTTCGGTACCGCTAAAGCGATACCCTCATACGAAACCCGCGATACCCTGATACGAAACCCAAAAGCGATCCTGATACGAAACCCAGTTTCTCGGCAGGCTGTTCACCGGGCCTCGACCGGGGGCTCGCTCTTTGAGTATTCAAGAAGTATTCAGATGTGGCCAGCGCCCGCGGTTAATCGAGGTCAGTCAACTCCAGAGCTAGCGGATTCATTGTATTTCCAGCCTGGACGTCCGTGAGCACCAGGGTATGAATGGAATTTTCTGCCGGACCGAGGTACTGGCTGATGATGGGTGTGGTGCTCCCCGATTGAGTAACGTACAGCTCGTAACCATTGTTGCCGTTGCTGGGCTTGTTGTCGGGATAATAGACCAGGCTTACGTATGGGCTCACTTGCTGGTAGGCGAGGGCAGTGATTACAGGGGTCCCCATGCCCTGGACGGGGATCGGGTCGATATAAACATCCACGCCGCCTGAGGGTGAGTGGGGTGATGCGTTAATGACGCGGAATTCCACGTAGCCCGAGGCCGGCGCCGTGTTGAAGTCAAGTACAGACTCAAGGACAACATTGCTGCCGGTGGCAGAAAATCCAGTAGCGATCACCGTGTACTGCAACCCAGCGCCCCAATTCACGGGAGCGCTGAAGACCGAGGTGGTGTCGGTGGGGTTTACAAACCCTTCGATCGTTTGCGTATCCGAAAGCACGTTAACATAGCCCTGTGAGGGCAGAAAACCGCGGAACGATACGTCGGCAAATATTTGCATGCCGTTGACTTGTTGCGGGCCGTAGGCATTGATATCCAAGGCTTGGGCGTCCTGGATGGCGTGGACAAAACGAATCTGCGTTTGATTGCCGGAGGAAGCACAACTGGCGGCAAAGATGCCCGAGGCCGCAACGGCCAACGCAAGGGGCAGGGCTTTCAACCAGCGAGGCATCCTTAATTCTCCAAAAGGCAGTTTGGCGGGAACAAGAAGGATTCTAGCAGCTTGTCAGGCGGTTCACCGGACCTTGGCCGGACCTCGGTCGGATTTCGATCTCGTCCGCGATTAGATGCCGCAATTGGAGTCATCCAACATGACGGGAGACGAACTCAGTTCATTTGCGTTCGGGAAGTCGACGAGCACCAAGGTACAAACCGCTGCGCTGTTCTGGCTGCCGCTGACGTTGATCTGGACGGGGCTGATTAGTCGCGTCCCGCCCCCCACTGTGTAAACGTACATCGTGAAACCGAGTCCGCTCGAATTATAGCCAACGTTTACGTAGCCGCTCGCCGACTGGTAGGGAAGGTTTTGGATCGTAGCCGGTTCCAGGATGGGATTGTTGTCGGGGGTCGGTTCGATCCAAATATCCATGCTCCCGTCGGTTGAGGGGGATGCGTTGGGCGCAGCGTTAATGACGCGGAAATTGATGGTGCCATCTGCCGGCAACGAATTATCGTCACTGAAAGACAAGAGGACAGGGGCTTGGGTGCCGACGCCGTTGGCATATCCAGTCGCAACCAGCGTGTACTGTGTCCCGGCGTTCAAGGTAGTGGAATCGGTGAAGACGGAGGTGGCGACTCCGGGGGATTCAAACCCTTCGATCGTGACATTCCCCGAAGGTATTTTCGTATAGGTTGATGCCGAAGCGGCGCCAAATGTTACGCCCGTAAATTGCTGCGTGGTGTTGACCTCGATATCCAGGGCGCCACCGTACTGGGCGGTGTTCGGGATAGCGTTGACAATACGAGCCTGCGTAGTGTTGCCTGAACTGCAACTGGTGGCGACGATGCTCAAGGCCGCAATGGCCACGAGAAGGGGCAGGGCTTTCAACCGGCGAAGCATAGTATTCTCCGAAAGGCAGTTTTCGTGGTGAGCAAAAACTGGGATGCCGATATCGTAATCCCAGGTTTCACCAGCACGTGTAAATTTTTGTATTGGTGACTCTAATTTAGCATGATTGGCCGGTAAGTATTGTCCCATGAAACATGGAAGGGATCGGCAGCTGTTCGCTCAATTCAGTTTCGGAGGAAGCAGGTCGGGAGAAGCATGCCGCCACACGAAGATAAGCGCGCCCGCGTCGTGCGTTGCATTCGCGCCTTGCCCGCGGGAACGGTGTCGAGCTACGGAGCTTTAGCCAAGGCTGCGGGCTGGCCCGGAGCCGCCCGGCAAGTGGTGCGCATTCTGCATCAGGTTCCCGGATTGCCCTGGCACCGCGTGGTCGGCTCGGGCGGGGCGATCAAGTTGTGCGGAGAACAGGCCGCTGAGCAAAGATTTCGACTGCGCATGGAAGGAGTGGCCTTCCGCGGGGCGCGCGTGGATATGAAGCGGCACGAGTTTCACTTTTCGAAAGTGAAACTCGCGCGCAGCAGGTAGGCGGACGTGGCTTTTGTGCGCTAGTGACAGTGTTGACTCCTCTTTTTCACTCGAGTGGTTGACCCGGAATTCGTTTTGGGCTAGTGTGAGCCTACACCGGAAAGGAGGTGGTCGGATGACAAGTTCTGATGGACATTGTAGTACCAGACCAGGTGAGGTGGCTGAGTCTTAGGGCGGTTGCTCTAAGCGGAGTTCTCGAGGAACCTTTGGTCGGGGGAATCGGGAACATCTCTCGCAAACAATCCGTGAGTATGGGCTGATCCGCCGGACACAAGCCGTGCCCGGCACCGGAGTGAGCGAGGGGCCACGAGAGTGACCACCTCAGTCAATCCCAAACAGTCCACCGGGCAGCCCGCAGGCTGAGAAGCTTGCGGGCTGTTCTTTGTTTTGGAGTTCTCCGTTCTCAAAAAATGCGAGGCGGGCATGGCGAATCGCGATTGAGAGATCTGCAAGCAGCCCTTGCGCCTTACCGTAACCTTAAGTTACTGAGAACCGAGAACCGAGAACTGAGAACTGCGAACCAGCGATTCCGGTGTACAATGTCCGCTGGGGTACATCCAAACGAACTTTGCCGAACAATTGGGCACCAGGGGGAGAATTCGCCCTGGCGCTTTCGATTGCCCTCAGCCTCACGCGCAGCAAAGCAGCGCTTTGCAGAATCGCTAAATTCCTCATGAAAATTCTGCTGTACAACCCCGACAACGGTGTCACGCGTAATTTCATGCCTCATCTATGGATGTTTCTGCTCCAGGCGCTTACTCCGCCTGGCCATGAGGTGGTGCTGGTGGATGGCA
>JBEKIB010000051.1:0-34031 GCA_050011975.1 Terriglobales bacterium | reverse complement strand
TTCCCTGCAAAATATTGATTTAACATGACTTACTTGTAAAGTATTCCGGAGTATGGACTTAAGCTCGATTTTCGGCCTAATTTCCCGTTTTGGGGCGGTTTGGGGAGGATTTCCGCTTCTTCGCTTTGCTCGTCTCGTCCCCGCTAAAACGCTCTGTTTATCAAAGAGTACCGGCTCCGGCTTTGCCGGCCAGAGATCATGGTCGCATGGTGCGGCTTGGGCGTCGGTGATGGCGCTCACCGGCGGATGGTGATGAAAAATGGCGTGGTAAGTCGTAAGGGGGACGAGGGTGGTTCCTTCGGAGTTTCGCCGAGGAACTGGCCCACTCAAGCCAAAAGAAGGCTTGAATGGGGCACCCGCCCACGCAACCCTGGACGGGCGAGACGCCCGTCCCTCCACGAGCGGTCGCGGCCTTTGTCGATACGGCAACACTGGATACCCTCTAAACATTCATGGGTGATTAACGGCGGAGGCGAACGCTTCGCAGTAGAATTGGTAAGGGAAACCAAACTTGAGTCGTCACGTCTTTTATTGTTGCCTGGTGCTTTGCTGGCTTCTGGCGATCGCCCTGCCTGCGCAAGGCGAGGACGTTCGTCAACTCGCCCGGGCGGTGGATGAGCACTACAACCATCTGCGCAGCCTCGAATCGGACTTCACCGAAATCTACCGGGGCGAGGGGGCGGAGCGGGTGGAATCGGGCACCTTGTGGTTGAAAAAGCCGCGCAAGATGCGGTGGGAATACCGTTCTCCCAAGGAGAAGCTTTTCGTCAGCGACGGCGAGGCAGTGTGGTTCTACCTGCCGGCGGAACGGCAACTCAGAAAGACGACACTGCGGAAGCTGGACGACCTGCGGTCACCACTGGCATTTTTACTTGGCAAGACCAAGCTGGAGAATGAATTACAAGGACTTTCGAAGGTTGTGGATCAATCGCCTCTGGGCGCCGGTGACACGCTGCTGCGCGGGGTTCCGCGGAGCAGTTCGGGGCAAGCGAGCGAGGTGCAACTGGAGATCACGCCTTCCGACCAGATTGTCCGCATCGTATTAATGGAGGCGGACGGGGCGACGACGGAGTTCCGCTTTGCGGGATGGAAAGAGAATCTGGAGTTGAGCGACAGCCGGTTTCAGTTCACTGCTCCGCCGGGGGTAGAAACGGTGGAAGGAGAGTTGGGGCCGTAGCGGAGGATCGGGCCATCGGGCCAGCGAAGGTCAAAGGCGTTTGAGCTTAGATTGGGAGAGGCACAGCCGGTTACTTGTGTACCACACTGATGGACAGGTTGCGGTAAGCGCTTTGGGAACAGAGTGTTACACTTGGTCTCAGACGCTCCATACGGCTGAAAACCAGATATTCGGAAACAGACGATAGCGCATGGCACAATTCCTGGTCAAAGTCGCCGACGAACAGGGCCATCTGCGGCAGCAGGTGGAGAACGGGTATTCCGAAGCCGAGGTCCACGACCGGTTCACGCAGCAGGGTTACCTGGTGTACTGGGTCAAGCCCCGAACCATACTCAGCCGGGGCGGAGGACAGCGCGGCGGCAAGCTGCGACAGGCAGTGTTTCTGATCTTCAACCAGCAGTTTCTCACCCTGATCAAAGCGGGACTGCCGATCCTGACCTCGCTGGATCTTTTGATCAAGCGGCAGCGGGACAAATCTCTGTTGCGGCTACTGGAGAACGTGCGCGAGCGGGTAAAAGGCGGCGAGTTGCTGTCCGATGCGTTTGCCGCGCAGCAGGTGTTTCCGAAGATGTACACGACCACGCTGTTGGCGGGCGAGAAAAGCGGCAACATGGAAGAAGTGCTCGGCCGCTACATTGCCTATCAGCGCATGGTGCAGACTTTTCGCAAGAAGCTGATGGTGTCACTGGTGTATCCGGCGCTGCTGGTTTCGGTGGTGACGCTGATGCTGATTTTTCTGATCACCTTCGTGGTGCCAAAATTTGCCGACCTGTTCAACAACCTGGGAGCGCAACTGCCGGCGATCACGGTGTTCATGCTGTCGGTCGGTTTGAACGCGCAGAAGTACGGGTGGCTGGCGCTGCTGGTGGCCGGGGCGGCAGGGGTTCTGTTGTGGCGATGGAAGCAGAGCGACAAGGGCGCGGAACGCATTGACCGCTTTCTGTTGTCGCTGCCTTTGGTCGGGGAAATCCGTCTGAAGTACCAGGTGGCGAATTTCTCGCGCATTCTGGCCACGCTGCTGCAGGGCGGCTTGCCCTTAGTGCCAGCGATGGAAACGGCCGGCGAATCGATGAGCAGCCGGCAAATGTTGAACGGGGTCACGGCCGCGGCGGAGCGGGTAAGAGAAGGACAGAGCCTGGCGCATAGCCTGGAGGCGCAAAAGTTGTTTCCCGATCTTGCGGTGGAAATGCTGGAGGTCGGCGAATCTACGGGCGCGCTGCCGGCGATGCTCGCTTCGGTGGCGGAGTTTTACGAAGAAGATGTACAGACGGCTCTGAGCGCGGCGATGGCGCTGATTGAGCCGATGATCCTGATTATCATGGCGGTTTTTGTGGGCGGGATCTTGATCTCTTTGTATATGCCGATTTTTACTTTGGGAGCGAACGTGCATTAACGGCAAGGTTTCAAAGTTTCAAGGTCTCAGAGTTTCAAAGTGCAATCCGGATATCATTGAAACCTTGAAACTCTGAAACCTTGAAACCTGGGTTTATAAGAGGTTGTAAACTGGAATGGGCATGGCGGATAAGAAAACAGCACTGGTAAGCGGCGGGAATGGCGGAAAACTGGCGCCGGAACCGGCGTCGATTCCCGACGAACTGGAACGGGCGCGGGATATCGCGCGGCGCTACCGCTGCGAATTCATCGATCTCAGCGATTTCCAGTTGCATCACGACCTGTTCGAGAAAATCCCCGTGCACCTGATGTTCCGCTACAAGTTCGTGCCGCTGGATGAGACGGCGGACGGGCGGTTGGCGATTGCCATTGCCGACCCCAGCCAGTTGATGATGATCGACGAGATCAGCCTGCTGCTGGGCAAGCGGATCCTCACCAAAGTTTCGACGCTGAAGCAGATCTCCGACATCCTGCAGAAGACCGAGCAGTCCAAGCGCGTACTGGAAGACGCGAGCGAGGGATTCACGCTCGACGTGATCCGCGAGGACGAAGCCGGGAACGATGAAACCATCTCCATCGACAAGTTGACGGCGACGGCGGGCACGGACATGAGCCCCATCATTCGCTTAGTCGACACCACGATTTTCACGGCATTGCAGCGGCGGGCGAGCGACATCCACATCGAGACGCGGGACGACTCGGTGGTCATCAAGTTTCGCATCGACGGGGTGCTGACCAACGCCATGCCGCCGATCGGTAAAGAGCACCACTCGACCATCATTTCGCGCATCAAGGTCATGAGCGAACTGGATATTTCCGAGCGCCGCGTGCCCCAGGACGGGCGCTTCCGCGTGAAGTACAGCGGGCGCGCCATCGACTTCCGGGTTTCGATCATGCCCTCGATCCACGGCGAAGACGCGGTGCTGCGCGTACTCGACAAGGAGTCGATGAGCGAAAAGTTCAAGAAGCTCACACTCGACGTGGTCGGGTTCGACGTCGACGACCTGCGCCGTTTTCGCGGCTACATCAAGGAACCGTACGGCATGGTGCTGGTCACGGGGCCGACGGGCAGCGGCAAAACCACGACGCTCTACGCCGCCGTCAACGAGATCAAGACCGACGAAGACAAGATCATCACCATTGAAGATCCGGTGGAGTATCAAATACGGGGCATCACCCAGATTCCAGTCAACGAAAAAAAGGGTTTGACCTTCGCCCGCGGTCTGCGCTCTATCTTGCGTCACGATCCGGACAAGATCATGGTGGGCGAAATTCGCGACAACGAAACGGCGCAGATCGCCATCCAGTCGGCGCTGACGGGCCACCTCGTGTTCACCACCGTCCACGCCAATAACGTGGTGGACGTGCTGGGGCGATTCCTGAACATGGGCGTCGAGCCTTACAACTTTGTGTCGGCGCTGAACTGTATTCTGGCGCAGCGGCTGGTGCGGGTCATCTGCGATTCCTGCCGGACGGCGGTGCATTATCCGAATGACGTGCTCGAGGCCAGCGGTCTGGACCCGCTGCAGTGGGCGCAGGTTCCTTTGTACGAGGGGCAGGGCTGCATCGAGTGCGCGGGCACGGGGTTCCGGGGCCGGACGGCAATTCATGAACTTCTGGATTTGACTGACCGCATCCGCGAGATGATTCTGGAGCGGAGGCCGACTTCGGAGATCAGGAAAGCTGCCCGCGAAGAGGGTATGCGCTTCCTGCGCGAATCGGCGCTGGACAAAGTGCGCGCCGGATTCACCACTCTAAAAGAGATCAACAAGGTCACCTTTATCGAGACCATGCGCTGAGGCCGGAGACCAGAGGCTGGTTACGAGAGAGTAGTTACTATCTGCAGGGCCGCTAGTCCAATCCCGGCATCCCGGAGGTAACTGTCCTCTTCATGAAAATAGGGGATATCATCAGATTAAGATTACAGCTATGACTTCGAACGCCAAACACGCTCGCCGTCCGACGCTCGCCTGCGAAATTGCGGCGGATCGCGTTCTGGCGGGCCGCGCCGCCGATAGGGGGCGAATGGTGGAAATGTCGTCGGCGCGGGAACTGGCGCCGGGGACGGTGGTACCGGATTTGATGGAAGCGAATCTGCGGGACAGTGCGGCGGTAAGGCAGGCGATTGAGAGCGCGCTGGGCAGCGTGGGCGGGCACTCCCGCGACGTGATCGCGATTCTACCCGACACCTCGGTGCGCGTCGTGCTCCTCGATTTCGAAACTCTGCCCTCGAAGCGGGATGAGGCCGAGGCGGTGGTCCGCTTCCGGCTGAAGAAGTCGCTGCCTTTTGATCCCGAGGATGCGCGCATCTCGTATCACGCGCAATCGACAGGAAAGGGCATGCGGGCGGTGGCTGCGGTAGTGCTGAAAACGGTTCTGGAGGAATATGAGTCGGCGTTTCGCGACGCGGGCTACAGCCCAGGGATGGTAATGCCCTCGATGCTGGCGGCGCTGGGAGCGGCGGAGGCGGAACGGCCAACCCTGGTAGTGAAGGTGGACGCGCGCACCATCAGCATCGCGATTCTCGATCAGGAGCAACTGTTGCTGTTCCGGACGCTCGAGAATGTGCGGGGCGTGACCATCACCGGCGATCAACTGGCGGAGGAAGTCTATCCTTCGGTGGTATTTTTCCAGGACACCTACAAACTGAACATTGAGCGCGTGTATGTGGCGGGCCTGCCGGAAGCGGGCGGCGCCGCGCCGGCGCTGAAGAACCAGTCGGGCGCGCAGGTTGAGGAACTGATCGCGACGTCGCAGATCGGATCCACCACCGGGGCGGTTCCGCGCTGGCGCATGGCGGGAGTGGTGGGAGCGCTGATTTCATAGGTTTCAAGGTTTCAGAGTTTCAAGGTTTCAAGGTTTCGACACTTGATTTCACAAATATGCGTTTGGATATCAATCTCGCGACCCGGCCGTATGAAGATGCCCGTGAATTCTGGGTACGCTGGGGATCGGCAGTGGGGCTGCTCGGCGTGTTGACGCTGGTTCTGCTGGGCTGGGCAGTCGAAGGCTGGACCAAGGCCGGAAGAGATCGCCATGACATCGCGCAACTGCAGGAACAGATTGCGGAACGCGACCACGAACGGGCGAAGGCGCAGGCCTTTCTCGACCTGGCCGCCAACCGCAGCACGCGGGACCAGTCGCAGTTCCTGAATGGACTGATTCAACGCAAGGCCTTCTCCTGGACGCGCGTGTTCGAGGATCTGGAGCGGGTGATGCCGCCGAACCTGCACGTGCTTTCGTTGCGGCCGGAATTGAATGAGCAGAACCAGATGCAACTGGATATGAAGGTAGCGTGCGACACGCGCGCCGCGGCCGTGGAATTAGTGCAACGCATGGAAGGCTCGAAGCATTTCCAGGGGGCGCAACTGGTGGAGGAGGGGCAGGCCTCGGAATCTGGAGCGGGCGTGGCTGCTTCGGTGGTCTCGATTTATGTTCCGGACGCGACGGACAGGAGCGGAAGATAATGCCGGACCTGGGAAATTCGCGGCGCAAGTTGAAAATTGCGATGGGGGCGATGCTGGCTGCCGATGTGATAGCGGCGGCAGTTCTGTTCTCGCCGCTGGTGGGTTCGGCAGGTTCGCGGAAGCTGCAATTGAGCCAACTGCACATCGAACTGCAGAAGAAGACCCGCGAGGTGGAGCCGCTGCGCGGCATGGACAAGAAGATCGTGCTGGCGAAAGATCAGATCGGCGGGTTTTACAAGGACCGTTTTGCCGCGAAGGATTCCGATCTGACCAATGAACTGGGCAAGCTGGCGTCGGAGAATGGGGTGCGAATCCAGCAGGCGAGATACAAGGAAGAGGATGCAGAAAGCTCCGGCGTGGTTCCGGTCGAAATCGATGGAAGTTTCTCCGGGGATTACCTGCAACTGGTGCGGTTCATCAATACGCTGGAACGATCGAAGCTTTTCTTTACGGTGGATAGCGTGGACCTGGCGGGCGAAAGCGCGGGACCGGTCAAGCTGCAAATTACCATGCACAGTTATCTGCGATCGGGAGCCTGAGTGAAACTGGGAGTCGAAAATCGGAAGCAAGTTATCGCCCTGGCAGTGTTGGGCGCGTTGGCGCTGGTAATGCTGGGCCGCGCGCTCTGGCCCTCGTCGCCCGAAGCCGTGCCGGTGGCCGCGCCTACAACTTCGAGTTCGACCGCGGTCCGCCCCGGTATACGGCGAACGGCTTCAGGAAAAGTGGTGCCGGTGGTTGCGCCGAGGCTGGATCCTACGCTAGACCTGACGCTGCTCAGCCAAAGCGAGGAAATCAAGTACGCGGGCAACGGAAGAAACATTTTTGTCGCGGGTTCGATGGCGGTCATCCCAACGCCCAAGGGAAACGGCACGGATACACAGGTCGCTGGCGGCGGCCCTCGCCCGCTTCCGCCAATTCCACCGCCGCCGCCTATCACACTCAAGTTCTTTGGCTTTGCCAATCGGCCCGGAGAGACGAAGAAGGCGTTCTTATCGCAAGGCGAAGACGTTTTTATCGCGGCTGAGGGCGACATCGTCGACCGGCGCTATCGCGTGTTGCACATCTCGCCGACCACGGTGGACGTGGAAGATGTGATCAACAACAACCGGCAGAGCCTGCCCTTAACGCAAGGATGAAACCGATCTGCAATTGGTGATTTGAAGGCGAGTGAGCGTTTATGCGTCGTGGTTTGAGGTCGGCCAGATTACAAATTACAAATCACAAATCACAAACTCGCCAGCGCGGCTACATGCTGATCACGCTGGTGCTGGCCCTGGCGTTAATCACGATTGCGCTGCTCACCGTGCTCCCCGACATTGGCCAGCAGATCCGCCGCGACCGCGAAGACGAGATGAGACACCGGGGCACGGCATACATGCGCGCGATTCAACACTTCTACAAGAAGTTTGGACGCTACCCAACGAAGATCGAGGATCTGGAAAGTACCAACAACGTCCGCTTCCTGCGCAAGCGCTATACCGATCCGATCAATCGGGACCCGGCAACCGGCAAGGAGCGGGACTTCAAATTACTGCATCAGACCGACATCAGCTTGAACAACGGGCCGGTATTGGGGCAAACGTCGGGGCAGAGTTCGCTCTCGGGCGCAGGTGGACTGCAGGGACAAGGCGGATTCGGCGGGGCGCAGAGTGGGCTGGGCGGGCTTGGCGGACTTGGCGGCTTCGGAGCTCAACCGGGTGGGCTTCAACAGGCGACTAGCGCGGGCGCGCAGACTTCCGCGACTGGTAGTTCCGGCGACTCATCTTCTTCGTCCTCAGGCAGCTCTTCTTCCGGAAGCTCTTCTTCAGGCAATTCTTCGGATGCGGGAGGGAGCTCGACTTCGTCTGGATCGTCGTCTTCCAGTTCCAGTACAGGTTCCGGCTCCGGCTTGAGCGGGCAGACGTTCGGCGGAGGTCCGATCCTCGGGGTCGCGAGCACCAGCAAAGCGAAAAGCATTCGCGTCTTCTACACTAAGAACCATTACAACGACTGGCTGTTCATTTATATAACGCAGGCCGATCGCGGCGGCCTGCTGGTGGGGCCAATAAATCCTGGTGCGCAAACCGGCGTGGGTGGCATCGGTGGCATCGGCGGCGCCCCTGGACTATCCGGTGGTGTAACGGGACAAGGCCTGGGACAAGGTCTCGGTGGGCTGGGATCCGGTGGGCTGGGATCCGGTGGACAAGGACTCGGTGGACAAGGATTCGGTCTGAACTCCGGCCAATCGCAAAACGGCCCGGCGCAAACTCAGCAAACCCCGGCGCCGACTTCGCCCTAACAATAGGCTTCACATTCCCGGCAATCCAGCAACAGAAAAGCCCCGCGTCGAAAGCGGGGCTTGCCTTAAAACCAGAAATGCTTAAACGTTAAACGAGGAGCCGCAGCCGCAGGTGCTCTTCACGTTCGGGTTTTCGAACTTGAAGCCGGCGCCTTCGAGGGTCTCGATGTAATCGACATGCGCTCCGCCAAGATACATCAGGGAAGTGGCATCGACGTAAACCTTCAGGCCATCAAAGTCGAAAACCTTGTCCATCATGCCGGCTCCATTTTCGAAGGCCATGGAGTATTGAAAGCCGGAGCAACCGCCGCCGACTACGGACAACCGCAATCCCGCCGGCACCGGCGTCTGCGAGGCCATGATCTCTTTGACCTTGGCAATCGCGGCAGGGGTGAGGACTGGTGCGGTTTTGGGTTGTACTTCCGGTGGGGTGGTAGTTGCCATCTGTTGATCTCCTTGTAATTGCCTATTATAACAAAGGTCGCAAGCGGGTCGGCAAGCCTTTTCGGGAGCCGGTACTCTTCCTGTATCTAGCCCTTAGATGCTTGGGGCCGGTAAGAAGTAGCAACCCCTCTTGCCAACGGGTCTATAATCATTGCCAGCAGGGGGCCTGTACCCGAACGTCAGCGAATGGCAGGACAGTTTTCGCTGGGGCTTAAAGCAACTTCGGGGAATTGGCTCGATCTCAGCTCCGAGGTGGCGTATGTCTCCTATGTTCGGGCTGCTTGTCGCTTGGGGTATTCTGACGGGGGTCCTTATAATCCTCCTGATCTATCGCAGCACCCTCACCATGCACGAGGACGATTCCATCTTCCTCAACGAAACCGAGTCCCAGATGCATAAGGATCAGATGGAAGTTCTGGTCAAGATGAAAAGGCTCACGCCGATCGTCAAGGTGCTTGGCGCTTTGTCGGGGGTCATGATCCTGATCATTGCGGGATTGTTCATCTATCAGGGGCTGAACGGCGCCACCACGCTGCAGTAACCGGCAAGCTCGCGGATTCGCGGGAAACCGTGCCCATGCCGCTGCGGGGAGAACGCGCGAGAGCGGCGGCGGAATGTCGCTGTCCGCTGCCGAGCTTTTTTCTGTGTGGCCAGAATCAGCCATGGACCAGCACCAGCGACGGATCGCGTTTCGCCAGCGACCCGTTTGCCGCATAGCACACGGCAAAGAGACGCGGCGAGCCGCGTCTCTACAGTAGCTCGTTGGAGTTAGCTGTGTCAGGCCGCCTTCGCCTGCATCTCCTCAATGTTGGCGAGCAGCACTTTCTCGTGGCCTTCCGGGTTCACCTTCTCGTACACCTTACGGATCACGCCCTTGGGATCGACAACGAAACTGGTGCGCTCCCAGAACTTCATCCCCTTCCATTCCGCCTGGCCGATGCCAAGCGTCTTCATCAGATTGGATTCGGTGTCGGAGAGCAAGTCGATGGTAAAGGCGAACTTGTGGGAGAAGTTCCGGTGCGAGGTGACGTCGTCAGCGCTAACGCCGACGACTTTGATTCCGGCAGCGTCGAAATCGGCCTTGGTCGCCGTAAACGACTTGCCCTGGATGGTACAGCCGGGCGTGTCGTCTTTCGGATAGAAGTAAACGACGAGCCAGTGTCCGGCGAAATCGGAGAGCCTGGTAATTTTGCCGTCCTGATTGGGAAGCGAAAAATTCGGAAACGGATTGCCAGCAGAAAGCATAGGAAGAATCCTTTCTAAGGTTATGGGTTGCATGTGCAGAGATGCGCGCGGCGAAGGCACACGCTACCTGGGCTCTTGGCCATTAGCTCTTGGCCATTGGCTCTTGGCCTTTAGCTAAACCTGGTTCCGGTCGAGCTAAGAGCCAATAGCTGTCGTCAAGCGGCCTGCATCAATTTTCTCATGCGTTCTTTCATCTCTTGCGGCGACACGTCTTCCTTGTGGGTTGCAATGCCCCAGAGATGTCCGAACGGGTCCTGGAGGAAACCCGAGCGATCTCCGTAGAACTGGTCGGCGACCGGCTTCAGGATTTTCGCGCCTCCCGCGACGGCCTTGGCAACAACGGCATCGCAGTCGGGCAGATACACATACAGGCTCACTGGAGACGCGCCGATGCTCTCGGCGCTGCGATTGCCCATGGCAGGATTTTCGTCGGCCAGCATGATGCGCGAGTCGCCGATCTGCAGTTCGGCGTGGCCGACGCGGCCTTCGGGGCCATCCATACGTTCGAGTACGGTCGCCCCGAAAACGTCCTTGTAGTACTCGATCGCTTTTGCTGCGCCCTTGATGACGAGGTACGGCGTAATGGTGTTGTATCCCTTTGGAATGTAATTGACTTTGCTCATGATTTTTCTCCTCTAGTGTTCCGCTCACGTTCCGCTCATGCTTTACGGTTCAAAGATGAGGCTGAGGGTTGAGGTTAAAACGTGCAGACGAGCCCCCCACAGGCACGTCGTTTGCCTATGAGAACACAAGTTGGGGCGAGGCTCAAGCCGAACTTGTGTGGCGCCGCCGTGCGGCATTTCACCGTCGCTGGAGTCCCACCCTTGCGCGGGGAACGCGCAAGGATGGGGCAACCGGCCGGCTACTCGAGGAACATGTTGAATTTACTCGTGATGGTTGATATGCCGACCGTGGTTGTTACCGTAACGGTGGCTACGCCCTTGACGGGGTTTACGCACGTTTCAGTACTTCCGGCGCAAAATCCGTTGCCGGGCCCCGTTTGCCCCTGGGTGCCGAAAGCCGTATCGTCAGAAACCACGATGTTCGTGCCTGCTGCGAAGGGGTTGAGGCCGACGTCAATCGGGCCGGAGTCCAGAATGTAGTTCTTTCCTTGCTTCACTACGATGGAGAAGACGAGGTCGTCGGTGTTATCGCCAGTGTCGTCTTCGTAGAACCAAAAGATCTGACCGCAATTGGCGGCCCCAGCGGCGCTGGCGTCGCAGTCGGCGAGCGACTGTGTGTAAGATACCTGGCCAATGACCGCTCCACCGGGCGCGATGCTCGAGCAATCCGCAGCGTTCGGATTGCTGGAGCCGGGGAAGCAGGGCCACTCGTCGAGGCCGTTAGTATCCAGTGGCGGCAGCACACCAAAACCCGAGGCTAGTTGCTCCAGAACCTTTCTTTCCGTTGGACCTTTTGGTGGATTAACTTTATCCGCCTGGACTCCGGGCATGACCCGAATCTGCAAATGATGTGGATTTTGCGCTAGCGCATGTTGCCCGCAAACAAAGAAGGCAACAATTGCCATGAAAGCAAAAACTTGAAGCAAACGAGCCGCTGCTCGGAAGATGTTGCGGGTGGACATAATTCTCTCCGGTGTCATGGTTTTCTCCTCTAAGTCGATTTTGATACTAGGTCTAGCTCACACCCAATCCGATAATCTGGCCCGATGGCGACACGTTGTCTGTTGAAACTGATGCCGCGCTCCAAGTGCTGCCGACTGGTCGGGCAGTCCGCTGACCTCAAAGGCTCGGGTATTATGCACCGAGTCCAAATCTTCCGCAACGGACATAAGCGGACCTTGGCGGACGTTAGCGGACGTTGACGGACGTTGGCGGACGCTCCTGCCGAGAGGAGCCGGTGGGGATGATTGTCTTTGGTTTAATGACAAGAGTTTAATGACAAGCTGGATGCGGATAATTGCTGCAAACGGATTTCACCAACTATGGGAAGCGGCCATCCCGCACTCGTTTCTACTCGATCCCGAGTTCCTTCGCCAGCGCCTTCCACTTGCTATCGACCAGGGCGCGGGTCTTCGCGTCCATCACGATCTCGTCCGGCCACGGACGCGTGAAGCCTTCGCTTGACCACTTGCGCGTGGCGTCGATGCCCATCTTTGATCCGTAGTCGGGAAGGCGCGCGGCGTGGTCTAGCGAATCGACTGGGCCTAGCGTGAATTGGATGTCGCGTTCGGGATCGATGTTGTTCAGCGCTTTCAACGTGACGTCGGCTACGTCCTGCACGTCCACATCTTCGTCTACTACGATGATGCACTTGGTGAACATTGCTTGCCCCAGCGACCAGATGGCGTTCATCACTTTGCGGGCCTGTCCGGGATAGGATTTGCGAATGGAGACGAGCATCAAATTGTGGAACACGCCTTCGATGGGCAGGTTGATGTCCACCAGTTCGGGGATAGTCAGCTTCATCAGCGGCAGGAAGATGCGCTCGACGGCCTTGCCCATCCAGGCGTCTTCTTGCGGCGGCTTGCCGACGACGGTCGCGGCATAGATGGGGTCTTTGCGGTGGGTGATGCAGGTAACGTGAAACACGGGATACTGGTCTTCGAGCGAGTAGAAGCCGGTGTGATCGCCGAATGGGCCTTCGGTGCGGAGCTCGTCGAGATTGACGTAGCCTTCGAGGACGATCTCGGCGTCGGCAGGAACTTCCAGATCGACGGTCTCGCACTTCACCAACTCGACTGGTTTCTGGCGGAGGAATCCGGCGACGATGAATTCTTCGACATCCGGCGGTGCGGGCACGATCGCGGAAAACGTGAGCGCGGGCTCGGTGCCGATGGCTACGGCTACTTCCATTCTGCCGGAGGGACGATCGCCGGGGGCTAGCATTGCGCCTCCGGATGAACGGGCCATGATGTCTACCGCGGCAGAGTTCCCACCCTCCAGACCAGTAGTGGCTCCCATGCGCATGTGGTCGCGGTAATGTTCCGCCGCTACTTTCTGGCGCTGCCAGTGGATGCCGGCGGTGCGTTCGTCGTAGACCTGCATGCGATACATGCCTACGTTGCGCTTGCCCGTTTTTGGATCGCGCGTGATTACGCAAGGCAGCGTGATGAAGCGTCCGCCATCTTTGGGCCAGCATTGGAGGATGGGGAAATCGAGCAGCGAGAAATTGTCGCGTTTGATGACTTCTTTGCATGGGCCGGTGGCGACGGTCTTTGGAAAGAACTTGCCCATCTCGGCGAGCATGGGCAGCATCTTTACTTTGTCGAGGAAACCTTGCGGAGACTTCACGTCCATGAAGCCGCGAATGCGTTCGGCGACTTCGTCGAGCGAATCGACTTCGAGCGCTAGTCTCATGCGGCGAGCGGAACCGAACTGGTTGATTAGAAGCTGGGCGCCGGGGTAGCCCTTCAGGTTTTCGAAGAGCAAGGCTTTGCCGCCGACAGTTCCCTGCTGGTGCTTGTCTTTGTCTCTGCTTTTCGAAACGCGGTCGGTAATTTCCGTAATCTCCAAAATCGGGTCGGCTTCGGTGCGGATGCGTTTCAGTTCGCCGGCTCGGTCGAGTGCTTTGATCCAGTCGCGCAGATCGTTGTAGGCCAAAATTCCTCCTGTAGCAAAAATGATGACGAATGACAGACGATTATATGACGGCGCTTACGGAAAACCTTAACCACAGGGAGCACAGGGGAACACGGAGAAGTGCCACGGGGCTGCGCTTAATCGCCGATTTCCACTCTTCCACATTTCGCGCTCTGCGACTAGGATATGAAAATCAATTCTGTAGTATCCGTGGTTTAACCGAGGGGATAAATGATCCGTTTTAAGGTGAACGGGAAAGAGAAGACGTTTGACGGCGATCCCGACATGCCGCTGCTGTGGTATTTGCGCGACGTGGCCGAGCTCACGGGAACGAAATTCGGCTGCGGCATGGCGTTGTGCGGCGCCTGCACCGTGCATCAGAATGGCGCGGCGATTCGCTCTTGCGTCACTCCGATGAAAGCGGTCGGCGGAGCGGAGATCACTACGATCGAAGGCATCGCGCCGCTGCATCCCGTGCAGAAGGCGTGGATGGAGATCCGGGTGCCGCAATGCGGCTACTGCCAGACCGGCCAGATCATGCGGGCGATCGCGCTTCTTAAAGAGAACAAGAATCCGAGCGACCAGGATATTGACACGGCAATGTCGGGCAATCTTTGCCGCTGCGGGACCTATCAGCGGATTCGGGCGGCGATTCACCAGGCTGCGAAGGAGACGGCATGAAAGGTATTGAGAATGTCAGCCGTCAGGTTAGCCAGCATGTTAGTCGACGAGGGTTCCTACACGGCGCTCTGGTGAGCGGCGTTTTTGTGCTGAGCGCGCGCTTTATTCCCGAGCCGCTGTGGGCCGCGGAAGGTGAAGCGGCCGCGCCGTTTGAGCCCAGTCTGTGGATGTCGATTGCGTCGGATGGCACGGTCACCATCGTCGCTCATCGCTCAGAGATGGGATGCGGCAGCCGCACGGCATTGCCGCTCGTGGTCGCCGATGAGCTTGATGCGGATTGGTCGAAGGTAAAGATTGAGCAGGCGATTGGCGATCCGAAATACGGCGAGCAGGATACGGACGGATCGCACTCGGTTCGCAGTAACTTTGACTTGATGCGACAGGTGGGCGCTACGGGACGAGCGATGCTGATCAGCGCCGCCGCCGCGCAGTGGAATGTTTCCCCGAAAGACTGCGCGACCGAGCCCCACTTCGTTGTGCATCGCGCCAGCGGACGCAAGCTGGGCTACGGCGAAGTTGCCGCCGGTGCGGCCAAGCTGCCCGTTCCAAGAAAAGAAGACGTTCCGCTCAAGTCGCGTTCCGAATGGCGGTACATTGGCAAAGAAAGTAATTCGCTGTTTGACCTTCCCGAGATCGTCACCGGAAAAGCGATTTTCGGCATGGACGCGATTATGCCTGGCATGGTCTTCGCGTCGGTCGAGCATCCGCCTGTGCTCGGACAGAAGATCAAGTCATACGATGACAAGGCCGCGCTCAAAGTGCCAGGCGTGCAGAAGACGCTGACCATCGAGGCTTTTAAACCGCCGCACCAGTTTCAGCCTTTGGGCGGCGTCGCCGTGATTGCCGACAACACCTGGGCGGCGTTCAAGGGACGCAAGAGTCTCAAGGTGGAATGGGAGAGTAGCCCGCACTCGGTGTACAACTCAGCGCCGTTCCGCAAAACGCTGGAAGCAACTTCGCGGCAGCCGGGTAAGGTCGTTCGCAACGTTGGCGATGTGGATGCCGCCTTTGCGCAAAGTGCAAAGATGGGCGGAAAGATTATCGAGGCCGAGTATTACACTCCGCATCTGGCGCACGTTTCCATGGAGCCGCCGGTAGCAGTCGCCGAGTATCGCGACGGAAAAGTGCGGACATGGGCTCCGACGCAGAATCCGCAGGCGGTGCAGGAGACGATTGCCGGGGTGCTCGGCATCAAGAAAGAAGATGTGACTTGCTACGTCACTCTGCTTGGCGGCGGCTTCGGACGCAAGTCAAAACCTGACCAGGTTGCGGAAGCGGCAGTTCTTTCGAAACAACTCGGCAAGCCGGTCAAAGTTATCTGGAGCCGTGAAGACGATATTCGCTTCGATTTTTTTCACTCCGTTGCCGCAATGTACATGAAGGCGGCAGTTGGGCCGGATGGCAAGCCGACGGCATGGCTGCAGCGCACGGTGTATCCGCCCATCAATTCAACTTTCGACGCGTCCGCTACCTATGCCGACGACGAGATGGGATTGGGATGGAACAATCTTCCTTTCGATATTCGAAACCATCGCGCCGAGAATGGCCCCGCCGATTACCACGTGCGCATAGGATGGCTGCGTAGTGTGGCGAACATCTATCATGCGTTTGCGATTCACTCCTTTGCCGACGAACTGGCACACAACGCTAACAAGGATTCGGCGCAGTATCTGCTGGACCTGATCGGTCCGGCGCGTATCGTCAGCCTTGACCTCAAGGGGGACGAAGCGGAAGACGCCAAGGGTTATCCGCTTGACACCGGCCGATTGCGGCGTGTGGTCGAGATCGCGGCGGAGAAATCTGGCTGGGGCAAGAGGCCCATGGGTAAAGGGCGCGGCATGGGCATTGCCGCTCACCGCAGCTTTCTCACTTATGTTGCGACGGTGGTGGAAGTCGAAGTCGACAGCAAGGGACAAGTGCATATTCCGAACGTGTGGACGGCGGTCGATGCGGGTACGATCGTCAGCCCCGACAATATCCGCAACCAGTTCGAGGGAGCGGCTGTGTTTGGAACGAGCCTGGCGTTGTTCAGCGAGATTACGGCGACTAACGGAGTCATCGACCAGAGCAATTTCAATAATTATCAAATTACCCGCATGAACCGTGCTCCGCGGCATGTTGACGTGCATATTGTGGAGAGCGAAGCGCCGCCGGCCGGCGTGGGCGAACCCGGCGTGCCGCCTTTTGCACCTGCTCTGTACAACGCAGTGTTTGCGGCTACTGGCAAGCGAGTGCGCGAGTTGCCGTTGTCGAAGACGAAACTGGTGTGACGGACCGTCTTCTTCAATTTTTCGCAGGTAGAGCGTCTTCACTGGACGGGGCTGGAGACGCGGCAAGCCGCGTCTCTACGGGAAAATGCGACCTTTCGGAAATGCTGGGTAAATCAAAATCTATGATGAGAAAATTGCTGACGCTGCTTCTACTGGTCACAGGGGCTTTCGCAACCGCGCAGGAGATTACCGTGGCCGCGGCGGCGGACATGAGTGCTGCTCTTCCAGAACTCGTTACCGCCTATACGAAGAAGACTGGACAAGCGGTGAAGCTTTCATTTGGCGCGTCCGGTAATCTTACCAATCAGATACGAAACGGCGCGCCTTTCGATCTCTTCTTTTCCGCCGATGAGCAGTATCCTCAACAGTTGATCGCCGAGGGACTAGCGTCCAAAGACACGCTTTACCGTTATGCGATCGGACGGTTAGTGCTGTGGGTGCCGAGCGGTTCGCCACTGGACTTGTCGAAGCTGGGCATCCAGGCTTTGCTTGACCCTTCGGTCAAGAAGATTTCGATTGCGAATCCCGCAACCGCGCCATACGGGCGCGCGGCCGAGGCTACGCTGCGGCATTTTGGAATTTACAATCAGGTTTCGAGCCGGCTCGTTGTGGGAGAAAATATTTCGCAGGCGGCGCAGTTCGTCGAATCGGGGAATGCCCAGGCGGGACTGCTCGCGCTCTCGCATGCGCTTGCGCCTGCGATGAAGGATAAGGGACGCTATTGGACGGTGCCGCTCGATGCTTATCCCACGTTGAACCAGGCCGCTGTCGTGCTCTCAAAATCAAAACAGCAGGATGCAGCCCGCAGATTCCTGGAATTTCTGCGCAGCCCCGAGGCCACTTTGCTGCTCACCAGTTACGGTTTTAGCCTGCCGGCGGAGAAACGTTGAAAATGGAGAAAAATTGAAATGAACTGGGAGGCGTTCTGGTTGACGGTGCGTCTCGCGGCCATCGTCTCGACGCTGCTGATCGCGATTGGAATTCCCATTGCCTATTGGCTGACCTACTCGCGCTGGCGCTGGAAATTTCTGGTCGAGGCCGCGGTCGCGCTTCCTATCGTCCTGCCGCCTACGGTGCTTGGTTTTTATGTTCTGGTGGCGCTCGGTTCGCGGAGCCCTTTTGGCCGCTGGTGGGAGTCGCTCACCGGCCACACGCTGGCCTTCACTTTCGAAGGGCTGGTGATCGGGTCGTTGTTATACAGTCTGCCGTTCGCCGTGCAACCGTTCGCGGCGTCATTCGGAGCGGTTGACTCCACGCTGCTTCGCGCCTCGGCATCGCTTGGACAATCGCCGGTGCAGACCTTTCGGCGCATCGTGCTTCCCCTCTCAAAAGCCGGGCTGGTCACGGGATTTGCGCTCAGCTTCGCGCACACGCTGGGCGAGTTTGGAGTTGTGCTCATGGTGGGCGGCAACATTCCGGGGGTGACGCGCACCATCTCAATCGACATTTACGATCAGGTGCAGACGGCAAATTATTCCAGCGCGAACCAGACGGCGCTGGTGCTGCTGTTCATCTCGTTCGTCGTGTTGTCGATTGTGTATGGCGTGAACCGGCGCGCATGGGCGGTGGGTCCATGGCGGTGAAGATCGATCGCGCACCACAAACCGCGCTGCCAACCGCAGTGAAATCAACGACGCATCCAATCTCTTCCGACCTCGAAGTGCGCATTCGCAAGCGCTATTCGAATCCCGAGGGCAGTTTCAACCTGAATGTTCACTTCCGCGCGCTGGCCGGGTTTACGATTCTCTTTGGCGCTTCGGGTGCGGGAAAAACCACGCTGCTCGATTGCATTGCTGGCCTTAGTGATCCGGACGACGGGCGCATTGCGGTTGGCGGTGAAGACCTTTACGACTCAGAAAAAAAGCGGAACGTCGCGGCCTGGAAGCGCAACATCGGCTACGTGCATCAGGACCTGGCGCTCTTCCCTCACCTGACGGCCGAGGAGAACGTCGCTTACGGTCTGCGCGCGCTTGGGGCGGCGGAGCGACAAACACGCAGCCGCGAAATACTCGCTTTGTTTCGCATCGATCATTTGCGCGACCGGCGACCGGCACAAATCTCCGGAGGCGAGCGTCAACGCGTCGCGTTGGCGCGCGCCCTGGTCACCGAACCGCGCGCCTTACTGCTCGATGAACCATTGGCAGCGCTGGATCGCCCGACTAAGTCGTCTCTGGTGGGCGATCTGCGTAGCTGGAACCAGCATCACCGCGTCCCAATTCTTTTCGTCACCCACGATGGCGAGGAAGTGTTTGCCCTGGGCGACGAGGTCATTGTGCTGGACGCGGGAAGAATCGTGGCGCAGGGGCAGCCGCATGAAGTGATGCACGCTCCGCGACTGGAAACGGTCGCGCACCTGTCGGGATTCGAAAACATCTTTGACGGCACGGTCGTGGCACTGCACGAGGATCGCGGGACCATGACTTGTCGCTTGGGGAGCAGTTTGGTCGAATTAGAAACACCGCTGGTTCGGGCCGAGATTGGCTCGCGTCTGCGCGTGGGCGTTCGCGCTGGTGATCTGCTGCTGGCAACGGAGTATCCACACGGGTTGAGTGCTCGCAATGTTTTGCCGGGAACTATTCGGCGACTGGTGCAGAGAGACGTCATCATCGCGGCGATGGTGGATTGCGGCGGCGCGGAGTTCGAGGTGCACGTAACGCTTGCGGCGCGCGACGCCCTTCAACTTGGCCTCGGCAAGAGTGTCTGGGTCGTGGTCAAGACGCATTCCTGCCATTTGATGGGGATGTGAAGACGATTCGCTAACTTGAGCAGCGGGCGACAACTCCGTAATTGGCGGAATTCGCATTGCGCTGACAGTCAGCGAGTGGAATCCTGATACGCTTCGTTCTGATTCTTTCAAGACATGGAAGGGGCCTAATGAAAACCCGGCTGACATGGAGTTTCACAATCACGGCATGTACACTGCTGATGGTCAACATCGCCCTAGCTCAGGAAACGCTAAAACGGGACAGTGGGACAAGTGTAACTATCGTCACCGCAGGTGACATCTCGATCACAAGAGCGGCAGACGGCAAGACTGCGGTGTCAATCAACTTTGTTCGCGGCAAGGCGAAGCCAGGCGACACGCGAATTACGATTTCAGGCCCGTATTCCCTGGATGTGAACGGAGGCGTGAAGGAGGTGAAAGGCCCCGATGGGGTCGAGCTTCATGTGCTGAGTCATGAAGAATTACGATTCGAAGCTCCGGAAGTCGGTTCCTGGGAACAGTCACACAAATTTTCCCAACACTCTGCATGTATGAAGATTCCCAAATTCCCCGGATGTGGTAATCCAGTTTGTGACCAGCCCGATCATCCGGAGGATCAGTGCCGGTATAACAGTGATTTGGGCTGTTCGTGCTCGACCCCTAGCGGTGGTCCATGCTCCGAGACCGCGAACCCTGCGCAAGAGAGGAAAACAAAACCCGACTGAGTTTGCGCGTTGCAACAACGCGTACAGAATTCCGGGCGTTAGCAGCAGACTCCACCGTGCACCTCTATCAACTGCTGCAAGCAGGTTGTTGTTGCAAAATCCCGACATTGTTGTGGAATCGATTACGCTCCCAACCCAGGCTCACCGCTCGACCGCAATTACCGCGATCCACTGGCCGTTTTGCTCTTTGCTATAGGCAATCGTTCCGCCTAGACGCTGGGCAATTTCTTCGGGCAGTAAGTCGCGATGGTAGCCGAAGAATTTTTCCTTGATGCGCTGCCATGCTTCCCAATTTTCAAGCAGTGGATGCGGCGGCTGGTACTTCGTGGAGAAGACCAGAGCCACGTCGAAGTGGTCGCGAGCCTTGGCTGCTGCGTCGATCTGCGAGGCTGAGAAATCCTCGATGCGCACGACTCGGACGGGTTGATTAATGTAGCCGAGCCATGGCCGGGTGAGTTCGTCGGACGCGGGCCATGCGGTTAGAACGCGGTCGCCGGGATGGCGCATCGCGAGGAAACGACTGGCCTCCACATGCAGAATAATGTAGTCGCGATAGGCGAGATTGTCTTCGAGAGAAAATCCATACGGGGGATTGCTGAACAGGCCCGCGATAAATGCAATGGCGACGGCTCCCACAATTAATTTCCAATAGCGCGCGCGCCGCCAGAGAGTCGAGACCAGCGCCAGAATCAGTAGCGGGACGGCTGGCAACATATAGCGAGCCAGGACCGCTCCGCCTACGGCCGACATAAAAGCCAGATAGGCTAGCACCACGGAAAGAAATGCTGCCTGGATCCAGATTGGAATTCGCGGACGGGCAACGGCGTTTTCTGTCGTCTTCTTTTCAGATTGTGGCGGACGAAGCATGGCCAGCAATCCCGCCAGCGTGAGCAGATAAAGGCCGAAGTATCCGAAGAGTTGCCAGAGCCTCATGCCGAAAGCTAGCGGGATGCGCAGAGGATTCAGCGTGGCGGCAACGTTGTAGCGAAAGAATTCGGGGTTACCCAAGAGGAAACCGGTCTTGGCGTAGTGGTAGGCGTACCAGGCGGCCAGCGGCACGACGGGAAGGAGCAGACCAAGCGTGTGCGCAGGTCTGCCCTCAGGGGGAAAAATTTGTTTCCAGCGAGTTTCTTTGCAATGCGGGCGAATCAAGTAAGCGAGCAGTTCCCAGGCGAACAGCGCCAGGGGAGCGAGGATTGCAGTCTCTTTCGCGAGCGCCGCCGCCGAGAACCAGAGCACTTGCTTCCACGGATGATCTTCTAGATACGCGGCCAGCGCCCAGAAGGTAAATCCGGCGGCTGGCAAGTCGACATGGGCCGTGGAACTCTGCGTGAAGAACACCGGATAAACCGCAACCAGAGTGGTTGTCGCCCAGGCCACGGGCAGATTGGCGGCGATTTGCGAAAGTCGAAACAGCCCCAGCAGCGAGAACGCACTGAGCATCAGCATGGCGGTGCGCGTGACTAGCGTGGAGTATCCGAAGACGCGCCAGGCCGACGCCAGCCACGCCATGACCAGCGGAGGATGCGCATTCGATAGCGTGGAATGCGGAATGAGCGTGCCGGTTAAAAATAAATCACGCGCTGCCGGAACGTAATAGCCAGCCTCATCCCAGAAATAAGGAAGGCGCAGAAGTGGCGCATGCAGAAGCATCAACCCGGCGAAGAACAGCGCGAACAGAAGAAACTGCTGCGCCCATGCGGAGGATGGCGGTTGAGATTTTGTGGTTAGATCGGAATGCGCCAACGGCTGCGCGGGCATCAGTGAACGGGTCCACCTGGAGCCCGCGGGTCAAGTTTGATCTCGCCGAACGCGGCCTCGTAGTTGCTCACGTTCTGCTGCAAGAGCGCCATCAGCGCCTTGGCCTGTTGCGGGCTGAGATAGATTCCCTGGAAGTTTCGGAGTTCCACCTGCGTCTCCGAGCTTTGCTGCATGGTTCCGAAAACGAGGAAGAAATCCCACACGTTCACCCGGATCTGCACGCTGTTGGAGTAGGCCTCGCGGTAATCCGGGGTTTGCACGAACTTCACATTCGGTTGATTCGCTGTATTCATAACTCGCAGTGTAACGCGTGAGCAGAGTACAGGGCAAAGCGCAGAAAGCCGCCAGACGATGCGCAAGCGGATCGTGGAGCTTTTTCTTACTACGGACAGCCATCGCACAGCTGGGTTCGCACGGCGTAGTATCCGAACGACACCTGGCCGGGCTGCTCAGGCGATGTCGCGTTCACCAAGTCGGTTTCAACGAAGAAGCCGTGACCTGAGTCAATGATGTAATAATCCACAGCGATTTGCGGGTTGAAGACGCTGCTGTTGTTGTTGTTGGTGGTGGCGTTGTTGGTGCCGAGAGCGCCCGGGAAAACGCCGTTGGAGGCCGGCGTAGAGAAACTGCCGGTGAACAGCTGGTCCGGGGTTGCACCAAAAGCGAGATTGACGTCCGCGAAGCCAGACAAGGATGGGGGCGTGGCCGTCGGGTTCGCATTCATCTGGGCGGTGCCATCGTTTTCGCCGGAGGAATTGACCTGGGTGAAGCTAAACCCGTAATCGCCGCTGAAGGTGAGAGGATTGGCCGATTGCGGGTAAGCGATTCCCGCTCCAACCGATGGATAGTGGGTGTCGCCGCCCTCGAGAACCAGCGGCGGGTTCCCGTTGCCGGTGAGATAGAAAAAGAATACGGGTTGATAGTCGTGTTTGGGCTCGGGGTTGAAGGTGATGGAGGTCGAGCTGGCGCGACCGGTTCCAGTGGAGTCGACGGAATATGTTCCCGTGAATGGGGCGCTGATCTGGGCACCGGTTTGCGGACTGGCAACGGTTCCCTGGGCGGTGTTTAACTGCAGAAAAGTGTCGGTGAATCCGTCGTTAAGGTTGCCGCTGCCATCGGCGGTGAACAGGCCGACTGAAGTCAAGGTGGAGGGCAAGATATTGCTGTTGCTGAGGTCGACCCCAGGGACGCCGAACACATAGGTTCCGGAGAACGACGTGTTGGTGGTAAAGGTTCCGGTGGCAGGCCCCTGGCCGATGGCGAGTCCGACGGTTGAACCAAAGGGCGCAGCGCTGCCCGCGGTATTATCGGTCTCGATGAGTTTGATGTGGGTGTTGTCGACGATATAGCCCGTGAGCTGCAACGGGATCGGCTTGTTAGCGGCGCCAAAACCGGCCGTCAGATTCAATGTGACCGCACCAAAGGAATCGGGACTGGTGAGTGTCCCGGAAAGCCCCACAGCGGTTGCGGTGACCTTCTTTGCGAGAATCTCATCGGCCACGCTGCCGTTTCCCGAGATTGTGTTGGGCGAATCAATGTTGAAGACGCCGCCGAAAGCCACCGGAAACATTTTGGCAAGCTGAAGGCCGCTCACCGCGAAGGCATAGCCCCCGGAGGGTGCTGCGGTGCTGGTCTGCAAATCCATGGTTCCGGTGGCCGAGGTTCCGGTGACCGCAGTTCCGAAATCCATCTGGGAAATCAGCGCCTGGGAATCGGAAAGGAGCACGAAAGTAAAAGTCTCTACGCCGTTCCCGCCAATTTCGTCGTCGCCCGTGCTGACGGTAAGGGTTCCGCGTCCATCGCTGCCGATGAAGTAGCTGTTTGGGGTGGCAACGATCGGATCCGACTTAGACACCAAGACGCCGGTTGTTGGGTTGACGAAGTTGATCGTTTGCTCGCCGGACGTAATATTTCCGTTGCCATCGAAGGCGATCACACCGGCAAACTGGTAGTTAGGTCCGCCATTAACATCAACCCCCTGGGCTTGGAGAACATAGGTGCCCTTGAGGGTGCTGTCAAAGGTAGTGACGACAACCGGAGCAACAACGTTCTGGGCGTGATTCGCGGTCGCGAAGGCCACAATTTCGACGGCCATGCTGTTCGTTGAAAGGGTTGGAGGCGCGGTATAGGTGGTAGGTGCGCCGCTGGCGGTGTGCAGAGCACTGAGGGAGCCGCAGTTGCCGGGATTCTGACAGGTCAAAGACCAATCTACTCCGTAATTGTTTGGGTCGTTGGTAACCACCGCCGTGAGATTCTCGGAGAAGCTGACTGCAAGCGATCCAGCGGGCTCGGGTTGAAAAGCGATGGTGACGGTGGACGTTGGTGGCGGTGCGGGATTCTGCACATTCGCGGTGCTCCCTCCGCCGCATCCGGCAAGTAATGAAATCATCGCCGCCGCCAGGAGAAAGAGAATCCATTGTTTAGTTGCCACTGCCAACCTCCTTGAATTCAGTTACGCCATCTTGACTTACTAGTACCGTGACCGCATAACTTGTACTGCTTCACCGCTGCGAGTAGCGCCGCCGTCCCGGCGCTACTCGGACTTGACTGCCAGTCCGCACAAACAAAGTGCCCCAGGCGGCAAAAGCTATTGGCCGGTGCCACGCAGATACACAAATTGGGGCGCGCCGAATGGTTCCGGCGAGTAATTAATAGTGAGCTGTCCGGTCTCGAATCCCACTCCTCCGGGCGTAAAAGTTACAGTCAAAGTGCAACTGCTGCCCGGCGCCAGAGTAACCGGGCAATCGTCGGTCTCAGCGTAGTTACCTTGCACCAATATCTTGCCGACAAAGGTTACGGTCTGCGGGCTGGTCAGGGTCGGGTCGTTGAGGAGGGTAATGGTCAACGGGGCGCTGGTCGTGCCCTTCTTCTGTTTCGCAAAATCCAGGCCCGCGCCGGGGGACATCCGCAGTGGACTCGGAGTATTCGCTTTTAATTCCACCGGGAAACGTCCGCTATCGATTTCGCAGTCGGAGGTTACGGTGCTCGAACACTGGACTGTGTTCAGTTCCAGAAAATAATCCAGACCGCTATTGATGTCGGTGTTCGGTTGCGGCACATACGCCACCTGCAGGCTGCACGAGGCCTGGGGAGCGAGCATGGTTCCGGTGCAGGAGTCCGCGGAGATCTGGAAGTTCTGGAGGAAGGTTCCGGAATCGCTGTCGCAGTTGTAGTTGATGGTGTTACCGTCGGCAGTGATGGGAAGGATACTGCCGGACCCATTGCTTACCACTTGCAGGCCGGCAACTGAGCTGGTTCCGAGCAGCGGGTGCGGGAGTTTGAGCTGACCCTTAGGCGGGTTCAAACAAGGCGCGCTGCCCAGGATCTGCAGAGGATACGCGCTATTGTTGGTGAATGACAGCATTTGCGGAAGACTCGCTTCCGGTGGATTGAGTTGCTCCTCCGCGCCGAAATCGAGTTCGGGAATCGAGGGCACGATGGCGCTGACCCCGATACCCGTGATGGGGACGGTGAAGGACTTATTGTTGTCCGCGCTCACCTGGGTGTTAACAGTTACCTGTGCGGCCTGAGGAAACGGACACCATTCCGGCGGGGCTCCGGTAATAGCCGGTGGGCTTCCGAACGGCAACCATGGGCAGCTTTCCTGAGGAGTAAAAGAAACCGTGATGGCACAAGCCTGTCCTGAACTTAGAGAGAAAGGTTCGCCATTCGATGGGACACCTCCGAGGCCACAGGAGTCGGTCCCCGTAAAACTGGGGAGACCGTTGAAATCGCTAAAGCCTCCGAAGATGTTGTCGCCGTTGTTAGCAAAATTCAACGTCAGACCGTTCAGGGTAGAACTGGAATTGTTGCCCAGCGTGATCGTCTGCGTGGTCGCAACCGAGCCCAACATTTGAGCGGGGAAGGTTACGACCGCCGGAGACAGCGTGATCGGTTGCTGGCAAGCGTTTGCAGCTCCCAGTGTGCCGTTCACCGCCAGACAGATGTTGCCGTAGTCTCCGGCGGTAACCGTGCTGCCAAGGCTGCCTCCGCAGGAGCCCGCGGCCACCATGTAGGTTGGTTGAAGCCCTTGCAGAATGTTCCCGCCGCTTACGGAGTTGAAGGTAACGGGATTGATGCCTGTACTTCCAAACGAGCCGGCCGGTTCTCCAATCTGACCAATGGTCGATCCGCTGGTTCCGATGATCTGCAGAATGACAGAATTGCCGCTGATTTGGCCGTTCACTGAGGCAGTAGAGAAACAAGGGTAGTCGCTTGCAGAGGTTCCCGGTTCTATGAAGCTCAGGTTGCCCGTGACGGTCGCGTTGCTGGCTCCGATGTTCTCCCCTTGAGTGAGTGACCCTGACACGGCGAAATCCTGATTGGCCAAGCCGGCGCTACCGCCTGCGCTGTGGAAGTTCCCTTGGATCGTCCCGGTAATCGTCGGCACGAGAATTGCGCTCCATTGCAGCCCGGTTTGGGCGGTTCCGCAGGGCGTGCCGTCGCCGGCAGTGCCCGCAGTTGACGTGTACGTACCCACCATGGTCGAGCCATCGGAACTCAGCATTCCGGTCAAGGTAAAAGTCTCGGTGCCCGCGACCGCAGTGAGGGTTACGTTCTGGCCGCTGATGGTTCCGGTGATCGGAGCCGATCCGCTGTTGCACGGGATCAAGAGCTCCGGCAAGGAGACGGCGTAAGTCGCGGCTCCCGTGACCGCGCCATTTTGCTGCAGCAGAAACCCGCCCTGCAGGCCACCCAGGAACGAGCCGTCGGACGGAGGCGCCACCGTGAACTGCCAGTTGCCCGAAAGCGTGGCGCTCGGCAGCGCAGCGCTGGAACTGCTGCCCCCGCACGCCGAGAGCATCATCGTTACGGCCAGCGATGTGGCGGCCAGCAACAAAAGCAACGGGCTCTTCATGTACCGGCCGCAAAAGCGGGGCGAAGGCGGTTGAAGAGTGGCCCCAGATATTGCCCGATCTGTAGTACTAGTAGTCAATGTCTCCATGATGTTCCACGTCCTAGAAGGCTAGCTTGAGACCAAACTGCATGGTGCGAGGCCGATGGGCATCGAGCGGGTGCAAGAAGGAAGCCCCGGTGACGCAATCGGCTCCGCTACCCTTAAACCCGGCGGAATATGCGGGGCCGGCATAGCAACTGATGATGTTATTTCCACTGCTGCCCGGGTTATCGGGATCGTAGATTCGGAACTGCGTGTGATTAAAAATGTTAAAGGTCTCAGCACGGAACTCAAGCTGGCCGGACTCCCGGATCTTGAAATGCTTGAGCAGCGCCAGGTCGAAGTTCAGGCGGCCCGGATTATTCAGGAAGTTCCGGCCCGCGTCGCCGAAGGTGAGTCCCCGCGGAGCCACAAACTGCGAAGGATTTCCGATGAGCGGGCCAAAGCTTTCAGAATTGTTGCCGGGCGACGGCAGTCCCTTCACCACGTCGGGGAAGGAGGCCGCGACGCCGAGCCCGCTGGAAACGCCGGCGTTGTCGGTCAGGGAAACGCCGGTGTTGCCGGCGCTGTTGATCACCGTGAACGGCGTCCCCGACTGATACAGCGTTACTCCTGAAAGCTCCCAGCCGTCGAGAAGCTCATTTCTCAGCGCTGAACAACAGTTGGCCTTCGGTGCGGTCGTGTCCTGCGGTTCCCGCTCCTCGAGTAAGTCGACGAAGTTGCGCGGAAAATTCTTGAGCGGCAGCTTGTACACGTAGCTGATGGTGGCCAGATGACGTTCGTCGAAACTCGAGCTGGCCTTGTTCTCACGCAGATCGTAAGAGTTGACCAGAACCGGATCGCTGCGATCGGAAGCGTCGTCAATCGAATGACTATAAGAGTACGAGACCCCGAGCGTGAGCGGTCCGCTGGAATGCCGCATGGTGCCCTGAAATGCGTGATAGCTGGAATTGGCCACATTCTGCAACGAGAGAACTCTCCCCAGACCCGGGTAGGGTCGCCCAGGGAGGGAGTTGACGTTGGGGATGTTTGGATTGGTGCAGGCCGCCTGCAAATACATGTAGGCGGGGTTTTGCGGGGTCACCTGCGTTCCGTTCGCAAGAAGAAACGCAGTCTTGCCATCACCTGGGTTATTTCCCGGGCTGGCTGTTCCGGACGCAGGAACCGTGCAATCCGTGAGGGTCAGGGGTTCGTTCGGTCCGAAGGGATTCTCGCTGGCTGGTAGCGGCTGCAACTGGTTGAGCTGACGCTCGACCGTCAATTTCGTTCCCTTGCTGCCCACATAAGCAAGATTGAGCACAACGGCGCTGGGCAGTTCGCGCTGGATTCCGAAACTCCACTGCTGAGCGTAGGGCCAAATCGCCTTGGTGGGAATGGAGGTGACATCGAGAGGAAAGACGGAGCCGGCCGGGGGCGCAGATCCTCCCAGAGGACTGGCACAAGCTGCGTTGGCCGGGTCAAACGCCGACCCATACCCAACGTTACCGATGCATGTGTAGCTGACAGGAAGCGGCTGCGTCATGCTGAGCACGAGCGGCGCGCTCGCCTCGAGGGAGCCGGTATTGGCTTCGTTGCCGGTGCCATGCTCAAAGAAAATGCCATAGCCGCCACGGATTGAGGTCTTGCCGTCGCCCCGCGGGTCCCAGGCAAAACCAATTCGCGGCGCCGGATTGAACAGATGCCCCTTCATGCAGCCTGCGGGCGTGCTGCCGCCTACGCCACATTGGACCAGGCCCAGGTCGCTTACGACGCTGGGGTCTAATTGGAAAGTGACAGGGTTGAACGACACCGGAGTCAACCCCGCAGTTTTATCCAGAAGCTCACCATAGCTCGGGTCCACCGCGAAGCGACTGGGATTGAATCTTGCAGCTTCCCAGTTCCACGCGTTGCGGTTCTTCTCGCTATAAGTGCCAAAAAGACTTACGCGCAAGCCCAGATTCAAAGTAAGGCGGCGAGTTACCTTCCAGTCATCCTGGAGATAAGGTTCGGCGATCTGGAAACGCTGGTAGTAACGATGCTGCGCGGAGTCCTGGGTAAAACTTTGAATGTATCCAGTCGGAATGCCCTGCGCGTTAGCATCGGATTCAACCAGAAAATCAGCGAAGGCATTTCCCGTGCTGTGCGCGAGATTGCTGAAGGTCAACAGGCCCTGTAAGTCACCAGAAGCTGCGCCGATGGCGTTGTTAGTCTGATTGCGCTGGGAGTACATGTATTGGGCGCCGAATTGCAGCGTGTGTTTGCCGATCGCTTTGCCCACATCGTCGCGCAGGGAGAAAGTTGGATTGGTGTGGCCCCATGGCATGTAGGCGGGATCAGCGGCAAAGCCCCTGCCGCCATAAGCGGCATTCGTGCCCAAGAAATTGACTCCCGGCATCTTGCCGCCAAAACCGTTATTGAAAATGTAACCCATCGAGCATTGCGGGAAACCAGTCACGGGGTCAGCGCTGAGTGCGGGATTGCACTGTCCGGGAGCCGAGGGGTCGGGAACGAGCGGCTGATTGAGCGTGGGGTTGCGCTGGAACTGGGCGCCCCCCGGCCCGTTCTGGTCAGTCAAGGTAATGTTCGAATTCACGTAGCTGACGACCAGGTCGTTCAGTAGCGTCGGCGATATGGTGTGCGTCAGTCGCGCGACCAGGCTTGTGCCCGGCCCAAAGAAGCGGTTCTGCACGGTGGGGAACGTGTCGCGTACGATGCCCCACTGCGGCGTCAGCACCGACGTATCCCAGGCATCGTGGATGTAGCGAAACGAAACCCTGACCTTGTCGGTCAATACATGATCGATGCGGAACAACTCTTCGCGCCAGTAAGTGGATGGGGAAACGGAGGTGTCGTAACAGCGATTGGGATCGCTCGGGTCAGGACTGGAGGGATTGAAATTGACCACGCTGAAGTTACAGCCAGAAGGGGCGTTGGGCAGTGGTATCAGGTTCGAGTTCAAGATCGCCAACGCGTTCTTGTCCACGCTGACTGTGCCCAGGACCCCCTGCAAATGTGCCAGAGGGATGAGAGTTCCAGCCGTCCCTCCCGGCGACACGGATGGGCAGTCCGGGAACTGCGCCCGGACAAAGGTTCCGCTGGTCAAGGGGCACACGTCGCTAAAATCGAAGTCCTGGTAGACCGCTCCCGTGCCAGCGTTCACTTGCAGGTTTTGCTGTACCACCCCCGATTTCAGGATCAGGCCGCGCTCTTTCAACCCGGGCACCGCCTGGTTGTACTCGGTGGGAGTTTTCTCCAGGCGGAACTCTTCGGAGAAAAAGAAAAAAGTTTTGTCTTTTTTTGTGTTGTAAACGCCGGGAATGGTGAGCGGACCGCCGATCGTACCCCCGAAATCCTGCCGTCGATAGAGTGGGGCCTTGGTTCCAAAAGTCTGCCCGCCGACAGTTTGCCCGGGAGGCGGCGGAGTCGTGTAGACAATATCGAAATAATTGCGGGAGTTAAACGCTTCGTTGCGCACGAAGTCGTAAAGATTTCCGTGCCACTTCGGGGTTCCGGACTTGGTGCTCACCTGCACCGTGCCGGATGCGGTGCGCCCGAACTGAGCGCCGTAGTTGGAGGTCAGCACCTTCACTTCCTGAATGGCATCCAGGCTGGGATAAACCATGAGCGTGCTGGAGGCGCCGTTCAGGCCGGTGTTGAGCACGTCGCTGCCATCGACCTCGAAGGTGTTGTACTCGACGCGGCCTCCGTTCACGCTGTACTTCACACTGCCGACCACTCCCACCTTGGCTTCATCCTGCCCGGTCTGATTACTGACGCCAGGCGCGAGGGCTATGAGCTGCGTGAAATTACGGCCATTGAGTCCGATCGACACAACTTCCTTTTGCGTAATCGTGCCGGAAACGCTGGAGGTCTCGGTCTCCACCGCTCCTACACCGCTAGACTCCACGTTCACTTCTTCTTTTGCGCTCGCCGGTTCGAGCGAAGCGTCCAGCGCTAATTCGAGGCCCGCCGTCAGCGTGATGTTGTCAAAGGTCTTCGGAGCGAAATTGGGAGCGGTTACGGTTAGCGTGTAAGTCCCCGGTCCAAGCCCGGTGAAGGAATACACGCCCTTGTCATTGACCTGGGCTTCAAGTTTCTCCCCGGCGCCATTCGTGAGCAGCGCTTTGGCGCCCGCTACGACGGCTTGGGTTTGATCGGTCACCGTCCCATTAATGGCGCCCTTGCCGGCCGCGGTCTTCGGCTGCTCCTGGCCGAAACTAAGCGACAACCCTAGAAACACGAGGGCCAGGACGCTGATGACGCGATAACACACACCAGGCGCAGAGGGTCGCACACTTATCACTCCGAAGTAATATGGTTCCAAAGATTGCAATGGCAAGGGGGGATTGTATATGGCGGGTCAGTGCTCCAAGGTTAACGGAATATGAATTTTGCCAGCCGTTTCCTTTCAGACCCAACCTATACAGCCACTTAATTTTCAGAGCATAGAGCAGTTTTCGTAATAATGTCAACTAAATATATCGACTTTATTTTGTTTCTCCAGTCGCCCCGACAACCGGCTCAAGCGCCCGCATAACCTGCGCAAGCGCCCACGTTTTCCACAAGTGCAAGCCGGCGGCGAGAAAAACCTGGAAAGTCGGAAAAACATTTCACCCTTACCGCATCAGGATTGCCGCTAATAAGGATGAACTAAGGCACTTTCTGCGCTGCAACATTAAGGAATTTTCACCAACTTGTCACACGGCCTTAACATCCCCCGGCGCTTGTGCGGATAGACTCGGGCTGCAATTCAAGCTGCGCTGCGGTGAGTTGGTATGTGTGCAGATCGACAGCTCACGCAGTCAACTGGCCCAACTGTTTGCCGATAACGTGTCACAGGTTCGTTCAGAGTTTCTCCCTGCGTGTGGCGCTACGCCTCATGCGCAACAAACATGCGCAACAAACATGTGCACCAAAATAGCTTCCAGAAACCTATTGAGAGAGGGATCAATACTATGTCGCGTGTGAAATTGATTTTCGCAATGCTGGTGTTGGCCGCGTTCGTGGGCATCGTACCTCAGGTACAGGCCACAACTACGGTCGAAGTAACGATTGCGGGCTCGTCGGCCACGTGGCAGACGTTGGCGCTGGGCGCTTATAGCCTGGCTTGTGCAGGTGCGAACCCTTGCGCTACGGTGGGCGGAATACAGGGCGGGCACTGGACCAGCAATGGCAACCTTGTCAACCTCACTGACACTCGCGTGGGCGTCAACGTTGACGCTGGTAACATCTGGGTCGTTTGGAATCCCGGCGCCACGAAGGTATGGTCTTTCACCAAGGTCGACTCGGTCGTCGGGGACCGCTGCTACTTTGCTCAACCGCAGTGCAGTGTAAGCGCTCCGTTGGCCAATCTCGAGGGTAGTGGTACGAATGAAATCGCTTCCAACCTTTGGGGCGACGGCTCGTCGGATCAGGCTTTGCCCTCAGCGGTGCAATCCTTGCTTACGACTGGGATTGCGGTTAACGTGGCCGCGACGGACATCCGTCCGGAAGATGCGGCCTTCGCGGTGTGCCGCGTGAACTCCATACTCGGCGCAGGAACGTATGGCGGCGCCGCCAGCGACGGGCTGGACGGCCTCGGCTACAACGCAGTCAACGCCTCTGGCGTTTGTCCGGCAGACGGCCTCGGCGCGTCCTCCGGCGCCTACGCGGGAACCCCCATCAAGAGCGGCTACCCGAGCAGCACGGCTCAAGCCAACGTTCTGTCATTTAACATCAAGGGTAAGGATCCCGTCAGCGGCACGACCATACCTGCCTTCACGGTCGTGGAAGTGGGAGCAACTCCAGTCGTGTTCATCACCGCGCACAACGGCACCGGCGTGCTCTCCAATCTGACCAACGCCACACCGCAAGAACTGCAACAGGCGTTCTCGGGCGCCTGGTGCGATGCGGGAGCGTTCAGTATACCTACTGCCGTGCCGGGGACGTATGTCGCCGGGGGAATTGGCATCTTCCTGCGTGAACCCCTCTCGGGCACGTACAACACTACGGAAGCCACCGTAATGCGGCATCCCACCGTTTATGGAGGCGCGGGACCCGACACGATTCTTGGCGTGAGCATGGAGACCGGCGTGGGCGCCAATAACCCCCTCGCAGGACAATCGGGAACTTGCGCCAGCAGTGATGGAAAAGGCGCCCGGTATCGCGGGATTGGCACCAGTGAAGAAGTAAAGTGGGTCCAGAAGTCCGCTGCGAACATCGGGCTCGACGGCATCGGTTACACGTTCTTCAGCTACGGGAACGTGGGTTCGATCGCCAACAACACCAGCTACAGTTACATTACGCTGAACAATGTCGATCCGATTTTTCAGAGCTACGGACCGCAGAGTTCAACCGGAACCGGGTTCGATCCCGGTCAGCCCGCCACCGCCGCCAACCCTGGTTTGATACCAGCCGCGGCTAACCTGCCTTGCAGCGGAGCATTCCCCTGTCCGGAAAGCAGCATCTGGGCTAACGGCCTGTCTTTCCCGAACCTCCGCAACGGGACTTACCCGGCGTGGTCGATCGTGCGCCTGGTGAGCAACGGAACTCCGCTGACCAACGCAAAGGCTCTGGTAGTCAGTTCGCAGAAGTTTGTTGTCGACGACGTTCCGGACTACGTGCCGGCGACGGCAGTAAAATCGGGTACGACAGTACTCGATCCTGGTCTGCTGTTAGTGCGTTCGCACTACCAACAGTACGACGGAGCCCACAACCTGCTGGGCGTGGCTCCGGTGAACAGCGGGACAAAAGAGGCTGGCGGCGACATGGGAGGCACAATCCTCACATGCTCGTCGTTGACGAAGTGCCCGGCAACCACGCAGGAAGTTCAGGGTAACCAGGGTGTTCAGGTTAGACCGTAACCGGGGTTAAATCGGTTTCACTGGACACGGAGAGCGGACCTCGAAAAGGTTCGCCCTTTTTCTATTGCCTCGGAAGTGAAATTCCACCCTCCCTGCGGTTAACCTGTTCTCAGCTAATTTTCATCTTATCCACAAATAATTTCATATTATTGCCAGCTCATTTCATTTTATTCACGACTAGCTTACTTGTGTTTTCTTCTATTCCCCATGGGATCGTGTCCAGACCGAAGATTTGCCACCACTTCCGGCGTAGCCGTGGTTGACGTGTAAGCCGCTATGGACATCAGCGTTTAGTAAAGTACGAGAGTTTGGAGGGGCAGTTCCTGCGCCGTTTTACACTATTAACATTATGTCTATCTATTTACTTGACATACTACATCGAATTTCTTTATGCTCGCAGACGCTCCCAGCTGGCCCGTGCAGCTATCCCCTGGTGGCACGGGACCTCATTTGGAAACCATGAGAAAGGAATAACTATGTTGCGCATGAAATTGATTTTCGCTGTGCTGTTGCTGGCCGTGATCGTTGGCATCGTGCCACAGGCAAGAGCTGCAATTACGGTGGAGGTGACGATCGCGGGTGCGTCGGCCGCGTGGCAGACATTGGCGTTGGCCGCATATAGCGCGG
>JBEKIB010000050.1:0-35908 GCA_050011975.1 Terriglobales bacterium | reverse complement strand
TCACTCGAAGGCGACAGCGTTCGCTATCACAAGCACGTTAATGCTGGCATCGCCGTCGCGCTCGATTGGGGACTCATCGTCCCTGTTCTCAAGAACGCCGACGAGCTCAACTTCCTCGGACTTCAGCGCGGCATCACCGACCTCGGCGAGCGCGCCCGATCGAAGAAGCTCATGCCGGCTGATGTCGAAGGCGCGACTTTCACCATCACCAACCCCGGCCAGTTTGGCGCCGTCTTCGGCTTGCCTATCATCAACCAGCCGAACGCAGCCATCCTGGGCGTCGGCGGGATCACCAAGCAGCCCATGGTGCTCACTGACAAAGACGGCGCGGATTCCATCGCCATCCGGTCCGTCGTTCACCTCACCCTGGGCTACGACCATCGCATCATCGACGGCGCCATCGCCGACCAGTTCATGCTCGTCGTGAAAAAGTCTCTCGAAAACTGGAGTGAGGAAGTCGGCTAGCAGCCTGTGACGAAAGTACGACTCGTATCGGGGCATGCCTTTACAGCTTGCGGAAAGATGCGCGATTCGTCTCAGGTATCGGGTTGGCGATACCGTAGGTTCTCCGAAATCAGACGCGCCTTCAGCGGCTGTGCAGCGTCAAACTAAGGGCGCTTCCCCCAGTAGCATCGGCCCATCTTCCGAACGTTCGATGAAATATCGGGCCACGTCATCGCGGAGCCCAGGTTTGTTTCCTGTCCACCGCCAGAGTCCCTGATAGTCTCGCGCGATGTCAGTTGCGGGGTTGAAGTTCCACTTCTGCAGAAGCGCCCACCGCTCTCCATACGCACGCAGTGCTTTGCTGCCGTGAAAGGCATGCGTTGCAAAGTTATCGATGCACCCCATTGGGGAGCGCCCTTCGATGCGGTTCAGTTTCGCGGCGCGTGCTTGCCAATTGAGTACAGCTTCCACGTAAGGCCCCGTGCACCGCTTCATTTCGGCGGCCACGTTCGTCGCTTGCACCAACCCGAAAGCCATGTGCCAGTCCGCGCTGCCCAGGACGCAGGTGTCCAGCATCCCACCCACCATATTGAAAGCATCCCGGCGCCACGACCACGCACCTCCAGTGGCTCCAGGAGGATGACCAAAGGGGAAGGATTCTGATGGTTGAAGCGGGGCGTAGTAAGTATCAGTTCCTCCACGTCGCGCTCGCCGCGAACTCAGGAATTCAGTTTGGTGCAAATGATTCCACGCAAAGCTCGTGCTCATGCGGTACGGGCGATGGCCGAGATGACTCGTTGCGGTTTCGCCGGTCAAATCTGTATAAGTGCTGAATAATTGCACAAAGCTGTGGTGCTGAAGCATGTGGATTGCCTCCAGCGCCCAATCATGTCGCGTGAAGTGGAAGTCGCCGTCCACATACCCACCGTATTCCCAGTCGGGCGGGAAGCGGCGCACACCTTCATTGATCGCGCATTCCTTGATCCAAAGGCTCGAGTCGGTCCGCAGTTGCAAATCGAGCGGATTGTCGGCGCTGGTGACTTCGTGCGGCCGATCTCCGAAGGCGACCTCGACGACATGTAGCGCGACGTTTGGACTGGCCTCCATGTGAAACCGAAAATCATGAAAAGCTTCCCGTCTGCGCTGCCACCGGTACGGGTTTGAATACACCGAAACGACATGCAATTTCTGGGTCTCGGAGTACTCCACGAATTCGCGATGGACGTTCGGGTGTTTAAAGGTCACAGCCACTCTCCTCGATCCTGTGCGCCGGTCAGGTTACAAACCAGTCTCGCGCCTCGGCGCGAGCAGCAATGCTTCCAGCAGGTATCCGCTGCTGGGCGAAGTGGTCATCTCCCTAGAAATCGGGTCATCTGATCATCGAATCATCGAGCCGTTTAAGTTCAAATACGGAAGCCTCTGACTTTTAATCTCCCGATGACCCGATTTTCAAGTCGACGTGGTCAGAGTGGATAGTCAACGTGCAGCGCGGCCGAGTACCGCGAATACTTAGCTGGAGCGCTGTCGTCATAGCTCCTCAAAAAGTAGTCTTGAGCTCGCGCGAACCGCGTGAGCGTAAAACTGCTGCTCGTGAAACGGCCCATCAGGTTGCCGTTGTAACCGACTCCCCACCCCTCATCCGAGTACCGCACTTCGCTGATCGTCGTAAGTGCTGGCCCTTGTGCCTGCAACCTGGCCGACAACATCAACGCCATTAGCAGTGCCAGTACCAGGGAAATCACCGTCTCTGCCGCCATCGGAAAACACTTGTTATTCCCCGCGAACGATCTGGGCATCTCTTGTTCTCTCCTCGTGAGCGCACGCGACCCCACTTCGGGCCAATAAAAAAGCCGCTCTGCCGAGCGGCGCCCCTTTCTCATATTCCCTCCCAACTCAATTCCGTTTGTTAATCTGAACTCCTCGGCTCGCTCTCAACTCGCGACTCCAGAAATCGCCGCACGCTCTCCACATACACGTCCGCGAAGTCGACCACCGGCCTTCGTGTCTCTATCAGCACCATGGCCGCTTCCATTTCCCATTCCATTGCACATAAAATCGCCAGCGTCATCATCGGAGCCCGGTGCACCCCTGCGGCGCAATGAACGTAAAGCCGCGCTTCCGGATCCTCCAGCGCTTCCAGCGCAAAATCGACGCCGCGTTTCAGCAGTTCCGCGGGCTTCGGCAGAAAATCGTCGTCAGTCGGATTCCACAGCACACGGATCCCATGCGGCTCCGCTAGCGGCCGGTCATCGAACTCAACCTGCATGTTGAGCACGTGGGTCACACCGGCTTGCGCCAGTTCTCCCATGTTCCGCGGGTTCCAGATTCCACCGCCCAGCGCAACTCGTTCCGTGACCCAGGTCATGTCCATGCAGCGTTTTGGTTCGCCTTCCCGTTGCAATCCGCAATCTGCGTCTTACGATGATTCTGATTCTACGTCACCTGTCACGTCGCCCTCACCATCGTGGATGGCAGGGAACTCTTCGTGCAACCCCAGCTTTTCGATGAGCGACTTTACCACTGACTCCTGCTCTTCGACCCCGCATGGCGCCGCCTGCGACTTCCGCGGCCGCGACCTGTTCTTCTTTGCTTTAGCCATCTGCCCGCCGAAATAGAAAAAGGGCGCGATTTGCGTCGCGCCCTTTTAAAGTCTCCATTTTTTCGACTCTTAAGTTTAGGATATCAAATTAGAGGGGGGTGGGTGGACAAATTTCCGAGATTTATTTTCGCCTTCGTTTGAGACACTTACCTCGAAATTGTAATTTTTACCCTCTTGACAAGTTTTGGGCCCACCACCCACCGAGGGCAATCTGTCCATCAAACCACCCGCCAGCAGGATTCGCGACAACTGGTCGAGCGCGTCTTGTAGGAGCCGTTGCACCATTTTACGGTTACAACTGAGCAGCCGCGCGATCTCGTCTAGGGTGTATTCTTCCAGAACGTTCATCGCCAGCAGTTTCTTTTCGAGTGGGTTCAATTTCTCGATCGCCCGCTCCATGTCGGTCACAAAGATCACCACCTCCTCAAAGTTCCTCATCGTGTACGACGTGACCCGCGACCGGAAGAACTCGCGCCCCAGCAGCGACGGCAGCCTTCCCACCTCGACCGAGGCGCGGGCATACCGCCGCAGCAACGCCACTGTGCGCCTGCGATAGGGCCATAGTTCCATCTCCGTCTCGCCAAACACTACCGATGGCGGTGGCTCTGCCTGCCCCATCAGACTCCATGCTTGTGTGCTCGTGCTTTGTGCGCTTGTCATGCCCACATCTCCATCGCGGCCACGCCCTGCAGATCGTCAATCCGGGCCGGGCTCTGAAGGTCAGCACTTTGAGTGTCTTGTTGAACGTCCGCTCCTTGTCCTTGCGCGCGCGCTTTCCGGCGGCGTGCTTTCCGGGGCGGCGCCTCCCCAGGGTTTGGCATCGCCGCCAGAACCACCCGGCAACTTGCGCAGTACACCCCCGCTGCTCCCTGCAGACGCAGCCATAATCCGCCGCACCGCTCGCAATATTTCAGTTCGACTTGGATTTCCTGGCCTTCCATCTCGCTTATGAAGTTCATGATTGCCTCTCTCCATATGAAATGAACAACATTCAACCAAAAAAAGCCCTGGTACCGATTGCTCGGCCCAGGGCTCGTTTCTCTTACGATGACCTGTAGTGCTATTTAGTTATATGAAGCCGTTACTGCAGCCTGGCGAATACCCCCGATTCCGATTGCCGGAAGTAGCCCTCCTCGTAGCCGGACTTGAGCACCTGCCCGTTTTGCACAATGACGCTCAAACGCCCGTTGAAGTGAATGGACTGCAACAACCGCTGCATGGCTGCCGAGAGCACTTCCGCCGCGCGCACCTTCCGGCGGAACTCCCCGAAGTTCCTTTCCTCGCTTTCAGAAGACTGTACTTCTATCATGGCTGACGACCTTTCCTGCAGTATAAGTGCATTATGAAACATATAATTGAGTTATGCTATAACTCGCAAATGGCTAAGTCAAGAACTATATTCCTTTACGCTTGTTACACTTATGTTAACAATAGCATCCGGCTATTGCAGCGTGTTATACTCCGCCGATGAAATTCCGCATGCTTCAAGAAAATCTCCGCAACACCCTGTGGGACCGCATTGACGCAGGGGAACTTACCGGCTTGCGTCTGGCGGAACAGACCGGCTTCAAGCAAGCCCACATCTCTAACTTCCTTAACCGCAAGCGCGGGCTTAGCCTGGAAGGCATGGACAAAGTTCTGAACGTGCAGCATCTTTCGGTGCTTGATCTCATCGATCCCGCCGAAGTCAACAAGCGTTCCTCGATCATCCCGTTGAGTGAGGACGAATTCGACAACGTAGCGGTCGTCGACTCGCATATCGCAGCCTCCGAAGCGCCGATTATGACCATGCACGTCAAGCAGATACTGAAGTTCAAGAAGAACTTCCTGAAGCGTTTGAGGGAGGTCGTGGAAGGCGACCGCAGCGGCTGGGAGCGCTTTGTTATCGTCAAACTGGATGCCCATGAGGGAATGAGTATGTATCCCCACACCATGCCCGGTGCCACCCTTCTCCTTGACCGCCACTATAATTCGCTGACTCCCTATCGCAAGGGCGAAAGTAACATGTACGCGGTGCGTAAAGATGATACTTGCACGATCAGGCATGTCGAAGCCGCAGACAGCCACTTGATCCTGCGTCCGCACAACCCGGCCTACCCGATTGAAATAATAACAATGGAAGACGGTGAAAAGCCCGGCGACTACATCGCGGGTCGTGTGTGTTACATTGGGATCGAAACCTAGCCTGTAAGTAGGCGTAATAAGTAGGGTCCAATAACATACTTAAGTAGAGTACGGGTAGCCTTAGAAGGTGGCTCAGAATATGTCAAGACGGACACTTCTCTCCGCCGTAGCACTATTTGTTCAGAAGGTAGCTTAGTGCTCGGAGATCTTCGGGCGCCACGTCGCTGATCGCGAAGTATTGCAGGCCATTGCGCCGCCAACTCTCCAGATGGAAGGACCGCGCGTTTATCTCCTCCGTGCTCGCGAAATCCAGGGGCAGAGCTCTTGACTGAAAAATAAACACCGAAATCTCGTGCTTGCGGACTCGAAAAAGCAACTGCGCGCCAGGCGACTGCTCCACGTAACTGACTTTTCCTCCAACCAACTCAAACTGCGAACCCTGTAACTCTGGTAGGTCGAAGCTGAAGGGAATCTTGCCCGCGAACCAGGGTTTGACGTTGTGCCGGTCGGAGGAAACCACATCGACCGGATTCGCGCTAGCCAGCGTGGTTACGTGCAGATCAGCCAATTCACCCACGATCCTGCTTTGCTGAACGAGATTGTCCCGAACCAGATTGTCCCGGATCGGGCGTGCGTTCGGCTGGCCAACTTCCAACTGAACGATTCTGGCTCCAGCGAACAACAGCAGCACGGCGGCGATGGCGGCGAACCCCGGCCGCAAGTGCCACCACGCCGGCTTGCCGGGCGAAATGCACCTCTGAATTCGCTCGCGCAGCGCAGGATCGGCCACGTAACACTGGCCCGCCGAATGAACCGCGCGTTTCCATTGCAACCTGCGTAGAACTTCGGCCGTGCATCCTGGACACTCGCGCAGGTGCCGGTCCAGCTCCTGCATCTGGCTGGAATCGAGTTCGCCGTCGAGGTAAGCGTCCAGTTTCCCTACCCACGTTTCGTGGGTCGTCGCTTCGGTCATGTCTTCTGTCATGGTGAACTCCTGTGCAGTTTCTTCTGCACCGTCTCGCGCAGGACCCGGCGTGCGCGCGACAACCGCGACATCACCGTTCCAACCGGGATGGCCAGCGCAGTCGCAATTTCCTGGTAAGACATTTCTTCCACCTCGCAGAGCAGCAATACTTCTCGATAAGGGACGACAAGTTCGGCGATCGCCTCCTGAACGATCTGGTGACTGGCGCGGTCAATCAGGATGGTTTCGGGAGTCTGGTGTTCGGCGGGGAGCGCTGGGTCATCGTCGGGCAAGTCGAGCGGGACGGTGGCGGCTTTGAGTCCGGTGCGCGAATTCAGGAAAGTGTTTCGCAGGATCCGAAACATCCAGGCTTTGAAATCCGTACCAGGCTCGAACGAAGAAAATCCCTTGAGCGCTTTGGCGTACGTTTCCTGCACCAGATCCTCAGCTTCTTCGCGGTTTTGGGCGAGCCAGTACGCGAAGTTGTAGAGCCGTCCGAACAGCGGCAGAGCCAACTGCTCAAACGACGTCGGCGATGAGCGCTCCTCCAGCACGCACACAAGGGTAAACCAGCGGGGGGCGGTTTTATTCCCGTGGAAGAAAAGTTTCTTCATTGGGAATAAACGGCCATCGAGGCGGTTAGTAGCGGTATGGAAAGCGGCGACTCGTGGGCGATTCGACGCTAGTCGTTGCCACGCATGAAACTTAAAGGCCGCGGACGGTAGTGTCCGCGCCACATGAAACTTATGGAGGACGCTATGGTTCCACCGACAGACAAGATTCTTTATGACCATAACCACGACGGGATCGACCGGCGTGGATTTCTGCGCTGCATGGCTTGGGCGGGCACGGGGGCTGTTTGCGTGCTCAATGGCGGAGTGTTTACCAGCTACGCCTTGGGCCACGGCGGCGAAAAAGGCGCCAACATTCCCAAGGGCGAGTTGGCGTTTGTGCAGATCAGCGACAGTCACATGGGATTCGATAAGCCGGCGAATTCCGACGTGGTCGCCACTTTCCAGGCGGCGATCGACAAGATCAACGCGCTGCCCGTAGCTCCGGAATTCATCTTGCACACCGGCGACGTCACTCATCTGGCGAAGGCGGCACAGTTCGACAATGTTGAACAGATTTTGAAATCGGCGCGCACATCGGATGTTTTCTACGTTCCCGGAGAGCACGATTTCGTGGGCGACGACGGCCAGCAGTTTCGTGAGCGTTTTGGCAAGGGCACGCAGGGTGCGGGGTGGTACAGCTTTGAGAAAAAAGGCGTGCATTTCGTCGGGTTGGTCAATGTGGCGAATCTGAAGGCAGGTGGACTCGGATCGCTGGGCGCGGAGCAACTGGAGTGGATGGAGAAAGACGTGAAGCACCTGAAAAGCAGCACGCCTGTGGTTGTTTTCGCGCACATCCCGCTCTGGGCCGTATATCCGGACTGGGGTTGGGGAACCGATGATAGCGCGCAAGCGCTCGGGTATCTGAAGCGCTTTGGCAGCGTGACGGTGCTGAACGGGCATATTCACCAGACGATGCAGAAGGTCGAGGGCAACGTGACGTTTCACACGGCGTGTTCGACTGCGTTTCCGCAACCAAAGCCGGGCGCGGCGCCGTCACCGGGCCCGATGAAGGTGCCAGCAGAACAGTTGCGCAGTCTTCTAGGCGTGACCGGCGTGCATTACAAGAAGGGGCAACACACGCTCGCAATCACAGACTTGTCGCTCGGGTGAACTGCCTGATTTCCAGGAGATCTTCCACAACTTTCGAAAAGGAGAAGAAGGCAATGCAACAAAATACTTGTGTCTCAATCTTACGAGCGGCAGGCCTGGCGGTCCTGGGTATCGCGTTAGTCGGCTTCGCCGAAACAGCTTCGGCGGGGGAGAATCCGTCCGGCCAGCAGATCACCATCGACAACTTCAGCTTCGCGCCGGCCACGTTGACGGTCAAGGCGGGAACCGAGGTGACCTGGGTGAATCATGACGACATTCCGCACACGGTGGTGAGCGAGGATCAGGCGACCTTCAAGTCGCGTGCGCTCGACACCGACGAAAAGTTTAGATTCACTTTTGCCAAGCCCGGCACGTACACATATTTCTGCTCGCTCCATCCGAAGATGACAGCGAAAGTCGTTGTGCAGTGAGCGTCGTGGAGAACGGGCGTCTCGCGAGCCTGCCCTGAAGTCGAAGGGTCCAGCCGGGCCAGGACGCGGGCTCTCCGCCAGCAAACTTAGTCCAAGGAGGGGTGACAATGAACCCATGGGATCCGCGCACTGCCATCGTCGCGAAGCATGCACAGCACGTGGTGATCATCCACTTCCCGATCGCGCTCTTTATCGCCGGCGTGGCGTTTGATTTCATCTCGACATGGACTCGGCGAAAAGATCTGGCGTTGGTTGCGTACTGCAGCTTCTGTGCCGCGCTGCTGACGGCCGTGCCGGCAGTACTGACCGGTCTGCTGGCTTGGCGGTGGGAATTGGACGGGCGAAGGTTGAAAGGAATCCTGCTGATGCATCTGCTCTCCGGCAGCGCGTCGCTGGTTCTGATCGCCGCGGTTTGGTGGTTGCACTGGAGATTTAAACGCGGGACCGGCGACAAGCCTCCGGCATCTCGCTGGGTGCTGGAGGTTTTGTCGATGGCTGTGGTGGCTATCACTGGGCATCTGGGAGGATTTCTCAGCGGGTTAAATCACCCGTAGCGGCGTACCTGCCGATTTTTTCTGGAACTTCTCTAACCAACACCCCGTACTTACGTCTGACTACTTGGATCGTCTTGTGCCCAGGTGTCCCGGAGAGCTGCCGCCATGCGCAACATTTGCCTGACTTTGTTCGTTGCTGCACTCACCTTCACAGCTTTAGCTCACGCGGACGATTGGTCAAAGACGTACGATCTGACCGGCAAGCCCGAGTTGCGCGTCGAGACGCACGATGCCAACGTTCGCATCGAGAGCTGGGATCAAAACAAGATTGAGGCGCGGGTAACCACCAGCGGCTGGCACATCGGACCGGGAAGCGGCAGTCTGCAGATTGTGGAACGTCAGCAGGGAAACGCGGTCGACATCGAATTGCGGCAGCCGCATCATTTCTCGATCGGAATCGACACCCGGCGGACTGACTTGGTGATCCGCATGCCACGGAGGGCGCAGGTCAATGTCCACAGCGGCGACGGCGCCGTCTCGGCGAAAGGTCTCGAAGGCGAATTGGATTTTACGACCGGCGACGGCAGGCTCGAAATCGAGGATGTAGATGGCAGTCTACACGCCCACACCAGTGACGGTTCGGTGCGCGTGTCGGGGCGGTTCGATGTTCTCGAACTACGCACCAGCGACGGCCGGGTTGAAGTGGATGCGCGGCCCGGATCGCAACTGCGGGAGCCTTGGGATGTGCGCAGCTCGGATGGTAGCGTGACTCTAAGACTCCCAGGAAACCTGGCGGCGGACGTTGCGCTGCACACCAGCGACGGCAGTATCACGACCAACATTCCCATCGCCGTGGAAGGCAGCTTCGGCCGTCACGACGTACATGGCAAGATGAATGGCGGCGGAAAACTATTGACGGTGCACACCAGCGACGGGTCGTTGACGCTGGATAAGTATTGAGCGAAGCGATAATCTCAGAGAGCAATTTCGCGCCTCAAAACCTTATGAACTGGAAAATCGCTATTCTGATTCTGGCCGCGTTTTCGGCCGCTGTGCCTCTCTGTGCGCAAAACTCCCCTTCCGAGCCGGTGCTGGATGTGTCGGCCATCGATCGAACCGTTGATCCGTGCGTGGACTTCTACGTGTACTCGTGCGGCGGGTGGATCAAAAACAATCCGATCCCTCCGGATCAGTCGAGTTGGGGTACGTCCGGCAAGCTCGAGGACGAAAATCGCGCGCAGTTGAGGGCGATTCTGGAAGAAGCGGCGAAAGCGAGCGGTACGCGGGATGCAGCGACACATGATGTCACACAAAAGATCGGCGATTACTACGCGTCCTGCATGGATGAGGCGGCCATCGAGAAGCTGGGCGCCAAGCCTCTGTTGCCGGCGCTCGACCGCATTTCCGGTCTGAAGTCGAAGCAGGATCTGGCGGAATATGTCGCGACTGCGCAGTTTCCACCTTCGCTCGAGGGTGGGGGAACGCTGTTCACGTTCCGTTCGGATCAGGATTACAAGGACTCGGCGCAGGTGATCGCCGAGGCCGATCAGGGCGGCCTCGGCCTCCCGGATCGCGATTACTACTTGAAAGACGACGCCAAATCCGAAGAACTGCGCAAGGCATACTTGGCGCACGTCGCGAAAATGTTCGAACTGGTGGGAGACAACCCAGCCGATGCGGTCACCGAAGCAGCGACGGTAATGCGCATCGAAACTGCGCTCGCCAAGGGCCAGATGACCCTCGTTGAACGGCGTGATCCCCCCAAGCTCTATCACAAGATGAGCGTGGAGGAACTACAAAAACTGGCGCCCGCTTTCGGCTGGAACACCTATTTCACAAAAACCGGTGTGGGATCGCTCGCCTCTCCCCTCGGAACTTTGAACGTAATGACGCCGGACTATTTCCACCTCATGAGTGAAGAAATCGAAAAGGAGAGCCTGTCGGACTGGAAAACCTATCTGCGGTGGCACGCTGCGCACGACGCGGCCGCTGACCTTTCCGCTGCGTTCGTGAAGGAGAATTTTGGTTTCTACGGCAAAACTTTGCGGGGACAAGAGGAACTGCCGCCTCGCTGGAAGCGCTGCACGAATGACGTGGATAACAATCTGGGAGAAGCGCTGGGTCAGGCGTATGTGGCGAAGTACTTCAGTCCGGAAGCGAAGCAGGCAGCGCTGAAAATTGTGAAAGAGATCGAAGCGGCCATGCAGAGCGAGATCCAGGCGCTGCCGTGGATGGGAGCGGCGACCAGGGAGCAGGCGTTCGCCAAGCTGCACGCGATCGCGAACAAGATCGGTTATCCCGACACCTGGCGTGACTACAGCTCGCTCGAGATCGTGCACGGAGACGAAATCGGGAACTCGGAGCGGGCATCGTGGTTCGAATTTCACCGCTGGCTCGCGAAAATCGGTAAGCCAGTGGACCGCAAAGAATGGGACATGACGCCGCCCACCGTAAATGCGGATTACGATCCGCAGAAAAACGACATCAACTTTCCGGCAGGAATTCTGCAGCCGCCGCTGTTCAGCGCGCTATCGGACGCTGCGCCCAACTATGGCGACACCGGCGCCACCATGGGCCACGAACTGACCCACGCCTTTGACGACGAGGGTAGCCAGTTCGACGCGCAGGGTAATTTGCGCAACTGGTGGACGGATGCCGACCGCAAGGAGTTTGAGCAGCGCGCCCAATGCGTGGTCGATCAGTACTCCGGATACACGATCATCGACGACATCAAGATCAACGGCAAACTTACAAACGGTGAGGACCTGGCGGATCTGGGCGGGACCCTGTTGGCGTATCTGGCGTGGAAGGAAGACACGAAGGATAAGCAGCTACAGCCGCAGGATGGGTTGACGCCGGAACAGCGATTCTTCGTTGCCTACGGCCAGAGCTGGTGCACGAACGAGCGCGATGAGAATAAGCGGCTGCGGGCTACGGTCGATCCGCACTCGCCGGAGAAGTATCGGGTCAATGGCGTAGTCTCGAACATGACGGAATTCCGCTCCGCATTCCACTGCAAGCCGGGGCAGCCGATGGTGCGGGAGAACGCTTGCCGAGTGTGGTAGGTGGGCAAGGCTGCAGGAAATTCCGGCTCCGTATCAGGCAATCGCTTTAGCGATGCCGCAAATTCCTCGAAAGCAGCCGCCCCTTTAGGGGCGGGGCTTTGACTCTAGCCGCGCTCGAAGGCGTGCTTTTCATCTAACTGCTGACGGGCTGCGGCCATCTCCGATTCAAAGTGGTCTCTTTGATCCATCAGGGCGGGGAGCGCCGTGGCATAGCGCCGAGCCATGGTGAAGAGTCCCTGCTGCGCGAGTCCGGCGGCGATTTCGGCGATATGATCGGTGGTGGTATCCAGGTAGAGGGCCTCGGTCGAGTCGCCCAGCCACACATCGCCGCCGACCAGACGCGTCTGCCAGTACACTTTGCGCTCGATCATGCGGGCGATTTCTTCGTCGCTGGCCTTCCCGAAAACCCACTTCTTGAGTTTGAGGCTGTAGTGCCGACTGGAGAAGGGCAGCGGCACCAGCTTGCCGGATTTCACGAACTCCGTCTGCTTGTTGTCGACCTCCTTGCGTAGAGCATTGATCACGGGAGCTTCCGTATCTTTCGGATCGAGCGAAGGCAGCACTTCGCGCAAAGTGGCGGAAAGATTCACGGCCACGAGCGCGCGCAGGCCATCGGAGTTCTCCAGCGTAATGACCGTGTGCAGGACGTCAAAGTCCGCGCCGGACGTGGCGTGGCGGAAAGGCCATTCGAGTTTGAAACTCAGCGGCAGGCCAGTGCGAGTTACATAGATGGTCTTCGATGTGGGAGTTTGAGTCGAGGTGTTCATAGTCGATCGTTGCCGATGTTGTAAGCAGTTATTTTAACCTGCTGGATTCTGTAGAGACGGGGTCTGCCCCGTCTCTATCGGTAATCAGACGCGCCACAGCTGCACCAGGTTCCACACGGCGGATGCGATCAATAATCCGCACAGGGCAGCCGTGACGAGCAGGTTTTGTCTCGTTTCCAGCAGGTCCGCGAACACTCCGCTGACGAAGACAAAGAGGAACACGAGCATGGTCAGATGAAATCCTTGTCCCGGAAAATTGGGAGCGGCCAGCGCCAGGATGAGCATCAGCAGCGCGATCAGAAGCGGCGCGGCGTTGCCGAAGTAGCGGGTGCGCTTCCATCCGAGGAATGCGATCAGCGCCACGGGCAGAGCGAGCATCAGCGGCGGGCTGCCGACGAAGATCGTTTGCCAAGCGTTGCGGTAGGAGACGGACATGCCAAACGCGGCGGGTTCGAACTTGATCCAGCGCGCGTGCAGCATTCCTTGCCAGAATAATGCAGGCTCGAAAAAGTAGGCGGCAAACAACAGCACCACGGCGACTGCGATTGCAGTGGTCCAGATCGCAAGCACAGCCCGAGGCCGGACTGGCGCCACCCAGAACATGAGTGGCGAAATCACCAGCGCTAGTACCGCCAGCGAAAACTGGTTGCCCGCCACCAGCGCCATAGACAATCCCAGAAGCAGAATGCGTCGCCAGTTCCACAGCACAACTTCGCGGGGAGCATAGAGTGTGTGCGCCACGGCGATCGCGGTGAAGACGGTTCCGAACGCTCCCCACACCGCGCCCATTTCCCCCAGACTCTGTGTGCCGGCAACGTTTACGATCATGGCCGGCGAAAAGCAGTAGAGTGCGAGTGCAATGTATCCGCCAGCGTTGCCATAGAGACGGCGCGCGACGTACCAGAGCGAGGCTCCGAGCATGACGCCGAAGAACAGGTACGGAGTCATAGCCAGTAACGGCTGAAGTGATTCTGGCAACCATGCTCGGGGACGCAACAAAAGCGGAGCGGCGGCGACGAGGTAGTAGAGCGGCGAGCGGTCCTGATCGTAACCGTCGCGCACGCGAAGATGACCGGCCCGACCCGCAGAAGGCACGCCAGTGGCGGCTTCAGAACGCAACGACTCGGGAGTTCCCGCGATGGTTCCACTTTCCCATTGCTCAAGGCCCTGGTAGATGCGCAGAGCCTGGTCGGAGTCCGGCACCGAGGCATGCAACGTTTGCACTCGGACCAGCCAGACGCACTGCAGAAGATAGAGCAACAGCAGCGCAGCCGCGGCAAATTGCGGGGCGCGGAAAGCATCGGAATGAAGAAATCGGCGCAACTTTTCGCGTAACAGAGGAGACCGAGTGTTTTACCATGTCCGGGACGATGATGGATAACAAACCGTTGTCACCTTCTTCCGCGGAACCGGAGCCAGCAGTGGCGGAAGACGCAAAGCCGACCGCGCTTTCGTTTTCACCTGCGTCTTCACCCTCGTCTTTACCAACGCCTCCACGCGCCGCTAGCGGTGGCCGCGAGTCTGTGCTGCGCGATGGTTTCATCGGTCCGAAGGGCGTTTACCCGGGCGCGTGCTGGTTGATTTACCTGGCGATGGCGTGGACCGTTTACCAGATGGAAGGCTGGCTGGTAGTGTCTCTGCGGTCTAATCTGGGCGTCCTCTGGTGGCGCATGATGATCGAAGCCAGCTTGGTGCTGGCCGCGATCCTGCCTGGTTTTCTGATGGCCCGCATCGAAGACCGGCCATTCGGCGAGTTCGGCTTGCCAGCGCGCCGCGCCTTCGGCCGAAATTTCTGGGTGGGAACACTGTGGGGGATCGGATCGCTGAGCGTCCTGATGCTGGCTTTGCGAATCGCGGGCACGTTTGAGTTCGGGGCGTTGTCTTTAGCTTTGCACGGTGCGCGCATCTGGAAGTTTGCGGCGTTTTACGCGGTGCTTTTTCTGTTGACAGGATTGTTTGAAGAATTCCTGGTCCGCGGCTACTCGCAGTGGGTGCTTGGGCAGGCGATGAACTTCTGGCCGGCTGCGGCGTTTCTGTCGTTTGCGTTCGGCTACATCCACGGCGACAATCCGGGTGAATCGAAGATTGGGCTCGTAGCAGCGGGCTTGATCGGTTTCTTTTTGTGTCTGACGCTGCGGCGGACGGGCGATTTATGGTGGGCTGTCGGCTTTCACATGGCCTGGGATTGGGGCGAGAGCTATCTGTACTCCGTTCCCGACAGCGGGATGCTTCTTCCCGGGCACCTGATCAATTCCAGTTTGCATGGGCCCGTTTGGCTGACAGGCGGTTCGACTGGACCGGAGGGAAGCTATCTCGTTTTCGTCGTCATCGGAGCGCTTTGGGTCTTGTTTGACCGGGCTTATCCGGAGGTTAAGTACGGCGCGCGCCAAAGTTAGCGACCCGAATGAACTGGTACCCCCCTCCCCCTAGTCTTGCTGCCGGTCTATTGGAATCATGGAGTTAGGCTATGCTGTCCCGCCAAAGTCTTCATTCCAGATACTTTATAGTCAAAGTCTTGAAGTGATTGGGGTTAGCATACACTCCCAAAGACCGCCAAACATTCGGCCTTTTGGAATCAATGGCTTACGGTCTTAAAATCCTGCCAAAGTCTTGATTTCAATGAACTTATGGAAAAATATTGCTCCGGCCACTCTGTGCCGTAGGGTAAATTCCATTATAGTTCCTCTTGTCAACTGGGTCTTGTAGTTGCTCCGGGACATTCACAATTCAGGCGACCCGCAGGCGCACTTCGGGGCCGGCAACTCGTGATCGGTTCCCCATGACAACAGCCACGCCTTCATGTCCTCGTGCTTGATGTAGTGTCCCGATTTGACCTGGCGATCCGCCTGGCGAACCTCCGCCAACAGCCGACGGACTTCTCTCGCGGGCACGGTCCGACCGGCTTCAGCGTCCTGCATTCCTTCGTCAATTGCGGCGAGGGTCTCCTCGTGTTCGTCATCGACGACGGGAGCGGGATTCTCTAAATCGAACGTTTTCGATTTCGCCATGCGGTGATGGTAGCACGTCGGCCGGTCACGAACCGTCCCTGTCCGAAGGGTCATCTGGGTCCCAGTGAAGGCGTGCCCTTTGTCTCAGAAATCCTGCAAGCCCCTCTATGTCAGGAAACAGCGATAGCTCGTGGATGTTCATTTGGAAGAGCTTGCGCTCGATGCTTGGCAGTACGTTGGCCGGCACGGCAAAGCACTTATACCAGTCCCCTTTGCTCTTGCTCATCATCGTAAAGAGCGACGCTCGTAACGAATGGCTTTCCGCTCCGTTAAAGAGGAATACGCCCTGCTGACTTGAGAGCCTAGGGTTGTGCATCGTTGTCTCTGCGATGGACACAAAGCCTTGATCGTTGAAGTACGCTCGACGGATCGGGTGAGGTGAAAGCGCATTCGAAAGTATTTTCTGCTGATATTGGCGCTCGAACTGCCAACCGTCACTGTCTGTCGAAAAGAAGTCCGGGTTCAGGCTGATCGGTTGCGGGGCAGCCGGCTCTTTTTTGTTTTTTCGATTCTCGTAGTCATCCTCTCTTTCGCCTGCCTCCCGACTCTTTTTCCGGGCCACCTCGGCTAATGCCTGGGCGTTGATCCCGATGACATAGATGCTAACCTTATCCGTTTCAGTGGGATGCCAATTCACAAAATTCCGGATCGCAAAATAGAGCGCGACGTACGGCGAATAGGTAAAATCCAAGAGCCTTGTCGGTACTCCGTAGTGTTGCATGAGGGCAAGCCACGCGAGGGTGTCGTTCGTCGGAGGGAGGCTTCGAGGATCAACGTGCATTGGAGCTTTTGCCCGAAACTCTTCCAGCATCAGCGACTCCAATAGGACCCAGGAAGCGGATTTCTTTTCTGCAGCCCGCTCGACTGAAGGTGCTAGGAGGCAGTCGATGGAGCCGTGTCCACGGAAAATCCAGGCCTTTTCGCCGCAGCCCCCGAAGTCATCGATCTCGATCTCGGGGCTTGGGAATGCGTTGAAGGCTCGCACGATCCTCTGCCAGTCAGCGCATTGCGTCATCTTTAGGTCGCGGACTTCGAGTGCAGATTTCATTTCCCGCTCCGGTGAGCGTTTTGGCCCACGCGCTCGTGTCCCCTGTTACGTCAGCCGGTTCGCGCTACGTCGATTCAGGCCCTCGATTTCGGCCAACAATGAGTCATATTCGTCCGCTTTTGCCCTGACCACGTCAGCCTCTGAAAAAACGGGCAGGTCCTCGGCGGTGCCGATTAGCTGCAAATCGGAGAACTCATCCTTACGTCTCTTGATTATCTTGATGATGTCGGCGGCGTCCATGATACCTCCACTCGGATGGCTGCCGAGCTTTGCTCGGCTTGGACGGGCGAGGGCGCCCGTCCCCACACAACCTAGATATCCAAATTCTTCACGTCGAGGGCGTTGTCTTCAATGAATTTTCTGCGGGCTTCTACGTCTTCGCCCATTAACGTCGTGAAGATGGTTTCGCACTCGGCTATATCTTCGAGGCGGACTTGCAGGAGGGTGCGGCGCTCGGGGTCCATGGTGGTTTCCCAGAGCTGCTCGGCGGTCATTTCTCCGAGGCCTTTGTAACGCTGCACGGTGTACTCTTTGCGGCCTTCGTTCAGGACGTAATCGAAAAGTTCGCGGGCGGTGTTTTTCTCTACGATCTCGGGCTCTTTTGCTCGGCGTGCTGGCGGCTTGCCGGTTTTCTTTTCGGCCTTTTCGTTTTCTTCTTTCTCGGCGGCGCTCAGGGTTTCGTCTTCGTTATTGCTCTCGCCTTCGTCTTCATTCTTGTCTTCGCCGGTGAGCCTCGTCTTTGCGGGTTTCACCACGCTCTCGACCACGAAGGGCGGATCGAGATACTGCTCGATCTGCTTGAACTTGGCTATGAGTTGGCGGCATTCCGGGGACGAGGCGAGTTCCCAGTTGATGATGTGCTCGGCGCCCTGCGAGTTCACGAAGATCAATGCCCAGAGATTATGTTCTTCGTCGAAGCGCGTTTCCACGCTCTTCAGCTTCAAATCTTTTTGCAGGCGCTTGAGTTCTTTTTCGAGCTTCTCGATTTTTTTGGGCGGAGTATTCTTGTCGCCTTCGAAATCGGCGCGCTTCGCCAGGTCGAGTTTGGGCAGCAGTGCGGTGATCTGCTCTTCGCGTACGCGCTTGTTCAGCTTGTCCAGGAATCCGAGATACTCGTTGAGAACGGTGATGAACTTAGTCAGGGCCGCGCCTTCTAGCTTGGCGGCGCCTTCGCCGTAGCGGATGACCAGGCCTTCGGACGCGCGCTTCACCATGACCTTGACGAATTCTTTCTCGTCCTTGATGTACTGGTGCGACTTGCCTTTCCGGATGCCGAATAGCGGGGGCTGCGCGATGTAGACGTTGCTGCGCTTGATCAGTTCCTGCATGTGGCGGAAGAAGAAGGTCAGCAGCAGGGTGCGGATGTGCGAGCCGTCTACGTCGGCGTCGGTCATCAGAATGATTTTTCCGTAGCGAACTTTGGTGGGATCGAAATCTTCTTTCGAGATGCCGGTGCCGAGCGCGGTGATCAGGCAGCGAATTTCCTCGTGGGCGAGCATCTTGTCGTAGCGCGCTTTTTCCACGTTCAGAATTTTTCCCTTGAGCGGGAGGATAGCCTGGAAGCGGCGGTCGCGGCCTTGTTTGGCGGTGCCGCCGGCGGATTCGCCTTCTACCAGAAAAAGCTCGCAGCGGTTGGGATCGCGCTCGGAGCAGTCGGCTAGTTTGCCGGGAAGACCTCCGCCATCGAGCGCGCCTTTGCGGCGCGTGAGGTCGCGGGCCTTGCGGGCGGCTTCTCTCGCTCGGGCGGCGTCAATGGCTTTGTTGATAATCTTGCGGGCGACGGCGGTGTTCTGCTCGAAGAATGCGCCCAGCTTTTCATTGACTACGGCTTGCACTATGCCGGCTATGTCGGAATTCAGCTTGCCCTTGGTCTGGCCTTCGAACTGGGGCTGGGGCAGCTTGACGCTGATTACGGCCACGAGGCCTTCGCGGACGTCGTCTCCGGTGAGATTTTCTTTTACGTCTTTGAAGAGGCCCATCTGCTGACCGGCGTAGTTGATGGTGCGGGTGAGCGAGGTGCGGAAGCCGGAGAGATGCGTGCCGCCATCGACGGTGTTGATGTTATTGGCAAAACTGAAAACGGATTCCGAGTAGGCGTCGTTGTACTGGAGGCCAATTTCGATGTGCACCTGGTCTTTGTCGGCTTCCATGTAGATGGGTTTGTCGTGGAGCGTTTGCTTGCCACGATTCAGGTGCTTGATAAATTCGGTGATGCCGCCGTTGTACTTGAACTCGGTACGCTTGGCTTCGCTGGTCTTCGAGTCGGTCTGGCGCTCGTCGGTGAGCGTGATGAGCAGTCCTTTGTTGAGGAACGCTAGTTCGCGCAGGCGCTGCGAAAGAGTATCGAAGTTGTATTCGATGTCGCCCGTGAAAATAGTTTTGTCGGGCAGGAAATGAACGCGGGTGCCGCGCTTCTTGCTGGCGCCGGCTTTTTTCAATTTGCTGGTGGGCTCGCCCTTGGAGTAAGTCTGCTCCCAGGTGAAACCGTCGCGCCAGATTTCCAGATCGAGTTCTTCACTGAGCGCGTTGACGCAGCTCACGCCTACGCCGTGCAATCCTCCGGAAACCTTGTAGGAGTTGCTGTCGAACTTGCCGCCGGCGTGGAGTGTGGTCATGACGACCTGAGCGGCGGAGATTTTTTCGCCGTCGATATCCATGTTGTCGACGGGAATGCCGCGCCCGTTGTCGACTACGGTGATGGAGTTGTCGAGGTGGATGGTGACATCGATTTTGTCGGCGTAACCGGCTAGCGCTTCGTCGACTGAATTGTCGACGACTTCGTAGACCAGGTGATGCAGACCGAGTTCGCCAGTCGAGCCGATGTACATGGCGGGGCGTTTGCGCACGGCTTCCATGCCGCCGAGAACTTTGATGGAATCGGCGGTGTAGTCTCCGTTGGCGGATTTGCCGTTGTTATTCTTCGCGCCGACGAGTTCTGCTTGCAATTCTTTGGTGGCCATTCTGCTCCGTGGAGAAAGCCGGACCCCACCCCAGCGGGCCAAACCGGGGCCCACTGGGGGCCCGAGATCGGACGCCTGGCTGAGGGACGATTCCGGGGCTGCTCGGGTGAGCTCAACTTATTGAATTTTCTGCTATTTAGGTATCACCAGAGCTTTGTGTATTTTAACATAAAAGACGCTGATTTTGGGGCTGGAATCGAGACCATAAACGGCGCTTTTTGTTGCTCTTAGGGACGTGCATTGGGGTGTGATGCGAAACGCCCGCGGCGGACGGAATTTTCCGCTATTCCAGAGTTGCTGCAACGACGAGCAACTGCCGAGCTACGCTCGGCTTGGACAGCCGGGGGCGGCTGTCACTACGCAAACTTTGGACGGGCGAGGACGCCCGTCGCTCCACGACGTCTAGTGAGTGGATGATTTGGCGAGGCCGAAATGGAGGCCATCCATCAGGTCGTCTAGCTCATCTTCGCTGCCGGCGATGAAGGTGAACGAAACGATCTGAGCCTTCGCGAGCAGGACGAGCGTGCACTGGCGCATGGTGAGTTTATCGTTGGTTGTCTTAACGGCGAGGGGCTTGATGAAATCGGCGCGCAGCAGTTGCCGCGATTCAACCGTCAGCGCATATGGTTCGCCCTCGGGCTTGAAGCCTTTGGCGGTCGCTAGTTCGGTTAGCGGGCCGAGGTAGTCTTCGGCTTTCTTGAGGCCGGGATAGGACGCTGCGCTCTCGGAGGCGATCACGACCGCGGAGTTGACGGTGTCTCCGGCGGCTTCGGGCGGACGCTCGAAAACCGCGAGCAGGAGTTGTGACTTGCCGGCGTCGTTTCCCTCCTGCATCTCTTTGGTGCGATTTACCCAGCCGTAGGGAATCTGAAAGCGGAACGCGAAAGTGGCGTTGCGGTAAAGCTGTGCATCTTCGGTGGGAGCGGCGGCGGGCTTGGCGGCCTGCTTGGCAACTGGCGCGGGCTTGCTTTGCGTTTGCGCTGTGGAGATCAGGCCCAGAGAAACGAGCGCAATCACAGCTATGGCGAATCCAGAGTTGCCGTGATCACGAGTAGCTGCCGAGCTCCTCCATCCCGTCAAGCCAACACCGGGCTTGACGGGGGCCCCGGTGCGCTCGGCCTGGACGGGCGAGGGCTCACGTCCCCACACGAGCCATAAGCGGTAATGCATACGTACCCATGCTACCAGCGCACGATCTCTACTCATGATTCGTCACTCGTCGCTCGTCACTCGTCATTCGATGAACATGCAATCGCCATAGGAGTAGAAGCGGTACCCGGCTTCGACTGCGTGCCGGTAGGCGCCCATCACCGGTTCCTTCCCGCCCAAAGCGCACACCAGCATTAGCAGAGTGGATTGCGGCAGATGAAAGTTCGTCAGCAGCGCGTCTACGATGCGAAAGCGATAGCCGGGATAGATAAACGCGTCGGCCTCGCCTGGACCGGCCTCTACCCGATTTTCGCCGGCGCGTTTCTCTCCGCGCCCCGCGGCGTATTCAAGGGTGCGGACGGTGGTTGTGCCCACGGCCACCACGCGACGGTTCTCGGCCTTCGCCCGATTGACGGCTTGCGCCGCCTCGGCTGGAATCTCGTACCACTCTCGATGCAGTTTGTGATCCTCCACTTTTTCTACTCGCACCGGCTGAAATGTGCCGAGGCCTACGCGCAACGTGATCTCGGCAATTTCAATCCCGCGGGTCCGAATCTGCTCCAGGGTCTCCGGCGTGAAGTGCAGACCAGCCGTGGGCGCCGCCACCGATCCTGCCATTGACGCTGGCGCCTGGGCGTATACCGTCTGATACCGGTCCCGATCCGTCGCCTGGTCGTCGCGGTCGATATAGGGCGGAAGCGGCACGTGTCCGATGCGCTCGACGCGGGCAAAGAAATCGGCGACCGGCGCGAAGCGGATGCGCCGTTCGCCAAAGCTGCCGCGCTCGGTGACCTCGGCTTCCAGTTCGGCGGGATTACTAAAGTAGAGTTTTTCCCCGATCCCGATCTTGCGCCCGGGCCGCACCAGGCATTCCCACTCGTTCGGATCTTCCGCGACCTGGCGTGTCAGCAGAACTTCGACGCGTCCGCGGAGAAAATCTCGTGCCGCCGGATTGTGCGGGCTCAGGGGCTGGGCCCGCTGTCCGCTCCGGTGGGCGTAGAGCCGGGCGGGGAACACCCGCGTATTGTTCACGACCAGCAGATCGTCGGACCGCAGCAAGGCGGGGAATTCGCGAAAGTTGCGATCTTCCCAACTTTGATTCTGCCAATTCTGATCCTGCCAACTTTGACGCTGCCAACTCCCAGGCAGCCGATTCAGGTGCAGCAGGCGCGATCCGGCGCGATCCGCCAACGGCTCCTGCGCAATGAGTTCGGGCGGCAGATCATACTGGAAGTCCGAGACAAGCATCGAGAAGATTATAGGGTTTGAGGGGCAGATCCCAAGGCCGTACGGCGGAACAGGGCAGGCGGGCCGCCTGTTCTGCCGGGCGGGGACGACCGGCCCTCCACCAGCTTTTACATATTTTGACCTGCTAGTGGTTGTAAGGTTTCCGAGGTGTGCTGTAACATGACCGCAATGGCCAGCGACCGCCAGCATCGTCTTGAGATTGTGCAGTTCGGCCGCCTGCTGCACGGAAACAGATTTGTTGCGGCCACCGACGGAAATCTTTCCGTCCGTCTCGACGAAACCCGACTGCTGGTTACTCCCACGTGCTTAAGCAAGGGGAGGATGCGCGCATCCGACATGGTGATTGTGGACATGGACGGAAAGCGGCTCGCTGGTCGGCGCAGTGTTTCTACCGAGATCGGCATGCACCTGCTGATCTATCGCCTGCGCCCCGACGTAAATGGCATCGTGCACGCGCACCCGCCGACTGCTACCGGGTTCGCGGCTTCGGGATACGATTTGAACCGTCCGCTGGTGTGCGAGGTGGTCGTCGGACTAGGCTCGATCCCGCTGGCTCGCTACGGCACTCCGGGGACGCCCGAGTTGACCGATGCTCTGGAGCCGCTGATTCCGCACCATGATGCCATCCTGATGGCGAATCACGGGGTGGTGACGTTTGGGTCCTCGCTCGAGAGTGCGTACATGAAGATGGAAACAGTGGAGCACTTCGCGAAGATCGCACTGGTCACGCACCTGCTCGGCAACGAGCAACCGCTCGGCGAAAAGGAAGTGGAGAAACTCCACCAGGTACGCCACCGCTACAACGGCGGAGCAAACCCCACGCCGCCCCGCAGGCCGGTTGAGGCGGATGACCTTCGAGCGGACGATCTTCGAGCGGACCTTCAATCTGATGGCGAGCCGAAACAGACGGCTGGCAGCCGCCGCTAGAGCCGGTGTGGCGCAGCCATTTCCTTCAGCTTGGCTCAGGGGCAAGCGCTGTTCGCGCAGGACATCGCAATTTTATAATCCCCATTTCCTGGGTTGAGGATGGGTCCGGTCGTCAGCAGTCACACCTAGGCACTGTGGGGGACAGGGTGCAGGGCAAGATCCACGGCAGCACAAAGCTGTTGCTCTTCCACCGGTTTGTGTAAAAAGCCCACCGCCCCGAGACTCCGCACCATCGATTCGGTCTCGGGATCCTCTTCGCCGCTGACCACGATCACAGGAATGTGCTGTGTCTTGGTGGACATCCTCAGGCGCTTGAGCACTTCAATACCGGTGCCTGCGGGCATGTTGATATCGAGCAGAATCAACTGCGGAAGGGAACGCAGCGCAGCCATCCATGCCTGGAGCGCATCCCCGGCAAAGACTGCCTCAAAGCCCTTCGGACTTAAGAAAGAGGCCAGCAACTGTCTTTGGAGGCGAGAGTCGTCGGCAATCAGAATCTTGGGCATGAGGAACAGGGCCAGACGAGATCCGGCCCTATGGAGTATCTATCGGCAGAAACGGAGATGACCGTTAGCGTGGCACGGAAACCCTGGTCCGCGTAGATCGGCACAATTCCTTGACCGCGAGGCGAAGGCAAGCATATGGCGGGAAGAGCCGCCGGATGATGGGTGGTTTCTACTCTCCGCCGATCCGAAACCTTACGCCCGCGCGAAAATTCGCCGTCAGCGCCGGATATCCCACCACTTCGTTGTAGTGATCGTTGAGCACGTTCCCGAGATTCGTGTACGCCGTGATTCGCGAATTGATGGCATACCACGCGCCCAGATCGACGCGCGCGTAACCGGCGGCGTGGTTGATGCCGAGGCCATCGAAGTCGGAATCCGGGCGGCGGCCCACGAAACTTCCTCCCAGATTTGCACCCCATCGTGTTCCCAGGTAGCTAAGGAGTGTGGTTGCCGAATGCTTGGGACGACGGAGCAGAGGATTTCCGGCAGAGTACAGGGGATCGCAATAATTTGCCGGCGTACACAGCGGAGCTTCGAGTATCTCAGTTGAGGTGTAGGTATAAGCCGTGTTCAATGACACTCTGGTTCGGATTCTCCCTTGCACCTCAACTTCGGCACCCTGAGCGAAAGATTGTTGCAAATTAAAAAACTTGCCCAGGCCTGCCTGGTTGGTTCCATACTCAATCTGATCGTGGAAGAGGTTATTAAAGTACGTGGCGTTCAAGGCCCAGCGGCCGGCAAACAGATTTTGCTGGACACCGGCTTCGAAGGCTCGGGTGCGCTCCGGCAACAGGCCAGGGTTGGGGGCGTAGTACGGAAGACTGGCAAAAGTCTGATAGAGGGCGGGCTCCATGAAGCCCGTGGCATATGAAAAACGCAAGCGCGTTCCAGAAAACAACTCCCCACCGCGCAGCGCCAGCAGAGTTAGAGCAACCCGTGGCACGCCCGTATTGCCGAATACGCTGCTGTGAACGAAACGCCCGCCGGCGATCGCCGAGAGCCTGCCCAGCGTGAATTGTTGTTGCAGGTAGGCATCCTGATTGAGACGCTGTCCGGAAGTGGACGGAGGGTAGAGCAAATCTCCCACGACGCCGTTTTCATTTTCGATGCGATACCCAAAGGTAGAGTGAGCCCAGGTTCGCTCGGAGTAATCGCCCTGATATTCAAACCCGACGCGATTGATGTGATCGTACTCGTGAGCGGGATAGTCGTCGTAGTTGTCAGGATTGGTGCTGAGATTCACGTCGGTGTAGCGGTACAGGTAGTCGAAACCGGTGAAGCGGTGCTGCCAGCCGGAGGGTGCGCTCAAAGTGAGCTCCACACTTCCGAGAATGTTGTTCTGGTGCGACCATTCGCTGGGATTGGGAGCCAGAAGTGGATCGCCGTTGAAACTCCACTCCCCTGGCACTCCCGTATAGCTATTGGAGTGGCGGACCCGAACCCGCAGCCCGACCTTATCGGTGATAGCAACTCCGACATTCGCGCCCTCGAGCGAATCCGAGTAAGCGGCGTTGACGCCCTGCCCGTTGGTGTTGAATTGATTGCCGAGAAGGTTGTAATCGAAGCGTCCGTGGGCTCCGGCCAGAGACGCGTAGCCGGTGGCCGTTCCGAAATTCCCTCCATCGGCGCCGAAGCGGAGTTCGGGGACGGGGGTGCTTCCGGTGCGAGTCCACACCTGCACCACGCTGGTCATGGCATCGGAGCCGTACAAAGTGCTCTGCGCGCCCCGCACAAATTCCAGGCGATCGGCCTGCGCCAGGGGTAGAGTGCCAAAGTCGAAAGTTTCGCCCGGGTTATCGATGGCAACGCCATCGACAATCACTTTGTTGTAAGTGGACTCGCCGCCACGAACAAAGAGAGACGAGATGCCACCGCGTTGTCCGGCGGTATTCACGATCGCGCCCGGCAGGAAACGCATGGCGTCGTCCGCGGCAACCGGCTGCATTGTTTCCAACTGCTGGCCGCTCAGAGTGTCCACGTCGGCGCCAGCGGCCTGGCTTGGAACTGGAGTGCGGGTTGCGGTCACGACCACGGTTTCTGCGGCCGTCGCCAGGCGAAGCTTGATGGTAATGGCTTCGGCAGTTGGGGAAAGGTCTACCGTCACCGTTTCTGCCGCGAAGCCCGGAGCCAGCACTTGAACACGATAAGAGCTTGATGACGGCTCGCGAAAAGTCACGATCCCTTCTGGGGACGTACTTTGCACGGCGGGGGGAACGGACTTCCCCGGCTTGAGCAATTGAACCTGTGCGCCGGCAACTACGGCGTCTTCAGGGTCGACCACTTTAATTTTGATTTCGGCGATTTTGATTTGGGCGGAAGCGATGGACAGAAAAATGAACAACGGAAAAAATACACTAGCGAATAGACTGGAAAGCCGCATGGCACGTCTCCTTTATCACGCGAAAGGGTTGTGTGGACGGTTCACGCCGGTCTCCTGGCTTGCGAGTCAGGATGTGAGCTTCACTCTAATGAGCTTCGGCCCAGCATCCGGCTACTACAATCGGCCTTCCCAGGTTGTCCTTTTCAGGCAGCCCCAGTGGCCGGTTGCGTTGTCCTCGCTTACAGTTGCGCGGCAGCGCGGGATTTGCACCCGCTTCCCATAGCGCCAGCGTGTCGCTGGCCTACGATCATGCGCGAACCTGATTTTGAGAAAGAGCAGGAATAGCAGCTAGCAAATTTATCGGGTGTGCGGATGCAAAGTCAAACGCTAATGGAGCGACGGACGTCTGGCGCGTCCAGCGGGGCGGCCGGGCGGGGACGCCCGGCTCTCCATTCTTGATCGCTAGCTCTTAATGAGGGGAAACTCCGTTGATCCTACTCGCGCAACGTGCTCCTCTGCGAACCGGGTGACGCGTTCGAGCGCGGCCTGCAACTGCCGATGAAACTCCGCCATCTGGGCGTCGGCGGCTTCGGCGGGAACTCGCACCTTGGCGCTGAAGCGCACCAGCGCCTTCGAAAATGGCTTTGGGATCATCAGCGCATCCCATGTATTCAGCAGCCAGGCATCGCTGAGCGCAACATAGAACGCCGCCATCGGAAAGGCGCTGGCACGTGCCAACAGCACCGGGCCCGGCTTGGCCACGTATTTTGGGCCGCGTGGACCGTCAATAGTAAACGCAACCAGGTTGCCCTGTTCCAACTGGCCTCGCAAGCCGAGCAGAGCGGTTGCGCCGCCGCGGCTGCTCGATCCTCGTACCGCGACGAAGCCAAGTTTTTCTATGGTGCGAGCGATGTATTCCCCGTCGAAGCTGCGGCTCACCATCACGGCGATTCCGGTCCTTCTCCATAACCACGCACTGGCGAACACGGCCCGATGCCAGAAGGAGTAGATCACCGGTTTTTCGTAAGTCGCGTCCGGCGGCGAGGGCGGCTCTTCCCATGAGATGGAATAGCGGAGAGTCGGACCGATCAGGGAAATCGCCAGATAGCTTGCCCAGCTGATGAGCCACAAAAGAATTCTCTGGCGCAGCGAAAATCGACGCGTTTCGAAGACGGCGGGCTGCTCAGGCTCAACCGCGGCTGAAGAAGAACTCACGCGGATATTGTAGCCGGGAAGGAGGGGTTTAACTGAAGCTGATCGCTGACAACCGGGACCGGGGTTGCCTAGCCTTCCAGATATGCCACGATCCACTCTTTCAGCCGTTGCCGGCGCTCGTCGGTAGAGTCAAAGCGAATGCCGAAGGTCTTGTTGCTTTTCTTCCAGGTGACGTGACCGCGTACCCAGACGCGCGGCAGGGTGAGCAAAGAAAACGACACTTCCACCGGACTTCCTTGTTCGGGCACGTGATTGCCCTTGAGGGACATTCCCCCCGAACTGATTTCCTGGCTGGTGGCGGTGATGCGGCCACCTTCGGCCATCACGACCCCAACCTCGGTCATGACCGGAATGCGCACGTAGCGGCGGAATTCGTGCAGCACCAGCATGCGAGTCGAGCGCACCAGTTTCATCGCAGCGGAGCGCTCTAACGGTTCGTGAAACACCGCGTTGAGGCACAACTTCGAATAACGCATGGCATCTTGCGCGGTGCCGCCCAGTCCGTAAATGATGATCCGGCTGTTGGAAGCCGATCCTCGCGCCAGTTCGATGATGCTGCCGGCTGCTTCTCCCAGGGGCAAAACGCAGGCCTCGAACTTTTCGCGTTGCAGACGATCCGCGCGTTCGCGCGCAATCGCAACCGTTTCGATTCCATATTGACGGAAGCACTCCGTGATCAGCTGTGCCGACGCCTCGGACAAGTCAAACAACGCGACGCGCGCAGCCGTCTTTCGATGGACGGGAACGGTGGCGGGAGCGGTACCAGTCGAAATAGGCATGAATCCCAGGGAATGAACTCCTCTAAAACCCCATTCTGACGGGCTTTTCCACGGTTGCATAGGTTTCGAAGGGCCTAGCCCCTGTCCTAAAGGGCCATTACGGAAGTTGTACCTGGACCCGTTACTCATGCTCCCTTCGTTTGTGTCAGGTAAGATGTTGCCTACATCTGCAGCCGCAGTCAAAAAATGATAGCTCTCAATGACATCCAGTCGGCCTTGGGCCGCATTCGAAACTCGATCTACCTTTCGCCCTGCGCGCGTTCGGAGACGTTTTCCGAGTCCACCGCCAACCAAGTCTATTTAAAGCTCGATAACCTGCAACGGACGGGCTCTTTCAAGGAGCGCGGCGCGTTGAACAAGCTGCTCTCGCTCAGCCCCAAAGAACGCGCCCAGGGCGTAATTGCGGCCTCGGCTGGAAATCACGCGCAGGGTGTGGCCTACCACGCCGGCAAGCTCGGTATTCGCGCCCAGATTTGCATGCCCCTGACCACCCCTCTGATCAAGGTCTCGGCGACGCGCGGTTACGGCGCCGATGTGGTTCTGCACGGCGCCAACTACGACGAAGCTTTCGAAGAGTCGGTGCGGCGCAGCCAGGCTGAGCACCTCACTTTCGTGCACGCCTTCGATGACGACGCCGTCATCGCCGGACAGGGCACTATCGGGCTGGAGCTCCTGGAGCAGCATCCCGACCTTGAGGCTGTCGTCGTGCCGATCGGCGGTGGAGGCCTGATTGGCGGCATCGCCTGCGCTCTGAAGGAATCGGATCATAAGATTCAAGTGTTCGGAGTTCAGCCGTCGCGCCTGCCGTCCATGAAAGTTGCCGTGGCCGAAGGCAAGCCGGTGACGCTCATGGCCGCGTCCACCATCGCCGATGGCATTGCCGTACGGCGCGCTGGCGACCGCACCCTGCCTCTGGTGCAGAAGTATGTGGACGACATCGTTACCGTCGAAGAAGAAGAAATCGCCAACGCCATCCTGCTGCTGCTGGAGCGCGAAAAAACGCTGGCCGAAGGCGCTGGCGCGGCAGCCATCGCGGCACTGGTCAACCGCAAGCTGTCTCTGGTCGGAAAGAAAGTTGCCGTGCTGGTGTGCGGAGGAAACATCGACGTCACGCTGCTTTCGCGCATCATCGAGCGTGGCTTGGTCAAAGACGGACGTCTGGTGCGCCTGCGCGTCCACCTGCCCGACTATCCCGGGGCGCTCAATCGCCTCACATCGATTCTGGCGCAGCATCGCGCTAATATCGTTGAGACGGATTACGACCGCGCCTACCACGGCGTGGGGCTGGGTGAGACTGCGATCGAAATCACCATGGAAACGCGCGGTCCTGACCACATCGCCGAAATCATTTCGGCGCTGGGTGCGGCTGGATATACGCAGGAACGCGTGCTGTAGAGCTTTTCACCGCCGAGACGCGGAGAACGCCGAGAAAGAGACAGAGAATTAAAGAGAAAAGTAGAACTTCGCAGCTGGTTTTTCTCAGCGTCTGGGCGGTATGCTTTCACTCAAACTGCTTCCGAAACCTCTCCAGCTGATCCTTCACTTCGCCAACTTCCCGGTACAACTCAGCGACCTCTTCCTCCAACCGCGCGATGCGCTCGGCATCCGCTGGGTTGCGCTCAACCGCAGCGCCGACCTGCACGGGCGCTTCTGCTTCCACCACATCTCCGGCAAGCAGATGCGCATAGCGAGATTCTTTCGTTCCCGGCTGCCGCGGCAGAACCTTCGCGAGTGGCGGTTCGCGCTGCATCAACTTCTGCAACGCCGCTTGCACATCCTCGAGCGCTTCGAAGCGATGCATACGATCGGCGCGTCCGCGCAACTCGCCCGGCGTCTGCGGACCGCGCAGCAGGAGCACGCACAGCACCGCGGTCTCCGCGCGCGTGAAGTTAAATACCTCCTGCAAGCGTTGCTCGTATTTGGTCACGCGGCTGTCGGCGCCGCGCGCGGGTCCGGCCATGCGCTGCTCCTCGAGACCGTCGAGCGCGTCGCGCACAGCGTCTTCGTCCAACCGCATCACGGGATCGCGATTCGACTTCTGGTTGCACGCATTCACCAGCGCATTCAGCGAGAGCGGATAGTACTCCGGCGTAGTGATGTCCTTTTCAATCAGCGATCCCAGAACGCGTACTTCAGCTTCCGTCAGTTTGAATTCCATAAATTTCATCCATTGTACCGAGACGCCCAAACGATGGACCGACGGGCGGCTCACCTTTCCTTGCCGAGCAGACCGCCGGGCGAGGGCGCGCGGCTCTCCACCGGCTGGGCACGGTATACTCAATAGTTTGTCGGACGCATCCAATAGAACCAGTTGCCAGTTGCCGATGGCTAGTGGCCGGTAGCCAGTTTTGAAATGGGAGACGGTGTTCCCCGTCTACTAGACTTCGGGCTAAGGCAGAGGGCGAGTGGTTGCCGGACTGGCAACTGGCGACTGGCTACTGCATATCAAGGAGGAATCGTGAGGAAATACCTGGGAGTTTTGGCCGGCGTGGCGGCGCTGTGTGTGACGTCGTGGGCGCAGGCTCCGGCTCAAGCTCCAGCTCCCGCTCCAGATCAAGTTCCGGCCCAGGCTCCAGTTCCCGCGGCAACTCCGATTCCAACTCCAGCTTCAACGGAGAACCCGGCGCGGGCACCCCAGTATCCGCGCTTCGAATTCTTTGGCGGCGGTACGTACGCCGAGGCCGGTCTCTTCAATGCCGGGCACTGGGCGGGCTTGCCCGGCTGGGACGCTTCTCTGGGCTTGAACGCGACCAAATGGCTGGGGATCGTAGTAGATGGCGGCCAACTCTTCGGAACCTCAAAGATTCCAGTGGCCGTGCCTTCGCCGTTTCCGGTTTGCGGCGGGCTGAACGGCTTCTGCCCGGGCACTTATCCCACGTTCGATGTGGCGACGCGAGAGTACAACATTCTTTTCGGCGTGCAGTTTTCCCGCCGCAAGTATGAACTCTGGACGCCGTTTGGCGAGATAATGTACGGACATCAGGGCACGCGGGGCGTGGCGACCGGCGGGGGTGCTACCTTCACAGAAATCGGCACTGGCCGGGCGCTGGTGGCCGGCGGCGGCCTCGACCGCAAAATCAATCAGCGTTTCGCGTTGCGGATCAAGGCCGATTATTTGCAGACCGGCACCGCGTTTTCGATTCCCGGCAAGCAGAAGCAGGATAACTTCCGGGTCTCGGTGGGCGTTGTCATCCGCAGTGTGCGCAAAAAGAGGCGTACGCTTGAGGAAGAAAATCCGCCCGAATAATGAGACTCTGGGCGCTGGAGAGGCTCCGGGAAAAAAGTCGTTTCTGAGCGAGAACCATGCCCTCAGAGGCTTAAAGCCGATGCTGAAAAACAAGCCAGTTACCGCAGCGCTGAAGCGCTGCGTCACCCAAAAAGGACAACACTCAGTTTTTCCGCACCCGTTAAGTTGTTCGCTGATGGCGAAGTTTTCGACTAGCCGATTTACCGGCGACCGACCACCACCAGCCATCGCGGGCGAGAAACGAGCCGCGCATTTGCAACCGGTGACGATTCCGTCCGCGAGCGTTGGCCGCAATTTACGGGCGGCGCAGCAAATCGCTCAGCGGCTTGGTTTTGGCACGCAGTTCGTCGGCGAGATCGGCGCCTTTTTCGACCACTTCCTCGAAGCGGCCTTTCGCTTCGTCGGTCCAATCGGAGGCGGTTTCCAGGGCGTCATCATAGGATTGCCGCAGGTCTTTCCGCAGCTGTCGCCCACTCTTCGGAGCAAGCAATAGACCGAGGGCAGCACCGACGCCAAGCCCGATCAGCAGAAAAGTAATTGCTGTACCGGTCGTACCGTTCGAACTCTCGTATTTTCCAATGCGCATATGAACCTCCTGACCAATCTTCATTCTAGACCCGAATATTGAATTGGTAATTTTCGATTTGTAATTGGTAATTGAAAATCTGGCGAGTCCCTGGGGCCTAGCTTGCCGATTACAAATTACCAATTACAAATTCCCCAGCGGCCCGGTTCCCACAACCCTCTCCGCCTGTGTAAAATGAAGTGTTGATTCCAAGTGCGGCGGAAGCCCCGGCGGCCTCCACCTCAGCAGGGCAAGAGCGGGCCCGCTGGGGATCCCGGACCTGGCCCGCTGCCGAGAATTCCTAGCAGAGTGAAGGAGATGTAAACCAGCAATGTCGATTCCAGCGACCCAGCTCCGTCCCGGCATGATCATCAAGCACAACAATGACTTACATTCCGTGTTCAGCGTCGAGCACCGCACCCCGGGCAACCTGCGCGCCTTCATCCAGGCGAAGCTCCGCAACTTGCGTACCGGCGCCATGTTCGAGCATCGTTTCCGCTCGCCCGACCCCATCGAGAAGGTCAACGTCGATGAAGTCAACATGGAATTTCTGTACGCCGATGGCGACAGCTACTACTTCATGGACACGTCGAACTACGAGCAGACCCACTTGACCCGCGAGACGCTCGGCGACGCGGTGGATTACCTGACGTCGAACCTGCAGATCAAGGTGGAGTTTTTCGATGGCAAGGCGGTGGGTATCGAATTGCCGCAGACGGTGGTGTTGACGGTGACAGAAGTCGAGCCCGGGCTGAAGAGCGCCACGGCATCGAGTGTGACCAAGCCGGCGAAGACCGAAACCGGGCTCATCGTGCAGGTGCCGCCGTTCATCAACGAAGGCGAGAAAATTAAGGTGGACACGGCAGAGGGAACGTATCTGTCGCGGGCGCAGTAAGCTAATTTGTAATTTGTGATTGGTAATTTGTGATTGAGACCTTTTGGGCCGGCCCGCTTCTCCAATTGCAAATTACCAATCACAGATCACAAATGGCTCTTGAACGAACTTCCGCCCAAGCTCGTCGCTTTCTCGTGCGCGGACGTGTCCAAGGCGTTGGCTTCCGCTGGTTTGTCGAGCGTGAGGCGCAGATTCTCCGAATTAGTGGATGGGTACGCAACAATCACGATGGCAGCGTCGAAGTACTGGCCATGGGAACGCCAGCGCAGTTGGCCGGCTTACGGTCGCGATTGCAGGAAGGTCCGCGAGCGGCGCGAGTGGATGACGTGGAGGTATCCGAGGCCGAGCCGGTCGCGGGACTCAATTCATTTCAAGTTCGAGGAGCTTAACTTCAAGATGACGACCAAGATGTTGACCGAGCCAGTCGATTGCGACGGATTGAAAAAGCTGATCCGAGAGGTACCGGACTTCCCGAAAAAAGGCATCCTGTTCTACGACATTACTACGCTGCTCAAGGACAAACTCGGCTTCGCGCGGCTGATTGACGCGCTCTCGGCAAACTATATCGGCAAAGAGATTGACCTGGTGCTCGGCATGGAGGCGCGCGGATTTATCTTCGGCCCGGCGCTCGCCTACCGGCTGAATGCGGGGTTCGTCCCGGTCCGCAAGCCGGGAAAGCTGCCCGCCGAAACGGTGAGGGTCAGCTACGAACTTGAATATGGCAGCAACGCGCTGGAGGTCCACAAAGATGCCATCAGCAAAGGTCAGCGGGTTCTGATCGTGGATGACCTGCTGGCTACCGGAGGAACGGCGGTCGCGACTGCGGAGTTGGCCAGCGGCTTGGGCGCACAGATTGCGGGACTGGCGTTTGTGGTCGAACTCGACTTCCTGAGAGGTCGCGAGAGACTGGCAAAATACGACGTCTTCTCGCTGCTGCACTATGATCGGTAACGACTGTGATCGGTAACGACTGTGATCGGTAACGACTGTGATCGGTAACGTAGGATCGGTGAGAGAACTTACTTTACCAAGTGTTCCACGGCTCGGAATACACCTCTCCAAATCGCCAGACTGACAGCCAGCGACGCGGTGTAGGAGAAGATCGCAATCCAGTTCCGATGAACATCATACCTGTCGCTCTGGCGAAACCGCATGGGGGAGGGCTCCTTAGGTGCGCCTGATGCCGGAGCAATTATGTGCCCGTTTGTTCTTTTCCGCAAGTAAGTGAAAACATTCCCTGGGCATCGCGGCCCGATTCTCGAAAGTGGGTGAAATCATTCAGGCTAACCGAGAAATTTATGCGGTTGGCGCTGAAAAGCCGGAACCGAAATATCCACAGGCAGTCGCTCCGCGGTCTGGGCCGCGCCACACTCGGGACGCCCAGCGATAGTGGTAAGCTAAGCCCTTTGACGGATGATGCATGCGCCTATTCTTGAATTCCATCCAGAGTTCAATTCGAAGCTCCGTCCAGATCTCGGTCCACAATTCGACCGGACTTTTCTTTTTTCTGGCGATTGCACTGGTGGGCGCGTACGGGGCCGGCGTCGATTCCGACCCGCTGCCGCCTTCCATCACTACGGCGCCACTTTCGGTCGATCAGGTCGTGGACAATCTCGTCCGCAAAGATGTAGCGCGGGCGCAGGCTCTGCGCCACTACGAATCCACCCGCGTGTATCACCTTTCCTATCGGGGATTCCCGGGCGACCGCGACGCCGAAATGACTGTGGAGGCCACTTATGACAGTCCTTCCACCAAGAGCTTTAGAGTCGTTTCCCAAACGGGATCGAAGCTGATCATTGATCGCGTGTTCAAACGGTTGCTGGAGAGCGAAAAAGAGGCCGCCGTGCCGGAAATGCATGCCCGCACCCTGCTGAACCGCGACAACTACGACTTCGTGCTGATCGGCTTCGAGTCGTCGGGCGTCAATTCTTCGGGCCTCAATTCTTCTAACAAGAGCAGCCAATACGTGCTTGCCGTCTACCCGAAGGTGAGAAGCAAGTACGTCTATCGCGGCAAAGTGTGGGTCGACGGAACCGATTTTGCCGTGACCCGGATTGAGGCCGAGCCGGCCCAGAACCCTTCCTTCTGGACGAAGAAAAATGAGGTTCATCACGAGTACATGAAAGTGCAGGATTTCTGGCTACCGCGGCGCAATGAGTCTGTGAGCTACATCCGGCTCGGGGGCCGGGCCACGCTGACAATTGAATACAACAACTACCGTGTGAGCTACGCGCGGGAATCGGGGAACTCCGCGAAAGCATCGTCTTCCGACGTGAGCGCCCACTAGCGAAACGGGTGCGGAGGGACGCGCACCCCCGGCTGTCCCGGACGAGCGCAGTTCGGCTTCGCCGCCAGCGCGAGGGGTCGCCGGTAGTACAATCCCGCCATGGGTAGCCTGATCCAGCCGAATGCGAATCCCACAACGGAGCCGGAAGAGTCCAGCCTGCGTCCTATTCTGGTCGGGATCGTCATCGTAGGGATAGTGGTCGGCATTCTTGCGCTGATTTTTCGCGCCGAGCAGAAAAAGCCCGCCCCACCTCCAGCCTATGCCGCCTACTTGAAATTCTCGGACCTGAAGACCAGCGCCGCGCAGAATTTTGTCGGTGCTACCGTCAGCTATCTCGACGGCTCCATCACCAACACTGGCGACAAGACTGTCATCCACGCCGTGGCGCAGATCACGTTCAACGACGACATGGGACAGACGGCGCAGCGTGAGGAACTTCCCATCCACGTTCTACGCACCGGCGGACCGTACGATGAAGCCGTGGACCTCAGCCTGTCGCCGCTCGCGCCCGGTGAGAGCAAGCCTTTCCGCCTGACCTTCGAGAACATCTCGGCGCAGTGGAACCACGCCTATCCCGATCTGCAGATCACGCAGGTCAGTACAAAGTAAGACGTCAGAAGTTAGAAGTCAGATTGCAGAGGTAAACCCTTCGGGTTCTCACCTCTGCAATCTGACCTCTGACCTCCGCAATGGTTGCCTCCGTTTACAATGGGCCTCGTGCCCGACGCAAAACCATTCCGTCTCACGGAGTCCGTAAAAGCCGCGGGTTGAGCTTCCAAGCTGAGTCCGGCGGCGCTGGACACGGTGCTTGGGAAATTAGCCCGGCAACAGGACCCGAATGTGCTAGTCGGCTTCGATCACGCCGACGACGCCGGAGTGTATCTGCTCACGCCCGAGACGGCGCTGGTGCAGACGGTGGATTTTTTCACGCCCATCGTGGACGATCCCTACACCTTTGGCCAGATCGCCGCTACCAACGCACTCAGCGACGTCTACGCCATGGGTGGAAAGCCGCTGACATCGCTGGCTCTCGTCTGCTTCCCCGATAAAGCCGATCTCAACATTCTGGAGCGCATTCTGGCCGGCGGCTTGTCGAAGATGATCGAGGCGGGATGCACCGTGGTCGGCGGCCACAGCATCCGCGATGAAGAAACGAAATTCGG